>NZ_CP120374.1:1328492-1992739 GCF_029892065.1 Sinorhizobium garamanticum | reverse complement strand
TTTTCTACTCCTTCCTAAGGCAGCATTCCTTGTTTGGCATGGGTCCGGATCGGCACTAGGCTGCGTTTCTCGCTGCGGCGTCGACCTCGATCACGCCCATCACGTCAGATTCCTTCATGATCAGGAGATCCTCGCCATTGAGCTTGATCTCGGTGCCCGACCATTTGCCAAACAGAATGCGATCCCCCACTTTCACATCCAGCGGTCGCAGTTGCCCGCTGTCGTCGCGCGCACCAGGACCGGCGGCAACGACCTCACCCTCCTGTGGTTTTTCCTTCGCCGTGTCTGGGATGATGATGCCGCCGGCCGTTTTTTCCTCGGCCTCGATGCGGCGAACCAGGATACGGTCATGCAAGGGACGGAATGTCATGTCGCTCTCCTCATGGACAAAACAGATTTTTCAAGAGGTCCTCCGCGCCGCATTCGGAGCGAAACCGACGCGGGGCGCCGAGCCTTTCGGCATCGCGCGCAAATCGATCTGGTTTCTGATTTCTCAAGTTTCAAGAGGGCGGCACGGATTTTTTAGCACTCGACGATGGAGAGTGCTACCGGCATGAATTCATAGAGCTATTTGCGTGAATTGCCGTTTAATGTTCAGATCGATGACCCTCGTCCGCACCGCTCATAAGCCGAGGCCGAGGGCAGCCGCGTCCCCTCTTGACGCCACTCGATTTGATCCCCACCTCATTTTCGCCGAGCGCCAAAATGGGGTCGGAATCAGGGAGCGCCGTGCTTCTTGGCGTTCCCTCGTATCTATGTTGCTCTGCAAGGGACGACGTCGATGACGGAGCCCATGAAGCGAGGCGCGCAAACAAACCGCGCCGACCGGAAGTTTTTGGAGCACGTCGGCACGAGCCGGCCCCTTGCGATTGACATCAACGAATCGCGAACGAGCATCGATCGTGTCGCACATATTTTTCGCCCGTCACGCTCGGTGATGACTGCGGCGCGCGTGTCGAGGCGACCTTGGCTGCTGGTTTTCGAACGGCAAATTCCCCCGCTCATCGACTATCTGATGGGCTACACGGGCGGGAGTGACATGCTGACACAAGTCGAACTGCGTTTCCCATCCCGCGATGCCGCCATTGCCTACGCGGGACGACATAAACTGAAGTACACCGTCGTAAACGACAGGAGCCGCCGCCCATCGTTTCCCGTGAGGGGGCCGTGCTTGCGTCGCTGTCGACGCCTTGCTAGCAAGCTCTACCCTTCAATTCCCGTCGCTCCGTGATCGCCACAGCGAGACGCATATCGGAATGGCCCGCCGCTTCGGCGGCGGGCCATACTCTCCTTTTTTCGATCATACATGGGCATGCGGATTCCGCCGTTCGTCCCACAACGCCCAAGCCGATATCGCCGCAACGAGCAGACCCAAAACCACGTGTGTCCACATGGCGTTCACATTCGCGGCGAAATCGAGCAGCCAGGGCGAGACGACCAGCCAGATCCCGATCACCATGTTCGCCCATTCCTCCCATTCCGAGAACGCGGTCAAAGTGGCGAGCGCCAAAGCGCCTATGACGATACCAACGATCCACGCGTTCCAGGCGGCCATGAACTCACCAGCGAAGCCGATAGCCCAGGGCGAGACGAACAAGGCGACTGCAAGGACCAGATTGAGCCAATCCTGTGCTTTCTTGCCTTCCATCAGTCCATTTGCCATGACAACCTCCACGAATGAAGCTTGATCAACGGTGTTCTCGCGTGCTGCGCACGCTGCGTAAAACGATGTAATTTTGCGCAAACTGATCTTCAAGAGCCCGATTGTCTCCGTGATGGGGAGGGCCAATCATGCCCCCGACAGGATCGCCGAAATGCCCAGACATGGCGCCGGGCGGCTCGGTCATAACGCGTTAAGGGCGGTGGCGAATTGCTCCGGCGCCCCGCGGAGGGAATGCTCGAAAGTCGGGCGCACTGAGACGTCGGGGGAACTAAGAAGTGCCACAGCCAGCCATTCTAGGATAAGTATGCGCGGTTTTCCGCCCGCATCCCACGCAAACTGATTAGAATCGGTCACGCTTATGATTTTAGGTCGATCCGACCTAAAATCGTGCTCTAGGCAAGCGAGCGTTGACCGCCCGCGCCGGTCTTCGTCCCAAACGGTCCGTCCGCGACCGTCGACATACCCGCATCTCGGCAGGCATCAATGAACGCTTCGCGCGCTATGGCGACTGGCGTCATTCGGTTTAGGGCACGGCGGCACGTTTGAACCGCCCGATTATACGTTCTGCCGCGATGCACGGCCCAATCGCCTTCCAGGAAATCGAGCGCGTCGTTGACAGAAGCGAAGACCTGGGGCGCCCCGTCCTTCATGCGGACGGTGACGGGCGCCATCCAAAGCAATTCCGGATTGAGCATGACGTCCTCCTTTCGCATACGCCGGATGAAAAAGAAGTGAAAAAAATATCGGCGCCGACAGGGTGAATTTCAAGATTTCCAACACCCACCGCATGGCGTCGACTGACCATCCGAGCGAACTGATCGCCGCCTGATCCCGGCTCAGGTCCAACGGGCCGAGAGGCGCGCCTTTGGCTCGAAATCGAAATCGCGGTCGAACGGGAAGATCGGCCGCTGGCGGCGTTCGCTCCCGAGATTTTTGATGTCCTGATTGACGACACCATCGGTGAGCGCTATCAGGTTGGGATTGGCAATCGGCGCAAGCTCCGGCGAAAGATAGCCGGATTTGACGACGAGCAAGCGCACGGTGCTCGGATCGAGGCCAAGGCGACGGAAGTCCTCGATGTTGTGGTAAGGACGCCGGCGCGCTGACAGCACGACCTCGATCCCGCCGACGCGGACGACCGCCTGGCGCTCGGCAATCGGTCCCGGATCGTCCAACCGCACGACAGTGGCCGCGACCTCCACCACGGAACTCGACGGATCGAGGCTGCCCCCGAGCCGCAATTCGAGCGCCGCGCCTTCGCGGGCCGCGAAACAGGCGTCCACTCCCGGCCGGTCGGCGATGCCGGCAATCAGCGCGTCCCGCCAGCCGCGCGCGAGAAGCGCCTTCAACACGTCGGCTCGGTCGCCGACGCCGCCTCCCGTGGGATTGTCCCCGGAATCGGCGAGGATGACGGGCCTCGTTGCCGATTCCCCGGCAATGTCCAGCATCGCTTCGAGCGGACCGGTGACCGGACCGAACCGGAAATTCTCCCGTTCATTCCAGTAGTTTGCGGCGATTTCCTCCACCGCCTTCGAGGCGGTCGCCTTGTCCGATCCGGTCACCACGGCGCAAGCGGTCGCCCGCGGTTCGTCCGCCCAGACATAGCCCACCATCAGGTTGGCATCGAGAATGCCGGGGCGCGCATCGAAGTCCGGCAGACGCCGGTAAAGGCTGCTCGCAGGTTCATCCTCCGTGGACGTGCATTCCCCCGGCAGCAGCAGCGGCACGGGCGCCCAGGCGACGCCCGGCCGCGTTCCCGTCCGAAGCGCCGTGACCAGCATCGACCAAGCCCGAACCATCGTCTCGCGCGTATCGATGTGAGGCGCGGTGCGGTAGCCGGCAAAAATGTCGATCTGGTCGATAATCCGCTGGCTGAGATTGCCGTGGAGATCGTAGCTCGTCGCGATCGGGCAGTCCGGGCCGACGACAGCGCGGGCAGCCGAAATCCAGTCGCCTTCGGCATCGTCCATACCGTCGACTTTGATCGCTCCATGCATCGCAAGATAGAGGCCGTCGAGCGGCAGCGCAGCGCGAAGCCGCTCAAGGAACTCGATCTTGAAGGTGTCGTAAGCCGCGCGCGAAACGGGGCCGCCGGGCACGGCCCGTGCATGGAGGAGCGGGACATGCTCAAAGCCGTCGGCCTCGAGAAAACTGAAATAGTCCGCTTTCAGGAGCTCCGCTCCCCTCAGCACCCGGAAGTCCTCGCCCGTCGTCAAGACGGGCGAATAGGTGCTGCACTCCGTATGGATTCCACCGACGGCGATCCGCATGGCTTCAAACTCACAAAATCGGGCTCAGAGGGGCGATCGCGGCGAAACGCAGCCAGTCCTTTTGCGCCTTCGGCGTCCAGGCCGCTTCGGCGATGGCGGAGAGGCGCGGGAAGACGAGACGATTGAAATAGCCGCGCGAAAGGAAATGCTCGGACCAGATGCAGGCTTGCACGCCCTTCATGCGGTGCTTCAGCTCTTCCGGGAATTCGCCTTCCGCCTCATAGGCGTAGGTATGCGCCGGCGTAGCCGTGCCGGCCCAGCTCGCGCCCGGCTCCTGGAAGGCTTCCGCCTGCGCCATGTCGAGGTAATAGGCCTGGCCGGGCGTCATCACGACGTCGTAGCCCTCGCGCGCCAGCTCGATCCCGACCTTGGGGTTCTCCCAGGCCATCAACAGCGTGCCCTCGGTGCCGACGCCGCCGCCATGGGCGACCTCGTTCCAGCCGACGAGCTTGCGGCCGCGCGCCGTCAGCATCTGCTTCACTTTTTTCAGGAAGTAGGACTGCAGCGCAAAGGTCCCGGAAATGCCCTCCTCTTCCATGAGCTTTCGCGCCAGCGGCGATGCAAGCCACGAACCGTTGGCCACCTCGTCGCCGCCAACATGGATGTATTGGCTCGGGAAGAGCTCGACCATTTCGTCGAAGACCTTTTCGAGGAATTCGTATGTCAGCGGAATGGCCGGGTTCAGCGCATTGTTGGGGTAGCCCTGGACCGAATGATAGCTTTCCGGGGCCTCCTGCCCATCGGCGAGCTCCGGCAGGGCGACGAGCGCGGCCGTGCTGTGGCCGGGAATGTCGATCTCCGGAACGACCTCGATATTGAGCGCGCCTGCATGGGCGACGATCGCCCTCACCTCGTCCTGGCTGTAGAAGCCGCCGACCGGTTCGGCGCCGTTGCCGAGCTGCGGCAGCATCGGCTCGTCCGGCCCGCGAAGCACGCCGAGCGTTGTCAGCGTGGGATAGGCCTTGATCTCCAGCCGCCAGGCTTCGTCGTCGGTTAGATGCCAGTGGAAGATGTTGAGCTTGAACCAGGCAAGGATATCGATGAGCCGCATGACGTCGGCGGTCGGATAGAACTGGCGGGAGACGTCGAGATGGCAGCCGCGCCAGCCGTAGCGCGGCCGGTCGGAAATCGTACCCGACACAGGAAAGCGGAACTTGTCCCCCTCCCTGCGCGCCCCGTCAAGCAGTTGCGCGAGCGTCGTCAGACCATACTGCCGGCCGGCGGCTGCGCCGTATTCGAGCCGGATCTCCCGCTCGGAGAACGTCAGCGCATAGGCCTCGGGACCGAGATCGGGCTTCGCGGCGAAGACGATCGGGCGACCCTGTGGGGACGAGGCGAGGGTGAAGGGAGCGTGGCCTCCCGGGAAAAGACGATGAAAAAGCGCCAGCGCCGCATCGACCGCCCTAATCTCGGCCTTGCTGCTCCCCGGCGCCGGATAGAGAACGACCGGAAATCCATCCCCCGGGACGGCGTCGATCGCCGCCGGCCACGGCTGCAAGGCGAAAGGCAGGTCAAGCCTGCCTTCCGGCAGCCGCTGCGGCGGAGGCTCGCTGGTTGCCCCCTCCAGCAGCAGATCGGAAACCGCCACCGGCACATGCCGGCCGTCGGAGAGCGTCAGATAGGCCGATTTTGCGCCATCCGTGCAGTGTTTTGCCTGCCTGTGTAGCCCGCTGACCGTAAAGATCCAGCTTTCGCCCGCGCCAAGGACAAACCCCATTGGCGGCGCGAATTCGTGGAAATTGGCATTGCGGCGCAGAAAGACGGCGTTCTCGCAAGCGGCAGAATCGATGACGCGGGTCAGCGATGTGTAGACGAGGCGAAAGTCGCTGAGAGCGTCATCAGAGAGATTGACGAGGGTGAAGGTGAAGCGTCCGAATGGACCGCCATCCGGTTGCCAGGCAGATTCGAGGCGATAAGAAACCGGCTGCATGAGCGTCCTCCCGATATGGCTTGTCAGTAGTGGCTGGATTGCGAAAAGGTGCGTGCGAGTTCCGCCTGGCCCGCGGTAAGCCCGCAATCGACCGGCAGGCAGACGCCCGATATGGCGCCGGCCCGAGGGCCTGCCAGGAACTGGACGGCATTGGCGACGTCTTCCGGATTGACGACGCGCTGCAGCGGATACCAGCGCTTCGCCTCCTCGAAGACCTGCGGGTTGGCCGCTGCGCGCGCTTCCCAGGCCTGGGTGCGCACGGTGCCGGGCGCCACCGCATTGGCGCGGATGCCGAATTTGCCGTATTCGACCGCGATCAGCCGGGTCAGATGCAGGAGACCGGCCTTGGCAGCGCTATAGGCCGGGTGGCCGAAAACATTCATGCCGTTGACGGATGCGATGTTGACGACCGATCCCCGGCTTTCCGTCAGCATGTCCTCAACGGCGCGGAAACAAAGGAATGCCGCTTCGAGATTGAGCGCATTGTCCATGCGCCAGATCTCCTGCGTCGTGTCGTGCAGGCTGACGGCGCGCGCCGCACCCGCATTGTTGACGAGCGTACGTACCGCTCCGAGCGATCCGGCCGCCGCCGCCATCGACGCGACACTCGCGGCATCCGTGACATCGCAGGCAATGGCTGTGAAGCGCTCCTGCGCGCCGAGATCGCGCGCAACCTTCTCCGCCGCATCGCCGTCGATGTCCGCAAGCACGACCACCTCATGATCATCGGCCAGGCGGCCGGCGATCGCACGGCCGATATCACCGGCCGCTCCGGTGACGATCGCGACGGATTTCTTCATGCTGCGCTCCTGTGGCACATCAGTCTCCGAGAAGCTGGCGATCATCGCCATCCCTGTGCACCACCAATTGCTGCTTGATGCGCCTCAGCGTCGCCGTCGCCTGCGGCTGGACACGGTAGGCGACGAGGCTGGCGATGATATCAAGCAAGGCCAGATAGGCGATGCGCGTGGATGTCGGACGATAGATATTGTTGCCCTCCGGCAGGTCGACCGGAACGGTGATGTCGGCGGCAAGCGCGACAGGGCTGCCGCTCTGGGTCAGCGCGATCGTCGTGACCCTGGCTTCGCGGGCGAGCGTGAAGGCACGCACGAGCTCCGTGTTGCGCCCCGACAAGGAAGAGCCTATCAGCACGTCCGTCGGCTTGGCGGCGGCGGCCATCATCAATTGCATGCTGTGATCGGAACTCGAGGTGATGCGCAGGCCGAGCCGAAAGAGGCGGTTCTGCAATTCGCTGGCGATCATCGACGAATTGCCGCCCGAACCGAAGGCGTAAATCATTTCCGCTTTGGCTAGCCGCTCGGCGGTCTCCTCGATCGCGGCGAGATCGAGCGAGCGGTGCAGCAGGAAGAGTGCGTTCTGCGCCTTGGTAATGATGTCCTGCGCGACGTCGGCCGGCTCCTGGCTCTTCGGCTCCGGCTTCAGGTAGCGCATGCCGATATAGGCTGTGCGGGCCAGTTGCACCTTGAAGTCGGAAAAACTCTCGCAGCCGAGACGCCGGCAAAAACGGGTCACCGTCGGCGGCGACACATCGGCCTTGCCCGCGAGCTCGATAATCGAGGCGTTCACGGCAAACTCGAAATCATTGAGCAGGATATCGGCAATGCGGTTCTCCGACTGGGATAGCCGCCCCTTTTCCTCCTGCAGTGTCGCGAAAATATCCATCGAAGGCCCACCCCTTGTGATCAGGCGTCCTTCGGCTTGTAGGCGACGCAGTCGATCTCAACCTTGCAGTCGACCATCATCGAAGACTGCACGCAGGCGCGCGCAGGAGGATGAGCGCCGAAATACTCCTGATAGATCTTATTGAAGCTCCAGAAATCACGCGGGTCATCCAGCCAGACGCCGACCCTCACCACGTGTTCGACACCGTAACCGGCCTCTTTCAAAATGGCCAGAAGATTGCCGATCGCCTTGTGTGTCTGCGCGACGATATTGCCGTCGATGATCTCGCCGTTTTCCATGGCGACCTGGCCGGAGACGTGCAGCCAGCCATCAGCCTCGACGGCTCGTGCGAACGGCAGCGCCTTGCCACCCGCTCCGGCCTGCTCCGCGCCATAACGTTTAATGGACATAGACGACCTTCGTGCAAATTATTTTCTTTATCCGTTGACAAATCACCATAGAATACTGAATTTGACCAGAGAAAATCCTGGTTTATGAAAAGAATTTCAATCCAAGGCGAAGCGATGCGGGATCCCTTCCAGAATCCGTTCCCCACCTCCGATGTTGCCCGGCATGCGATCTGGGACATGCTGGTGACACGAGATATCGACGCTTTCCTTGCTGCGGACTGGTCGCGGGTTGCGGAGGATTTCGTCGAGGACGGCTTCATCGGCATCGACGGACGGCGGGAAGCAAGCCCGGACAAATGGCGCCTCTCCTTTCCCTCGCTTGCCGCCTATCGCGACGAATGGCTGCGCCAGGCGAAGGATTTCGCCGGCCAATCCTTCGCCGAGGATCCGCGCGCCGCGATCTTCACGACGACCACGCTGGAAGACATCGAGATCAACGGTGACAGCGCACTGGCGCACAAGAAGTTCGACGGCGGCCTGAAGAAGGCCGATGGCAGCTACGATGTCATGAAGTGGCAGACCGTCTATTATTGCCGGCTGCATCAAGGCCGCTGGAAGATCTGCGGGTTTACCGGCTATCTGCCTAACCCGATGGGATCATTTTGAGGTCTGCAGCACTTTGAATGGCTGCAGGTTTCCTTAGATCGCATCCGATTTCGGGAAACATGCGAGGGGCGGAAAGGCGACAGCATTGCGAATCTTCACAGCGGCCCTGGCGACCGAGACCAACACCTTCTCGCCGATCTGCATCGACAAGCGGGCCTTCGAAGCTTCGCTCTATGCGCCGCCAGGCAGCCATCCGGAAACGCCGACGCTTTGCACCGCGCCGATCACCGTCGGCCGGCAGGTCGCAGCGGAAAAGGGCTGGGAGTTGATCGAGGGAACCGCTGCCTGGGCGGACCCCGCTGGTCTCGTCAACAGGCACACCTATGAGAACCTGCGCGATGAGATCATTGATCAGTTGCGGGCAGCCCTTCCGGTCGACGCTGTCGTTCTCGGTTTGCATGGCGCCATGGTCGCCGATGGCTACGAGGACACCGAAGGTGATCTGCTGACGCGCATCCGCGAAGTGATCGGACCCGACGTGCTCCTCTGCGCCGAACTCGATCCGCACAGTCATCTGACCGAGAAGCGCGTCGCCGCGGCCGATTTCTTTGTTTTCTTCAAGGAATTCCCACACACCGATTTCGTCGATCGCGCCAAGGACCTGTGGCGGATCGCGGTCGATACGCTCGAAGGCCGCGTCAAGCCCGTCATGTCGGTCTTCGACTGCCGGATGATCGACGTGTTTCCGACATCCCGCGAGCCCATGCGCAGCTTCGTCGACAAGCTCATGCGCATCGAGAGAGACGACGCCGACGTGCTCTCGCTCTCGGTGGTGCACGGCTTCATGGCCGGCGACGTGCCGGAGATGGGCACAAAGATGATAGCGGTGACCGACGGCAACCGGGAGAAAGGCCAGGCACTTGCCCGCGACCTCGGGCTGGAACTCTTCGCCAAACGCGGCACGTTCCGGATGCCGGAGCTCGACGAGCGCCAAGCGGTTGCCGAGGCGATCGCCGCGACCGCCGGTCCGGTGGTGATTGCCGATATGTGGGATAATCCCGGCGGCGGCACGGCGGGTGACGCGACCGTGGTGCTGGAAGAACTGCTCGCCAATGGCACCACCGACGCGGCCGTCGGCACGATCTGGGATCCGATGGCTGTGCAGATCTGCATGGCCGCAGGCGAAGGCGCCGAGATCCCGTTGCGCTTCGGCGCAAAATCGGCGCCCGGTACCGGCCATCCTATCGACGGAACGGTCAAGGTGATACGTCTGGTGCGAAACGCCGAAATGCGGTTCGGAGAAAGCTTCGCGCCCTTCGGCGACGCCGCGCACATCCAGCATCGCGGCATCGAAATCATCCTGAATTCCACGCGCGCTCAGAGCTTCGACCCGAGCCTATTCTCCGTAATGGGAATCGATCCGCGATCGAAGAAGATCCTGGTCATCAAATCGACGAACCATTTCTTCGCCTCCTTCTCGAAGATCGCGTCGAAGATCCTCTATTGCTCGGCCGGAACGCCCTACCCCAACAATCCGGCGAAAACCCCCTACAGGCGCGTGCGGCGCGACATCTGGCCGATGATCACGGACCCGTTCGCGCCGGAAAGAGGTGCCGCTTGAACATCGCTCCGGATTGGTTTTCGGCGTCAGTTCGATACCGCCAAGCCCGATTTCGCGTAACGAGAGCTAATCACCCCATCCGCTCCGACGCATAACTTCCCGGGCTCGGCGGGAAAACGACGACGCGGTTGCCGTTGATGAAGCAGCGGTGATGGATATGGGCGTGCACGGCGCGGGCCAGCGCCTGGCTTTCGACGTCGCGGCCGATCGAGACATAATCTTCGGCGCTTTGCGCATGGGTGATGCGGGCGATGTCCTGCTCGATGATCGGCCCCTCGTCGAGATCGGCGGTGACGTAATGCGCCGTCGCGCCGATCAGCTTGACGCCGCGCTCATAGGCTTGCTTGTAAGGGTTGGCGCCCTTGAAGCTCGGCAGGAACGAGTGATGGATGTTGATGATCTTCCCCGACATCTTCTTGCAGAGCGCATCCGAAAGCACCTGCATGTAGCGGGCGAGCACAATCAGTTCCGCGCCGGTCTGCTCGACGATCTCCATCAGCTGGGCTTCGGCCTTCGGCTTGTTCTCCTTCGTCACCTTGATGCAGTGGAAGGGGATGTCGTGGTTGACGACGACCTTCTGGTAGTCGAAGTGGTTGGAGACGACGCCGACGATGTCGATCGGCAGCGCGCCGATCTTCCAGCGGTAGAGCAGGTCGTAGAGGCAATGGCCGAAACGCGACACCATCAACAGCACCTTCATGCGCTCGCTCGTATCGTGCATTTCGGCTTCCATGCCGAATGCCTCGGCGATCGGCGCGAAGCCTTTTTCGAGCGCCTCGCGGCCTACACCCTCTTCCGAGATGAAGCTGACACGCATGAAGAACAGACCAGTTTCGAGATCGTCAAACTGCGAGCTGTCGATGATGTTGCAGCCCTGTTCAGCGAGATAGCCTGAAATCGCGGCAACGATTCCCCGCGTCGACCGGCAGGTTACTGTCAAAACATAATTATGCATGATCGTCCTTACTTTCTCGTCCTGAGCTCCGCGCTGTTTCATCTGGCGCGAAAACCGGCCTGCTCCTGCGCATCCATCCGTTTCAGGAAATCCTCCAGTTCCCCAAGCGAAATCCCGACCATATGCGCCTTTTCCGGATAGGCGCCGGACCGGACGTCCTCAGCATATTCGCGGAAGGCTGCAATGCGCTCCTGCTGCAGTCTCTCATACTCGGCGGCAAAATTGCGGTAAACCTTCGCGTGGCGAGGGTAATGGCCTCGATTTTGACCGAGCACATCTTCCGCAAAAAGATACTGAGCATCGCATCCGGCACCAGCGCCCATAGAAAGCATCAGGAGCGAACTCCGCTTCGAGATCGCCGTCGCCACCTCGGCTGGCACAACCTCGATCTCGGCGGCAAACGCTCCCGCCTCTTCGAGCGCCGTCACTTGTTGCCAAATCTCAAGCGCGCTTTCCGCCGTCTTGCCGACGGCGCGGAAGCCGCCGGTCCAGGTCGCCTTCGAAGGGATGAGCCCGACATGGCCGCAGACGGGAATACCCTCGTCGCGCATGCGTCGGACGATCGAAAGGCTCGCGGCGCAGTAGACGGCATCGCCGCCCGCCTTCAGTGCCTTGAAGGCGGCGCGGATATAGTCGTCGGCCGTGACATGGTCGCCATATTCGAGACCCGGGAAGGCGAAGACGGAGGGCGCTGCCTCCCTGAATTCCGGGCCGAGCAGCGCGGGCGGAACCGAGACGAGGTCGATCCCGGCCTTTTCGGCGGCTTCCGCCTCCTCAAGCGTCACGACGCGCAGCATCGTAAGCTGCCTCTGGCCCTTCATCGACAATAGATCGGCAACAGTCGGGCGGCGATGTCTCATCGAGATCTCCAATGAAAGAGCACAGGGGAATGCAACGGTGGATGGTTGTTCTGGCGGCTTTCATGCCGCCAGCAGTTTTCGGAGCTTGGTGTCTGAAGAAGCAAGCGCTTGCCGGTCCGGCCGGCTGCCGGCAGCGATCAGCATTTCGGCAAGGCGGATGTCGCGGGCAACGGCATTGCCGGGGCCGATGCCGCTTGCGGCGATAAGCCGGCCTTCGCCATCCAGGTGAAAGAGGATGAAGGCCCCCGCCTCCATGTCGCGCCGAATAGTCGCGACCGCCCCGTCGGCAAGGCCGGCAATCTGCAGCGTCAGGTCGTATTGATCCGACCAGAACCACGGCACGCTGGAGACGGGGTCTGCCCCACCGATCAAATTGGCGGCGACCAGCGTCCCCTGGTCCTGGGCGTTGCGCCAGGCCTCGAGTCGCACCCGCCGCCCGCCATAATGCGACAGCGGAAAGGAACAGCAGTCGCCAGCCGCATAGATGTCGGGATCTGACGTCCGCAGCGTTTCGTCGACGGCAATGCCGTTGTCGATCGCAAGGCCCGCAGCTTCCGCCAGTTCCGTGTTGGGCATCGCACCAATGCCGACGATGACCAGATCGGCGGAAAGACTGCCGCCATCGGCAAGGAGAAGACGCGCCTCACATCCGTCATCCTCGAGTGCCGCAATCCTCGCGCTGCAGATGATTTCAACGCCTTCATGCCGATGCCTTTCGGTAACGACGGCGGCGATCTCTTCCGGCACACCGCGGGTCAAAAGACGTGGCAGACCTTCGACAAGAGTAACCTCGGCGCCCAGCTTGCGCGCTGCCGCTGCCAATTCCAGGCCGATGAAGCCACCGCCGATGATGGCGATCTTTCGGCCAGGAGCAAGGGCTGGTCGGATTGCAAGCGCATCGGCGTGGGTTCTAAGCACGCGGATACGCTTAGAGTTTTCGGAAGCGCCTGGAAACGCGCGCGGTCGTGCGCCGGTGGCGAGCAGCAGCCGGTCATAGGCGACCGACCTGCCGTCCAAAAGCCACACCGCCTTATCCTCACGGGCAATCTTCTCCACGACGGCATTTGTCAGCACGGTTATCCCGGCCTCTTCGTACCGCTCGGCGCTCGCCACGTATTTCGGCGTCTCGGTGCCTGCAAGTCCTTCCTTCGACAAAGGCGGGCGCTCGTAGGGAAGATGCGGTTCGGCGCCGATCAGCGTGATTCCGCCGTCAAAACCCCGGTCCCGCAGCGCAAACGCTGCCCGCGCGCCGCATTCGCCGGCGCCAACGATGACGATATGTGTCATGCCCTCTCCTCCTCCGCCGGTCCGCGCTAAGCCGGTTGCCGTCAGGAAATCGCAATGAAGACGCTGCCGGCCTCAACCTTCACCGGATAGGTCCGGAGGTTGACGCAGACCGGAGCGCCCTTGGCCTGGCCGGTCTTGTAGTTGAAGCGGCCGTTGTGCTTGGGACATTCGATGATGTCGTCCATCACCAGCCCGTCGGCGAGATGAATGTGCTCGTGGGTGCAGAGCCCATCGGTGGCGAAATATTCGTCATCGGGGCTGCGATAGACGGCGAAGGTTCGCCCCTCGTGATCGAAGCGGATAACGTCTTCCTCATCGATTTCATCGGCCGCACAGACCTCGACCCAGTTCGAGCTCATGGGTTTCCTCCATTCAATGCAAGGTTTTGGATAGGCTGTCGTTTTCGACGCTCACTCGGCGGCGTGGATGACCCGGTCGTTGTGGAACTCTTCGCGATAGGGCTTTGCCGTCGGCGGCAGTTCGCGCTTCACGAAATAGTCCTCATTCTTGAGCTGCCTGAGGAAGGCCGGGATCATTTCCCGATAGCCATGAAGAATGGACGGGTTCGCCGCCGGCAGGTCGTGCTTGATCATTTTATGCAGCTTCGGCAGCGCGTGGTAGGGCACCATCGGGAACATGTGATGCTCGACGTGATAATTCATATTCCAATAGATGAAGCGGCTCACCGGGTTCATATAGACCGTGCGGCTGTTCAGCCGGTGATCGGTGACGTTGTCGGCAAGCCCGCCATGCTGCAGCAGGCCCGTCAACACGTGATGCCAGGCGCCATAGAGGCGGGGCAGCCCGATCAGCATCAAGGGCAGAATGGAACCGAGATAGAGCGACAGGCCGATCGTCGCGGCGTAGATCGCCAGCCAGATACGGGCGACCAGGATCGCCTTCGGCTGCTCCATTTCCGGAATAAAGGTCTTTTCGGCGGCGCTGATCACGCCAAAGGCATTCCGCACCATATCGATCATCGCGTACCAGACATCGATAATGCCGAAGAAGTTGAGAACGAGCCGCAGCAGGTCCGGCGGACGCATGACCGCGATTTCCGGGTCGCGGCCGACGATGACTGTATCGGTGTGGTGGCGGGTATGGCTCCAGCGCCAGGTCACCGGATTGCGCATGATCATGAAACAGGCGATCTGATAGACGATATCATTCATCCACATCGTCTTGAACGCGGTACCGTGGCCGCATTCGTGCCAGCGGCTATCGGAGGCCGAGCCGTAGAGCACGCCGTAGGCGAGGAAAAACGGTACGCCGACCCAAGTGCCCCAGAAATAGATGCCGAGCCCGCCGAGAAGCACCATGCTGCCGAGCCAGAGGAAGGTGTCGCGGATGGCCGGGCCATCGTCGCGTTTCATCAATTCCTTCATCTGCTTGCGCGGAATGTCGGTGTGATACCACTCAGCCGCGGAAAGCCCATTGGCGACTGCCGCCTCGGCATCGCGCCCGAGCAGGCTGTAATCTCTTTTCGTGGCAACCGCCGTCATCTCGTCCTCCCGAAGCGCGCTCCCGACTGCGCCTCAAATTCGATGGAAGGAGGGTATGTTGACTTTTGACAATTCTCAATGCAGTCATGATATATTCTCTCAAATTCCATCATGATGTCGACTTCATGCTTGAGAGGATAATTTCAGGGAGAAAGCCATGACGAGGAGGCCGACGATCGCGGATCTTGCGCAGGCGGCGGGCGTGAGCGTTGCCACGGTCGATCGCGTCTTGAACGGGCGTCATCCCGTGCGTGAGGAAACGGCGCGAAGGGTTTACGACGCGGCCAAGACGATCGGCTATCACGCCGTCGGCCTGCTTCGCCAACGGGTGTTCGAGGACCTTCCGCAATATCGTCTCGGCTTCCTCCTGCAAAAACCGCAACAGTCCTTCTATCAGGCGGTTGCGAAGGAGATCGAAAACGCCGCACTGTCGCTCACCCATGTCCGCGCGCTCCCTCAGGTGGACTTCGTTCCCAATTCCACTCCGGCAGGCATCACCGAAAAGCTGAAGACGATGGCGGCGCGCAATCAGGCGATCGCACTTGTCGCGCCGGACTACCCAGCAGTCACGGCAGTGATCGAAGAGCTGAAGGAGCGGGGAATTCCGATCTTCTCACTGCTTTCCGATTTCGCAGCCGGGGTGCGCGAGGGCTACGTCGGCTTGAACAACCACAAGGTTGGACGCACCGCAGCCTGGATGATTGCCAAGGCTGCGAAACGCCCGGGAAAGGTCGCGGCCTTTGTCGGCAGCCATCGCTTCCACGGGCATGAACTGCGCGAGATCGCCTTTCGCTCCTATTTTCGCGAGAACGCGCCCGAATTCGAAGTGCTCGACACGATGGTCAACCTGGATACCGCCGAGATCACCCACGAGGCGACGCTCGATCTCCTGCGGCGGCATCCCGATCTCATCGGCTTCTATGTCTGCGGCGGCGGGATGGAGGGCGCAATTTCGGCGATCCGAGAGGAAAAGCTCGAGCGCAGGCTGCTGGTGGTCGTCAACGAACTCACACCGGAGTCACGCGCAGCGCTTGCCGACGAGGTAGTGACGATGGCGATCGCAACGCCCGTTCCCGCACTCATCCGAGAGACCATCAGCCTGATGATCGGGGCGATCGATCGAGGCGCGGCCGGTGTGCCGGGACAGACCTTCCTGCCTTTCGACATCTTCACACCGGAGAATATCTGATCCTGGGGGGTAGGTGAGTTCAAGGATGAAGTGCGACTTGAGAGAGGAACTTCATTCGCTCGTTTTGATCTCAGTTTTATCAGAATACGAAGCCTGCCTTCCATCTGAGGGCTCTAACCAGGCTGAGCCCGTCATGCCCGTTAGATCATCGAGAAAATCCTGGCACCAGCGCGTAACATCGTGTTCCAGCAAGTGATCCATCATCGTCTTCCAGCGCGCCTTCCGTTCTTCCAACGGCATGCTCAGTGCACGCGCCATGGCATTCGCCGTACCCTCTACGTCGTATGGGTTGACGAGCAGCGCGCCGTTTAGGTTGCGAGCAGCTCCGGCGAAACGTGAAAGCAGGAGCACGCCGGGATCGTCGGGATTCTGCGCGGCTACGTATTCTTTTGCGACGAGGTTCATCCCATCTCGAAGCGGCGTCACGAGGCCAACTTTGCCAAGCCGGTAAAGCCCAGCAAGAATGTGTCGGCCTATCGAGCGATTGATATAGCGTATCGGCACCCAATCGACGGCGCCGAGCGCGCCGTTCACCCTGCCGGCCTGTTCGGCAACCATGCGCTGCATGGCTTCGTACTCCGGCACTTCGGAGCGGGACTTCGGCGTGATTTGTAAATAGGTGACATGCCCATGCTGGGCCGGATTGGCCAGGATGAAGCGCTCAAACGCGTCGATGCGCTGCGTGATTCCCTTGGAATAATCGAGGCGATCGACACCGATGATCAGGCTGCGGTTTCCAATGCTCTCACGCGTTTTTTTGACCGTCTTGTTGGTCGATGCCTTTTTGGCGAATTCGGCAAAGGCCGCGGTCTCAATGCCGATTGCATAAGTGCCGCCCTTGAATATGCGACCATAGGCGCTGTAGCGCCCTGCGCCAAGTTCATCGCCGATGCCTTCCCGCCTGAGACAGCCGGCGAAGTTCTCGAGGTCATGATCGGTCTGAAAGCCGACGACGTCGTAGTGTGACAGGCCACGCATGATCTCCTCGTGAACGGGCATCGTGAAGAGCACGTCAGCGGGCGGCCAGGGAATGTGGAGGAAGAAACCGATGCGGTTCTTCAATCCCATTTGACGCAGCTCTGCCGCGAGAGGGATTAAGTGATAGTCGTGCACCCAAATGACATCGTCGGGTTTGACAAGCGGGGCAAGCCGGTGGGCGAAGAAGCGGTTGACGCGGAAATACCCGGCCATTTCCTTGCGACCGTACTCGGCGAGATCAAGCCGGTAGTGGCAGATCGGCCAAAGAACCCGATTGGCAAAGCCGTGGTAATATTCCTCGACATCGGTGTCGGTCAGATCCGTCAGGGCATAGGTGATGTTGCCCTGCTTCAGTTGTGCAAGCGCTCGCGGCTCATGCTCTCCGCTCGATTTCCCCGACCAGCCCATCCATACGCCGCCTTGCTCTTCGAGGGCGACTTTCAGCGCAACCGCCAGCCCACCGGCAGGCGCAATACCACCCTTGGCCGGAACAGGTACGCGATTGGAAACAATGACGAGACGGCCCATGCCGACCTCCTTTCATGCAAGAAAATATGTCAGGTGCTCAAATTTTCAGGGGAGCAACGCATATTCAGCGGACCAACGCAGCGATGATGCCGCGCAGCGCCTCGGCAGAGGGGACGCAGCCGAGCGCTTCGCTCGCAGGCAACGGCGGGCCGATGCGGATCGAATAGCCGCCGAGCTGGTTGACCATGCGAAACATCGCTTCGTCGGTCACGTCATCCCCGATGGCGATGGCGCGTCTTCCAGTAAAAGGTGGCTGCGCGAGAAACGCCGCGACTGCGTCGCCCTTGTCGGCGCGGGCCGGACGGATTTCGATCACCATCTTGCCATGCTGGATCGTCCAGTTTGGCCCTGCTCGGATCAACGCCCGCTCGATCAGCGGTTCAAGTTGGAGTTTTCTGTCCGGCGCAAGCCGGTAGTGCGCGGCGACAGCCGCTCCCTTGTCCTCGATCAGAACACCGGGCCAGTTGGCCGTATCGGCGACAAGATCGGCCTTCAGCCGCTCAAATTCCGCCGTGTCGGCGGCCTTGTGCACACGGCCGTCCGGATCGCGGCGTTCGGCACCATGAAGACCCGCGATTGGAAAAAGAAATGGCGAAAAAAGCTGCTCGGCATAGCCAAGATCGCGACCAGTCACGAGTGCCAGAGCACCTCCGAGTTTTCTCGACAAGGCATCGAGGTTCGCAGGCAGCGAAGGCGGAACGACTACTGCGTCCGGCGTTTCGGCAAGATCAAGCAACGTACCATCGATGTCGAGGAACAGAGCCCAGCCTTGCAGATCTGTTGAGAGAGCGGCGAGAATGAAGTCCTCTGCTGACACCGTGTCCGGTTTCGAGGCGCCGAGAAACTGCTTCCGATATGACATGACCCATATTGATGTCAAAGCCCGCAAACGGCAACCCTGAGCTTGCATAAAGCGGACACCTGCTGTCCAAAGTGGTGGGAGTAGCATCTGGGTGTGCGGCCTGCGAGCCTGTGATCCAGGCTCTGCGTTCATCATCAATCGACTTCTTTCGGGACTTGACGCCCCGACGTCGGAACATCGCCCCCGCCGCTCACGTTTATCACTCACTCCGGTCTCGGATCAGTTCAGGGTGAAGCGTCATAGGGGAGGTTGCGTGGGCAGATCCGCGAACGAGAAGCAAAACGGCGTCCTCCTCACGCATGGTGACGACGATCTGCCGTCGGTCACGGTCGATGACTACAACATCGAATTGCGGAGCTCCGACGGATTTCTGGGCGACAAGGCCAACAAATATGCCTTCCAGGAAAAGCTCGAAGCCTGGCGCAAGCGCGTGCGCAAGGGCGGCACCGATCCGCTCGGGAAAACTCCGACCGGCGACCTGTCGAAAAAGGAGGTCGATGCCCTTCTCGTTGGTGATGACAAGGAGGCAGCCGCCCTGGTCATGGGAGCGGTTCACGATTTCGCAGGCGAACTCGCCGCTGTTCTCGACAAATTGCTGCGTCAGAAGAGCTGGAAGAATACCGAACGCGTCGTTGTGGGCGGCGGCTTTAGAGAGCGCGTCGTAGGCGAACTTGCAATTGCCCATGCGATGGTGCTGCTGAAGGCCAAGGGCATCAAGATCGAACTCACGCCGGTCGTCCACCGTCCGGATGAAGCGGGGCTCATCGGCGCCGTGCACCTTATCCCGTCCTGGATGCTGAAGGGGCACAAGGCGATCCTTGCCATTGATATCGGCGGCACCAATATTCGTGTGGGCATAGTCGAGACGTGCCTGAAGGAAGACGCGAACCTCTCGAAGGCCAAGGTCTGGAAGTCAGATATCTGGCGACATGCGGACGATAAGCCCAGTCGGACCACTGCAATTGAACGTCTCATCTCCATGATCGAAAGGCTGATCGCCAAGGCCGACAAGGCAGACCTCACCCCCGCCCCCGTGATTGGTGTGGCCTGTCCTGGGTTGATCGACGCCGATGGATCGATTGTGCGCGGCGGTCAGAACCTGCCAGGTGGCAACTGGGAAAGCGAGCACTTCAATCTGCCCGCCGCTATCAGGGAGGCCATTCCGCAAATCGGCGAGGATGAGACCTTCGTGATCATGCACAACGACGCGGTCGTCCAGGGCCTCTCGCAGGTACCGTTCATGCAGGACGTCTCCGGCTGGGGAGTTCTGACGATTGGCACGGGCCTGGGCAACGCCCACTTCACCAACAGGCGCGAACGCGATGCTGATTGAGTTACTGCATGATTCCTCAAATCGGAATCGATTTGAGGAATCATGCAGTAACTCAAACTGCTACAGCGACCTATGCGCGCCTCAAAGGACGCGCGGCCCTGTCGCGAGGCAGCGCCAACTCGAGGAAGGACGGCACAGATGAACCGGAATGGGCTCTATCTCATTATCGCAGTTCTTGCTGCCGTTGCGATCGGGCTCGGCATCTACATCTACCGCGAAGAAAACAAGCCGGGCATCGAGATTAGGATTGGCCAAGATGGTGTTTCGGTGGAGGAGAACTGACGACGTTCTCGGCCGTTGACGGACCGGCTATCTTTCAAACATGCAGTAGGCGTTATGCGCGACGAGTTGCATCGAGTTCGACGACCAGGAAATCGATCGCTGCAAACACGTCCATCGGCTGCCAGTCTTTCGGATTGCGGTAGCTCGGATAGAGCCCGAGCGTTGCCGCGGTGAGTTGATCGACCGAGGGTCTCGCGCCGGCCCGCCGCGCCAAGGCCGCCTCGGCCGCGACGCCTGCTCGATCATCCGTCAGCCCCCATCCCGCATAGAACGGTACGGCGTAGCAGCGCACGGGCATCTTTCGTAACAAAGCGTCGAAGCCGACCTGGCTCGAAACTGTCCAGACCTCGTCGACGACCTCGAGAATCGAAGCGACCGACACGCGGTCGGCAAGGAGAACGACGCCGGCCGTCCTCGCCGCGCGCTCGGTCATATAGCCTTTTCGGTAACCGGCCATGACGTCCGGATGCGTGCGCACGACGCATTGCCCGCCACTTGCCAACGCATCATCGAGCATCCTGTCGAAGGAATAACGGCTCCCGAGTGCACGCTCCACAGAGACGTCACCGAGGACCTGGTCGACAAGCAGAATACGCCTCCGGGCACTCTGTTCCATCGACGGCGGTTTGTGCGGCAGGTTGTTGTATTTCGACAGCTTGTGTTCGGTCATCCGTTCGCGGATGCTTTTTCCAAAGCTGTCCCAGTCCCCCTTTGCCGCTGCGGCGATCAGCAGTTCCAGGCGCGACGCCTTCCCGCCGTCGACAGGAAGCGCCCGGTCGTCCACGATGATCGAGACGGGCGCGGCTCCATCCTTGCCAAGGCCGACAGAGCGCAGGAAGCCGTCTTCAAGATGCCAATGCGGCAATCGCCGCAAGCGGGCGACGGCCATCGCACTTTTCGCTGGAATGCGCCCACCCCAGGAGACTATTCCGTTGATCCCGGGGGCGAGCGTCGAGCCGAGCGGAATTCCGCCAAAATAGTGACCGAGCCACGGAAACGCGCTGCGGACAAAGAATGTCGTGCCGAGCCTGGTTCCCTCCGGCGGATACCAGCTCTTGTCCGTCGCGCCGGGCAAGTTGTCCGTAACTTTTAACACGAGCCCCTCATCTCGGGCACCTCATCTTGAGGCGCTTCGGCGCCGATCGCTTCCTCACTGTACGCTCAAGAACCAGTTTAGTCGCGAAAACGCAACGGCCTTGATGGGCCTGTCCGGTGAACGTTTTGCCGGCTTTTCGGACGGAATCGATTTTCTCATTCAATCGCCGGCAGGCTCGCTCCATGAGACCAACAGCTTCCGGCGTGTTCGATTTGGGCCCGCGCCCTCTACTGCATGAATCCTTAAATCGGAATCGATTTAAGGATTCATGCCGCACTTCAAAGTGCTACAGCGGCCTTTGCGCGTCCGATTGGACGCGCGGCGCTGTAGTGTCAGACCATAGTCCGATGCCCATCAGACTTAGTGCCGATACCCAGTTTTCGCCGCTGCGGTAGTCTTTGTAACCTTCTGAAAGGTGGTGGAGTTTTGTTGTGACTAAGATCTTCGTTGTGGCGATGTCGCTGGTAATGGTTGGCTTCTGGGGTTCAGTCGGCGTTCTGATTTACTCGCTGCTCACGTGATCCGATGGAGGAGTATGTCTTATTTTGTAGCGGAACCGACCGCGACCCCCTATAGTTTCCCCTGGTAATGGAGGTTGCCAGAGGAGGATCACATGAGCGACACCACTTTCGGGTTTCTGGTGGCGGCTGAATTGTCAGCGTTATTTTGGGCCGCAGTGCTCATGGTGGCCTTCTCGGCCTGGTGATCGCCCTTTCGGGTTCATCACTCCCCAATAATCTTTGCGGTCGCCGGCCACGCCCTCGTGCCCGGCGATCTCTCGCTCCGATTGCTTCCGTATTCCACGCGGCAAGAAAGCCCGGCTGCCGACCGGTGTGTTACCTTGGAGACTCGACCGTCCGACTCCAATGATGTTTTCATATCGCCGGAACTGTTCTTGGGATGCAGCCAGAGGCTGAATGAAGATGGTTTACGATCGGCATGACAGGCGTTCGCGCCGAATTCAGATGATCAGGTTCTTCGGTGCGCTATTGCTGCCGGTCATTTTGCTCGGCTCGGCAATCGCTGCAGCCGAATGGATGGGAAGCACGCTCTGAAAGTTGTCGGCGTGCGGCGGAATCGCCCCTCGGATTGGTCGCCCAAAAGTGGCGCATCCATTTGGGTACCATTGCTCGCACGTCGGTGGTAAGCCGTTTTGGCGAATGGCAGCTTTCCCGCTCTGGTGGTAAATTTTTTTCCAGCCGTTTGGAAAAGCTGACGGTCAGGGGCCTGCGCCGTCGATCGAGCATCGCTGCAGGCCTCGCCCAACCATTCCCCTGGTTTCTCTTCGCGACATACGCGTTTTTCTCGGTCGCTCCGTTGCAATAGAGGGACGACCGACGAACAACGCCGGCCATACTCCGCTCTATTCCTTCACCGCGCCCGTCATGGACGAAACGTAATAGTCGACGAAGAAGGAGTAGAGGATGACGACCGGCAGTGAGCCGAACAGCGCGCCCGCCATCAGTGCGCCCCATTCGAACACGTCGCCACGCACCAGTTCGGTCAGTACGCCCACCGGAACGGTCTTGTTTTCCGACGACTGGATGAATGTCAGCGCATAGATGAATTCGTTCCAGGAGAGCGTGAAGGCGAAGATGCCCGCCGAGATCAGCCCGGGCACGGCGAGCGGCAGGATGATCTTGACCAGGATTTGCCAGCGTGTCGCGCCGTCAACCAGCGCACTCTCTTCGAGCTCGAACGGGATAGAGCGGAAATAGCCCATCAGCAACCAGGTGCAGAAGGGAATGAGGAAGGTCGGATAGGTGAAGATAAGCGCCAGCCTGGAATCGTAGATCCCGAACTTGAAGACGATGAGGGCGAGCGGGATGAAGAGGATCGACGGCGGCACCAGATAGGCAAGGAAGATCATCAGCCCGACCGGCCGCGAGCCGGTGAAGCGCACGCGCTCGATCGCGTAAGCCGCAAAGACCGAGGCCGCGAGCGACAGGATCGTGGAGCCGACCGCGACGAGCATCGTGTTCCACAGCCAGCCCGGATAGGACGTCTCGAAGAACAGATACTTGATGTGATCGAGCGTCGGTCCGACGACCCAGAACGGGCTGTAGTTGTTATAGTCGGTCAGTTGCGAATTCGGCTTCACCGCCGTGATCGCCATCCAGTAGAAGGGAAACAGGAGAACGAAGACGAAGACCGCCATCGGCAGGTAGAGCACGACGATCCGGCGCGGCAGCCGGTTGAGATAGCTCATGCCCTCCGCATGATCGGTAAGGACGTCGTCAGGGATTTTCGTGGTGGTGTTCACGGCATGCCTCCTATCAATCCTGACCGCCCTGCTGCCATTTGCGGCGCTGCAGTCCGAAGAAGCTGAACATGATCGCGGCAAGCAGGAAGGGGATCATGGCAACAGCAATCGCCGCGCCTTCGCCAAGCTGACCGCCCGGAATGCCGCGCTGGAAGGATAGCGTCGCCATCAGATGGGTCGCGTTCACCGGTCCTCCCTTGGTCAGCACATAGATCAGCTGGAAATCGGTGAAGGTGAAAAGCACCGAGAAGGTCATGACGACGGCTATGATCGGCGTCAGCATCGGCAACGTCACGTAGCGGAAGCGCTGCCAGTTGGTCGCGCCGTCAAGCGAGGCTGCCTCCTGCAGCGAAGCCGGGATCGTCTGCAGCCCGGCGAGCAGCGAGATGGCAACGAAGGGAATGCCGCGCCAGACATTGGCAGCGATTACCGAAATCCGGGCATTGGTCGGATCGCCGAGGAAGTTGATTGGTCCATCGATCACGCCCAGTTGCATCAGCGACCAGGAGATGATCGAGAACTGCGAATCGTAGATCCACCAGAAGGCCAGCGCCGAAAGCACGGTCGGCACGACCCAGGGAAGCAGCACGATCGCCCGGAAGAAAGACTTGAACGGCAGGTTTTCGTTGAGCAGCAGGGCAAGCCACAGGCCGAGCACGAACTTCAGGATCGAGGCCACCGAGGTGTAGAGCAGCGTGTTGAAGACCGAAAGCCAGAAGACCGCGTCCTCGGCGAGGAAGATATAGTTCTCAAGACCGATGAAGATACCGTCGCGGCCAATGCGCGTGTCAGTGAAGCCGAGCCAGACGCCGAGCCCGAGTGGATAGGTGAGGAAGCAGACGAGGAATACGGCCGCCGGCAGCATGAACAGGAAGCCGAGCACGTTGTGGTTCTGCATGAGCGAAGCCATGAAGGATGGCGGCTTTCCGGACGGTACAGTGGGCATCGAACTTCTCCGCGGGTGATCTCGCAGTTTGCGCCGGCAAGATTCGCCGGCGCATTTCCGGTTTCGGGCGGCTCGCTCAAGAGCCGCCCGAAGCTGGCTAGACGCGATAGTAACGGTTTGCCCGCCGCTCGGCCTCGGTGACGGCGTCTTCCGGCGTCGTCTGGCCAGTCACGGCTGAGGCAAACATGTCGACCAGCACGTAGTCGGCCATGACGCCGGCCGAAGCATAGCCGAGCGGCCCGGCATAACCGTTCGGACGCAATGTTTCCGAAGCGCGCGCATAGGGAGCGTGGATCGGATCGGAGGTCCAGACCGGGTTGTCGGCGAAGGCCTTCAAGGGCTGGCAGCAATAGGCACTCGACCCTTGGATCCAGGCGTTCATCTGGTCGGATTCCATCATGAACTTGATGTAGGCCTTGGCCGCCTCCGGATACTTGGTGTGGTTGAAAAGCAGCAGCGAACTCGTCTGGTGGAGCTCGACGCTCTGGCCGACCGGGCCGACGGGGAAGTTGGTGGTGCGGATGTCGGCCGCCAGCTCCGCAAGCGCCGGATCCTTCTTCGCCGCGTAGTAGAGCGAAACACCGTTGGCCGTCAGCGACACCTGGCCCGCCAGGAAGGCGCGGTTGTTGTTGATGTCGAGCCAGCTTTCGGTGCCCGGAATGAAGGTTTCGTATAGCTGTTTTGCGTAGTTGATCGCGGCGAGCGTCTCAGGACTGTTGATGGTGACCTTGCCACTCTCGTCGACCATCTTGCCGCCATGGCTCCACAGCAGCCAATGGGCATAGTTGTTGCCGTCGCCGACGGCCTTGCCGTGCGGGAAACCGGCCGGTGTCCCCTTGGCCTTCAACGCCTTGCAGAGCTCGAGGAAGCCTGCGGTGTCTTTCGGGAATTCGCTGAAACCCGCCGCCTTCATGTGGCTCTCACGGTAGCAGACGGCGTTCCCGATCGCTGTCAGCGGCATGGCTATGAACTTGTCGCCGTGGGTCGCATAACCCTTCACGCCGTCATACCAGCCGCCATACTTGTTGCCGAGATAATTCGCGAGCTCGGTCACGTCCACGAGCTTGTCCGGATATTGATGCGCATCGTCGAACCAGCACATGATCATGTCGGGGCCGGAGCCGACGTTGGCGGCGACCGCTGCCTTCGGACGAATATCTTCCCAGCTTTCCTTGTCGATGCGTACCTCGACGCCAGTCGCCTCAGTGAATTTCTTGGTGTTGGCAAGCCAGGCATCCTCGTCGCCCTTGACGAAAGGCGTCCAGCGCAGAAGTCGCAGACTTGCGCCTTCCTCCGGCTTGTAGTTCGGCTCGGCGGCCTGCGCGAAGGACGGGCGGATGCCGAGCGGCGAAAGGCCCGCCGTGCCGGCAAGAGCAGCCGAGGCTGCGAGGAAGTCACGTCTCTTTATTGGCATAATACTCCTCCTAGAAAAGCGGGAGCACATCCTTCCGGCATTCACCTTCCCGCTTGGCGAATGCGGCGGCAATGATGCCCAGCCCCTGCCGGACATCTCCGCGCGATCAAGGCCGAGGGCTCCTCTTCCCTCGATTGCCTCGCCGCGCGGCATCAATCAAACAAGCGTCGTCCGCTCTCGGCCTCAAACAGGTGAACATGGGCGGCATCGATCGACAGACGGATGGTCTCGCCGGGCTTCGCAGTCACCCTTTCGCGGAAGACGCAGGTGACATCGCTGCCTCCCAGCCGGACGATCATCTGCGTCTCGTAGCCGGTCGGCTCGATCACCACGACTTCGACGGGAAGCCCGTTCGGGTCCAGCACCATGTATTCGGGTCGAAGCCCGTAGACGAGGTCACGTCCGTTGGCGGCAGCGGCGGGGCGCGCCACCGGCAGTGCCGTGCCGTCCTCGGTGAGGAACGCATTGCCATTGGCCGGATCCAGCCTGCCCTTGATCATGTTCATCGCCGGCGAGCCGATGAAGCCGGCGACAAAAAGATTGACCGGGTTGTCATAGAGATCGAGCGGCGCGCCGATCTGCTCGACGATACCGTCATGCATCACGACGATCTTGTCGGCCATGGTCATCGCCTCAATCTGGTCGTGAGTGACATAAACGGTGGTGGTTTTGAGGCGCTGATGCAGTTCCTTGATCTCGGCGCGCATGGCCACGCGCAGCTTCGCATCGAGGTTCGAAAGCGGCTCGTCGAAGAGAAACACCTGCGGGTCGCGCACGATCGCCCGGCCCATGGCCACGCGCTGGCGTTGACCGCCGGAGAGCTGACGCGGATAGCGGTCGAGCAGCTTCGACAGGCCGAGAATCTCCGCCGCCACGCCGACGCGCTTGTCGATATCCGCCTTGGGCGAACCGGCGAGCATCAGCGAGAAGGCCATATTGTCGGCGACCGTCATATGCGGATAGAGCGCATAATTCTGGAACACCATAGCAATGTCGCGGTCCTTCGGCGGTAGCGAATTGACCACGCGGTTGCCGATGCGGATCTCGCCCGCGGAGATGTTTTCAAGTCCCGCCAGCATCCGCAGCAGCGTGGATTTTCCGCAACCGGAAGGACCGACGAGGATGACGAACTCGCCGTCCTCGATTTCGATGTTCACGCCCTTGATGACGGGAAAGGCACCGAACGATTTCCTGACATCGACAAAGTCCACGGCTGCCATATGCGTTCCTCCCAATATCTGCTCGCTGCATGGTTCCTTAAATCGGCATCGATTTAAGGACAAAATCATGCAGCAATTCAAAGTACTACAGCGACCTTTGCGCGTCCGATTGGACGTGCGGCGCTGTAGTGATCGCCCGCGATCCGGCCTTCCCCTGCCCGTCGCAAGCGACCTTTTGGAATTCTCCTATCCGCGTCCGACCAACGGCATCTTCGTCGCCATGACGGTCATGGTCAGCACGTTGGCGGTCAGCGGCAGGCTCGCCATGTAGATGACGGCCTCGGCC
The DNA here is from genome assembly GCF_029892065.1 of Sinorhizobium garamanticum. NCBI lineage: Bacteria > Pseudomonadati > Pseudomonadota > Alphaproteobacteria > Hyphomicrobiales > Rhizobiaceae > Sinorhizobium > Sinorhizobium garamanticum. Next base: position 1,965,615 of record NZ_CP120374.1, on the reverse strand, counting down.
ACGTGCGCGACGGGAATGGTCGGCTCGGCCGCGATCTCGCCATTGGCCTGCAACACGCCCGTGCCCATCTTCTCAGTCATATCGGTAGCCGCATTGCCGATGTCGATCTGGCCGCAGGCAATATCGTGCGCCCGCCCGTCGAGCGCGGTGGATTTCGTCAGCCCCGTGATCGCGTGTTTGGTCGCGGTATAGGGGGCGGAATTCGGCCTCGGCGTCGTCGCCGAAATGGAGCCGTTGTTGATGATCCGTCCGCCGCGCGGGCTTTGGCTTTTCATCAGCCGGAAAGCGTGCTGGGTGCAGAGGAAGGCGCCGGTCAGGTTCGCCGCGACGATGTCGCTCCATTGCTCGAACGTCACGTCCTCGAGCGGCACCGGCGGCACGTTCGACCCGGCATTGTTGACAAGCAGATCGAGCCGACCGAACTCGTCCCGGATTGCCCCGAACAGTGCCGCGACCTGGGCCGGGTTGCCGACGTCGCAGGTGATCGCCCGCACAGTGCCGCCAGTCTCCCGCGCGATTTCGCCTGCCGCGCGCTCAAGCACGTCAGGCCTGCGGCCGGTGATAACGAGGCTGTAGCCCTCGGCGCTCAAGGCCTTGGCGAGCCCGCGACCGACGCCGGTGCCGCCGCCGGTCACGAGCGCGATCTTTCCTTCGCCCGATCTTTTCGCTTGCGCCATGTCAGATCCTCCCTCCAAGCTCGTCCTCGATATGGATCCGGATGATCTCGTCGAAATTGCTTTCCGCCAAGAAACCGAGTTCGCGCGCCCTCCGGGCGTCGAAATCGGTCGCCCAGCCGGAGACGATCGAGGAAATGATGGGATCCGGTTCGCGGCGGATGAGGCGCGCCGCCTTCTCGCCGGCAATACGCCGAAGCGCCTCGATCTCCTCGCCGACGAGTGCCGACAGGCCTGGCATGGTCAGGTTGCGCCGCGGCCCGATGTTCGCGGTGTCCATGCGCGCGGCGTGCACGAAAAAACCGACCGCTGAGCGCGGGCTCGCGAACCAGTGACGCACATTCTCGTCCACCGGCAATACCGCCTCCTGCCCGACCAGCGGTTCGCGCAGAATGTTCGAGAAGAAGCCCGACGCCGCCTTGTTGGGTTTGCCGGGCCGGATGCAGATGGTCGGGAGGCGGATGCCGATCCCGTCGAAGATGCCTCGGCGCGTATAGTCGGCGAGCAGCAATTCGCAGATGGCCTTTTGCGTCCCGTAGCTGGTCAGCGGGGTCGTGAAAAATTCGTCCCCGATCTTCTCCGGGAAGGGCTGGCCGAAGACGGCAATCGACGAGGCAAAGATGAGACGCGGGAAATAGGGTTCGTTGCGGCCTTCGTGGCGGATCGCTTCGAAGAGCGAACGTGTACCGTCGAGATTGACGCGGTAGCCCTTGTCGAAATCGGCCTCCGCCTCGCCGGAAACAATCGCCGCCAGATGGAAGATGACATCCGGCCGTGACGCGATGAGCCGTTCTGCGCCGCCTTCAGACGACAGATCGAGCGCGCGCGCCGTCGAAGTCGCGGAAAGTGTCGCGGGCACTGGTGCCTCGACCACGTCTACCAACGTGAGCCGGGTGATCTCATAGCCGAGGGCGCCCGGCTCTGCGGCAAGCTTCTCGACCAGCTTGCGGCCGATCATTCCGGCCGCGCCTATGACCATGACATGCATTCGCGGCGAACCTCCGTTTTCGGCCCGGGAAATTCCGGGTTCAGCGTGTCTTCCCACCCTTGCCTGCTGGCTTTTCCGCCCGCCCGTGCTCGGCGAGCAATTCCTTCGTTGTCTCGTAGATTCGCATGAGATGATGGCGAAACGCCGTGACGACGGCATCGCGGTCGCGCCGGGCAAGCGCTGCCACGATCTCGCAGTGATCCTTGTGGCTGGCATCTATAGCGCCGGGCCGGGACATGGCGCTGCGCCGGTAATTCATCATGTAGGTGTAGAGATCGGTGACGAAGTCCGAGAGCAGCGGATTGCCACAAGCCCGATAGATCGCCACATGAAATTCACGGTCGCAGATCAGGAATCGCATGGCATCGTCGCCGCCGAGCCGCTGCGCTTCGAGCAGGCTCTCCAGTTTGCTGAGCGTGTCCTGATCGATGTTTTCGGCGGCATCACCCACGACCTTCAACTCGATATGCAGCCTAGCGGCATGAACCGCCTCGAGATCATAGCTGTCGATGGCGTTCGGCGAGGCGATCGTCACGGTGACGTCGCTGAGATCGACATTGGCAACCCGGCTGCGGCTGCCTTGCGAAACCTCGATGATGCCGCGCGCGGCAAGCGCCTGGATGGCGCCGCGCACGGTCTCACGGCTGACATGGAGCACGTTGGCGAGTTCGCGCTCGCCGGGGAGTTCGTCGCCCGGATGCAGCATGTTGGTCGCAACGAGAACCATCAGCTTGTCGGCAATCACGTCACGCGCGGTGCGGCGTTCGAGGCTCCGCCCGATCTTCGGCATTTGCGTGAGTATGGGACTGCCATTCACTGCGCCGCACCTCCAACTGATCCACTGGTTGGTCCACCGGATCAGTATTAACGAATAGACGCCGCAAAGGCGGAGGCGGTCAAGGGCAGTTCGTCGCGGCAGTGCATCAAAAATGCGCGCGCTTCTTGTGCGGCGCACGCAGATTGCAAGGCGTATTACCGAAGAAGCGATGCAAGATTGCCAGCCCACGAATGGGTGTAACACACTGTTTCGCCAGCAGGTTCAGTCGTGATCATGCCCTTCATGACCGCCACGGGATGGCAGGTCGAGCCCGAAGGTTTTCGCAAGGTCATCCACCTGCTCCGGGCTGAGATAACGTGGATTGAGATTGCGCAGCAGCAGATAGAGCTTTGCCGTTTCCTCGAGTTCTTCGGTGGCGAACACCGCCGCCTCGAGGCTGTCGCCCGCCACCACCGGACCGTGATTGGCGAGCAACACCGAGGAGTACTTGCCCGCAAGTCCGCGGATCGCATCGGCAACCGCCGGGTCGCCGGGACGATAGTAGGGCACAAGAGCCGTTTCACCGGCGCGCATCAGATAATAGGGCGTCATCGGCGGCAGCGCGGCGCGCGGATCGACCTCCGGCAGCATCGTGAGCGCCACCGCATGGGTGGAATGGAGATGGACGATCGCGCGGGCGCTGCCGCGCGTCTCGTAAAGGGCGGTGTGAAGCGGAATTTCCTTGGTCGGCTTGTCTCCTGATAGCAGCCGACCCGCGCCGTCGAGCCTGGAGATACGGGCGGGGTCGAGGAAGCCGAGCGAGGCATTGGTCGGCGTCACCAGCCAACTGCCGTCGTCGAGCCTCAGCGATATGTTGCCCGACGAGCCGGGTGTCAGGCCGCGCTCGAACAGCGATCGTCCATAGCGGCAGATTTCCTCGCGCTGACGTGCTTCGGACATCTTGCAATCCTTTCAACTCAGGCGGTTGCGCCTTCGATCAATTCGAACCCGAGATCGACGACCTGCGGCGGCGCATCCGTGACGACAAGTTCAGCTGCCACCCGGCCCGTCTCGACGCGGGGCGTGCGAATGGTCGAGAGCGGCTGCGGCGTGACCCGGCCGATGTCGAGACCATTGTAGCCGAAGATCGCCAGTTGCGAGGGGATCGAAATCCCGCGTGCCAGGCAGTGGAAATAGCCGCCGAGCGCCATGTCGTCGTTTGAAAAATAGACGGCATCGAGAGAGCTTCTGGCGAGCAGACGCTCCAGCCCAAGCCGCCCGCTTTCAACCGATGAGCCGCCCGCGCAAATCTCCCGGTCGACGAGCGCAAAGCCGGCGGCGCCGAGTGCCTCGCAGAAGCCGCCGAAGCGCTTGCGGGCGCGGGTGTCGCGATCGAGATCATGTCCGACATAGCCGATCCGGCGATAGCCGCGCTTCAAGAGAAAATCGGCGCTTGTGCGCCCGGCTGAGCGGTTGGACAAGCCAACGGCCAGATCCAGCGCGGTTCCGTCGAGATCGAGCATCTCCACCACACGACAGCCGCTCGCGCGCAGCCTCTTCACCGTGCCTTCGGTATGCTCGAAGCCAGCAAGCATGACCGCCGTCGGCCGCCAGGCGAGCATCGCGGCGACAAGCGCCTCCTCGCGTTCCGCGTCATAGTCGGTGACGGAAAAGACGGCCTGATGCTGATTTGCTTCCAAAACGCTGCTCGCGCCGCGCAGCACATCGGGAAAGACGATGTTGGACAGCGAGGGAATGACGAAGGCGACGAGCCGCGATCCGGCGGAAGCGAGCGTCCCGGCGATCCGGTTCGGTACATAGCCGAGCCGTTCGACCGCCTCCATCACCCGGTCCCGCGTCTTCTTGGAAAAGGAGCCATGGTTGCGGAGCACCCGCGACACCGTGCTCTCGCCGACGCCGGCTGCTTCCGCGACCTCGGCAAGGGTTACCGCAGTGTGGTGCTTGAATTCCAAGGTCAAGTTTACGCCACTCCTGAGAGCACGGGTGTCTTCGCGCCGCATCTTACCACTTCAATTCAATAGCCAGAATTTTTGGCAGCGCTACCATTTTCTTGTTGGCAGCGCTGCCAAAATGGATTATTTGAATTATTGGCAGCGCTGCCAATCAAGGCAAGGCGCCATGTCGGAAGGCGGGCAAGGGGGTCTCCCGGCAAACTGTTGGAGGAGGAAATCATGACGCTGCAAACGCAGGCGCCAGCCACTGGCGTACACCTCGAACGGGCGGTCGAGGATCGCGCCTATACCAAGGTTTTCTGGAGAATCGTCCCGTTCTTGATGCTCTGCTACGTGGTCGCCTATCTCGACCGCGTCAACGTCGGCTTTGCCAAGCTGCAGATGTCGAGCGAACTGGGCCTATCGGAAGCGGCCTACGGCGTCGGCGCCGGCATCTTCTTCATCGGTTATTTTCTGTTCGAAGTGCCGAGCAACGTCATACTGAACAAGGTCGGCGCCCGCGTATGGATCGCCCGCATCATGATCACCTGGGGCGTCATCTCCGCGGCGTTCATGTTCACCTCGTCGGAAACAGCATTCTATGTGCTGCGGTTCCTGCTCGGCATCGCCGAGGCCGGATTCTTTCCCGGCATCATCCTCTACCTGACATCCTGGTATCCGGCGCATCGCCGCGCCAAGATCGTTGCGACCTTCATGTCCGCAATCCCGATCTCGGCCATCTTCGGCAATCCGCTTTCCGGTCTGCTTATCGACAGCTTCCATGGAACGCATGGCCTTTCAGGCTGGCAATGGATGTTCCTGATCGAAGCCATTCCTGCCGTCGCCCTCGGGATTGTGACCTTCTTCTATCTCGATGACACGATCCGGGACGCAAGCTGGCTCACCGACGAGGAAAAGAACTTGCTCTCCGTGAATATCGGCGCCGACAATCGGGCGAAAGCGTCGAGCCCGCACAGCATCGTCGGAACGATGACCGACCGTCGCGTCTGGCTGATGTGCCTCATCTATTTCTGCTTCGTGCTCGGGCAATACGGCCTGAATTTCTGGATGCCGACGATGGTCAAGGCATCCGGTGTCACCGGCAACCTGCAAATCGGCCTAATCTCGGCTATCCCCTACGTCTGCACGTTCATAGCCATGCTGGCGCTCGGGCGTTCTTCGGACCGGTTGCGCGAACGGCGTTGGCACCTCGTCGTCCCGGCTGTCATCGCAGCCGGCGGCTTCGCCGCGGCGACAATGGCAACGAGCACGACGGTCGCCATCATCTGCCTCTCCTTCGCAGCCGCCGGTGCCATCAGTTGCGCACCGCTCTTCTGGTCGCTGCCGACGGCCTTTCTCGCCGGCACAGGTGCGGCAGCCGGCATCGCCTGGATCAATTCGGTCGGCAATCTTGCCGGATTCCTCGGGCCGTTTATGGTCGGCTACCTGAAGGACTTCACTGGCAGCAACAGTGCAGGCATGTATTTCCTGGCCGCCGTTCTCGTCATCGGCGCGCTCGCCGTGCTGACCGTTCCAGGCAAGACCGTCAACCGCTAAGCTCGGCCCCTCCCGACGCGATGATCGGAGGGTCACCCGACATCACAACACTGGAGAATACCGTCATGTCAGTGCATGTTGAAAATCGCGGGCGCGGAACGGCCGCCGTAATCGGCCTCGGCGCGATGGGGCTTGGAATGGCCCAATCGATAAAACGTGCCGGCCTCGATGTCACCGGATACGACGTTGCGCAAGCGGCAGTGGAGCGCTTCGTGACGGAAGGCGGCCGCGGTGCGGGCGCGCTGAGAGAGGCGGTCCGGGACGCCGACATCGTTGTCTGCGTCGTCGTAAACGCCGCTCAGACCGAAGCCGTGCTGTTCGGCCCGGACGGAATCGCAGGCGACATGAAGCCCGGCGCAGTCTTCGTTTCGTCGGCGACTATGGATCCGGCGGTCGCACGCCGCCTGTCGGAGAAGGTCGAGGCGCTCGGCCTCCACTATCTCGACGCGCCGATTTCAGGCGGCGCCGCCCGAGCCGCGAGGGGCGAACTGACGATCATGGCTTCGGGATCGGCCGAAGCCTTCGCCGCGGCGCGCCCTGCCCTCGATGCAATGGCAGCCAAGGTCTACGAGCTGGGCGACGCCGCCGGGACCGGCGCGGCCTTCAAGATGATCAACCAGCTTCTTGCCGGCGTGCATATCGCGGCCGCCTGCGAAGCGATAAGCTTTGCCGCCAAGCAGGGGCTCGATCTTGGCAAGGTTTATGAAGTGATCACTGCGTCGGCGGGCAATTCCTGGATGTTCGAAAACCGGGTGCCGCATGTGCTTGCCGGCGACTATACGCCGCTCAGCGCCATCGAAATCTTCGTCAAGGACCTCGGCATCGTCCAGGACATGGCCCGGTCGGAGCGTTATCCCGTGCCGCTCGCGGCCGCGGCACTGCAGATGTATCTCGCCGCTGCCGGCGCGGGCATGGGCCGAGACGACGATTCCTCGCTCGCCCGGCTCTACGCCCAGCTTTCCGGCGCAACGCTGCCCGACGCAAACTCACAGAAGGAGTAGGACGCGACAATGCCGATCTTTGCCGCCAACCTGACGACGATGTTCAACGAATGGTCGTTCCTCGACCGCTTCGACGCGGCGGCGGACGCCGGATTTGCCGCCGTCGAATATCTGTTTCCCTATGAAGCCGCACCGGACGTTCTTGGTGAGCGGCTTGCCCGCAACGATCTCAAACAGGCGCTGTTCAATCTGCCACCGGGCGACTGGGCAGCCGGCGAGCGCGGCATCGCAGCGCTGCCCGGCCGCTTCGATGAACTGAAGTCGAGCGCGGAACGGGCGCTCGATTATGCGGCCGCGACAGGCGTTAAACGGCTGCATCTGATGGCGGGTCTCGCCGATAGCGACGACGAGGAGGCCACATCCTGCTATCGTCGCTCCGTCGTCTATGCGGCCGAACGCTTGGCGGAGAGCGGTATCGACCTGCTCATCGAGCCGATCAACGGACGAAACATGCCGGGCTATTTCCTGAACGACTTCGGCGCTGCCGAGCGCCTTATCGCCGAACTCGGCATGCCGAATCTGAAGCTCCAATTCGACATTTATCACCGCCAGATCCTGCACGGCGATGTCGTCATGGCACTCCGTCGCCTGTTGCCGATAGTCGGCCACATCCAGATCGCGAGCGTCCCCTCCCGCCATGAACCCGACGGCGAAGAGCTGAACTATTCGTACCTCTTCGAGGAAATCGACCGGCTCGGATATGATGGTTTCGTCGGCTGCGAATATATCCCGCGCGGCCGCACCCTCGACGGTCTCGACTGGTTCAAGCCGTATGCAAGGAGCTGACCGATGACCATCCTCCTCGGATCGATCGCCGACGATTACACCGGCGCCTCGGACCTCGCCAACACGCTGACTAAGAACGGGCTCAGCACTGTCCAGACGGTCGGCATTCCCGATCCGTCCCTCACCTTGCCGGATGTCGACGCAGTGGTGGTTTCGCTGAAGATCCGCTCGGTCTCCGCGCAGGAGGCGGTGGCCGCCGCGGGCACGGCCGAACACTGGCTGCGCGGGCGTGGAGCGATGCATGTGCTTTACAAGATCTGCTCGACCTTCGATTCGACCGACCAGGGCAATATCGGCCCGGTGACGGAGGCACTCGCGGAACTCGCGGGCGGCAGCACCGTGCTCGTCACCCCAGCCTTTCCGGAAACCGGGCGCACCGTCTATCTCGGCCACCTTTTCGTCAACGGCCAGCCGCTCGACGAAAGCCCGCTCAAGGACCACCCGCTCAATCCCATGCACGACGCCAATCTCGTCCGGGTCATGGCCCGCCAGTCGCGTGGTGCGATCGGCCTCATCGACCTGCCGGCCGTGGCGGCCGGACCCGATGCCGTGCGAGCGCGGCTCGATGCGCTGCGCGCCGAGGGCGCCAGCGCGGTGATAGCCGATGCGGTCTTCGAACGCGACCTTGAAATCCTCGGGGAGGTTGCGCTCGATGCACCGGTGTCGACCGGGGCCTCCGGCCTCGGTCTCGGTCTGGCACGCGCGCTCGTGCGCTCCGGTCGCGTGCCGTCGAAGGTCAGTACCACGGCCGATGCCATCCGCCCCGTCGGTGGGTATGCGGCCATCATTGCCGGCAGTTGCTCCAGCGCCACCCTTCGCCAGCTTGCCATTGCCGAACAGGCAATGCCGGTCCTGAGGCTCGATCCCGAACGATTGCTCACCGCCGCGCCGGACGAAATCTCAGCCGCGCTTTCCTGGGCGGGGGAGCGAATGAAGGCAGGGCCCGTCATCATTGCCGCCAGCACCACGCCGGAGGCCGTTTCCGACCTTCAATCGCGCTATGGACGCGAAATATCGGGGCGCGCGATCGAAGCCGCCACCTCGGCGATCGCCGCCGAACTGGTGGCGCGCGGCGTCAGGCGCCTCATCGTCGCCGGCGGAGAGACCTCCGGCGCTACGGTCGACAGGCTGGGAATTCCGGCGTTCCTGATCGGCCCGGAGATCGCGCCTGGCGTGCCGGTGCTGCGGACGATCGGCAATTCGCAGGGCGAGATGCTTATGGCGCTCAAATCCGGCAATTTCGGAGGCGACGACTTCTTCGCCACGGCGCTGGCGATGATGCGATAAAAGGGGCGGCGGGCGCCCCCTCGTCCAACTCCCGCCGCCCGCTGCCGCATGCTTCTCTCGGTCGGAACCGATTGAAGGACGAAGACATGCAGCCATTCAAAGTGAAGCGATTACAGGCCCTTCTCCTTCATGATCTGGCCGGCGTTCTCCTTCGTCACCTTCATCGTGTCGAGCGTCACGGTCTTTTCGACCTTTTCGCCGTTCAGGAACTTGATCGCCTGACGGAGTCCCTCGGCACCGGGTGTCGCATAGAGGAAGGTCGCGGTGAGTTCGCCATTATTGACCCAGGTCACGCCTTCACCCGGCAGGGCGTCGATGCCGATGAACTTGATGTCCTTCTCGCGGCCTGCGTCCTTGGCCGCCAGATAGGCGCCATAGGCCATCGGATCGTTGTGGCCGTAGACGAGATCGATCTTCTCGTTGTTGCGAAGCGCCGTCGCCATGATGTTATAGGCCTGGTCCTGCTTCCAATCGCCGGACTGCTGGTCGAGCAGGTTCTTGATGCCCGGCTCCTTGTCGGTGAATTCGTGGAAGCCGTCGTGCCTGTCGTGCGCCGGCTGCGTGCCCATGCCGCCCCAGATCTCGACAACATTGCCGTGGGCCTTGCCCTTGCCGCCGAGAAGCTCGACCGCATATTCGCCCGCCGCCCGGCCGATCAGCTTGTTGTCGCCTCCGACGAACTGGGTGTACTGGTCGGTCTCGACGTTGCGGTCGAGAACGAAGACGGGGATCTTTGCGTCGATCGCCTGCTGGACGACGCCTGTCAGGCCGGCCGACTCCTTCGGCGAAATGAGCAACGCATTGACTTCCTGACGGATCAGGTTCTCGACGTCGGCGACCTGCTTCTCCGTCTTGTCCTCGCCATCCGTGATGATGAGCTCGACTTCCGGATGTTTCGCGGCTTCGGCGATGATGTCCTTGTTGAACTGCGCGCGCCACGGCTCGATGGTCGTCGCCTGGCTGAAGCCGATGCGCCACTTCTTGTCCTGGGCAATTGCATCCTTGCCCGGCAAGAGCGCGGTGGTGGCCGCGAGAACAGCCGCAAAGGCCGCCAGTCTCATGATGTCACGACGTTTCATTCTTCCTTTCCTCCCACGGTTAGAGACAAGGTCTCTCTTGACGGCCGCTCCTCCGCGGCCGTTTCCCTTTGCGCCGGGCGGCGGCTTGTCAGCCGCAAATGGGCAAGCACATCGAAGGCATTGCGCTCCTGGACGAGCACCGTGCCGATGATGATCACGCCTTTCAGCACCAGCTGAAGATTAGAGTTGATGTTGTGGAGCTGCAGGATATTGGAGAGCAGCCCGAAGATCAGAACCCCGCAGAACGTGCCGGCGAGACTTCCGCGCCCGCCCATGAGGCTCGTGCCGCCGATCACCACAGCCGCAATCGCGTCGAGCTCCAGCCCCGCGCCGGCGTCCGGCTTGCCTTGACGATACTGTGCCACATAGAGAACCGCGGCGACGCCGGCGAGCAGCCCTGAGATCGCGTAGGTGACAATCTTTACCCGCCCGGCATTGATGCCGGAGAGCCGCGCCGCCTCCTCGTTCCCCCCGATCGCGTAGACGTAGCGGCCGAAGGGCGTGAAGCGCAGAACGACGCTGTAAAGGATGATCGCGGCGATGAAGAAGATGCCGGGCATCGGTACGATGCCGAAGACGAGCTGGCGAAGTACGTCGAAATCCGCGGTGGCGTTGCTGCCGGTGTAAACGGGCAGAACCGCATTGTTCTGACCGGCCGTCAGCCGGGCGATGCCAAGTGCCGTCACCATCATCGCCAGGGTGACGATGAACGGCTGCAGCCTGCCGACAACGATGATCACGCCATTGATCGCCCCGAAGAGCAGGCCGACGGCGGGCGCGACCAGGAGAACCCCCAGGACGCCGAACTTCGTCTGCACCTGCGGCAGCAGGAAGCTTAAGACAAGGGCGCATAGGATGACGCCGCCGACCGCGGGCAGGAGCGTGCCACGCATCCGGTCGAGTTGGACGTCTCTGATATTGGCAACGCCGCTTCGCGTTTTTTCGATATTGATAAAAATGAAGCGAACGGCGACCGCACCGATAAGAAGCGACGCCAATCCGACAGCCGGAAACCCTAAGAAAACAGCAGGCGTTTCGCCGGGCACGGTCAGAAGCATGGCGCAAATGACGCTGCAGATCGCCATCATCGAGCCGACGGAGAGATCGATCCCGCCGGTAAGAATGACGGCCGTCATGCCGGTGGCGACAAGTCCCGTCGTCGAAACTTGCCGCAGCACGTCGAGAAGGTTGCCGGAGGAAAGAAAGATGTTTCTCCCCGACGAGGTCACCGGCGACGAGAGAACGCCGATCAGGAAGATGGCGATCAGGCCCCAATAGAGTTTCGTCTGGGATAAAAGTCTCAAGAACGTCATGCAACGGCCCTTCCAAGCGCACCGCCCCGCGGCGCGGCGAGCTGCATAATTCGCTCCTCGCTCGCCTCCTCCCGGGGAATAAGCCCCGTCTGGCGACCTTCGGCCATCACCAGGATACGGTCTGCAAGATGCAGCAGCTCCGGCAGTTCTGAGCTCACCACCACGATCGCCAGCCCCTCCCCCGCGAGCGCGAAGATAAGGTCGTAGATTTCGCGTTTCGCGCCGACGTCGATGCCGCGTGTCGGCTCGTCGAGCAAAAGCACCCGCGGCCCGGTGGCAAGCCACTTGCCGATCACCACCTTCTGCTGATTGCCGCCCGACAGCGTCCCGGCGACCTGGTCGATGCTGCCGCAACGCACGCCGAGCGTCTGGACGGCCTTCCTGCTCAGCGAACTCTCGGCATCGAAGGACCGCAAACCGAAACGCGCCAGCCGACCGACCAGCGGCAAGGCCACGTTGTCGGTGATTGAATCATGGAGATGCAGCCCTTGGGTTTTCCGGTCTTCCGTCACCAGCGCGATGCCGAGGCGGCGGGCATCGAGCGGTGAGCGGATGTCGACCGGAGTGCCATCGAGGCTGATCTCGCCGCCGCGCCGGCCATTGCTTGAACCGAAGATCGTTTCCAGGATCTCGGTACGCCCTGCCCCAAGCAGCCCGCCGATGCCGAGGATTTCGCCCGCGCTGACGTCGAAGCTCACGCTCTTCAATACGTCGCGCCAGCCATGCCGACTGGAGGTTGAAAGCGAAAGGCCACGCACCGACAACACGGGGTCGCCTTGTGTCGATCGGTCGAGCCTCTGGGCATCGAGCAGGCTGCGCCCGACCATGGCGGCGATGACCGTCTCTTCATCGAGGTCGGCCCTCGGCCGGGTCCAGACATGGCGGCCATCGCGAAAGACGGTGATGCGGTCGCTCAAGTGCATCACCTCGTCGATTCGATGGGAAATATAGATGATGCCGACGCCATCGGCAGCGAGCTGGCGCATGATCTTGAAAAGCCGCTCGCACTCGCCGGGTGAAAGCGCCGAGGTCGGTTCGTCCATGATGAGAATGCGCGCCTCAAGCGAGAGTGCCTTGGCGATCTCAACAAGCTGCTGCTCACCGACCCTCAGCTGACCCACGCGCGCCTCGGGATCGAGTTCGATGCCGAGACGGCGCAGCAGCACGCGCGACGCATCGAGGCTTGCCTTGCGATCGACGAAGAGGCCGGCGATCACACGTTCGCGGCCGAGAAAGATGTTGTCGGCGACGCGGAGCTCCGGAACAAGATTCAGCTCCTGATGGATGATGGCGATCCCGGCCGCCTCGGCGTCCCTGACTGTCGAGAAGCGCACCGGCGTGCCATCGACGCGCACGAGACCGTCATAATCAGGATAAACGCCAGAAATGATCTTCATCAGCGTCGATTTGCCGGCGCCGTTTTCGCCCATGAGGGCATGGATCTCGCCGGCGCGCAGATCGAAGCGCACATCCTTGAGCGCCGCGACACCCCCGAAGGATTTGGAAACGCCTTCAGCCGTCAGGACGGCACGCTCAGCGCCGCTGTGCGGATCAGAATGAGGCGAGATCGCATTATCATCGCGCATGACATTGGCGGCCTCCCCACCACCGATATCCGACGATCATTTTCGTATGTTTTCTGCAGCGTATTCTAAACGTTTCGAGCGTGTCAAGCGGCTAGAAATCCCGCCGCAGCGCACCTATTGCACAAATTCGCCGGCTCACATAAGGTTTTTCCCAGCCGCATTTCGAAACGTTTTGATCAACGATGCAACGCCGCCGTTCACGAAAATCCACCGCACCCACGATGCTCGACGTGGCGAAGGCCGCGAGCGTCTCCGTGGCGACGGTCTCTGCGGTTATAAACGGGTCTGCTCCCGTCAGCCCCGAACTGCGCAGCCGCATAGAAGAGGCGATCCAGGTCATCGGCTACAAGCGCAACGCGATCGCCCGCAGTCTCAAGCTCGGCACCACGCGCACGGTCGGGCTGATGGTGGCCGACATCACGAACCCATTCTTCACCGACGTCGTGGCAGTGATCCAGGACGTTCTCCATCGCGCCGGCTATGCGGTCATGCTCTGCTGCAACGACGAGGACGTCGAGATGCAGGATGAACAGATCGAGCTCTTGATCGATCGCAGCGTGGACGGCCTGATCATCGCGCCCGCGGGAGACGACGAGACCCTGAAGCGCATTATTGCCGGCGCCAATCTGCCGACCGTCTTGATCGACAGGCTCTTGGACGGAATCGACACCGATGCCGTCGTGCTCGACAACCGCCGTGCGGTTCACGATGCGACCCTCTACATGATCGGCCTCGGCCATCGCCGCATCGGCTATATTTCAGGCTCGCTCGAGACATCGACGGGTCGAGAGCGACTTGCCGGCTATAAGGCCGCATTGGAAGCGGCCGATCTGCCCTACGAGGAAGACCTCGTGCGGATCGGCAATTTCCGAGAGAAAGACGCCTACAAGGCGACGATGCAGCTGCTCACGAGCGCCGAAAGACCGAGCGCGATCTTTTCCGCTAATAACCTGATGGTCATCGGCGTGATGAAGGCGATCCGCGATATCGGTCTTAAGTGCCCGGAAGACGTCTCCGTCGCAAGCTTCGACGATTTCCCCTGGGCCGACGTTTTCCAGCCGCATCTGACGACGATCGCCCAGCCGGTTCAGGCGATCGGTGAGCAGGCAGCGCAACTCATCCTCGACCGTCTTTCAGGCAAGAGCCCGGAGACACCGCGCCGGCTCGTGCTGCAGGGACGCCTGATGATCCGCGAGTCCTGCCGGCCAATCAGCCTTACGCCGCGCGCGATCGCGTAGTGCGTGTCACCCAAAGGCGCAGCGGTTTGCGTGACACCACAGGCCCAAGAACCAGAGACATAAAGTGCATTCGCGTTGACGCGACGCGCTTCACCGCTATCAATCCTCATGCAGCGCACGGGCGATTGGCGGGCCGACGCTAAAGTCGCGGAAGTTTGCCTCGAAGCCTGCGCGTTCCGGAGAGCAGGCCATGACGCCGATCTCCGCATCCGCCGCCGAAAACGGGCAAAGCCGCGCCATCTGCCAGGGCGCATCGCCAAAGCGGAACTGCACCCGCACCGCGTCGCCATGGCGCGTCAGCCGCACCTCGACCGCGTCGGATGGCGTGGCCTCATGGAGAGGGATGACCGACCAGTCCGAAACGCCGCGTGTAACGACGACACTGAAATGCATCAGCCCGTCGGTGTATTCGATGCCGCACTTGATCCAGTTCTCCTCGTCGAGCCGCAACATCAGCCCGGCCTGGTCGTAGAGTTGCTCGTATGCGCCCGTGATCGTGGCGGATGCGGTGAAATCGCCGGAAACCGGTCGGAGATAGGCGTGGCCGCTGTCGCGAACGAACCCGTAGAAGGTCTCGCGCCAGAAATCCGTATTGCCGTCCGTCTTGAGCGACAGCGCCTGTTCGTCGCCTTGCCAGCTTGCCGGCTCGTTCAACCAGCGATGGTTTTCTCCCATCTCTGCCCTCCCCTCCCTCAATGTTCAGCGCGTGCTTACCGCGTTGGCTTCAACGTCATATTGCGGGTTCGCCCTATAAGCCATAGCGTAGGCACATGGCGACGTCGAAGCTACAGGTCTATCGCACGAAAAGGGACTTTTCGAAAACGTCGGAGCCGCCCGGCAGGCTTGCCGGCGAGAGCGGCAACCGCTTTGTCGTCCACAAGCATCATGCGACGGCCGACCACTACGACCTAAGGCTGCAGGTGGGGGACGTGCTCAAAAGCTGGGCCGTCCCGAAGGGGCCATCGCTCAATCCGGCGGACAAGCGGCTCGCGGTCGAGACGGAGGATCACCCGCTGGAATACATCGACTTCGAGGGTGTCATCCCCGAGGGCGAGTATGGCGGCGGCCAGATGATCGTCTGGGACACGGGCGTGTGGGCACCGATGGACGACATCGAGAAGAGCTTGCGGACGGGCGCCTTCAAGTTCCGCCTTGCCGGCGAAAAACTCAATGGTGGCTGGATGCTGGCGCGCCTGCAACCAAAGCCGGGCGAGGAAGACCAGCGCAACTGGCTCCTGTTCAAGGAACGCGACCTGGCGGCCGACACGACTGTCGACATCCTCGCAGCGCGCCCCGAGAGCGTCAAATCCGGACGGCGGATCGAAGAACTGGTCGAGAAGCCGAAACCACCGGCGAAGCCCGCCAAGCCGCTCAAGCTCAATCCCGGCGCACTACCGGGCGCCGTGAAAGGTACAGCGCCCGCCCGCATCGAACCGCAGCTCGCGACGCCTGCTGACAGGCCGCCAGGTGGCGGTGCCACCGAGAGTGGTGACTGGTTGCATGAGATCAAGTTCGACGGCTACCGAACGATGGCACACATCTCCGACGGTGACGTACGTCTCATCACCCGTGGCGGCCTCGACTGGACGAGGCGCTACGGCGACCTGCCAGAAGCCTTTCGCCGGCTGCCATGTCGCGAGGCCATTATCGACGGCGAAATCATCGTCCCCGACGAGAAAGGAATCAGCCGCTTCGCGCTTTTACAGGAGGCGCTGTCAAGTGGCGCAGGCAACAAGCTTGTCTTTTATGCTTTCGATCTTCTGCATCTCGACGGCTGGAATCTCCTGGCCGTTCCGCTCGAAAAGCGCAAGGCACTGCTGGCGCAATTGCTGTCCGCGCATGTATCGGCGCGCTCGGCCATTCAGTTCAGCGACCATGTCCCAGGCGACGGGCGGGCGCTTTACGACCGGGTCTCGGAATTGGGGCTTGAAGGCATCGTCTCCAAGCGCGCCTCGGCATCATACCAGAGCGGACGGTCGAAAACCTGGACCAAGACCAAGGCCTTGCAGCCGGACGACTTCGTGATCGCCGGATACACCACCTCCGAGGCGGCAGAGGGCCTTGCCGCGCTTGCGCTCGGCGAATGGGTCGAGGGCGAACTGCAATATCGCGGCAAGGTCGGAACCGGCTTCGACGCGCAGACGGCGCAAGAATTGCTCGCGCGATTGGAGCCGCTTCGCGCCGGTGCGGCAAAGCTCGAGGGCGCGCCAAAGGAGATCGTCTGGGTCCGGCCGGTGCTGTGGGCGCATATCCATTATGGCAACCGCACGGCCGACAATGTGCTCCGCCATGCCGTATTCAAGGGGCTTCGCGAAATCGAACTGTCGACGCCCGCCGCGCCGCAGCGAAAGCGGCTGATTTCCGATGCCGATCTCGCCAGCATTTCGATCACCAATCCGACGCGTCGCCTGTTCGGCAAGTCCGGCCCCACCAAGCTCGACATCGCCGTCTACTATGCGCTCGTCGGCGATTTCATGCTGCCGCACATCCTCAACCGCCCGGTCTCGCTGGTACGCTGCCCGACGGGAAGAGCACAGGATTGCTTCTTCCAGCGCCATCCTTTCACCGGCATGCCTTCCTCGGTCGAAACCTTTCAATCGACCAACTCGGAAGGCGAGACGAAATCCTACCTTTCGGTGGGAGAGGCCAAGGGATATCTCGCGCTTGCGCAGTTCGGCGTCGTCGAATTTCACACCTGGGGGACCGTTTGCGAGCGGCTTGAAAAGGCCGACCGCGTCGTCTTCGACCTCGACCCCGGTGAAGGCATCACCTGGCGCGAGGTGGTCGAGGCTGCCGTCCATGTGCGCGGCGAGCTGGAAGCGCTCGATCTTGTTCCCTTCGTCAAGACATCGGGCGGCAGGGGCGTGCACGTGGTCGTGCCGATCGTGCCGAAACTCAACTGGAAAAAGGTGCATCAGGCAACAAGCGCGATTGCCACCCGTCTCGCCGCGACCGCGCCCGAGGTCTTCACGACCACGATGGGCAAAGAAAACCGCATTAAGCGGATCTTCATCGACTTCCATCGCAACGCGCGCGGCCACACGGCAGCCGCCCCCTACTCGCTTCGCGCGAGGACGAATCTGCCGGCCTCAACCCCGGTAAGCTGGAGCGATCTTGAATCTATCGACGCTCCGGAGGATTTGAACTATTCTTCGCTGCCTGGCCTCCTGGTCACGTCCGGCGATCCATGGGCGGAAATAGATGCTTTCGCCAGGGATCTGCCGCTGTTGTCCGAGGCGGGGAAGTAGTTTCGTGTTGCCGCGCAGGAGACGATCATGGCGCCCAGGGCAAGTTGGAAAGGTTATCTCAGGCTTAGTCTCGTAAGTTGTCCCGTCAGGCTTTACCCAGCCACCAGTTCAAGTGAACGCATCACCTTCAACCAGCTTCACAAGAAGACCCACAACCGGATCAACATGAAGCCGGTGGATCCGGAGCTCGGGCTGGTCGAGCGGTCCGATCTGGTGAAGGGCTACGAGTACGAGGACAAGAAATACATCATCATCGAGGATGCCGATCTCGAAAGCGTCAAGATCGAATCCAACCACACGATGAACATCGAGGCGTTCGTCGACGAAGGATCGGTGGACGTCATCTACCAGGATGCGCCCTATTATCTTGCACCGGACGGCGCGATGGCGGAGGAAACCTTCATCGTGTTGCGCGAAGCGTTGCGAAAGTCCGGCAAGCTGGCGATCGCGCGCCTCGTGCTTTCCAGCCGCGAACGGGTGATTACCATTGGTCCGCGTGAGACCGGCATGTTCGTCTGCACGCTCCGGAACCCGAACGAGGTGCGCGGCACCGCGGAGTATTTCGGCAATATTCCGGTCGGAAACCCTGACCCTGAAATGCTGCAGCTTGCCGAAGCGCTCATCGAGCAGAAGCTCACGACCTTCGATCCCAAGAATTACGAGGATCGCTACGAGATCGCGCTGATGCAGATGATCCGCGAGAAGCTCAAGGGCCACAAGCCGATCATTGCGGCGGCGCCCGAGCGCGGCAACGTCATCAATCTCATGGATGCTCTGAAGGCGAGCCTTTCTCAATCGAAACCGCCCGCCAAGAGCAAGCCCAAGGCCGAGCCGGCGGCCAAGCGAACGGCGAAGCCAGCAACGACCAGCGGCAAGCCGGCGGCCAAGAAAAAAGTCTGATGGCGGTTGCAGGGCAGACATTCGGCATCGTCGGCGCACTTGCCGCGTTCCCCCGCCGATTGGCGGCGCGCGAGGTCGAACGGCAGTTCGGCCACCTGAGGCGCGGCATCACACGCCAGACATCGCACCTCGTCTTCGGCCGCAGCCTGCTTTCAAAGGCGGGCGAGGCGGAGATCGAAGCCCGGTTTGACTCCGAGATACGCCAAAACAGACGTCCTCTTAGCGAGAACGGCTTTCTTAGGCTGCTGGGACTGATGACCGCACCTGAAGCCTCGGCCTTGACGCGGCAGTCGCTGCTCGATCAATCGCGGCTTGCGGCACGCACCTTCGACCTACTTTCGCTGTTCGACGCCTTCGAGCATGACAGCGAACCCTATTCCTTCCGCGACCTGATCCTCGCCCGGAAATATGCCGGCCTGGTCGAGAGCGGCGCCAGCTGGAGTGCGATCGCACGGTCAGTGCACCGCTCGGGATCCGTGGCGGCGCTCACCGCGCTCTCGCTCCATCACGAAGGAGCGGACACGATCTACGCTCGCCGCGCCGAGGGCCTCAGCGAACTCGACGGCCAGTTATTGTTCGATCTTGGAACGTCCAGCGATGCGGAGCTTGAGGACCTCTTCGTTCGGGCGGAAGTCGCCGAGGAAGAAGGGCTCTATGACGAAGCAGCCGCACTCTATCAGCGCTGTCTCGCCATCGATCCGACGGACTCCGTCGCCGCCTTCAACCGCGCGAACTGCCTGAAAGCAGCGGGCCGACAGGTGGAAGCGGCACATGATTACATACGCGCGCTCAAGCTTGACGCGAGCTTCGTCGAGGCCTGGTTCAACCTTGCCGGGCTCATGAGCGAACGCGGGCGGATCGATGCTGCGCGCCGATATCTGCAAAAAGCCATCGAATTCGACGGCGACTATGCCGACGCTGTCTTCAACCTGGCGAAACTCGAATTCGACGCGGACAATCTCGCCAAGGCGCGACGCTGGTGGAGGCGTTATCTCGAGCTCGACAAGGATTCCGAGTGGGCACGGGCTGCCGAACGCGGCGTGCAGTTCGTCGACCTCCATCTCCTTCCAAGGACGGCTGGCTGAAATGGGCGAAAAATTCCTGTTCGACGGACCGGACGACGCCGCAGTCACCATTCTGCTGGCGCACGGCGCAGGCGCACCGATGGATTCGACCTCGATGACCGCGACCGCGAAGGCCCTTGCCGACGCCGGCTTTCGCGTCGCCCGTTTTGAGTTCGCTTACATGGCGGCTCGTCGGACCTCGGAAGGCCGCAAGCCCCCGCCGCGGGCCGAGACGCTGAAGCCCGAATACGAAGCCGCCGTCGCCGCGCTCGGCGCGACCGGCCCGCTCGTCATCGGCGGCAAGTCGATGGGAGGGCGCGTTGCCAGCATGATTGCCGACGACCTTCACTCGAGCGGAAAAATCGCCGGGCTGCTTTGCCTCGGCTACCCGTTTCATCCACCGGCCAAGCCGGAGCAGCTTCGCACGAAGCATCTCGCCGACCTGAAGACGCCGACATTGATCTGCCAGGGAACACGCGACGAGTTCGGCACCCGCGAGGACGTCGCCGGCTATACGCTCTCCGAGGCGATCGAAATTTTGTGGCTCGAGGATGGCGACCACGACCTCAAACCGCGCAAGAGCGTATCGGGCTTTTCCGCTGCCGACCATCTGAAGACGGTGTCCGAAGCAGTTGCCGCCTGGATCGGCCGGCTGGTGCGCTGAGCGCATGAAGATCGCGACCTTCAACATCAATGGCGTCAACCGTCGGCTCGAAGTCCTGCTCGACTGGCTCGCCACGGCCGAACCAGACGTCGTCTGCTTGCAGGAACTCAAGGCGACGGACAGCCAATTCCCGAAGACTGCAATCGAGGCGGCCGGCTATGGTGCCGTCTGGCGCGGACAGGCGGCCTGGAACGGCGTTGCGATCCTGGCGCGCGACAGCGAGCCGATCCTGACCCGGGCCGAGTTGCCCGGTGATCCGGCTGACACGCAAAGCCGGTACATCGAAGCGGCGGTAAACGGCATTCTGATCGCCTCGCTCTACGCCCCCAACGGCAATCCGCAGCCCGGACCGAAATTCGGCTACAAACTGGCTTGGCACGAACTCCTGAGATTGCATGCTGCCGAACTGCTGGCGACCGGTCTGCCGGTGGTGCTTGCCGGCGACTACAACGTGGTGCCCGAGCCGCGCGACATCTACCCGACCCGCTCCTACGACGACAACGCCCTCGTCCAACCCGAAAGCCGCGCCGCCTTCCGGCGCCTTCTCGACCAGGGCTGGCTGGACGCCCTCCGCAAGATTTATCCGGAGGAACAGCTCTTCACGTTCTGGGACTACCGCCGGAACCGCTGGCAGCGCGACGCCGGACTGCGTCTCGACCATGTTCTCTTGAGCCGGAAGCTCACACGCCGACTGAATGGTGCAGGTATCGACCGAGACGTTCGCGGCGTCGATGGCGCAAGCGACCACGCACCCGTGTGGATCACGCTGCGGGATTAAAACGCGTCGCGTTCAAACGAGTTCATGCAAGACGCTACATCTTTGTTTTGTTTGGCGATGCGTGCTCAATCGTGCAGGATAGCGACGACCGGACATGACCAACGGCAGGGAGGCGACCAATGACGAAGGCGAATGTGGGTTTCATCGGGCTCGGGCTGATGGGTCAGGGCATGGCGACGAACATCGTGAAGAAGGGCTGGCCGCTTGCGGTTATGGCGCATCGCAATCGGGCGCCGGTCGAGGCGCTCCTCGCCGAGGGCGCGACGGAAGTCAAAACGCCGCGCGAGATGGCGGAGCGATGCGACATCATCGTCCTTTGCGTCACCGGCTCCCCAGAGGTGCTGTCGATCGTCGAAGGCGCGGACGGTATCACAGCCGCGGACAAGCCGCTCACCATCGTCGACTGCTCCACCTCCGATCCCTCCGTCACAACGAAACTCGCCGAGGATCTGGCCCGAAAAGGCATCACGCTCCTCGACGCGCCGCTCAGCCGCACGCCGGCCGATGCCGCCGCCGGCACGCTCGATGTCATGGTCGGCGGCGCTGACGACGATGTCCAGCGTGTCTGGCCGGTGCTCGAATGCTTCGCCGGCCGCATCGTCCATACCGGCCCGACCGGCACCGGCCACACGATGAAGCTCCTCAACAACTTCCTGGCGATGGGCTACGCCGCGCTCTATTCCGAGGCTTTGATGCTCGGCAAGAAGGCCGGCCTCACCCCAAATGTCTTCGACAGCGTCATCCGCGGCGGGCGGATGGATTGCCCGTTCTACCAGACCTTCTTCCGCTGGGTGCTGGAACGCGACCCGAATGCGCACAAATTCGCCATCCGCAACGCCTTCAAGGACATGAGCTATCTCGCGGCCTTCGCCAATGCGTCGGGCGCCGCCAATCCGATTGGCGCGGCTGTCCGCAATTCCTTCGCGCAGGCCGTCGGTACCGGCCACGGCGAAGACTATGTCCCGATGCTCTCTGATTTCATCGCCGAAGCGAATGGGATCAAGTGAACCCAAGGAGAATTGATTGAGGAGGCCGAACGATTACCCGCTAGGCCCGCTGGCTCCCGTTGCGCTGACGACTACCAGAAAACTCCGTAGAAGGTGACATACCCTATCACCAGGAGCGAAACTACGAGTGACGATCGCACCATGAAGTCAACAAGCCTGAACTGATATCCGAAACGTCCGATATGCGATTTCATCATTTCTCTCCCTTTTCTTTTTTGCTTTGCGACCGGCAGCCGCTGGCCCTGCTACGAGGCCGGGGCATCGCCTATTCTGCGCCGCCAGGTTCCCGTTCCTGTTCGCGGCAAAACTCGTGAGCGGCGGTCAACAGCGCCTCTTCATCCAATGGCCCGCGGCGGAACTCGCTCATGAGGAATTGCGCCAGCCGTTGAATTTGTTGGCCCTGCCGCGATATTCCGTACCTGGCGCAGATCGCTTCAAATACGCGCCGGAGCACCTCAATTTCAGCCTTGCTCAGTGCAGCCACGATATCATCGGGGAACCCGCGCATAAGAACCTCCTTTCACCTCTCGGATATTTCTGGCGCCGCTGGAGCGCTTAGCTCTTTCTGTTCAGAACAAGAGCGCGGCGCGATCGCCGTCGGCCGCAGATTTCCTTCACATTCTCATGCCGATGAGATGTCACAGCAGCCTGCTGTGCTTGAAGGATCGATGATGGGTGCGTTTGGCGGGGCTAGAGCTTCGGGCGAAGCAAAAAAGCCAAGCTAGCCTAAGAACGATTTTTAACTTCTACCTGACAATCGCTGACTTACCAAGCTATTTTAGGTCGATAAGCCATTTACTAAAAAAATAAGCTGCGAGCGTGCGTTGATTTTCTACCTATAGGCACAATAAAAAATCGCAAACGTAGCGCAACACGCGAGATCAATATATAAAATATATTTTTCTGCAAACATTGCGGATTGGTTGTTTACATTAAATGTTTTATAGCGCAGGATCAAAAATCTGGATTGCCATTGGCTCATGGTCCGAGCGCGGGCCCGCAACGATCCCGATAATCAACCTGATTAGAGGGAATGAAATCATGACATTCGATCAAATCCTTGAACGGACAAAACCCTATGCGATTGGTTTTGTCGTAGGGGCCTTTGCCGCGCCGATCATCGCTTTCAATGCTGGATGGGTCACGACAACCAGTGCCAGCACAATTGCGGCGGAGACGGCCAGAGTGGATGCGTTGACAGGCGTCTGCTCAAGTGCCGCGGGACGAATGGCTACCGCCAGCAGCACGGACCTTGCAGCTTTGAAAGGCTATGACAATCGTGCGAAGCGCGATGAGCTCGTGGCGTTGATATTGGCCGATATTCAAGTTCCTGCGGACATCGTCAGCAAGGTCGGAACGAGCTGCAGCCGCACATTGTCCTGAGATCGCAAACATCTAGCCGCTACTGCATTCCTTAAATCGGAGTCGATTCAAGGACGACCGCATGCAGCGAAGCAAAATGTCGCAGCTTTGTGCGCCTGATGAGACGCACAACGCTGGCGTTGTCGCGTCATGAGGCAGGTCTGCGGTCCTCGCGATTGAGATTCAAGGCTGGCCGCCCTCGTCTCGGCGGGGCGCCGACCACCCCGGTGCTTCTCCGTTTCAGCAAGCAAGGCATCAGGATCGCTCAATCCTTCTTGAAACCTGCCGACGAGGAAATCGGCTGTTGTTTTAAGGCTCTCCTGCTGTCGGGTCACGATGAAACCTTACTGCAAAGTTGGGTGAAAACTCAGCTCAATGGATTTCATCGCTTAGCAGATCGCTGTCCCACCTTTTCAGACCTCTTATTTGGGGTCCGATAATGCTGCTTCACTTCACAGGAGGCACGCATGTCCGCCGGCGCCGACATACCCCCAAACGAAACCTCACGACCATTGCAGCCGCGCGGCACGATCCTCCTTGGACCGCGAATTTTCGGCGCACTGGTCATTTTGTCCTATGTCTGGAGGCTATCTTAGTTCGACTGATTCATATAATCCCCGTTGCTGCTGAGGCGCGATCAGGAATGTTTCAGCTGCCTTAGAGTGAAAGCTCATCTCCAATACGCCGCAGCATTGAACAACAAGAAAGCAATTCACGGGAATGAACTCAGCGACTGCCTTCGGGCCTGCAAACCACCACGGCGAGAAAGCCTGGCTCAAAATCCTTGCGAATTATCGCCAACCCCGTGCCGGTCGAAGTTCATTCGAACTCGCCATTACGGTCATTCCCTTCGCAATGCTGTGGGCTTGCTCCTGGGCGGCTGTTCACTACGGCTTCTGGTTTGGGCTGGTCCTGATCGTCCCCGCAGCCGGGTTCTTGCTTCGCCTGTTCATGATTCAGCATGATTGCGGACACGGTTCGTTTTTTGCCCGCCGCCGCCTCGACGATTGGATAGGACGGTTGATTGGCATTTTGACACTTACTCCCTATGACTATTGGCGGCGTGCGCATGCGGAGCATCATGCATCCGCCGGAAACCTGAACGAGCGCGGTGTCGGCGATATTTCAACGCTGACGGTGTCTGAATACAACGCGCTATCGCGATGGGGACGTCTAGGTTACCGTCTGTACCGGCATCCGCTTGTGATGTTTGGCATTGGTCCAGCATGGCTCTTCCTGTTTAAGCAGCGCCTGCCCTTCGGCATGATGCGCTCCGGAGCCTTGCCATGGGTTTCGACGATGATGACCAATGTGGCGGTCACGATATTGGCAGCCCTGCTGATATGGGCTGTTGGATTGGTCCCGTTTTTGCTGGTCCACCTGTCGATCGTTCTGTTGGCCGGCGCCGCAGGTGTCTGGCTCTTTTACGTTCAGCATCAATTTGAAGAAACGCACTGGTCAAAGCCGCCGCAATGGCAGTTTGCCCATGCTGCTATTCACGGCGCATCGCACTATGATTTGCCGCCGATTTTGCGGTGGATAACCGGGAACATCGGTATTCATCACGTCCATCACCTATCCAGCAGGGTGCCCTACTACCGTCTTCCGGAAGTCCTGCGCGATCATCCAGAGCTGGGCGAAATCGGTCGCATTTCCATCATGGACAGTTTTCGGTGCGTGAAGCTTGTTCTGTGGGATGAAGAGACCGGGCGGCTTGTGTCGTTCGCTGAGGCTGCCCGGTGACGAACCTGACATCACCCCCTCCAAGTCCCGGCCTACAACCGCAAACGGGCGATCGCCATCCTCGGAGCGCCAATGTTGTCGAAGCTCAGTCCGGCGGTCGCGTTAAGCGACCAAAGGCATAGGCCGCGACGCATCTGACACACGGCGTTGCATTCGGCAGAAAGTCGACCGGCCCGGTCAGAGCGGCGACTGCGGCGGCTTGGGAGACGGGGCTCGGGTTGGTGGTGCTCTGTGAACAGCATGGTCGCCATCGACTTGATGCCGTTACTTGACTAGCAATCCCAGCCGGCCTGTCATGACAGAATTCCATCATTAGCAAAATGCAATCTTGCAGAAATGCAAGCCGGCTGCACGCCTATCGCTTTGACTGCCGCCTCCCAAGTGATGAATGTGGCTCCAGGCCTGAAATGGAATAAATGTTCCGATCAGGCGAAAGTCATTCCAAACATTCCTGGAGGATACGCCCAAATGACCGCCATTCCCTTCGCCCTCAATCACATGACCGCGCCCGGCCTGCCGCTTGATGCATTCTTCGCGCTCGCCAAGTCGCTTGGAATATCCGCGGTCGAAATTCGCAACGATCTTTCCGGCAACGCGATCCTCGACGGCACCCGCCCGGATGCTGTGAGGGCGCTTGCTGAAAAGCACGGGCTGACGATCCTCTCGATCAACGCGCTGCAACGCTTCAACGAATGGAACGACGAGCGCGACGCGGAAGCACGCGCGCTTGTCTCCTATGCGCGTGATTGCGGCGCCAAGGCCCTGGTGCTGGTGCCGGTCAATGATGGCAGCGGCCAGAAGGACGGCGAGCGCCAGGCAAACCTCAGGACCGCGCTGAAAGCCTTGAAGCCATTGCTGGAAACGGCAGGCGTTACCGGGCTCGTCGAGCCGCTCGGCTTCGAGATCTGCTCTCTGCGCTCCAAGACCGAAGCCGTCGAGGCGATCCGGGAGGTCGGCGGCGAGGCGACATTCCGTCTCGTCCACGACACCTTCCATCACCATCTTGCCGGCGAGAACGCCTTTTTCCCGGATATGACCGGGCTCGTGCATATTTCCGGCGTCAGTGACAAGGCGGTGACGGTCGCCGATATGCGCGATCCGCATCGCGTTCTCGTCGACGCGGAGGACCGGCTGGACAATGCCGGCCAGATCCGGCGCCTCACCGGTCAGGGATACAAGGGCCCGTTTTCCTTCGAGCCCTTCGCGCCGTCGGTGCACGACCTCGCCGATCCAGCAAAGGCTCTCCGCGAAAGCATGGCTTACCTGCAAGCCAAGGCCTGATCATTCACTAAACACCGAAAATGGCTCGGGCGCCTCAAGACAGACTTGACGGCGCCGAGATAAAATGGAATACATATTCCGTAATCGCAATTTGCTGGTTCGTTTATTCCGTTTTGACCGGACGCGCAGCGGGAGTGCGGCTTCCGGTTTGGAATGGGTGCGGCCACGAAGGTCGCACTTCCGGCAGGAGAAGGTGTCGCCGGGCACCGAATGTGGAGGAGAAAGAAATGAAGAAATTTGTGCTGGGCGCTGCAATGGCCGTCATGATGTCGACGGCTGCGCATGCCGAGACCATCGGCGTGTCGATGGCGCTGTTCGACGACAACTTCCTGACAGTTCTGCGCAACGGCATGTCCGACTATGCGAAGACGCTCAATGGCGTCGAACTGCAGATCGAAGACGCGCAGAACGACGTCGCGAAGCAGCAGAGCCAGATCCAGAACTTCATCGCAGCCGGCGTCGATGCCATCATCGTCAACCCGGTCGACACCGATGCGACCGCCGCCATGTCGAAGATCGCCGCCGATGCCGGTATTCCGCTGGTCTATGTCAACCGCGAGCCCGTCAACGTCGACACCCTTCCTGAGAAGCAGGCCTTCGTGGCCTCGAACGAGCTGGAATCCGGCACGCTGGAAACCCAGGAGATCTGCAAGTTGCTTGGCGGCAAGGGCAAGGCTGTCGTCATGATGGGCGAGCTTTCGAACCAGGCTGCCCGCATGCGCACGAAGGACGTGCATGACGTGCTTGCCACCGAACAGTGCAAGGGCATCGAGATCGTCGAAGAGCAGACGGCCAACTGGTCGCGCACCCAGGGCGCCGACCTCGTAACCAACTGGCTCTCCGCCGGCCTCGAGTTCGATGCCGTCATTTCGAACAACGACGAAATGGCCATCGGCGCCATCCAGGCACTGAAGGCTGCCGGCCGTTCGATGGACTCGGTCGTCATCGGCGGCGTCGATGCCACCCAGGATGCGCTCGCCGCCATGGCGGCCGGCGACCTCGACGTGACCGTATTCCAGAACGCCGCCGGCCAGGGCCAGGGCTCGGTCGACGCCGCACTCAAGCTCGCCAAGGGTGAGCCGGTCGAAAAGAAGGTCTACATCCCCTTCGAACTCGTGACGAAGGAAAACCTGGACAAATACCAGGCGAAGAACTGATCGTTCGCATTGGGGGCGCGGCAAGAGCCGCGCTCCCTCCTGAAATCAGTCCCCGCACCAAGCCCTGACGGTTGGGCTCAATGAGAAGGCGTATTCGCCCGCCGCGGGAATTTTCGGCCCGAGCCGGAAACTGGGGAGGCTATGAGAATGACGCTCAGTCCCACAACCATGGCAGCCGTGCGTGCGAGTGGCGCCATACCGAATGCGGAGTATCTTCTTTCCGCGGAAGGCATACGCAAGGAATTCCCGGGCGTCGTGGCGCTCGATGACGTCGAGTTCAAGCTGAAGCGCGGCACCGTGCATGCGCTCATGGGCGAGAACGGCGCCGGCAAGTCGACGCTCATGAAGATCCTCGCCGGCATCTACCATCCGGACAGGGGCGAAGTGAAGCTCCGCGGCGTCGACATCCAGTTGAAGTCGCCGCTCGATGCGCTCGAAAACGGCATCGCCATGATCCATCAGGAACTGAACCTGATGCCGTTCATGACGGTCGCGGAAAATATCTGGATCCGCCGCGAACCGAAGAACCGGTTCGGCTTCGTCGATCACGGCGAAATGCGCCGCATGACCGCCAAGCTGTTCGAGCGGCTGAAGATCAATCTCGACCCGGAGATCGAAGTCCGTCACCTCTCCGTCGCTAACCGTCAGATGGTCGAAATCGCCAAGGCGGTTTCCTACGAATCTGACGTCCTGATCATGGACGAGCCGACATCGGCGCTGACCGAGCGCGAGGTTGCGCACCTCTTCGAGATCATCCGCGACCTCAGATCGCAAGGCATCGGCATTGTTTACATCACCCACAAGATGAACGAGCTCTTCGAGATCGCCGACGAATTCTCGGTGTTTCGCGACGGCAAATATATCGGCACGCACGCCTCCAGCAATGTCACCCGCGACGACATTATCCGCATGATGGTCGGCCGTGAGATCACCCAGATGTTCCCGAAGGAGGAGGTGCCGATCGGCGACGTCGTGCTGTCGGTCAAGAATCTGACGCTCACCGGCGTCTTTCACGACGTGTCCTTCGATGTGCGCGCCGGCGAAATCCTCGGCGTTGCGGGCCTCGTCGGTTCCGGCCGCTCGAACGTCGCCGAGGCCCTCTTCGGCGTCACACCGGCAAGCTCGGGGACGATTGCGATCGATGGCAGCGAGGTCGCGATCGACAATCCCAACACGGCAATCCGTCATCGCATGGCGTTCCTGACAGAGGACCGCAAGGACACCGGCTGCCTGCTCATCCTCGACATTCTCGAGAACATGCAGATCGCGGTGCTGCAGGACAAATTCGTCAAGCGCGGCTTCGTCAGCGAGAAGGCGATCACTGCGGCTTGCGAGGAGATGAGCCGCAAGCTGCGCGTCAAGACGCCAAACCTGCAGGAGCGCATCGAAAACCTGTCGGGAGGCAATCAGCAGAAGGTGCTGATCGGCCGCTGGCTGCTCACCAATCCACGCATTCTCATCCTTGATGAGCCGACACGCGGCATCGATGTCGGCGCCAAGGCGGAAATCCACCGTCTTGTCACCGAACTCGCCCGCAACGGCGTCGCGGTCATCATGATCTCGTCGGAAATGCCCGAAGTGCTCGGCATGAGCGACCGGATCATGGTGATGCATGAAGGCCGCGTCACCGGCTTCCTCGACCGAGCCGAAGCGACCCAGATCAAGGTCATGGAACTTGCCGCGCGCTAGACGCGCGCAATGCCGACTGCAGGGAGGACAGAAAATGGATACCAATGTCGCCGCACATGGCACGAGCACGACCCTTGTCGGGTCAAGGCGGCGCGTGCCGCCCGAATTCAACATCTTCCTGGTGTTGCTGGGGATTGCCCTTGTCTACGAAATTCTCGGCTGGATCTTCGTCGGCCAGAGCTTCCTGATGAATTCCCAGCGACTGACGATCATGATCCTGCAGGTCTCGGTGATCGGCATCATCGCCGTCGGCGTGACGCAGGTGATCATCACCGGCGGCATCGACCTGTCATCGGGATCGGTCGTCGGCATGACGGCGATGATTTCGGCGAGCGTCGCGCAAGCATCCACCTGGCCACGTGCACTTTATCCGTCGCTCACAGACCTTCCGGCAATCGTGCCGATCGGCCTCGGCGTCGGCATCGGCCTTGTCGCCGGCTATATCAACGGGCAGCTGATCGCCAAGACCAAGATCCCCCCCTTCATCGCCACGCTCGGCATGATGGTCTCGGCGCGCGGCGTCTCCAAGTGGTACACCAAGGGTCAGCCCGTATCCGGTCTCACCGACCAGTTCAACTTCATCGGCACGGGCATCTGGCCGGTTATCGTCTTCCTCGTCGTCGCGCTGATATTCCACATCGCGCTGCGCTACACCCGCTACGGCAAGTTCACCTATGCGATCGGCGCCAATGTGCAGGCTGCGCGCGTATCCGGCATCAATGTCGAGGCGCATCTGATCAAGGTCTATGCAATCGCCGGCATGCTGGCGGGCCTGGCAGGCGTCGTCACCGCAGCACGCGCCCAGACAGCACAGGCCGGCATGGGCGTCATGTATGAACTCGACGCCATTGCTGCGACAGTCATCGGCGGCACGTCGCTGACCGGCGGCGTGGGCCGCGTCACCGGGACCGTCATCGGCACGGTGATCCTCGGCGTCATGACCTCCGGTTTCACGTTCCTCAGGGTCGACGCCTACTACCAGGAAATCGTCAAGGGCGTGATCATCGTCGCCGCCGTCGTTGTCGACGTCTATCGCCAGAAGGGCCGAAAGAAAACCTAAGCTTCAGAAAAGAAGACTGATCCTCCCAGAGAAGTGACTGGCCGGAATGGCGAAAGCCGTTCCGGCTCTTTTCTTTGCTTGTACTGCTAAAGCTCAGCGATTATTCGTGCATCGACGCATGCTTGCCCTGCAAGGCAGCCCCGTAGACTCCGCTCTGGCAAAGGCGCCGTCGATACACTAGAGAGCTAGCATCCAAAACCATTGGAGATTTATGATGTTGTCGCAGCGCAAGCTTGCGAGCCAGTTCCAGCCGCGTTTCGTTCTTCAGCTTTGGAACGCAATGCTTCGGGTTCAGACCCGCGAAACAGCTTCCCTCTTCGGCCCCCGCGATCGCTAACGCATAACGCCTCGCATCCCGTCCGCTCGACTGCCCCGCCTATGCGAGTCCTATAGCATACGCGGCGTGGCACCCACGCTACGGCTCGCCGTGTTCGGCGCTACTGCGCCGTGCGAGCGCTTAATTACGCAGTAACAATTATCATATAATTCTGCTCGTTATACGAGAACGTTGCCAAGTCTATCCCCTTGAGTGGAAGGCTTGATGCATGATGCGGACGTTCCGCGCCGGTCAGTCCGGAATTTTTTCATGACTTATTACTCGCTTGCGGCCTCTTCAGGAGGTTCCGTGAAGTCCATGGCGTGTCCAGCGCAGCAAGGTTTTCCGTGGGAGAGATTGCATGAAACTATCTATTGCGCGCGGTTTGGCGATCTTTGGGGCGATCGTCACCGCCGGCTTGGTAATTTCCATTGGCATCAAGACATACGCCTTCGACAAGCTCAGGGTAAACGGCCCCGTCTATACGCAGGTGGTCTACGGAAAAGACCTGATCGCCGATATCCTGCCGCCACCGTTGTACACGGTAGAGTCATACATGCTGGCGATGGAGGCCGTATCCGATCCCGAACTCGCCAAAGGCAACCTCGACAAGATTGCGACCTTGAAACAAGCCTATGACGACCGGCACGCCTACTGGAAAGCGTCGACCGCTCCCGAAACGCTCAAGGCAAAGCTGGAGAACGATGTTATCGGCAGAGCCGATGCCTATTGGGCAGCGATGGAAGAAAAGTTCCTCGCTCCGTTCCGGGACGGAGATCAGGCTTCTGCGGCGCAGGCAATGGGCGAGTTGAAGGCAAGCTTTCACCACCATGAAGTCGCGGTCAATGAACTGGTCGCGATGGCCGACAAGTTCCTGAAACAGCAGGAAGCAGGTGCAGCTTCGGACACGGCCAGCCTTTCCTGGGCCGCCACCCTGAGCTCGGCGATGTCCGTCCTTCTGCTGCTCGCCGGCCTTTGGTTCTTCCGCCATCACGCGGTGAAGCCTCTGGCCACAATGTCTGCCTATATGCAGACATTGGCCGCTGGCGACTACGACCGCGAGGTTCCCTATGCCGAGCGTCCGGATGAGATCGGCATGGTCGCAAGGTCCGTCGCCGTGTTCCGGGAAGCGGCAATCGAGCGCCGCAATGCGCGGGAGCGGACGGACGAGGAGCGCCGCCTGCGGGACGAACAAGAGGCAGCCCACGCACGAAGAAAAGCGATCGAGGAGAAGGGCAGGCTGCAAGTCATTGAACATCTGACCCGCGGACTGGGACGCCTGTCTGCCGGCGATCTCTCCGTCCGCATCGAGGATCGCTTCTCCGACGAGTACGAGGAGTTGAGAGCTGAATTCAACACGAGCGTTGAACGGCTCGCTGAAACGATCTCCAGTGTCCTCAACGCGACCGCCAAGCTCGGCACGAGCTCGTCGGAGATCGCCGGGGCGACCGATGATCTGGCCAAACGTACCGAGCAGCAGGCGGCCTCGCTCGAACAGACCGCCTCCGCCTTCAACGAGATCACGGCGACGGCACACAATTCCTCGGAGCGCGCGCGAGAGGCAAGCTTGGTGATGGTGGCGGCGAAAGACACCGCCGAAAAATCCGCGATGGTCGTGCGCGACGCAGTGGCCGCCATGGAGCGCATCGCGCGATCCTCCGGGCAGATCCAGCAGATCATCAACGTCATCGACCAGATCGCTTTCCAGACCAATCTCCTGGCGCTCAATGCGGGCGTCGAGGCTGCGCGTGCGGGCGAAGCCGGCAAAGGTTTTGCCGTCGTCGCTCAGGAGGTGCGGGAACTGGCCGGTCGCTCCGCCAGCGCCGCCAAGGAGATCAAAATGCTGATCGAGGCGTCGACACGGGAAGTCGCCGGCGGCGTGGAGCTTGTCAACCAGACCGGTGAGGCGTTGATCGGGATCGAGGGCCATGTGCAGCAGGTGACCGACCTGATCGGCGCGATCGTGACTGCCGCGACCGAGCAGTCGACTGCATTATCCGAGATCGATGCCGCACTTCACAGAATGGATGAAGTGACGCAACGGAATGCAGCGATGGTCGAGGAGACCAATGCGGCCTGCCGCGAGTTGAGCAGCGAGGTGGGCGACCTCAACCGCATGGCGGGCCGCTTTCAGGTACTTGGCCGCGCAAGCAGGCTGGCGGCTTAGGGTCAGGAAGGGCGCGCTGAAAAAGCCCCTCCGCTGAGTGGACCTTGCGCGGAGGGGTGGCTAGCAGGACATACCGTAACCCTATTTACCTATCCATCGCCGCGACGGTGCGGTCACCGAATTGCGGACCACCAGATCCGGCCTCAGGAGGAACTCGGTCTCGGCGGGGCGCCTGTCGGAAAGAAGGTCAAGCAGGAGTGCCATGGCCTGCTTTCCGATCAGCGTGCGCGGCTGGCGGATCGTGGTCAGGGCCGGCGTCATGAACGTCGCCTGCGGCACGTCGTCGAAGCCGGTCACCGAAAAATCATTGGGTATGTCATAGCCGCGCGTCTTAAGCCCGATCATCACGCCGAGCGCCGTCTGGTCGTTGACGCACATGAAAGCGGTCGGCAACGTGTCGCGAACAAAGAGCCGTTCCACGGCCGCCCTTCCACTCTCGAGCGTGCCGTCTCCCTCCTGGACGAGCCGCAACTCCGCCGGCACGCCGGCCGCGTCGAGGCCGGCGTCGTATCCAGCCCGTCGCCTCTTGTAGGCGAGCCGCGTGCGGGAATCGCCGATAAAGGCAATCTTGCGATGGCCTTCGGCAATCAGGAGATCGACCACCTTGCGTGCCCCCTCTATGTCGTCGATGCCGACATAGGGGATGCCGCCGTTGAAAACAGGCTCGAAGATGCCCACGCTCGGTGGCAATCGCGCCGTCATCGTCTCATGGCCGAACGGCAGAATACCGGTGAAGAGGATGAGGCCCGCCGCCTGATTGGAGTTGAGGAACTTCAGATATTCAAGTGCGCGCTGGGCGTCGTTCTGCGTATGGCCGATCAGCACGCCATAGCCGTGCGACCGCGCCTCGTTTTCCAGGCCGACGAGAATGCTGGAAAAATTAGGGTCGCCGATATCCGGGGCAACGACCAGAATCATGTTCGACCGGCCAAGCCTCAGGCTGCGCGCCATGGCATTGGTCGTATAACCGGTAATGGCAATGGCCTGGTTGACTTTCAGTCGCGTGGACTTTGCGACCTTCTCCGGGGTGTGGATTGCCCGCGATACCGTCGCGATCGAAACTTCGGCGATCCTGGCGACGTCTTCGATGGTTGCGGGCGTGGATTCCGACACTCTCGCTCTGCCTTGCGTCTCGTACTGCATGTTTCCTTAAATCGCAGCCGATTTAAGGAAACATGCAGCTATCCAAAGTGCTGCAGCGTCCTTTGCACGTTTGGTAAGACGCGCGGCGCTGCAGGTGGCGGGACACTACACACACTTCCGGCAACGTCAAAGGACACCTCGGAAATTCCTGTGTAAGTCACGATGTAAACCTTTACATGACGTGTGTAAAGGTTTACATAGCCCATAAAGCGGATGGGAGCCGCAAGGGGGAATCGATGAATCCGGAAACGGTCGAGACCGGGAGCGTCGTGCTGGAAGCACGTCGCATCGGCAAGTCGTTCAGCGGCGTCCAGGTGCTCTTCAGCGTCAGTTTCGAGCTTCGCTCCGGCGAGATCCATGCGCTGATGGGCGAGAACGGCGCCGGCAAATCGACGCTCGTAAAAATCCTTTCCGGCTTTGAGCAGCCGTCCTCGGGCGAAATCCTGCTCGACGGCAAACCGGTGACGCTTCCGCCAAACGGTGCCGCCGAAGCGCTCGGCATCGTCATCATCCACCAGGAATTCAATCTCGCCGAACATCTGACCGTTGCGGAGAGTCTCTTCCTCGGCCGCGAGGTAACGCGCTTCGGAGTGCTCGACCGCAAATATATGCGTGCGGAGACACGCCGGGTGCTCGATCTCCTCGGCTGTCATGTCGATGCGAATGCGCTGATCAGCAGCCTGTCGATCGCCGAAAAGCAGATGGTGGAGATTGCCAAGGCGATCAGCCGCGATGCGCGGGTGGTCTTCATGGACGAGCCCACGGCCGTTCTCTCCCGCGAGGAGACCAATTTCCTCTTCCGCCAAGTGCGCAAACTCAGAGACCAGGGCACGAGCTTCGTCTTCGTGTCGCACAAGCTCGACGAGGTCCTCGAACTGACCGATCGGGTGACAGTGTTGCGCGATGGTCAGTGGGTAAAGACCGCCCCGACCGCGATACTCGACGGGGAGTCAATCGCCCAACTGATGGTCGGCCGCGAGATGTCGAGCCTCTATCCCGCCAAGACCGAGCCGGATGTCGACGAAGAGATCGTTCTGCAAGTGGACTCGCTCTCCACCGACTATGTCAAGGACGCCAGCTTTGAGGTGCGCAAGGGCGAAATCCTCGGCTTTTCCGGCATGATCGGCTCGGGACGCACGGAACTGATGGAGGCGGTCGCCGGCCTCAGGCCGCGGCTCTCGGGAGAAGTGACAATCCGCGGCGAAG
Organism: Sinorhizobium garamanticum; assembly: GCF_029892065.1. NCBI lineage: Bacteria > Pseudomonadati > Pseudomonadota > Alphaproteobacteria > Hyphomicrobiales > Rhizobiaceae > Sinorhizobium > Sinorhizobium garamanticum. The sequence continues at coordinate 1,930,612 of NZ_CP120374.1, read as the reverse complement.
CCGTGCCGTCGGGCGACGTGCGCGCCGCCAACCGACGCGGCCTCGCCTACATGACCAAGGACCGCAAGGCGAAGGGCCTGCTCCTGAATTCCGGCATGACGGCGAACCTCACCCTGCAATCGCTCGGCCAGCATACCCGCCTTGGCTATCTCGATCCCACGAGCGAGGCCGCGGCGCTCAAAAAGGCCCGTCGCCGCTTCGACATCCGCGTGCGCGACGGCGACGTGGTGGCGAGGCGCATGTCTGGCGGCAACCAGCAGAAGCTGCTGCTCGCCAAGGTGATGGAGACGGAGCCCGAGATCATCATCATCGACGAGCCGACGCGCGGCATCGACGTCGGCACCAAGCAGCAGATCTATCACTTCATTTCGGCGCTGGCGCGCGACGGGCGCTCGATCATCGTCGTTTCCTCCGAAATGCCGGAGGTGATCGGGCTTTGCACGCGGGTTGCCGTGATGCGCGAGGGACGGATCGTCGGCATGCTCGAAGGGGACGATATCTCCGAGCAGGAGATCATGCGCTATGCAGCGGGACTGAAGAGGATGGTTGCCGCCTGACGGTGCATGCCACCGGCGACAGGCCGTCACAGGAATATGGAATTCCCCGGGGCTTCGGGGCGGGAGGTTGGTCTGAACATGAGCGTGAACGAGGAAAGCATCCAAAGCACAAGTCACCGCCGCACCTGGCGGGACGTCGATCTGAGGGCGGTGGCGCCGTTTGCCGCGCTCGCCCTGCTTTTGATCGTCGGTGCGATCGTCAACCCCAACTTCATCGGCCTCAACAATCTCGCCAATGTCGCCACCCGCTGCGCCTTCATTGCCATCATTGCGGTGGGCGCGACGTTCGTCATCTCGGCAGGAGACCTCGATCTCTCCGTCGGCTCGATGGTCGCCTTCGTGGCGAGCTTGATGATCCTGTTCATGAATTCCGGTGTCATCGCCGATCCGACGTTGATGCTGACGGCGGCGGTCGTTTTCGCGGTGGCGGCAGGTGCTGCTTGCGGCCTCGCCAACGGGCTGATCACCACCGTCGGCAGGATCGAGCCTTTCATAGCCACGCTCGGCACGATGGGGATCTATCGCGGCCTCACCACCTGGCTTTCACAAGGCGGCGCGATCACGCTTCGCGAGCCGGAGATTCAGGAACTCTATCGACCGGCCTATTTCGGCAGTATTGTCGGCGTTCCGACGCCGATCGCGATCATCCTCGCGGTTACCGCCGTCGCCGCCTTCATCCTCTATCGCACGCGTTATGGCAGGCACGTGGTCGCCGTCGGCTCCAACAGCGACGTCGCCCGCTATTCCGGCATTGCCGTCAACCGGGTGCGCACCATCGCTTTCGTGATCCAGGGCCTCTGCGTGGCGATTGCCGTGCTGCTCTACGTGCCGCGCCTCGGCTCCACCTCGGCGACGACCGGCATTCTCTGGGAACTGCAGGCCATCACCGCCGTCGTCGTCGGCGGCACGGCGCTCAAGGGCGGCGCCGGCCGCGTCTGGGGCACGATCTGCGGCGCCTTCATTCTCGAATTGGTCGGTAACATCATGCTCCTGTCGAACTTCATCAGCGAATACCTGATCGGCGCGATGCAGGGTGCGATCATCATCATCGCGATGCTCGTCCAGCGCTCGCTGGTACGCAAATCGTGACAATGCCGGATCTCGCGATCCGGCCATATCAGCGAAGACCCTGACACATTGGGAGGAAAGAAGACATGCGAAAGGGATTAATGGGCATTGCTGCCGTCGCGATGATGGCACTGACGGGCGTGGCCCACGCGGAGGAGAAGAAGGTCACGATCGGCGTCTCGATCCCTGCGGCCGACCACGGCTGGACCGCCGGTGTCGTGTTCCATGCGGAACGCGTCGCGAAGCAACTTATGGAACAGCATCCGGGCCTCAACGTCATCGTCAAGACCTCGCCGGATCCGGCGAGCCAGGCTAACGCCGTGCAGGACCTCGAAACCCAGGGCATCGACGCGCTGGTTATCCTGCCGACCGATCCCGATCCGCTGGTCAACGCCATCAAGGAGGTCAAGGGCAAGGGCACGTTCGTGGCGCTCGTCGACCGCGCGCCTTCCGTCAACGACAACAGCGTGCGTGACCTCTATGTCGCCGGCAACAACCCGGCGCTCGGCCAGGTCGCCGGCGAATACATCAAGGCCACGACGCCGGAAGCCAAGGTCGTCGTCATTCGCGGCCTGCCGATCCCGATCGACCAGCAGCGCCAGGACGGCTTCGACCAGGGCGTCGCCGGCTCGAAGGTAGAGATCCTCGACCGCCAATACGGCAACTGGAACCGCGACGACGCCTTCAAGGTAATGCAGGACTACCTGACCAAATATCCTCAGATCGACGTCGTCTGGTGCCAGGATGACGACATGGCCGTCGGCGTCCTTCAGGCGATCGAGCAGGCTAAGCGCACCGACATCCAGTACGTGGTGGCCGGCGCCGGTTCGAAGGATATGATCAAGAAGGTCATGGACGGCGACAAGATGATCCCGGTCGACGTGCTCTACCCGCCGGCAATGGTCGGCACCGCGCTCGAAATGACGGTCGCCAACTTCTACGGACAGGTTCCGGTACGCGGCACCTACACGATCGACGCGACGCTGGTCACCAAGGACAATGCGAAGGACTTCTACTTCCCCGATTCGCCGTTCTGATCGGACGCATCGGCGATAGCCTAAGCGAGACCTGCCCGCGGATTTCGCGGGCAGGTCATTTGTTTTGAGAGTGTACATCGGGCCGATTCCTAATCGGACCCGCCCCCGAACAACGGTGCAAATACCATCTTCGCTCTGCCCAAAGCTGCACCCCCCTCTGCCCCGCCTGAATTCGACGAAGGTGGTTCTGGACGTAAGGTTTGGCAGTTTTGCGCGGCGCTGACGCTGGTTACGCGGCAGCTTTGAGCATGAGTTACTTGTGCTCCTTGCGAGCACCCACGACTTTGAGGCTGCGGAAGACCGCGCCCCTCGCCAATCTCCCCCCTTGTGGGGGAGATGCCCGGCAGGGCAGAGGGGGGTGCCTCCCTGAGCAGTTCGAAGAGCGACTACTTACCGGGCTGTTCCCTCCCGCCCTCACCCCGCCGGGAACGCCACCACGACCTTCAATCCGCGCCCGCCCTCGCCCTCCTGCAGGCGCATCGTCCCGCCGTAAAGCCGGGCGATCTCCTCGACGATCGGCAGACCAAGCCCGGTGCCTGGCGCCTCGTCGCCGCCGCGCCGGAAACGCTTGAGCACCGCTTCGCGCAGTTCCGGCCGGATTCCCGGACCGTTGTCCTCGACTTCAAGCACGACAGCATCGTCGCGCCCTTCGACACGCACCGTGACCTCGGCGCCCCGTCCGGCATAGAGGAGCGCGTTGTCGATCAGGTTCTTCAGTAGCTCGCCGACGAGCAGCGGCTCGGCGCGGATCCAGTGCTCACCGTCGCTGGCAAAACCGAGGTCGATTCCGGCCTCGCCGGCCGCCGGTACATGGTCGGCGGTGATCTCACGCGCGAGCCCGGCGAGTTCGATGCGCTCCGAACCGCGCGCCTCATCCTTGCCCGCCGCGTCGATCTTCGCCATCAGCAGCAGTTGCGCGAGAATGCGCTCTGCATTTGCGACTGCTTCGTCCGCCTTGCGCGCGGCTGCCCGCGTCTCCTCGAGCGTTCCTGCTCTCTGGGCAAGAGCCAGCTGCGTGCGGATGATCGCCAGCGGCGTTCGCAACTGATGGCTGGCGTTGCCGGTGAAATGGCGCAGCGCGTCGAGCGCCGATTGCAGGCGCACCATGAACGAGTTGACCGTGTCGACGAGCCCCTGAACCTCGCTCGGCACCCGCTCGCCGATCGGATGCAGGTCATCGGGGCTGCGCTCGGCGATGGCATCACCTAGCCGATAGAGTGGTCTCAGCGAAAAGGTGACGGCGATCCAGACGATCATGGCCGCGCCGGCGATCATCAGGGTGAGGCGCAGGGCAGAACGCAGAAGGATCGTCTGCGTTAGTTGCCGCCTCGCGATCGTCGTTTCGGCAACAGTCACCACAAAGGGGACGGAACTGACACCGGTCGAGGCGGAACGCCGGAGTGCCGCAATGCGAATGGGCTCACCGCGAAAGACGGCGTCGCCGAATGCCGTCGACTGGTCCTGACCTTCCGCGAGCGACGGCAGCGTCTGATAGCCGGTGATGAACTCGCCAGGCGGCCCGTCCACCCGGTAGAAGACCCGGTCCTGCGCTGCTGACGTCAGCATCTCCAGCGCGACATAGGGAATGTCGACCTGAAGCGAGCCGTCTTCGGCGACGACGACGCGTTCGGCGATCGCCAGCGCCGAACCGGCGAGAACGCGGTCCGAGACGACGTTCGCCGTCTTGACCGCCTCCCGGTAAGTGTCGGTCAGCGCTACCACCCCGATCACGGCGGTGGAAATCAAAAGCCAGCCGAGCAGCCGGCGCCGCAGCGAATAGACGACCGTCCTCATTCGGGGCTGGCCGTCTTGTCGAGATAATAGCCGATGCCGCGCGCGGTGCGCACCGTCAGGCCGTAGGGTGCCAGGCGCTTGCGGAGCCGGCTCACATATTGCTCGATCGCATTGGCGCTGAGATCGTCGTCGAGGCCGGTGAGCGACTGGACGATCGCCTCCTTGGCGACGACCTTGCCGGCACGCATGAACAGAAGTTCGAGCAACCCTAATTCGCGGGCGGGAATTTCGATCGGCGCGCCGGCTGAGGAGAAACTCCGCGACGTGAGGTCCAGGGATACATTGCCATAGCTGACGACGGAGGCGCGCAATCCTGCCTGGCGGCGCAAAAGCACCCGCACCCGCGCCTCGAACTCGGCGATGTCGAAAGGCTTGATCATGTAATCGTCGGCGCCGAGATCGAGGCCCTTCACCCGCTCCTCCGGCGTGCCGCGCGCCGTCAGGATCAGGACCGCCGCCCGGTTCTGCCGCGCCCGCATGGCGCGCAGCACGTCGAGGCCGTCCATTTCCGGCAGGTTCAGATCGAGGATCACCAGATCGAAGCTCTCCGCAGCGGCAACGGCATGGGCCGATGCACCGTCGCTTACGACGTCTACCGCATAACCGCTTCCGCGCAGGATTGCGGATAAGCCCTCTGCCAGGGCCTGATTGTCTTCAACAAGCAAGATTCGCAATGTCGCTCTCCCCCGCTCACTTTATCGGCCGCAAGCTTGCTTGTGAACGGCAGGCGGCTCGGGCATTGTGAATTCATGCGCTATTTGATTTCCTTGGCTTTCTGCCTCTTTCTTCCCGGCCTGGCGCTTTCGGCGCCCGTGTTGTTCCCGGCCCTTTCAGGGGACGATGCGGCCCCCGTTCTCATCGTCTACTCCTCGCTCGACGAACCGCTCGCACGGCCGATGATCCTTGGTTTCCAGAAGGCCAATCCGGACGTGGCGGTGCGTTACGAGGACATGCTGACGGGCGAGATCTACGACCGGATCGTTAAAGAGACGGATGCCGGTGAGAAGACGGCCGACTTTGCCTTCTCCTCGGCCATGGACCTGCAGGTCAAGCTCAGCAATGACGGTTATGCGCAGCGCAGCGACCTGCCGATGAGCGGCCGCTGGCCGGCTTGGGCAAACTGGCGCAACACGGCCTATGCGCTGACCTTCGAGCCAGCCGTCTTCGTCTATCACAAACCAAGCTTCAAGACCGAGCCGCCACCCGCAACACGCGCGGAATTCGTCGACTATCTGAAGCGGCAGGGCAGCGCCGTCTTTGGCCGGATCGGCACCTATGACATCGAGCGCTCCGGCGTCGGCTTCCTCTTCATGTCGCGCGACCAGGAACAATTCGGCGACATCTGGAGTGTCATCCAGGCGATGGGGGCCGCGGGCGTCAAACTCTATTCGACCAGCCAGGCGATCGTCGAACGGGTTGCCGATGGCCGGTTCGTGCTTGGCTACAATATCCTCGGCTCCTATGCCGCCGACTGGGCCTCGCGCCATCCCGATGTCGGGATCGTGCTTCCAAAGGACTATACGGTCGTGATGTCGCGTATCGGCCTCGTGCCGCAGGCGGCCGCCTCCCCCGATCTCGGCCGCCGCTACCTCGAATTCTTCATGTCGAAGGAGGGCCAGACGATCATGGCGCGCGAGTTGCAGATCCCGGCCGTCAGCCCGGATGTCGCGGGCGAGAACACTGCCAACACGATGCAGGAGATGCTCGGCGGGCAATTGCGGCCCGTTCCGGTCAGCCCGGGATTGATGGTCTATCTCGACCAGGTCAAGCGCGCCCGCCTGATCGCGCGCTGGAACGAGATGCTCAGGCTCCACTGAAATTTCGGCAGGCAGAACAAACCATTTACGCAATGCCGACTTGATGTCAGGTTAATGTCAGCTTTCTATGGTGGCTTAGGGATCGCTGATGATCCGTGGAGGCGGGCCGTCAGCAGCGCATCGGGAGGAAATCACCACCACGGTCAGCGGCTGGCGCGCAAAAAACCAGCCACGTGCTTCTCCCGTACGCGACGATAATCAACGCACGCGCGATTAAACGCGCCCTACGGAGGACCGACCTTGAAACACTTCTTCCTGGCATCCATTCTCGCTGGCGCCTTGGCGCTTCCGGCATATGCCGCCGACTATACGATCATTGCGCCGGCCAACCCCGGCGGCGGCTGGGACCAGACGGCCCGTTCGCTGCAGACCGTCATGCAGCAGGAAGGCATTTCCGGCAATGTCCAGGTGCAGAACGTTCCCGGCGCCGGCGGCACCATCGGGCTTGCTCAGTTCGCCAGCCAGCAAAAGGGCAATCCGAATGCCCTCCTCGTCGGCGGCTACGTCATGGTGGGCGCCATCCTTACCAACAACTCGCCGGTGACCCTGAAAGACGTGACACCGATCGCACGGCTGACGGGCGAATACGAGGCGATCGTCGTCCCGGCCGCGTCCGAGATCAAGACGATGGGCGATCTCGTCGAGGCGCTGAAGAAGGATCCGGGCGCCGTTTCCTGGGCCGGCGGCTCCGCCGGCGGCACGGATCACATCGCAGTCGGCCTGATTGCCAAGGCGGCCGGCGTCGATCCGACGAAGATCAACTACATTGCCTATTCCGGTGGTGGTGAAGCGCTTGCCGCGATCCTCGGCAGCCAGGTGACCGCAGGCATTTCCGGCTACGGCGAATTCGAATCGCAGATCAAGGCCGGGACACTCCGGCTGCTCGCCGTTTCGAGCGGAGAGCGCCTCGAAGGCATCGACGCGCCGACGCTGAAAGAGTCGGGCCTCGACGTCGTGGTGGAAAACTGGCGCATGGTCGCAGCCGCCCCTGGCCTTACTGACGAGCAGAAGGCTCAGGTTTCGGGCGACATCGAGAAACTGGCGAAGTCTGCCGGCTGGCAGGAAGTCCTGAAAACCAAGGGCTGGCAGGATTCCTACCTCTCCGGCGCCGCCTTCGACGAACAGCTCTCCAAGGACATTTCCGCAACCGAAACCGTCCTCAAGGACATCGGGCTGGTCAAATGAACAAGGGGAACCACCCTTCCGTCGAAACGCGCCGCCCGGACAGGGCGGCGCTCATCATCGCCGTCGTGCTGGCCGTGATCGCCGGCCTGATCTTCTGGGACGTCTCCCGCCTCACCGGGCTCGCCGGCTATTCGCAGGTCGGGCCGACGACGGTCCCTTACGTGATCGCCTGCTGTCTCGTCGGGCTCGCCGTCTGGACCGCCATCGAAGCGGTGAGAGGCGACTTCGGTCACGAGCGAGAGCGCCAGGAGTCCGGGCCGGTCCTCTGGATCGTCGGTGGCCTCGCCGCCCAGATGCTGCTGCTCAACACGCTCGGCTTTTCGATCGCAACCGGCATTCTTTTTGCCATGACGGCGCGCGGCTTCGGCAAGCGCATGCTCTGGCTCACCGTGCCGGTCGGCATCGCCTTAAGCTTCGTCGTCTGGCTGATCTTCGCCAAGCTCCTGCAATTGTCGCTGCCCGCAGGGCCGCTTGAACGCCTGTTCTTCTGAGGGGGCCGCCGACCATGGGTACTTTTGATTTCCTGCTGCAGGGGCTGCTGGTCGCTGCCCAACCGATGAACCTCGTCTATGCGCTGATCGGCGTCACGCTCGGCACCGCGGTCGGCGTTCTTCCTGGCATCGGCCCAGCCCTGACGGTGGCGCTGTTGCTGCCCGTCACCTACAAGCTCGATCCGGGCGGCTCGCTGATCATGTTCGCCGGTATCTACTACGGCGGCATGTATGGCGGATCGACCACTTCGATCCTGCTCAACACGCCTGGTGAAAGCTCGTCCATCGTCACGGCGCTCGAGGGCAACAAGATGGCGCGCGCCGGACGCGGTGGCCCGGCCTTGGCGACCGCGGCGATCGGCTCGTTCGTTGCCGGTCTGATCGCGACGCTGGCGCTCGCTTTCATCGCGCCGTACATCGTCAAGCTCGCACTCGTCTTCGGCCCGCGCGAATATTTCGCGCTGATGGTGCTGGCTTTCGTCACGGTTTCCTCCGCCTTCGGAGACTCGACGCTCCGCGGCCTGACCTCCCTCTTCGTCGGTCTGACGCTTGCCTGCATCGGCATCGACCAGTTGACTGGCCAGACGCGCCTTGCCTTCGGCGTGCCCGACCTGCTCGACGGCATCGAGGTGACGACGCTTGCCGTCGCCATGTTCGCGATCGGAGAGACGCTTTACATCGCCGCCCAGGGCGATCGCGGCCCGGACAAGGTCGAAGCCGTCAAGGGCTCGGTCTGGATGAGCGCGACGGACTGGGCGCGCTCGTGGAAGCCCTGGCTTCGCGGCACTGCCATCGGCTTTCCGATCGGCGCGATGCCGGCCGGCGGCGCCGAAATCGGCACCTTCCTTTCCTATGCGGCCGAAAAGCGCCTGACCAAACATCCGGAAGAGTTCGGCAATGGCGCGATCGAAGGCGTTGCCGGACCGGAAGCGGCCAACAACGCGTCTGCCGCCGGCACGCTGGTGCCGCTGCTCACCCTCGGCCTGCCGACGACGGCGACTGCGGCAATCATGCTGGCCGGCTTCCAGCAATACGGCCTCCAGCCGGGACCGCTATTGTTTGCCACCAACCCGCAACTCGTCTGGGGCCTGATCGCGAGCCTGCTCATCGCCAACTTCATGCTGCTGGTCCTGAACCTGCCGCTGATCGGCCTCTGGGTGAAGCTCCTGACCATCCCGAAGCCGTGGCTCTACGCGGGCATTCTCCTCTTCGCAACGCTCGGCACGATCGGCGCCAACCCGTCGGTGTTCGAACTCGGCATGCTGCTAGCCTTCGGCCTGCTTGGCTACGTCATGCGCGTCTTCGGCTATCCGATCGCGCCGGTCGTCGTCGGCCTGATCCTTGGGCCGCTCGCCGAACAACAACTGCGCCGGGCGCTTTCGATCAGCCAGGGTGATATCACAGTGCTCTTCACCTCGCCGATCGCGGCGGTGCTTCTGGTCATCGCCGCCCTCGCCCTTATCGTGCCGCTCATCCTGAGAGCGCGTGGGCGCGGCCAAGTGCTAGCGCAACTCGCCGCCAGCGAGGACTGACCCTTTCGCCTCCCAAGGCGATTCAAGGAGCGGGAAACGGGAGGGGCAGCCCGTTTCCCGCTCCAACTTTCTTCCTCCTCCAGCCTTTGAGGCCGGCTCGCCCGCATCATTCGCGGACGTGCTTGCGCTGCATGGCTGGGGTGAGGTTTTGTGCATTGCAAAAACACGTGCTCAGGCCCATCTTTTGCTCAACGAATAGAAAACGAAAGTGATCAAAGAGATGACTGCCACCAGCAAAAACCGCATGGGTTTCATTGGCCGCGCCTTCGCCGTTCTGGGTGCCGCGAACGCTGCTGCCGCCGCCGTCGAAGGCCACCGCCGCCCGAACGCGCGCGACCTGCGCACCCTCGGTATCGACCCGGCAAACTTTCCGGATATGCGCCGCGGCTAACGCCGGACTGCCCTCGCCACGGAGCGACGACATGCTTCGTAGCATGTAACGATCACGGGCGGGCGGCCTCGCATAAGACGGCCCTTCTGACGCAGGTCGCACCTGCGCCAGTTACTCGAAAACAATTTGCCCATTGCTATGACCAGCATCGGGCTCCCCTGGAAGATCTAACCCGATCGCGTAGCGCGCTGGCGCGCTAATTTTTGATAACAACAAACTATTTACGCTAGCCGCGACCCTTGGTTGCGCCAGCCTTCTTCGCTTGCTATGAGTGCACCCCATTCCTGATTAGATGGGGTTTGAATGACATCCTATACTGTAAGAAGCGGCGATCCCCTCAGCGTCATTGCAGCCCGCTACAACACTACCGTCGAGGATCTCGCAAGGGCGAACAATATCAAAAATCCTAATACCTGGACGGGCCAAAAGCTTCTGATCCCTGATGGCTTCGAGCCAGCGCGCACCGGCGGAACATCCGGCAATGACACAATCACAGGAAGGTCCGGCAGCGACACATTAAATGGTGGCGCGGGCAACGACCGGGTCTCCGGCGGTGACGGCAACGACGCGATCATCGGCGGACAAGGCGCCGACGCTCTTTACGGCGGTGCCGGTGCAGACAAATTCGTCTTCAAGTCACAGATGGACTCAACCACAACGTCGCGCGACACGATCTATGATTTCAACTATGCCGCTGGCGATCGAATAGATCTCTCGGCAATAGACGCCAATACCGCTGCAGCGGGGAACCAGGCCTTTGTCTTCATCGGTTCTAGCGCATTTAGCGGAAAGGCCGGCGAACTGAGATATGTGAAGCAAGATAGCGACACCTATGTCTATGCCGACCTCAACGGGGACAAAAAGGCTGACTTTTTGCTGCACCTGGATGATCCGCTGACGATCACTGCAAGCTACTTCCTCCTCTAGCAGGCGCTATTTCACGCCGAGGTCCGCCAAGCCTCGGCAGCGATTTCCCGCACCTCCCGGTTCGTCACCCTCACATCGCCTGCGCGCTGGTTGGCCCGTCCTTGGTGCATCTTGACCCCCCGCACCTCCATGTCATCCTGATCGAATGATAAATGGTGTGCTTCTGGATCTTGCCGGCGTCATCTATGACGGCGAAGTGGCTGTGCCTGGCGCAACGGAGGCCGTTCGCCGACTGCGCGACGCCGGTCTTCCTATCCGCTTCGTCAGCAACACCACCCGCTCCACCAAGCCAGCCGTTCTTGACCGACTTACCCGGCTGGGCCTTTCAGTGGCACCCGACGAAGTCTTCACGCCGGCTGAGGCAGCGCGCCAATGGCTTGCCGAACATGGCCGATCGCCACATCTGCTCGTCCATCCCAATCTCGTGCAGGAATTCGACGATCTGACACGCCGCCTGCCGAAGGCCGTCGTTGTCGGCGATGCGGGGGAGGCTTTCGATTACCGGGCGCTCAACGCGGCGTTTCGAGAATTGATTGCCGGCGCGGAACTGCTGGCACTCGCCCCAAACCGGACCTTCAAGGATTCCGATGGCAAACTCAGCCTCGACGCCGGAGCGTTCGTAACGGGACTGGAATTCGCCAGCCAGAAGAGCGCGATCGTGCTCGGGAAGCCGTCGCAGCCGTTCTTCCGATCTGCGCTCGCGACGATCAATTGTCCGGACGCTCAAGCCGTCATGGTGGGTGATGACGCCGAAACAGATGTGGCAGGCGCGCTGCAGGCAGGTTTAGCGCAGGCCCTGCTGGTACGCACCGGCAAGTACCGCGAAGGCGACGAAAAGCGTTTCGAGCCGACGCCGACCGCGACGGTTCGCGATATTTCCGAGGCAGTCGATTGGATCATCGACGCAAGAAAGAGGTGAAGGCGGTATTCGGGACTCGCTGACCGTGGCAAAGCCATCAGCGTCCAAGAATTCCCGGCGAGGATCACACCGACAACGAAAAGAGGCACGGCGCCGACATTCGCGTCGGCGCCGCGGGGAGTATTACTATGCTACTTTCGCGACGCTGCCTTCGGTCGGAACGGTCGAGATCGTCTTCAGCACCTGCGAAGCGATCTGGTAGGGGCAGCCCTGGGAGTTCGGGCGGCGGTCTTCGAGATAGCCGCGGTAGCCGTTGTTGACGAAGCTGTGCGGAACGCGGATCGACGCACCGCGATCAGCAACGCCGTAGCTGAACTTGTTCCACGGTGCCGTCTCATGCTTGCCGGTCAGGCGCATGTGGTTGTCGGGGCCGTAGACGGCGATGTGCTCGTGCAGGTTCTTCTCGAAGGCAGCCATCAGCGCTTCGAAGTAGTCCTTGCCGCCGACTTCACGCATGTGGGCGGTCGAGAAGTTGCAGTGCATGCCCGAACCGTTCCAGTCGGTGTCGCCGAGCGGCTTGCAGTGCCATTCGATATCGATGCCATATTTTTCCGTCAGGCGCTGCAGCAGGTAACGAGCCAGCCAGACTTCGTCTGCGGCCTTCTTGGAGCCCTTGCCGAAGATCTGGAATTCCCACTGGCCCTTGGCGACTTCGGCATTGATGCCTTCATGGTTGATGCCGGCCGCCAGGCAGATGTCGAGATGCTCTTCGACGATCTGGCGTGCGATGTCGCCCACGTTCTTGTAGCCGACGCCGGTGTAATACGGGCCCTGCGGTGCCGGGTAGCCATGCTCCGGGAATCCGAGCGGACGGCCGTCCTTGTAGAAGAAGTATTCCTGCTCGAAGCCGAACCAGGCGCCCTCGTCGTCGAGAATCGTCGCGCGGCTGTTCGACGGATGGGGCGTCTTGCCGTCCGGCATCATGACTTCGCACATGACCAGTACGCCGTTGGTGCGAACCGGGTCCGGATAGACCGCGACCGGTTTCAGCACGCAGTCGGAGCTGCGGCCTTCGGCCTGCATCGTCGAGCTTCCGTCAAATCCCCAGAGCGGGAGCTGCTCGAGCGTCGGGAACGCATCGAATTCCTTGATCTGCGTTTTTCCGCGCAGGTTCGGTACCGGGGTGTAGCCGTCGAGCCAGATATACTCGAGCTTATACTTTGTCATTGCGAATCTCTCATAACGTGGTGTTGCGAGGCTTTGAGCAAATCCTAACGGAACGACACACTTGCGAAGCGCCGACCGCCAAGGGATCCGGAACTGCTCAAGCATTTTGCGTGCCAGATCGGAGATTGTGGCATGCTGGCAGTGAAAGAATTGATCAACGGCCGGATCCGTGTTTGGGCGCGGAACCATCCGCTCGCCGCTCGTGCCGCTGGAACGCTGTAATAGAGTCAAACGGTTAGCTGATTGCGGTTCGGGCTCCGCCTCGCACCGGGCCACTCCCCCGCCGCGTCAAACCTGCGCCATCGAACGGTACGCCCGAGAAGCCAGATCGCATGCGAATGCTGTGCCCAGCCGTAAAAATTCCGAGGGCGGCGTCTAATTTTTCATCGCGCGAAAGCGCGTGCCCACAAATACGGCACACAATTGATTGCGTTTTCATCATTTCGCGCAAACCATGTGCAAATCGGATGCGATGCGCTATGCTCCCTCTCAGAACTCAAGGGAGACCAGACGATGGCCGAGAGTTTACACCGAAGATCGGCGACGATTTATCCTTTCCCCGCGAAACCCTTCAGAAGGGCGGAGAACCGCCGGGAGGAGAAACCGGATCTCGACGCGCAAGACATTTGCGCCGCCGCAATAGACGGTTGCTGGTATCACGAAGAGGCCATTCGCACCGAAGCCAAAGAGCATCCAGGCATTCCGGGCAAGTTGAATTAGCGCGAACGCACCGCCCATTTTTTGATCATCTGCATGAATCGCGGGCGACGCCTGCTTGTCGACGACACAACTATCCTTTCACGGCACCCGACGTCAGGCCAGCGACGATCTTGCGTTGGAAGATCAGCACCAGCACCAACAGCGGTAACGTGACGGTCACCGACGCGGCCATGATCTGGCCGAACGGATATTCGTAGCGGCTGCTGCCGGTGAGCAGGCCGATCGCAACCGGCACGGTCCGGTTCTCGTCGGTCAGAATAAACGTGAGCGCGAAGAGGAATTCGTTCCACGCCAGAATGAACGAGAGCAACCCGGTGCTGGCGATCGCTGGCCCCATCAGTGGCAGCAGCACATGGGTCAGGACCCTCAGCCGCGAACAACCATCAATAAGCGCCGCTTCCTCCAGTTCCGTCGGCAGATCGCGTATGAAGCTCGTCAGGATCCAGGTGGTGAACGGCAGCGTGAGGATAAGATAGGAGACGATGAGCGCCGACGGGCGATTATAGAGCCCAAGCCAGCCGATCACTTCGAACATTCCCGACAGCACGACCACCTGCGGGAAAATCGAGATCATCAGGACGGCGATCAAGATGATCCGGCCCGGAGCAAAATGCAGCCGCCCGAGCGCATAGGCCGCGAGAATGCCGATCACCAGCGAGATCATCGTGCTCGCGAAAGCGACGAGGCTGGAATTCACGAGCGCGCCCATGAAGACCGGGTTTTGGAACAGATGCCAATAGTTGCTGAAGTCCAGCGATGGCAGGAGACTGAACTGGTAGAGCGCCTGGCCGGATTTGGTCGACGAAACGATCGCCCAGTAATAGGGAAAGAGCATGTAGGCGAGGACGGCCGCTACGCCGACATAGAGACCGAACGTCCTCAGGCGCCCGATCGTGCGATAGGTGCTGTTGGAATAGCGTTTTGCAGGGGCAGTCGTCGTCATTGCCATTTTCGTCATCCCGTCGCGCGATCGAGGCGCAGGACGCCAACAATAACGATCGCGATCAGCCCGATGATCATGAACACCCAGGTCGAGGCCGCCGAGCCTAGGCCGAGGTCCTGGAAGCTGATCAGCTGGTCGCGCGCATAGATCGACATCGTCATGGTGTTTTCATTGTTGGCCGCGAGCACATAGCTCAGGTCGAACATTCTGAGCGCATCGAGCGTACGAAACAGCATCGCAACGCCGATCGCGGGTGTGGCGAGCGGCAGCGTTATCGACCAGAAGCGCTTCCAGTGCGGCACGCCGGAAACCTCGGCGGCCTCGTATATCTCCTCAGGGATCAACTGCAGCCCGGCGAGAATGAGCAGCACCATGAACGGCGTTGTCACCCAGACATCGATGAAGATCACCGTATAGAGGATAAGCGAGGGCTCGGCCGTCCAGGCAATGCCCTTCTCGACGAGGCCCAGCGTCACCAACAGCTTGTTGACGAGGCCGAACTGGTCGTTGAGCATCCATTCCCATATCCGGGTCGAGACGACCATCGGCATGGCCCAGGGAACGAGAATGGCGGCCCTGACGATGCCGCGGCCGACGAAAGCCCGGTGGAGCAACAGCGCGATCGCGAGCCCCAGCAATGTCTCCAGACCGACAGATACGACGGTAAAGAACAGCGTGTTCCTGACCGCGCGCCAGAACACCGGATCTTCGGCCACGGCTATGAAATTATCGATCCCGACAAAGCCGTAGTTCGCCGGCGCATCGAGAAAGGCGTCGGTGAAGGAAAAGAAGATGCTGCGCGCGAGCGGCCAGATCGCGACGCCGACGAGCGCGATTATCAGCGGCAGCAGAAACAGCCACGCGGTGCGGTTCTGCTGCCGTTGCATCTTCTCGGCCGCACTCACAGCGAAGCTCCCAATGCCAATTGCACGGCGCCGCCGTGATCGATCCGCCGCCCGTCTTCGCCGAAGAGATAGAGGCTTTCAGGCTGCCAGCCGAGGCCAACCACCTCGCCCTCCGTGAATGGCGGCGGGCTTCCGGTCGAACGCACCGTCCAGACCAGCGCCTCGCTGAGCCGCACATAGCAGACATATTCGTAGCCGAGGTCCTCCATGCGCTCGAACGTTCCGCGGATCGCGCCCTTGGTCTCGGCGCTGACCAGCTTGAGGGCTTCGGGCCTGAGACCGATCTCGACGGGGCTGTCGGCGCCAGTAAGTTCGGCAGCATGATAAAAGCCGCCGACGCCCCGGAGCGCGCTGCCCGACGAGGCGGCACGGTCGAGCGGCGCGAAGTTCATCCGCGGGCTGCCGAGAAAACCGGCGACGAATCTGTTTGCCGGCCGGTCATAAAGCTCCCGCGGCCTGCCGACCTGTTCTATGCGCCCCTGATTGAGGATGACGATGCGGTCGGCGAGCGTCATCGCCTCCGTCTGGTCATGCGTCACATAGATCATTGTCGTGTTCACATCGGCATGCAGCTTGGCGATCTCGAAGCGCATTTCCATGCGCAGATCGGCGTCGAGATTGGACAGCGGCTCGTCGAAGAGGAAAACCTCGGGCTCACCGACAAGCGCGCGGCCGATCGCTACGCGCTGCCGCTGGCCGCCGGAAAGCTGTCGCGGGCGCCGGTCGAGCAGATGTCCGATTTTCAGCATCTCCGCGACCTTGGTCACACGGCGGCGAATTTCGTCCTTGCCGAGGCGCGCGGTTTCGAGCGCGAAGCTGATATTGCGCGACACGTTCATATGCGGATAAAGCGCGTAGGACTGGAAGACGAAAGCAAGCCCGCGCTTCGATGCCGGCACGTCGGTCACCTGCTCGCCACCGATGAAGACGTCACCCTCGGAAGCCGGGACAAGCCCGGCGATCAGGCGCAGAAGCGTCGACTTCCCGCAACCCGACGGGCCGACGAACACCATGAACTCGCCGTCCTCGATTTCCAGGTCGATCGACCGGATGACATCGTAGGCGCCAAAGGTCTTGCTGACGTTTTTCAAGGTGACTGAAGCCATTCCGCTACCCTTCAAAGGCCTGCCGCGGCGCGGTCGGCCAGGATTCCTCTGTCGCTGCATTCGTGCACAATGGTCGGCGGCCAATCGGCGGTAAAGCCGCCAGCCATCGCCACGCGCTTCAGCGCTTCCTTCTTACCGCTGCCGCTCAAAAGCAGCCAATGCCTGCCAGGATCTGCTCGGCAACATAGGAGCCCATTTCATCAGGCCGTCGAAGACAGGCTTCGCCATCAGGAACTCGTCGCGTCGAACTGCATGTTTGCGGAAAGGCACCTCCGGGCTTTCCCGGAGGTGCCGCCTTGATCATTCGCCGGCTTTCACATCGCGCTGCAGGCGCCGTTCGAGATCGGCGAGTTCCTTGGCGACATCGTCCTTACCGGAGATGATGTCATGAACGGCCCGGTAGAACGTGCGGGAAATCCGGTTGTAGTTCTTGCCGGTCGCGGCGGACGGACGGGCGACCGATTCCTCGAAGGCCGTCTTTGCCATGCCGAGGAAGGGAATCTTCGCCAGGACGTCGGCGTCTTCGTAAAGTGCCTCGACTGTCGGGTTGTAGCCGCCTTCGATCGCGCGCATCTTCTGGTCCTCGAAGCCGACCATGTAGCGTAGCAGGTCAGCCGCAAGCTCCTGCTTCCCAGAATATTTCGAGACACCGAGATAGGCCGTGCCGAGCGTTCCGCTGGACTTCTGTCCCTCCGCGCCCAACGGAAGGGCGGAGACGCCAACCTTGCCGACGAGCTTGCCGCCTTCCGCCTGAGACGTGCCCCAGACGTAGGGCCAGTTGCGGTGGAACACGGCATTGCCGCTTTCGAAGAGGGCGCGCGAATTCTCCTCGTCGTAGTTAAGCACGCCCTCGGGCGAAATCGTGCCGATCCAGCCGCGCGCACGGGTCAGCGCCGCTTCCGTCACGGGGCTGTTGATGGTGACCTCGCCGTCGTCGGAAATGATCTTTCCGCCGCCGGCCGAGGCGATCCATTCCAGCGCATCGCAGGTGAGTCCCTCGTAGCTGCGGCCCTGCCAGGCATAGCCCCACATATCCGGGTTTCCGGCCTTGCGCTCCGCGTCCTGGATCTCCTTCGCGGTCGCGGTCATTTCATCCCACGTCTTCGGCGGCTCTTTGCCGTATTTCTCCAGCAGGTCCTTGCGATAGAACATCAGCCCGGTGTCGATGTAGAAGGGCATCGCCAGTAGCTTGCCATCGAGACGCGCGGCATCCGTGGCCGAGGCAAAATGCGCCTTCACCTCGTCCTCCGGGATCATCGACGTGACGTCGAGCAGATGATCCTTGAACATGCCAAGCCAGATGACATCGATATAGAGCACGTCGATGTCTGACGATTGGGCAGCGAAGAGCTGCTGGTAGATCGGGATCGCATCGTCGAGGTTCTGCGGCATCCGGTTGAGCTTCACCTCGTTGCCGGTCTTCTCCGACCACTTCGCGATGGCCTTTTCACACAATTCGTAGTCGGTCGCGGAGCAGAACATCGAGACCGTTTCAGCTTTTGCCGGGAGCGCCGATGCGATAGCCACCACGGCCATGCCTGCCAGCATTTTCAGTTTGTGTTTCATGTCGTTCCCTCATTCGTTCTCTTGTGAACGTCGCTATATCGCGGCCTCCCGCCGCCGATATTTCGTAAGATCTTGTGCAAAAGGCAGATTGCGCCCGCCATAGCCCGTCACCGCGAGCGAACCGCAGATGACGGCGATTTCGATTGCGCCCCGCAAGTCCGGCTCGTTGAGCAAGCCGTGGACGAAGCCCGCGTTGAAGCAATCGCCGGCACCGGTCGTGTCGAATACATCGACGGCGAGCGCCGGCACGCGGCAGATCTCTCCCTTCGAAGAGGCGATGGCGCCGTCCGCGCCGCATTTGACCACCACCGTCGGGCAGAAACGGGCGATCGAGGCGAGCGCGTGCTCGATGTCATCTTCGCCGGTCAATGCCTTCGCCTCGGAGGAATTCGGCAGAAAGACGTCGATCAGCCTCAGCATCTCTTCGATGCCGGGCGTCGAGAGCTTGTAGTCCACGTGCTGCAAGTCGGAGCAGACGACAATGCCGAGATCACGCGCCGCCCGGATGAGCGCGCGCCGCTCCTCGTCGAGCGAGAACCCCTGCAGCAGCAGGATTCGCGGCCTGATGCGATCGAGATCCTCCGGCTTTGGCAGCGGGTCCGGCTGCTCGGCATAGCTGATGAAGCCGCGGTCATGCGCGAACGAGAATGCCGCGCTCACCCGGCGCAACGGCTTGTCCAGGTGGATGAAAAGGCCGTCGTCGATATTTTCCCGCCGCGCTTCATCGATGATCATGCGGCTGAAGATGTCGTTGCCGAAGGTACACCACCACCCTGCCTTGGTTCCAAGCCGGGCAAGCGCCAGTGCTGTCGAGTAGGCAGCACCCGGCACCCACTCGAACTCCTCGGCCCAAAGATCGGCACTGATCTTCGGCACATCCGGGAGACCGCGGAAGATCAGGTCGAAGTAGTACTCTCCGACCACCATCACGTCGTAGCGGGAGCCAGGTGCCTCACTCACGACCAGTCACCTGCATATTGCGTGTGCGCCGCAAGATATTCGTCGACCAGAGGCACGGCACGCGAATAGGAGAGCACGAGCGGATGCGCCATCAGCGCCTCGACGGCGAGTTCGCGGCTCCGCTCCTTGATTGCACGGACGGCCAGGCGCTCGTAGCGCTTGACGTTCTGGACGAGCTGCGCCTGGGCCTCGGGCATGGCGCCCATTTTGAGCGGCCTGATGCCGCTCTTGTCGACCACGCAGCTCACCTCCACGACATCGTCCGCGCGCAGGCCGTCGATCGCGCCTTCATTGCGGACGTTGAGGCCTGTGTAGCAGGGCTTTCCGGTCTGCAGCGCATCGACGAGGTTGAGCGCGACCCCGGCATAGCCTTCACCCTCTTCACCGGTTTCGCCGGCCGCAACGCTTTCGACGAGCTTGTCGGCCTCTTCCATGCTTGGCGCGTCTGACAGCGCGTAATGCATGTAGGTCGCGTTGCGCCGCCGCTCATAGGCATAGTAGGCGGCCAGCGCTCCCTCGGCGTCGGCATCGAGATCGATCGTGCCGAGCTTGGCGATCAAGGCCGCGTTCAGGTCCTTGACTTCTTCGCCGCGCGTCCGCTCGTCGGACTTGAGCGCTTCGACCGCCCTTTCCGCATAGTAGTAGTAATAGAGATATTCGTTGATCCAGTTGCGCTGGTGGCGGATGAGCTTGCTGTCGAACATGCGCTGCGACGTGGCGTGGATGAAGGCGTCGTCGTCAAGCAAGGGCTGAAGCACTTCCTTGCCGTCGATCTTTGCACTCCTCGTAAAGGAGAGGTGGTTCAGGCCATAGACCTCGGCATGCACATCATTCTGCGGCACCTTGTACCACCGCGCCAAGGCTTCCTGCGCACCGTTCGCGCCATCGCAAATGCCGACGGTGCGGTGATAGCCTTCGTTCTGCAGGGCCTGTGCGACCAGGCCGGCCGGATTGGTGAAGTTGAACAGCCAGGCGTCGGGGCTGACCTTCTTCAGGATTTCCGCGTATTTGAGGATGACCGGAATGCTGCGGAGCGCCATCGCAAAGCCACCCGGACCCGTGGTCTCCTGACCCAGCACGCCATGGGCAAGCGCGATGCGTTCGTCCTTGATCCGGCCCTCTTCGTTGCCGGGGCGGACCGTTGTCACGACGTAGCTCGCCCCTTCGAGTGCCCGTTCCGCATCGACGGACGTTGTGATCCTGACCGGGGATTGCATGCGCCGCGCCAGCTCCTGGCTGATCCGCCCGAAAAGATCGAGCTTCTGCTCGTTGATGTCCTGCAAGCAGATCTCGGTCAGACCGCTTCTTTCCGCGCGCCGCAGCGCAGATCCGACAAACAGTGGTGCCCGGACTCCGCCGCCGCCAATCAAGGTCAGTTTCATGCTTTACTCCGCCGTTCCGATTGTGATATCGCTACTGGATATAACCAGTTATGTCAATTCGGCCTACAGACGCTTTTCTCGCGATCCACAAGGTGGGCCGAAACCAGTTATGAGGGGCGAAGCTGTTTCCTTAATCGTCGCCGACTAAGGACAACAATATGCAGCAATTTCAACGCACTACGGTGTCCCTTGCCCGTTTGAAAGGACACTCGGCGCTGTGGTGCATGCCGTCCCAAGTGTGCAACGGTTTCGGGACATCTGACGCGTGTCGCATCGCTCCAATTGAAGGCGACGCACTTTGAGTGGAACGGAAACGCGCCGGGCTCTTGTCTTAGACCTTGCCAGGTGCAATGCAGAAGGGCATCCGGCAACTGGCCGCTGAAACGAACGACTGATGACGCGACACGCAAATCTCCCGGACGAGAGTTCCATCGATCGCAACCATCCGGATGCGCTCTACGTGCAATTGCGGAACCTGCTCAGGGGCATGATCGACAGGCGGGAACTTGCGGTCAACGACAAGCTTCCGTCCGAGCGCGAACTGGTCGCCGCCTATGGCGTCAGCCGCATTACCGTGCGGCAAGCGGTGAAGGACCTCGAGAATCTCGGCTATCTGCAGACGCGACCCGGCAAGGGCATTTATGTCACCGAACCGACGCCGATCTATGAGCTCGAGGTCGTGCGAAGCTTCACCCAGACGGCCTATGCGAACAATCGAAAGCCCGGCATGCGCCTTCTCTCGGGCAAGATCATCCGGGCCGACGCCGAAGTCGCGCGGCCGCTATCCCTGCCGACAGGAGCCGATGTCGTTTTCCTCGAGAGATTGCGCCTCCTCGACGACGTGCCGGTGGTCATCCAGCGGGACTGGTTTTCCGCCTCGCTAGCGCCCGGCATCCTCGACATCGACTGGACGGTCGAGAACCGGTCGCTCTATGCGGAGTTCGAGAATCGCTACGGAATTATCCCGTCGCGCGGCCAATCGACCTTGAGTGCCCGGCTCGCCACCGACATGGAGGCTTCATTCCTCCAGCTCGATGTTCCTGCTGCAGTGCTGACGCTGGACCAGATCGCCTACGACACGCACAACCGCACGGTCAATGTAAGTGCTGCCGCCTACCATCCGACACGCTATCCGCTGTCGTTGACCCAGTCCCACAGAAGGCTGTGATCCGTTCTCATTCGTCGGCCCTTCTCTGCAACCATAGATCTGCGTATCGATCCGCGAATCTACCTGTTTGGTCTGTTCCCGCGGAAACACAAAACGCTCTCGAACTCGTCGATATATGGCAGCGGGAACGGCAGGGAACGTTCTTCAAGTCACGCAATACCGCATGACTTGTGAGGGGTTTGGCTGGGGAAGACACTCCATGAAACGGCACCGCGTCTAGTCCATCGACGTCTTTTCGCTCGCGACGATGAGCGAACGCCCGTCATGGGCGTCTCCTTCAAAAAGGACCATCCATCACCACGCCGAGGCAGCCGCCTCTGCGAACAGCGACGCATGTCCCGATGCATAGCAACAAGGAAACAGAAATGGCGAATATCTTCGGAACTGCCGGCAAGGACATTTTGACCGGCAGCGATCTTGAGAATGATTTTATCATGGCACTTTCCGGCGACGACATCGTCAACGGCGGCATGGGCAGCGATACGGTGAACGCCGACGAGGGCAACGATACCGTCAGCGGCTCGTTCCAGAACGACAGCCTCATGGGCGGCGACGGCAATGACACGCTGAACGGCAACAGCGGAAGCGACATGCTGAACGGGGGCGCCGGACAGGACAAGCTCAGCGGCGGCAGCGGTCGGGATATGATCACCGCCTTTGAGCTCAGCGAAATCTCCGGCGATGTGGTCGATGGCGGCTCCGGCACCGATATGGCCATGATCGATTACTCTGAACATGGCGCAAAGCTCAATATCGCGATCAAGGATTGGATCGCACCGCAAACACTGACCGGAGGCATCCAGACGACAAATGTCGAGTCGTTCAGCATCACCGGAACGAGTTTCGATGACGTCATTACCGGCGGCAACTATTCCGACATGCTGATGGGCGGACTCGGACACGACCGGCTTTCGGGCGGGCGCGGTCACGACATGCTCCAAGGAGGAGACGGCAACGATACGCTTATCGGCGGCTACGGCTTCGACTTCCTGAGCGGCGAAGTCGGCAATGATAACGTATACGGCGACGCCGGCACCGATTACCTGAGTGGCGGCGACGGCGACGACAAGATCTACGGCGGCGACGGCGGGGACTCCCTCTCGGGAGACGCCGGCAACGACCTGCTTTCCGGGGGCAACGACGGTGACGCCATGACCGGCGGTGCGGGTGCCGATAGCCTGGCAGGCGACGCCGGCAACGACACGCTCGATGGCGGCATCGGCGACGACAAGCTCGAAGGCGGCACCGGCGACGACACGCTCAGTTACACCTACGGCCAGGGGAAGGACACGATCACCGACGTGAGCGGCAGCGACCGGCTGGTCGTTCGCAACTTCACCGGAAACTTCACCGCCAAGGCATCGACCGAAATCAATACGCTTGCCGGCGGCACGACGTTCAAGGGCGTCGAGCACTACTCGATCTACGCGACCGGTTCGACGGTCAACAAGGTCGTGACCGGAAGCGGCAATGATTATGTCGACGCCGCAGCCGGTGACGACTATGTCGACGGTGGTGCCGGCAACGACACCCTTCTCGCTGGAATTGGCCGTGACACCGTCAATGGCGGCATCGGCAACGACTCCGTCACACTGGGCGACGGCGGCGCCGACAAGGGCGACGGCGGCACCGGCACCGACACGGTCGCGGTGGACCGCCGCTCGCTGACAACCGCGCAGACCTTCTCTGCCACCGGCGCCGCGGCAACGCTCTCCGATGGTACAAGCCTCAAGAACTTCGAGCACTATCGCGTCGAATTCGGCTCCGGCAACGACGTGGTCAAATCCGTCGGCTCCGCGCTCAACGTTGCTTTCTACGGCTACGGCGGAAACGATACGCTGATCGGCACCAACGGCAACGACACGCTCGATGGCGGAGAGGGAAGCGACACGCTCAACTCGGGTGCTGGAAACGATGTCATCCGCGATTTTGGCGGTAAAAACTCGATCACTGCCGGAGACGGCAATGATGTAGTCACTGTCGGCGACAGCGCGACGGGAGCGGCCAGCTACAACTCGGTCAATCTCGGAACCGGCAACGACAGCTTAACGCGCACCGCCTCGACGGGCACGCTGATCGTCGACGGTGGCACAGGCACCGATTTCGCCTCCATCAATTTCAGCAAATACACCCAGGGCATCACCTTCAAACTCGCGCCCTCGGTGACAGCGACGAATGCTCCGGTCACGGCGAAAAACGTCGAACGGGTCGCGCTCGTCGGCGGAACGGGCAACGACGTCTTTGTCGGCGGTAGCCTCAACGACGATCTGCGCGGCGGCGCCGGTCACGACAGTCTCAGCGCCGGGGCGGGCAACGATCTACTGTCCGGCGACGTGGGCAACGATACGATCCGTGGTGGAACGGGCAACGACACCATCTACGGTGACACTGCGACCACCAGCGGCGGCAGGGATGTGATCTACGCCGAGGATGGCAATGACAAAGTCTATGCCGGTATCGGCGACCGTTCCGACGGTGGCACTGGCACGGACGTGCTCAGGCTGAACGTCTCCGAGCAGACGAAGGATATCGCGTTCAACTTCTCGACCGGCACGGTCAATGTCGATACGGCGACATCCTTCAACGCCTTCGAAGCGCTCGACTATGTCGGCAGCAAGGGCAAGGATACGGTTACCGGCGGTACCCTCAATGACATCCTCGACGGCATGTCCGGCAACGATGTCCTCAGGGGCGGCAACGGCAACGACACGCTCCGCGACGGCGCCGGTGACGACCAGCTCTTCGGCGACGCCGGGAACGACATTCTCACCCGCACCGTTCATTCCGGCAAGGATCTCTTCGATGGCGGCGTCGGTGTCGATACGCTGAGCTTCGCGGCGGGAGCAACGTCGGTCGTGCTCGACCTCCAGACCCAGGCCAAGAACAAAGGGCTGGCGCTCGGCCTCACCGTCAAGAACTTCGAGACCATCATCGGCAGCGCGGCGGATGACGAAATCCGCGGTGATGCGACCGCCAACACGCTCTATGGCAAGGGCGCCGATGATATCCTCGATGGCCGCGACGGAAACGACATCCTGGTTGGCGGAGCAGGAGACGACTGGCTGACGGGCGGCACGGGCAACGACCGGTTCGTCTTCGACCGCGAAGGACGCGACGGTGAAGGCGATGTCATCACCGACTTCGTCCGCGGTCAGGACAAGCTCGTCATCGATCGCGCCGCCTTCGGCATCGCCGCCAGCGACACGACGGTGACGCTGGTCACAGGCACGGACCCGGTTGCGACAAGCAGCAAGGGCACGTTCCTGTTCGAGAGCGACAACGGCCGTCTCTGGTACGATGCCGACGGCAATGCCGCGACGGCGGACCTGGAGTTGGTCGCAATCCTGCAGAACGTCAAGGCACTCTCGGCGAGCGACTTCTCCTTCCTCTAAGGAAGGGCGTCGCCTGGATGCCCGTCCCGCGAAAGCGGGGCGGGCGTTTCCTTGTTTCAGGGCCAGACCAATTGCGTCGGACCGCCGCTGTTTACGCTGGTTCTCTGGAGCCGCGCTTCGGCTGCGGCTTTTCGATCCCCGGGATGAGGCCGATTTGCTGGACGAGAAAGTCGACAAGCAGCCGCACCCGCGCAACGCTCGCGCGTTCCGGAACGATCAGCATGCTCAGCGGAACGGGCGGAAGCGAATAGTCGGGCAAGATCGCCGTCAATTGTCCGGTCGCCAGGAGGTCGTCGACCAGCCATTGATGCGCGGGCGCAATGCCGCGTCCAGCAACAAGAGCTTCTCGCGCTGCGAGCCCGTGATCGACCCGGAACCGTCCGCCAATGGGCACCGCGTGGATCTCTCCGCTCGGCCCCTGCAAGGTGAGGATGTCGCTTCCCGCCACGTTCGACATCCGGATACCCTCATGGCCAGAAAGATCCTGCGGGACGGCCGGTACACCCCGCGCCGCCAGATACCTCGGCGCCGCCACCAGCAAACGCCGGGACTGGCCTAGCGCTCTGAGCGTCATGGAACTGTCGGCCAGCGGACCCAGGCGAAGCGCGATATCCACTCCCTCGCGCACGAGGTCGATCCGCTCGTCGGTGAGGCTGAGGTCGACCCCGATATCGGAATAGCGATCCTGAAAAGCGAAAATCAGACGGCTGACGTGTGTGACCCCGAAGGCCGCTGTGCAGGATAGACGGATCGTGCCGGCTGGCGCGCCACGCGTTCCGCGCGCCTCGTCCACGGCTTGCTCAACGAGGCGAAGGACCTGAACGCTGTTGGCGTAATAACGGCTGCCCTCATCGGTCATGGTGACGCGCCGCGTGGTCCTGCTGAGTAGAGGTACGCCGACGGCCTCCTCGAGTTCTCTGAGATGCCGCGTGACCGTCGACTGGCCCACTCCGAATTCCCGCGCAACAGCAGACAGGCTCCCGCGTTCGGCCACCCGGACGAAGGTGCGCATACGTTCCAGCGTGACGTCGGACCTATCCATTATTCGGCACAATCATATCCATTATCTACATCTACCGGATCATCACCGCGTTGGCTACCTAAGCATCGATTTTCCAATTGAGGGCCAATGTCATGAAAGTTCTACTCGTCTTCGCCCATCCCGAACCGCGTTCGCTCAACGGCGCGCTGCGCGACGTCGCCATCAAGGAGTTACAGGCCCAAGGCCACGAGGTGCGGATGTCGGACCTCTATGCCGAGCGCTGGAAATCCGAGGTCGATCATGCCGATTTTCGATCGCTGGTCCCCGACGCGCGTTTGAAAGTTGCGAAGGCCTCGGGAGAAGCTTTCGCCACCAACGCTCTGACCGAAGACGTAAAAGCCGAGCACGAGAAGCTGCTGTGGGCCGACATCCTGATCCTGCAGTTCCCGCTGTGGTGGTACAGCATGCCGGCGATCCTGAAAGGCTGGGTGGATCGGGTGTATGCCTACGGCTTCGCCTATGGTGTCGGCGAGCACAGCGACAAATATTGGGGCAACCGCTTCGGAGAAGGGACCCTTGCGGGCAAACGCGCGATGTTGCTCGTCACCACTGGCGGCTGGGAGGAACATTACTCCGCCCGCGGGGTCAACGGTCCGATCGACGACCTCTTATTCCCGATCAATCACGGGATCCTCTTTTATCCGGGTTACGACGTGCTTCCGCCGTTCGTCGCCTATCGGGTCGATCGTCTCGATGAGGCTGGCTTCCATGCAGCGGCCGAACGGCTGCGCGAGAGGATGCGAACGCTCGATTCCACGCCGCCTATTCCCTATCGGCGGCAGAACGGCGGAGACTATGTGATCCCAAGCCTTCAGCTTCGACCTGGTCTGGGCGATCCGGGCGCGAGCGGCTTCGCGCTCCATCTGAACGGAGCAGACGAAGCCGACCGGTCTAGTCCTCTCGGAATGCGTGCCGCATCTGGTCGGTGAGCGGCTTTGTCAGGTAGGAGATCACCGTGCGATCGGCGATCTTGATGAATACCTCGGCCGGCATGCCGGGATAAAGCGAGAGCCCCTTGAGCTTGGCGAGGCTCTCCTGCTTCGGCCGGATGCGCAAAGGGTAATAGCTGGCGCCGGTGCGCTCGTCGGTGACGAGGTCCGGCGCGATGGTTGCCACCTCCGCCTCGACCTCCGGCGTCGTGCGCTGATTGAAGGCGCTGAAGCGGATTTCGACCGGCTGGCCGACATGGATCTGATCGATGTCATGGGTCGCAACCCGGGCCTCCACCGTCAGGTCGTCGGCCTCGGGCACGACGAGCATCAGCGTCTCGCCGGGATTGACCACGCCGTTTACCGTGTGAATGGCGAGCTGATAGACCCGGCCCGAAAGCGGCGCGGTAATATCGAGCCGACGCAACTGGTCGGATGCGGCGGTCCGCCGCTCCTCGTATTCGGCGATCTTCGCCTCGACATCCGTCAGCTCCTTGGAGATTTCCGTGCGCCGATCCTCGTCGAGCTGGAGGATCTGCAGGTCGATCTCGCTCGACTTGCCGCGTGCCTGGGCGCGGGCGGCGATGCGCTGTCCGCGATCGCCCTCGAGTTCGGCGCGCTGGCGCTTCAGCGTCGTAACACGCTGCATCGGCACCAGGCCCTGGCCGTAGAGCGAATCGACGCCGGTCAGTTCCTCCGCGATCAGCTTGAGCGCGTCCTCGATCGCCTGCAGCTGGACGGTAAGCCCCTCGATCTCGTCGGCCAGTTGCGCTTTACGGGAGGCAAGCTGGTCCTTCATGCCGATGAGCGCCGACCGACGGCTGGCAAAAAGCCTCTGCTCGCCATCGACAAGCTTTGTCGCCGCAGCACTGGAGATGAATTTGTCGAGATCCTTATCGACCTCGAAAGAGACGGCACCGATGCGCTCCGCCTGAAGGCGGGCACGGCGGGCATAGAGTTGCGCCAGCGAGCTTTCGACAATCGCCAGATTGGCGCGAACGGTGGTGCCGTCGAGACGGATCAGCACCTGCCCCGCATTGACCCGGTCTCCCTCGCGGACCAGGAGTTCACCGACGATCCCCCCGGTGAGGTGCTGGACCTTTTTGACATTGTCGTCGACGACGACGACGCCACCGGCAACGACCGCGCTCGACAACTCCGTCGTCGCCGCCCAGCCGCCCACGCCGACGACAAGGGCGATAGCCAGCGTGGAGACCGCGATCATATGGCGCCCGAGCGAGCGGCGGGCGCTCGGCATCTCTTTTTTCCCGTCGCTCATTTCGCCACCTCCTGGCCGTCACCGACAATCTTCAGCGGCGCCGGCCGTTCCGCCTGCTGCGCGCGTTCCCGGCGCAAAACCTTGCCGAGCACTTCATCCTTCGGGCCGAAGGCCTGCATGCGCCCATCCTGCATCATCAGGACGAGGTCGGCGCTCGCAAGCGCGCTCGGCCGATGCGCAACAACGACGACGATGCCGCCGCGGGCGCGAACACTCATGATCGCCTCGCTGAGCGCCTGCTCGCCTTCGGCGTCGAGGTTGGAATTGGGCTCATCGAGCACGACCAGGAAGGGATCCCCATAAAGCGCCCTGGCAAGGGCTATGCGCTGGCGCTGTCCGGCCGAAAGCGCCGTGCCCCCCTCGCCGATCTCGGTTTCATAGCCGTTCGGAAGGCGAAGGATGAGGTCGTTGACGCGCGCCGCGGTGGCCGCCGCGACGATCGCCTCGGGCGTCGCGTCCTCGGCGAAACGGCAGATGTTCTGTGCAACCGTTCCGGCGAAAAGCTCCACGTCCTGCGGCAGGTAGCCGATGTGCTTGCCGAGAGCATCGCTGTCCCACTGGTCGAGAGCCGCGCCGTCAAGGCGCACGGAACCGCGATAGGCGGGCCAAACGCCAAGGATGGCACGGGCAAGCGACGACTTGCCCGACGCGCTCGGGCCGATGATGCCGAGCGCACTGCCGGCGTGAACGGTGAAACTGATGTCGGTGAAGATCAACCGCTGGGCCGCCGGCGGCCCGCTCGCCAGTCCCTCGACACTCAGGCGGTCGCGCGGGGCAGGCAGTGCCAGCGGCGCCTCGGCCTCCGGCAGCGCCTTAAGCAGTTCCTTCAGCCGTTGCCAGCTCTGCCGCGCGGAGACAAGACCACGCCAGTTGCCGATGGCGAGTTCCACGGGCGCAAGCGCGCGTGCGGTCAGGATGGAGCCGGCGATGATGATGCCCGGCGAGGCCTGGCCCTTGATCACCAGAACCGCGCCCGCCGCCAGCACACCCGACTGCAACGCCATGCGGAAGACCTTCGACACCGCGCCGTAACCGTTGCCGATATCGGACGTGCGACGGTTTTCCAGGCGGAACTCCTCGTTGCGCCGTTCCCAGAGGTCGGTCATGCGGCCGGCCATGCCCATGGCCTGGACGACCTCGGCATTGCGCTGGGACGCCTGGGCGAAGGCATTGCGCATGCCTCCCGCCTCCGCCGCCTTCTTGGCCGGCGCCTGGGTGCCGCTATTGGTGAGATAGGTCAGAAGCGTGAGGATCAGCCCGCCGCCGATTGCTATGTAGCCGATGACGGGATGGAAGAGAAAGCAGATGGCGATATAGAAGGGCAGCCACGGCAGGTCGAAAAGGGCCGCCGGACCGGCGCCCGACAGGAAGGACCGCACCTGGTCGAAATCGCGCAGCGCCTGCAGGCCATCCCCCTGTATCCTCAGCTTCAAGGGTGCCTTGACCAGCGCCCGGTAGATCCGGCCGCTCATCGTTTCGTCGAGGGCACCGGCGATACGCACCAGCATGCGTCCGCGGATCAGCTCGAACGCGCCCTGGAAGCCATAGAGCAGCAGTGCCAGGAAAGAGAGTGCGACCAGCGAGGGAATGCTTCGGCTCGGCAGCACCCGGTCGTAGACTTCGAGCATGAAGAACGAGCCGGTGAGATAGAGAACGTTGACGAGCGCACTGGCGATACCAACGCCGATGAAGGCCGCGCGGCAGTCGCGCAACGCATCCGCGGGCTCGATGCTCTTTCGATTTGAAGCTGCTCTTGATTTAGGCACTGACTGAAATCTCCGCGTCGGCCGTTCGGGCCGCTTGAACTCTGCTGACCGATCTATTCAGAGGCAGCAATGTAGAGTTGTTCCCCGGGAAACAATGATCCCTTCGAAAGCTTAAATATTGACTGCTGTCGGGGCGGGTGTTTAGCCCGGCGTCGCCGGCAAAGCGCCCCTTCGGTTTTCCCGCAATCGGTGCACCCTTCTGTATATCCCCGCCGCGCACACACGCCCGCGATAAACTATACCAAACGCAAGATTGGACGGACAGCGGCGCCGATCTTGTGCTATCGGATGAATCGCACGTCCCATCCGCCAATCCGATACTTTTCGGCACCATCGACCGAACATGAAATACTATCTCCGCAACCTGACTGCGAAGGAACGCAATGAGGCGACCGATCGCCATCTCGCCTCTGCGGCGCTTTTTCTTGCCGCGCCCTTGATGCTCATCGCGGCCCTCCCCGTGATCGAGGATGTCCGGTCGGCCTTGAACCGATAAGGTGGTCACCCCACAGCGCCGCGTGTCTCGGACGCAAAGACGCTGTAGCACCTCAATCCAAGGACAACTGGAAATCCGAAAACGGGGCGACCTTGGCCACAGCCGCTTTCGACGCAAGCTGCTGGGTTTCGATGTTGCCGCCCCTGCCCCAGGTCGCCGCCAGGCTCATCAATTCATCCATCTCCTTCCTCAGCTGGTGCCACGCCAGAATGTCTTCGGCGTGGGTCGCATTCGTGCGCGGGTCGTAGAACCGGCTGATTTCCTCAGCGCTGTCCTTCCGGGCGGCTTCCAGACGGGCCTTCAAGGCACTGACTTCATCTTTCACCAGGAAATAGCGCCGCATCACCGCAAGAAGCGCAAGATCGTTCGGATTGACGCTCAAGGACATCCCTCCCCCGCCGTTTCATGACCGTCGACCACGGTCGAGCGGATCGGTATCCCCCGCAGCCGCCCGCCGGGCACGCCCCCAATCACGCGAAACTTTGACGCTTTTCCGGCAACGGCCAAAGAAAAATCCCGACGTCGTCAGACGCCGGGCCGAAACCTGCCGGAAAGCCACAGCGCCGCGCGTCTCATTAGACGCGCAAAGGTCGCTATAGCACCTTGAATCGCTGCATGATTTTCTCCTCAAATCGATTCCGATCTAAGGAATCATGCAGTAGAGAAAAATCGTGTCGCTTGACCGCTTCGCTCGCTACTTTTTCCTGTAGATGAGCACGGGGATCGTCGAATGCGTCAGCACTTTTGCGGCGACGCTACCGATGACCAGGGCGCCGACGCCGCCACGGCCGTGCGACGCCATGATGATGAGATCGGCGCCGATATCGTCCGCTTTCTTGATGATCGCACGATAGACCTCGTGGCTACGGGCGTGATCGGATTCGCACGGCACGCCGACATGCTCAGACTTGGCCACGGCGGCAGCAAGTATTTCCCCGGCGTGCTGACGGGCCAGCGCTTCATATTCTTCCTTCGTGCTGGCGAGCTGTTCGGTATTGGTCGAAAAGAGGTGAAACGGCTCCGTCACAGTCAACACCGTGATCTTCGCTTCGGCTTCCTTTGCAAAGGCAATGCCGGCGTCCAGGGCGAGCGTAGCGAGCGGCGAACCGTCGGTGGGGATGAGAATGTTGCGGAACATGAAAACCTCCCGTTGACTTCGGAGTTCAAGCTAGCCGCATCGCTGTAAGTCACATTGACCCAGATCAATGTTTTAGATATCGCTTATTTACACAACATCAAGCCACAGCAAGAACGGCCCGGCGGGTATCCGCCGGGCCGTTTCTCGACAACGATTCTACAGCGCCGCGCGTCTAATTAAGGCGCGCGGCGCTGTAGCACTTTGAATTGCTGCACGTTTTATCCTTAGATCGGCGACGATTTAAGGAAACATGCAGTGGCGCTTGGCCTCGCTCTTACGCCTCGACGCGAAACCGCGCGTGCGGCTGGTCCTCACGGGCCTCCGCGTCGCGCCGATTGTGACGGATCGACGACCAGAGCGAGAGACCGATGAGGCCGGCGCCACCGAGACCGGTAATGACCTCCGGAATGTGGATCAACGTCTGGAAGTACATCACCACCGAAAGGATCAGGATCGCATAGAAAGCACCATGCTCCAGGTAGCGAAATTCGTTGAGCGTGCCCTTCTCGACCAGCATGACCGTCATCGAGCGGACATACATGGCGCCAATGCCGAGGCCAATCGCGATGATGAACAGGTTCTGCGTCAAGGCGAAGGCGCCGATGACACCGTCGAACGAAAAGCTGGCATCGAGCACTTCCAGGTAGAGGAACGCACCGAAACCGCCCTTCGCCGCCGCGCTCATCGTCTGTTGCGAAGCATCGAGCAGACCGCCGACGACCTCGACGATGAGGAAGGTGAGCAGACCATAGATGCTGGCATAGACGAAGGTGTGCACGTGCTCGGCTTCGAGCAAGGTCGAGAACGCCAGGATGACGCTCAGGACAAGGGCGATTTCGATGCCCTTGATCGTTGCGAAGCGCGCCATCTTGCGCTCCAGCCAGGCGATCCAGTGCACATCCTTCTCCTGATCGAAGAAGTAGGTGAGACCGACCATCATCAGGAACGTTCCGCCGAAGGCGGCGATCGGCAGATGCGCGTCGTTCATGATGCGGGCGTATTCTTCGGGGCGGACCGCCGCAAGGATTACCGCGTCGATCGGCCCGATATTGGCGGCTATGACGACGATCAGCAGCGGAAAGACGATGCGCATGCCGAAGACGGCAATGATGATGCCCCAGGTCAGAAACCTATGCTGCCAGGCCGGTGTCATGTCCTTGAGCTTGTTGGCGTTGACGATGGCGTTGTCGAAGGAGAGCGAGATTTCGAGGACAGCGAGCACCGCACAAATGAAGAAGACAGTCATCGTGCCGCTGAACGTACCGGTCGACTGCCAGCCGAGCCAGACGCCAAGCAGCAGACCGAGGGCCGTTACGATGAAGGCCCATCTGAAATAACCGAGTGCGGGCGAGTGCGAACGGGGCCGGATCATGGACGATCCTCCCCGGCACGAGGTGCCTCGGTGATTGCAAACGAGAGGTCTCCTGTGAGGAAAAAGCGCACAGCCGAACAGGCACATGCGTTGGGCATGAGTTGGGTTTTCATGGTAGCTAAATCCGCCGGCTTATTTGCTGGCGGTACCGACATCACGAGAGCGCCGTAAAACTCTCGCCAGAGGGGCCCGGCACCAAAGTTCATCCCGCGGTTCGATGTCTAAAAGGCGGGACGCCTTTTTACTTAGCGATGCGAAACGCCTCGTCAAGGGTGGACTGGCAGTCGGTGCCTCATAGGGCGTGCATGACGCTGGAATTGCGCGACACATTCACGCCGTTCTGGCAGCATGGATGGAACCAAAGCCGGCTAAACGGGTTTAAATTCCAGCAATAACAACCCTGTGAGGCAACGCGCCATGCACAGTTTCTGGTGGGACAAGAGTGTCCGGTTGGAACTCGGTGACGCAGGCAAATTTCGCGACGTGAAAAGCACGCGCGAGGCCGTCGAGTGCCTGATGCTGCGGTGGCCCCATCAGGACGGGCGCGCCCTTGCCGCTGCAAAACGCGTCTGCCTGCAGGCGCTCGAGGGCAAGGTCAAGACCGAGAGGGCACGAAGGGCATTTATCAAGGCTGCCGAAGAGGCGCACATCTCCATCCGGAGCCAATAGGCATTCGCAACCCGGAAGCCTGTGGCTCCGCCGCACAAGAGCATCAGCCCGAAAGTCGGATTCGATCTTTCGGAAATCATGATGCCACAAGTTAAAAGTCGTCCAGCATGATCCGGACCAGCTGGTCTGAAAGTATTCGGCCAAACGGCCTAAACCATTCCAGCACGCGGGATGCGCGGAATCCCATTTCGCTCGTTCCTCACCCCCGCGCCGATGCCCCGCTCGGGGCAGGAAAGGAAAGCGATGTACGAAATTCCCTGGAAGGCGCCGGTCAGTATCAGCATGCTGGACGGGAGATGTCGCACGGTCATCGGTCCGCTCGACGCAATGAAGTGTCTGCAGAGCGAATGGCCCGTTCGCGGTGGCGCCTATTACAGCTATGCGGTGCGCACCTGCGAGGCGGCGCTTAAACGCCAGAAAAGCCCGAGCGAAGCACGCGCGGCCTTCATTTGCGCTTCGCGGGAGGCCTTTCTGACGATCCTCGCAGGTCCGGCGCCGGAGGGCAGAACCAATGGATTCCGGCCCCTGGAATGAATGCGTTCCCATCGGCATGCCCGGCGATGCGACGCGTAAATCTCCTGATCTGAGCTTGGATCGTGAGCGGCTTTACCGTGCCGCGACGCAGTGGAGGCCCATCAGGCTGGATGATGCAGCACGCTGAGACCGCCATCGACCGTCAGGCAGGTGGCATTCATGAAGGTGCACTCATCGGAAATCATGAACAGGGCGGCGCGGGCGATCTCTTCGGCGGTGGCGATGCGCCCGCCCGGATGCAGCTTCATCGTTTCCGCTTCGGCCGCTGCCGGATCGGGGAAGCTATTCCAGTAGTCGATCACCTTCTGGGTTAGCACATAGCCCGGGGCCAGGGCGTTCACGCGGATTCCCTTCGATGCATATTCGATCCCAAGCGACTTCGTCATGCCGATGAGTGCATGCTTGGCAACGGGATAGGGGAAGGTGTGCGGAATGATGGTGAAGGCATGTGTCGAGGCGATGTTGAGGATGACCCCGCCGCCCGCCTCAATCATGCCCGGAAGCGCCGCCTTGCAGCAATTCCAGGTGCCCTTGAGGTTCACGTCGAAGCAGCGTTGCCAGTCCGCATCGCTCGTCGCCAGCGGTTCCGCGAAGACGTTGATGCCGGCATTATTGACCAGCGCGTTGGGGCGCCCGATGGTTTTCTCCGCCCTGGTAAAGGCCGCCGCGATTGCGGGAGCATCGGCAATGTCGGCGACCGCCGAGGAGACCGTGCCGCCCT
The DNA here is from genome assembly GCF_029892065.1 of Sinorhizobium garamanticum. NCBI lineage: Bacteria > Pseudomonadati > Pseudomonadota > Alphaproteobacteria > Hyphomicrobiales > Rhizobiaceae > Sinorhizobium > Sinorhizobium garamanticum. Next base: position 1,895,639 of record NZ_CP120374.1, on the reverse strand, counting down.
CAGCCTGGAGTCTTTCTGCTTCCTTTTCCAGAAGCGGCCCATCGCGATCGATCAGGAACAGGCTGGCACCCTCGCCGTGGAAGATCTCGGCGATGGCGAGGCCAATGCCCTGCGCCGCGCCCGTTATGACGATGCGTTTGCCATCGAGCCGGTTGCCCATGATCTTTCCTCCTTTAGCCATCTAATCCCGCGTCACCACTCGGCGACGCTACCATCCTCGTGGCGCCAGATCGGATTGCGCCAGCGATGGCCTTCGCGCGCACGCTCGATGACATAGGCCTCGTCGACGTCGACACCGAGGCCTGGCCCTTGCGGGATCGACACAAAACCATCTTCGTAGCGGAACACCTCCTTGTTGGAGATGTAATCGAGGATGTCGTTGCCGGCGTTGTAATGGATGCCGAGGCTCTGCTCCTGGATGAAGGCGTTGTAGCTGACGGCATCGACCTGAAGGCAGGCGGCGAGCGCGATCGGCCCCAGCGGGCAATGCGGCGCCAGCGCCACGTCATAGGCTTCCGCCATCGCCGCGATCTTGCGGCACTCGGTGATGCCGCCCGCATGCGAAAGATCGGGCTGGATGATGTCGACATAGCCATCGGTCAGGACCGACTTGAAATCCCAGCGGGAATAGAGGCGCTCGCCAAGCGCGATCGGCGTCGACGAATGGTTGGCGATCTCCTTCAGCGCCTCCCGGTTTTCCGACAGCACCGGCTCCTCGATGAACATCAGCTTGAACTGCTCGAGTTCCTTGGCGAGTACCTTGGCCATCGGCCGATGCACGCGACCATGGAAGTCGACGCCGATGCCGACATGCGGGCCGATCGCGTCGCGGATGGTGCCGATGGTCGAGACGGCCTTGTCGATCTTCTCGTTGCTGTCGACGATCTGCATCTCTTCGCAGCCGTTGAGCTTGATCGCCTTGAAGCCGCGGGCGACGACGTCCTTGGCATTGCGCGCAACGTCGCTCGGCCGGTCGCCGCCGATCCACGAATAGACCTTGATCCTGTCGCGGCATTGGCCGCCGAGCAGCTGGTGGATCGGCTGGCCGAGAGCCTTGCCCTTGATGTCCCAGAGCGCCTGGTCGATGCCGGCGAGAGCGCTCATATGCAAAGCGCCGCCACGATAGAAGCCGCCGCGATACATCACGTTCCAGTGGTCCTCGATCAGGAACGGATCCTTGCCGACGAGGTAATCGGCGAGTTCATGCACGGCCGCCTCGACCGTCAGCGCGCGGCCTTCAACCACCGGCTCGCCCCAGCCGACAATGCCCTCGTCGGTTTCGATCTTGAGAAACAGCCAGCGCGGCGGAACGATATAGGTGGTGAGCTTGGTAATCTTCATGACGTGATGTCCATTGGGGAAGAGCAAACGGGCGGGCTGCCCGTTTCACGGGTTGTTCAGGAGACCGGCGCCTGAGGGCCGGTGCCGTTTGACGGCCGCCGCGAGGTCGCGTGCCGCAAGATCCAGCATGCGCATCGAGCATTCGCGCGCGCCCGCCTTGTCGCGCATGCGCAATGCCTCCACCAGCTCGCCATGGATGTCGATGGCCTCATCCCGGCGTTCGGCGGCTTCGTTTGAAGCGTGCAGCGAGAATTTGAGCGCGGCCTGGATGATGCCGACGAGTTGCAGGAAGACCTGATTATGGCTCGCCTTCAGAAGGCAGGTGTGGAAGGCGACGTCGGCCTCCGTGAAGTCCGCGACGTCGCGCTCGCCGTCACGCATATCGCGCCAGGCGCGTTCAAGATCGGCGATTTCCTGCACCGTCGCGCGCTCGGCAGCAAATTCCGCCGCCGCCGGCTCGATTGCCCGGCGCGCTTCCAGGATGCAGTTCAGCAGATCGAATTCGAAGATGCGCTCGCCGATCCATTCGAGAACCTGCGAATCGAGAATGTTCCACTCTTCCTTGTTGCAGACGACCGTGCCGACGCGGGAACGGCCGCGCACCATGCCCTTCGATTCTAGGATCTTCAACGATTCCCGGATCACGGTGCGGCTGACGCCATAACGCTCGCAAAGATCGTTTTCGCGAGGCAGGAACGTACCGACCGGAAAGATCTCGGCGCAGATGTCGGAGGCAATGGCCCGCGTGATGTTCTTCTGGACGCGCGGACGGCGCTGCAGCCGTTCCGCCACGATACCCTGATGCTCCTGCCCTTCCGCTGCCATCGCCTTCCCCACGCTGATCAAGTCGATGCTCCATAGCGCAGATCGCCCTAACTGGCGACAGCGCGCCGAAGCGCACGCGTTCACTGTCATACATCACTATCGTATTCATCATACAAAGGCAATTGACGAATATGATGATTCATCATACACAAATGCCAACTGCAGGAGGCAGTTCACCAGGGGAGAGACATCATGCGCTTCATCAAGGCAGCCATTCTGGCTGGTACCGTCGCCGTATTCGCCGCCACTTCGGCATTCGCCGCCGACGTCAAGATCGGCTTCATCGTCAAACAGCCCGAGGAGCCGTGGTTCCAGGACGAATGGAAGTTTGCGGACGTTGCCGCCAAGGAAAAAGGCTTCACGCTGGTCAAGATTGGCGCCGAAGACGGCGAGAAGGTCCAGTCGGCCATCGACAATCTCGGGGCCCAGGGCGCACAGGGCTTCATCGTTTGCACGCCCGACGTCAAGCTCGGCCCGGGCATCGTCGCCAAGGCTGCCGCCAACGACCTCAAGCTGATGACCGTCGACGACCGCCTGGTCAACGCCGACGGCAGTCCGATCGAAGATGTGCCGCACATGGGGATCTCGGCCACCAAGATCGGCGAGGCCGTCGGCCAGGCGATCGTCGACGAGATCAAGAAGCGCGGCTGGGACATGAAGGAGGTCGGGGCGATCCGTGTCTCCTACGACCAGTTGCCGACCGCCGTCGACCGCGTCGAAGGCGCCCTTTCCGTTCTCAAGGCCAACGGTTTCCCGGAAGCCAACATCTTCGACGCGCCGCAGGCAAAGACCGATACGGAGGCCGCACTCAACGCCTCGACGATCGTGCTCAACAAGAACGCCGGCATCAAGAAATGGGTCGCAGTCGGCCTCAATGACGAAGCGGTGCTCGGCGCCGTGCGCGCCACCGAATCCGTCGGCATTCCCGCCGACAGCATGATCGGCGTCGGCATCGGCGGCGCGGAGTCGGCGATCAACGAGTTCAAGAAGCCCGCCGCCACCGGCTTCTTCGGCACCGTCATCATCTCGCCGAAGCGTCACGGCTACGAAACCGCGCTCAATATGTACGAGTGGATTGCCAACGAGAAGGAGCCGGAAAAGCTGATCCTGACCGCCGGCCAGCTCGCGCTTCGCGACAATTACGAAGCCGTCCGCAAGGAACTCGGCATCGAGTAATCGTCCCTTTCGACGCCATCGAGCCCGGCGGTACTCGTACCGCCGGGCACCTCGCTTCGGAGCAGCGCATGCAGGACTTCCTCGAATTCCGATCCATTTCCAAAGGCTACCCCGGCGTCCAGGCGCTCTCGGATGTCTCCTTTGCCGTCAGCAAGGGCGCCGTCCACGGGCTCATGGGCGAGAACGGCGCCGGTAAGTCGACGCTGATCCGGGTTCTGTCCGGCGACCAATCGGCCGATGAGGGCGAGATCCGCATCGACGGCGAGCTGCAGCACTACCGTTCCGTGCGCGACGCCTTCCATGCGGGCGTCATCGTCATTCACCAGGAACTGCAGCTCGTGCCGGAGCTGACGGTCGCCGAAAACCTTTGGCTCGGCCATTTCCCCGGCAAGGGTGGCGTGATCGACCGGCGGAAACTCGTCGGCGTCGTCTCCCAAAAACTGGCCGAGATCGGCATCGATGTCGACCCAACCGCCAAGGTCGCATCGCTTTCGATCGGCGAGCGCCAGATGGTCGAGATCGCCAAGGCGGTGATGCTCGATGCGCGCGTCATCGCTCTCGATGAGCCTACCTCTTCGCTGTCCTCCCGCGAGAGCGAAATCCTCTTTGCCCTCATCGAGCGCCTGCGCGCGAATGGTACCGTTATTCTTTACGTCTCGCATCGCCTCGACGAGATCTTCCGGCTTTGCGACAGCCTCACGGTGCTGCGCGACGGCAAGCTCGCCGCCCATCACACCGACATCGCCAAGGTGACGCGCGACCAGATCATTTCGGAGATGGTCGGGCGTGAAATCGCAAACATCTGGGGCTGGCGGGGACGCAGCTTCGGCGCCGAGCGGCTGCGGGTCGAAAACATCGCGGGGGCAAAACTGAAGGTCCCGTTGAGCTTCTCCGTCAGGCGCGGCGACATCGTCGGATTCTTCGGCCTGATCGGCGCCGGCCGCAGCGAGATGGCGCGGCTCGTCTATGGAGCCGATACGCGCAGCCAGGGCAGCGTGTCGGTCGATGGCGCGGCGGTACCGGCAGACAGCCCGCCGAAGTCGATCCGTGCCGGCATCGTTCTTTGCCCGGAGGACCGCAAGTTCGATGGCATCGTCCAGGGCCGGTCGATCGAGGAGAACATGGCGATCTCCTCGCGCCGCCACTTTTCTCGCCTTGGCATCATCAACCCGAAGAAGGAAAGCGAGCTCGCCGACAAGTTCATCGCCAAGCTTCGGGTGCGAACGCCGTCCCGCCGTCAGGACATCGTCAACCTCTCGGGCGGCAACCAGCAAAAGGTCATTCTCGGTCGCTGGCTGTCCGAAGAAGGCGTCAAGGTTCTCATTATCGACGAGCCGACGCGCGGCATCGACGTCGGCGCGAAATCCGAGATCTACGAAATCCTCTACGGGCTCGCCGAACAGGGCATGGCGATCGTCGTCATCTCCAGCGAGCTGCCGGAGGTAATGGGCATCACGGATCGCATCATCGTGATGTGCGAGGGTCGACTGGCGGCCGACATGCCGCGCGCGGAATTCGATGAGCGGCGAATCCTCGCGGCAGCCCTTCCCGACATCAAGAACACCAAAGACCTTCCCCTCTCACAGGTGCAGTGACGATGACCTCTTTGAAAAAAATCCTTCTCGGCGAACAGGGCCTCGTCGTCATCTTCGCGGTCGCTTTCGTCATCGTGTCGCTGACGGTTCCGAATTTCCTCAGCGAACGCAATATGCTCGGCCTGCTGCAGTCGGTCGTCACCATCGGCATCATTGCCTGCACCATGATGTTCTGCCTCGCCTCACGCGATTTCGACCTTTCCGTCGGCTCGACGGTGGCGTTTTCCGGCATGGTGGCCGTCATGGCCTCGAACGCCTCTGGCTCGATCCTGATTGGGCTGCTGGCCGCCGTGCTGTGCGGCGGCTTTGTCGGCACGATCAACGGCGTCGTCATCGCCCGCTTTCGCATCAATGCGCTGATCACGACGCTTGCGACCATGCAGATCGTCCGCGGCTTCGCGCTGATCGCGTCGGACGGCCGCGCCGTCGGCATCAACGATCCCAGCTTCTATCAGCTTGCGCTGTCGCGCTTCCTCGGCGTCCCGACTCCGATCTGGGTGATGGGCCTGTTCTTCATCGTCTTCGGCTTCGTGCTGAACCGAACCGTCTTCGGCAAGAACACGCTGGCGATCGGCGGCAATCCGGAGGCCTCGCGTCTCGCTGGCGTCGACGTCGCCCGCATGCGCATCTGGATCTTCGCGCTGCAAGGCATCGTCTGTGCCGTTGCCGGCGTGCTGCTTGCCTCGCGCATCACCTCCGGACAGCCCAATGCCGCGACGGGCCTCGAACTCTCGGTCATCTCGGCCTGCGTGCTCGGCGGCGTGTCGCTTGCCGGCGGCCGCGCGGCGATGACCGGCGTCATCGTCGGCGTTTTGATCATGGGCATCGCCGAAAACGTCATGAACCTGCTCAACATCCAGGCCTTTTATCAATACGTGGTCCGCGGCCTGATCCTGCTGCTCGCGGTCCTCCTCGACAATCTGCGCTCGGTCGCGGGCAGACAGCGCGTCTGATCGGCAATGCCGAACGATGTCCTGCATCTCAAGAATGACGAGCTCTCGATCGAGCTGAGCCGCTTTGGCGGCTCGCTCATCGCCGCCGCCTGGCGCGGCATCCCGTTCGTGAAGCCGATTGCGACCGCCGGAATCGCGACGCAGCGGTTTGGAGCGGAGGCGGGCTTCCCGCTCGTGCCCTTCGGCAACAGGATAGAAGGCAACAGCTTCACCTTCGATGGCGAGCGCTTCTTCCTCGAGCCGAATACATCAGGCGATCCATTCTGCCTGCATGGCGATGGATGGCTCAGCGAATGGGAGCTGAAATCGCACAGCGGCGAACAAGCGACACTTTCCTTTGTGCACGCCGAGCGAGCCGGTAGTCCCTATGCCTATGAGGCCGTGCAGGATGTGCGGCTTGATGGCAGCACTCTGGTTCTCTCCCTGACGGTCACGAACATATCGGCTCGCCGCTTACCCTTTGGATTGGGGCACCACCCCTTCTTTCCTCGCACGGCCGGGACGCGGCTCCGGGCGAGGGCAAAGCGCATCTGGGGCGAGAGGATCGGACACCTGCCCGACGTTCCCGGCCCAATTCCCCGCACGCTCGATTTCACCGAGGGCAATGTGCTCCCCGCTCACTGGATGAACAATGCCTATGACGGCTGGGACGGCGACGCCTCGATCGAATGGCCCGAGCGTCAGCTTGCCTTAAGGCTTGAAACTCAAGGCGCGTTCGGGTGCTTCATGATCTATTCGCCGGGTGCGGACGCGGACTTCTTCTGTTTCGAGCCGATGACGCATCTGCCGAACGCTCACAACATGCCGAACGAAGCCGGCGGCCTCGTTGCGTTGAAGCACGGACAAAGTCTCGCTGGCACCGTCAGGTTTCATCTGACGCCCATACGCTGAGAGCGGAGCAAAACAAAAGCGCCCGCTGGGAGGTGCAGGCGCCTTGAACAAATCTAAATCAGTTCTGAAGTGGGCGTACCCGTGTCCGAGCCTTAGCGGCCGACAGCGGCGCGGGCGACGCTATGGATATCGCCGCGGGTAATGCCAAGGTCGTTGAGTTCGCGCGTCGACATACGGCCCAGCTCGGCGACCGTCTGACGGTACTTACGCCAGTTGTTAAAAGAGCGTGCTACGTTCATTTTGATCCCCTTTCATGGGCTTTCGAAGCCTGGCTGCCAGTCCGTGGCGCCTCGCTTGCTTCGATGCGCAACATATAGTGACTGACCTCGGGGGATTGCAGCGCTCATATGTCAGCGCACCCATGCGTCAAATGCATGGGTGCGAGCGTGACCAATTGTGACGGCGCGAGGAAGCGTTCAGCTAAGCTGCAGGAGCGGCCGACTGAAACTCATTGCCGACCGGCAGAGGCAGAAACTTGCGCCGCGGATCGGGGAACAGAGCCGAACTCGTCCTCGAAGAGCTCCGGCATCAGATCGGCAAGCCGGACCAGCTTGCCCGTGCGCGAGCTCTGGAGTGCCGCGATGCCGCAGAGGACGGACATCGCACCGGCGCGGGCGCCTGCCCGCTGCCCCAACGGGTCCGTCGCATCTGGCTTGAAAAGCATGTTCCGCAGCCGATCATCGCCGCCATAGTGCCCGCCGGGGGAATGCGGCACGGCGATGCGCTCGACTCCCGGGCGGCCTTTCGGAAAATTGCGAACCAGCAGGATGACGTCCTCCTCCGGCATCTCCCACGGCTGGTCCTCGTACTGGCGAAGCTCGATCCTGCCCTTCGTTCCGTTGAAGGCGATGTGGTGGCCCTCGATCGGCTGGAAGGTGTTCAGCGAATAGGAGACGTGGACATTGTTGCGGTAGCGTATGTTCGCGACCATCGTATCGGGAATGTCGATATCCTCGCGGAAGACGCAGCCGTCGCGGAAGTAACCGTCGATCTCCGAGGGGTCCTCGTAGAGCGCGTCGAGGAATGGATCGGCTTCGAGATCCAGGTAGAAATCGCATTCATTCTTGTGAGGACAGAGCTTGCAGCGCGGCCCGCGGAAGGGACCCCTGCGGCCGTACATCTGCAGGTCGGCAAACGCCGTGACGGCATCCGGATCACTGTCGAGATACCAGTTCAGCAGGTCGAAATGGTGGGTCGCCTTGTGCACGAATAGGCTGCCCGACTTGTCCGTATAGGCGTGCCAGCGACGGAAATAGTCGGCACCGTGCCTGGTATCGAGGTACCAATGAAAGTCGACGGAGGTCACTCGGCCGATCTCGCCGGAATTCAACAGTTCCTTGATGCGCGCCGCAGTGGGCGCGAAGCGGTAGTTGAACGAGACGTCAACCCGCCGGCCGTTGCGCTTCTCGGCGTCCAGAATGCGGCGGATCTTTTCAACGGTCGTCGACATCGGCTTTTCGGTGATGACATCGGCACCGGCTTCAAGCGCGCGTACGACGATGTCGTCATGCGTGTCGTCGGGCGTGCAGACGATCACGAGATCGGGCCGCGCTTCGGCAAGCATCGTGTCGACATTGCCGTAGATGGGCGCGTTGGTGGCAATCATCGTGCGCGCGCGTTCGGCTCTGAGCGCATTCGTGTCGGCAATGGCGACGAGATCCACCTCGCTGCGCCAACCGGCGAGTAGATACTTGCCCCACATCGTGGTGCCGCGGTTGCCGGTACCGACCAGCGCAAAACGACGTTTGTTGTCCATCTTCCTCACGCAATCCTGTCTGGAGTGAAGCCGCGCGACTGGCGGCTGTGGTTAGCACAACATGTAAATTCAACATACATGCTAGTGGCTGAAATCCGCGAGCGTCAAGGTGTTTTCCGCCGGTCCTGTCACCCAACTTGTAAGAAGCATGATCGAGGAACCCATCTCAGCAGGAGCTACGATAACGCTCCACGCAGGTGGCGATCACCTCCTCGGCCGGCCGCTTCCACCAGTTCTCGGCTGAGAAGATCTCGACCTCCTGCGTCCCATGAAAGCCGGCTGCCTCGATCCGGCGCCGAATCCCCTTCAAATCGATGACGCCGTCGCCCATCATGCCGCGATCCGTCAGCATGTCCCTGGTCGGGACCAGCCAGTCGCAGACGTGGTGTGCGAGGATCGCCTTCATTTCGCCCGCCCGCGCGATCTGGTTGGCGAGATCGGGGTCCCACCAGACGTGATAGACGTCGATCGCGACGCCGACGCCGGGGCCGAGCGCCTCGCACATGTCGAGCGCCTGGCCGAGCGTGTTCACGCAGGCGCGGTCGGCGGCATACATCGGATGCAGGGGCTCGATCGCAAGCGGAACGCCGGCGGCGCGCGCATGCCGCAGCACCGTGGCGATGCCATCCTCGACCATCCGGCGGGCAGCATCGATGTTCTTCGATCCACCGGGCAGACCGCCGACGACCAGCACCAGGCAATCGGCGCCGAGCGCGGCCGCCTCGTCGATTGCGCGCCTGTTATCGTCGATGGCCTTCTCTCGACCCGCTGCGTCCGCCGCCGGGAAGAAGCCGCCGCGGCAGAGACCGGTGAGCCTCAAGCCGTTGGACTTGACAATGCGGACTGCCTCATCGAGCCCAACCGCTGCCACCTGGTCCCGCCACGGGGCGATCGCCGTGATCCCGTGCCGCAGGCAGATGTCGACCGCTTCAGCAAAACCGCACTGCTCGCGGATCGTCGCCAGATTGATGGAAAGCCCCTCGACCTGCATGATGTTCTCCTCCCGCTGTTCATGAGACCGCCGTCATCGACGCCCAGTCCGGCTCGACCGAGGAGCCGAGACCGATCGCCCCCAAGGCGGTTCCGAAAGTGACTTCGCCGCCCCGGATGACGAGCCGTGCCCGTCCGGACGCGCCCTCGTACAGATCCGCATGGGCAGCGAGGTAAGACGCCTGCTCGCCCGCCGGGGCCCGTCCCATGCCGTCGACATAGTGATGACCGTTGCGCTCGACATGGCCGGCGCCGACGAGCGCGGCCAGGACCAGATCCTGCTGGAGCGCGAGGCCTGATTGCGTTGTCAGGTCCTCGGCGGACATGAAATACCGGGAAGCGCCCGCCTCGCGGTTCCATTTCTCGACGCGCGCGCGGTTGATCAGCGCCCGGTAGAAACCCTTGCAGGATTTCGAGGAGATGCCAGCATAGCCCAGGTCGCGGGCGCGCGGAAAGGCGCCGACGTCGCCGTCGGACTCGTCTATTTCGAGCGGCATGCGCTGCGCGAGCCCGGCGACCGATTTCGACAGCGCCTCGGCACGCGCGATCGGCTGCTCGAAAAAGAGAAGGGATCGGCGCAGCCTGGAAAGGCGCGGCTCCTTCTGCAGGCGATCAAGAAGGTCGGCCGCCGCATCGGCGCTTTCGAACTGTTCGTTGCCGTCGAGCGTCGCCCGATAGCCGTCGACCGTGCGATCGAGCACCGCGGCAATGGCTATCAGGCGCTCTAGGTCTTCGGCTGGGCGCCCGGACACTTTGATCTTGAAATAGCGGTGCCCATAAGCGGCAATCACCTCTTCGAGCGTCTGCGGCAGACCGTCCTTGAGCCGCTGCTCCGACGCTAGATCGGCGGCGGTCAGCGCATCGGCGAGGCCGATGGTATGACGCACGGCGAGCCGCGGCGAAGGCTCGAGCCGCGAGAGAAAGCCCGCGAGGTCAAAACCCGCAAGGTCCGTTGCGGTGGCATCGGTGATGCCGAGCAGATCGTGCCTGATGGCGTCGACCGCACTTACGCCTTTCATCCGGCACACGACATCGATGATGGCGCGATCGACGAGCGCAAGGCCGTACGACGCCACGAGCGGCGGGAGGCCCCGGCCCGCAGCCGCCTCGTGATGATCGGCCTCGACGGCGGCATGCAGCCCGAAGGGCGTCGCTGCGCCAACCGCCCGCAAGCTTTCGATAGCCAGGTGGAGCGACGCGCGAAGCTGCGCGACGTTGTCATCCGGCGAAAGGACCGGATTCTTGTCGAACCATTTCGGCATCATCATCTCGGCCGACCAGCCGGTGGACTCATGGCCGCTTTCGTCCGCGATCCTCACCCGAACGAAGGCCTGCGGCGCGCTCTCGACACGCGCCGCTCCAAATCGGAAAGGAAAGCGGAAGCCGACCTGCCGCTCGAAGATATCCGCCTCAACGAGCCTGACCACGGGAGCCTCGGTCATGGCGGCTTCAATCGATGCCGTGGACAGCGAGGACGCGCTGCATGCGCGAGATCGCCAGTTCCGGATCAGCAAGAGCGCCCGCCCTGTCCGCCAGACGGAAGAGTTCGGCGAGATGGGCAAGCGAGCGCGCGCTCTGCTGCCCACCGATCATCACAAAATGATCCTGCAGGCCGTTCAGATAGGCGAGGAAGACGACGCCGGTCTTGTAGAAGCGCGTCGGCGCCTTGAAGATATGGCGCGACAGCGGCACGGTCGCCTCCAGCAATTCGAAGAATTCGCCTTTGCGCCCTTTGCCGAGCGCCTCAAGCGCCGCTGAAGCCACCGGCGCGATCGCATCGAAGATGCCGAGCAGCGCGTCCGAGTGCCCCTCCTCGTCGCCGGCGATCAACTCGGCGTAATTGAAGTCGTCGCCGGTATACATGCGCACGCCCTTTGGCAGCCGGCGCCGCATCGCGATTTCCTTCTCCTTCGACAGCAGCGATATCTTGATGCCGTCGACCTTTTCGGCATGCGCTTCGATGACAGCAAGGCAGGTTTTCATCGCCGCCAGATGGTCGGCATTGCCCCAATAACCGTCGAGCGCCGGATCGAACATTTCGCCCAGCCAATGGATGATCACCGGCTCCTTCACCTGCGAAAGGATGCGGTCATAGACGCGGATATAATCTTCCGGCCCCTTCGCCGCTGCCGCGAGCGCCCGGCTCGCCATCAGGATGATCCGCCCACCTTCGGCTTCGATCGCTTCGATCTGGCTCTCATAGGCCTTGAGAATATCGTCGATCGAGACATCGGGGCCTGGCGCCAGATGATCTGTGCCTGCGCCGCAGGCGATCAGCGCCCCGGAGCGCCCGCGCGCTTCGGCAAGCGCACGGCGGATGAGTTCACGCGCTTCCGGCCAGCCGAGGCCCATGCCGCGCTGGGCCGTGTCCATCGCCTCGGCGACGCCGAGGCCGAGGTCCCAGAGGCGGTGGCGAAAGGCGAGTGTCCGTTCCCAATCGATCGCCGGCGTCAGCCACGGATCATTATCGGCAAGCGGGTCGGCGACGACGTGCGCCGCCGCAAAGGCAACTCGCGGGAAATCCGCCGGTGCACGCTTTTGCAACGGAACCGGCCGTCCGATGAGCTCGTAACGCGTAAGCCTGCCTTCAAGAGGAAGATCGATGCTGGTCATCGCTCAAAACTCCAATGCCGGTACATCGAGCCAGCGGCGCTCGGCCCAGGATTTCAGTCCGAGTTCCGCAAGCTGCACGCCCTTGGCGCCTGCCTCCAGCCCGTAGGGCCATGGACTGTCCTCGGCGACATGGCGCAGGAACATCTCCCATTGCGCCTTGAAGCCGTTGTCGAAGACCTGCGTGTCCGGCACTTCATCCCAGGTCTTGTAGAAGTCGATGGTCTGCGGCTGATCCGGGTTCCAGACCGGCTTCGGCGTGTTGACGCGGTGCTGGGTCCAGCATTTCGTCAGCCCGGCGACGGCCGAACCATGTGTGCCGTCGACCTGGAAGGTGACGAGATCGTCGCGGCGCACGCGGACCGTCCAGGAGGAATTGATCTGCGCGATCACGCCGCCGTCGAGCTCGAAGGTCGCATAGGCCGCATCGTCCGTATCGCAGTCATAGGTGCGGCCCTGCTCGTCGACGCGGGTCGGTATATGGGTGGCGCCGAGGCAGGAGACGGCCCGGACCTCGCCGAAGAGGTTGTCCAGCACGTAGCGCCAGTGGCAGAGCATATCCAGAATGATGCCGCCGCCGTCGCCCTTGCGGTAATTCCAGGAGGGACGCTGGGCAGGCACGCCCCAATCGCCTTCAAAGACCCAGTAGCCGAATTCGCCGCGCACCGAGAGGATCTTCCCGAAGAAGCCCGAGTCCCTGAGCAGCGCCAGCTTGCGAAGTCCGGGTAGGAACAGCTTGTCCTGCACGACGCCGTGCTTGAGACCGGAGGCGCGCGCCTTGCGGGCGAGTTTAAGGGCTATGCCGAGATCATCGGAAATCGGCTTCTCACAATAGACATGCTTGCCGGCATCGAGCGCCCTGCCGATGAGCTCGGCGCGCATCAGCGTCGTGCCAGCGTCGAAAAAGATCTGGTCGTTGGGATCGGCTAGCGCCGCATCGAGATCTGTCGACCAGCGAGCGATATTATGACGCTTCGCGAGTTGCTCCATCTTGTCTCGGTTGCGGCCGACGATGATCGGGTCGATCTCCAGCCGTTCGCCGGACTTGAGCGTGACCCCACCCTGATCGCGAATGGCCAGTATCGAGCGCACCAGGTGCTGGTTGTAGCCCATGCGGCCGGTGACGCCGTGCAATATGATCCCCAAACGTGGCATGCGGTCTCCTCCCTGCCAGGCCTCACGGGAGCGGACCCAGCCCTCCCAAGCCAGTAACTAAACAGTTACTTTGTGGCAGAGAAAAGCCACGCCTGTCAACAAAAAAAACGACATGTCGAAGATTCAGCGCCTGATCGAAGCCAAAGTCACATGAACGATGTGACGTTCCCAGCCCTCGATATTGGCACGCTCCGCGAGATCACGACCAAAGATCGTCGACAGCGTGTACTGGTTCGAGAGGTAGAAATAACCGAGCGCCGCCATCGTCAGATAGAGGTGCAACGGGTCGACATCCTCCCGGAAGAGGCCCTTTGCCCTGCCGCGGTCGAGCAGGTCGGAAAGCTTGCCCATGAGTTGCGAATGCAGCTCCTTGAGCCGGGTCGATTGACGCAGCCAGCGGGCGCGGTGAAGGTTCTCCGTACCGAGCAGACTCAGGAACTCTGGATGCTCGAGGAAGTACCTCCATGTGAACATTGCCAGCTCGGCGATGCCCTGTTCCGGCTCCAAGTCACTGAGATTGATCGATTTTTCAGCCGTCCTTATGCCGATATAGGCCTCCTCCAGGACGGCGAGGTAGAGCTGCTCCTTGTCGCCGAAGTAGTGATAGAGCATGCGCTTGTTGATGCCGGCTCGCTCGGCTATGGCATCGACTCGCGCCCCGCCCATGCCGTTCTCCGCGAACTCCTTGGTGGCGGCCGCGAGGATAGATGCGCGCGTCCGCTCGGGATCGCGCTGCGCGGAGCGTTCAGCGCGCTCGCCGTTTCCATTCCTTCCTCTGGGACCCGCCTGCGGCTTTTCCATTACATCACCTCCGGCACCTCTTGCCTTCGGCGGCATTCGATGCGACATCGTAAAGAAAATTTACAAGATAATGACAGCACTTCACACAACTGCTTGACACGATCTTTGCTTGCCCCTAGTTTGTAACCAATTAGTTATTTATTGCAAGAGGTCTCAACAACACGACTATGAGACGGAGCGTTGTGGAGGCGCTCCCGAGGGAGGAGGAACAAATGACGCATCGCATCAGCAGACGCAGTGTGCTTGCAGGAGGAGCGGCACTTCTTTCATATTCCGCGCTGGCACCCCGCGCGTTCTCGCAGGAGGCGCGGCTGCGCCTGCTCTGGTGGGGATCGCAGACCCGCGCCGACCGCACCAACAAGGTCAGCGAGCTTTTCAAAAAGGCGAATCCCGGGGTTGCCATCAACGGCGAATTCCTCGGTTGGAGCGACTACTGGCCGCGCCTGGCGACGCAAGTGGCGGGCGGCAACGCGCCCGACGTCATCCAGATGGATTACCGCTATATCGTCGAATATGCGCGGCGCGGCGCTCTCGCACCGCTCGACAGCTACCTCGGCTCGGTGCTCAAGGTCGAGGATTTCGACCAGGTGCAGATCAAGGGCGGCAGCGTCGACGGCAAGCTCTACGGCATCAGCCTCGGCGCCAACTCGACGGCAATGATGGTCAACACGGTCGCCTTCGAGGAAGCCGGTGTCGACCTGCCGACGCCGTCCACCACCTGGGACGAGCTCGCCCGCATGGGTCTCGAGATCACCAAAGCGGGCAAACGCAAGGGCTATTACGGCCTCTCGGACGGCAGCGGCGTCGAGCCGCTCCTCGAAAACTGGCTCCGCCAGCGCGGCAAGGCCCTCTTCACCGCGGACGGCAAGATCGCCTATGACGCGAACGACGGGGCCGAATGGTTTGCCATGTGGCAGAAGATGCGCGAGGACAAGGCCTGCGTGCCGGCCGATATTCAGGCGCTCGACCAGTTCAATATCGAGACGAGTCCCCTGTCGCTCGGAAAGGCGGCGACGTCCTACGCCCACTCCAACCAGCTCGTCGGCTATCAGGCGATCAACAAAGACAAGATCGTGCTGAGGAGCCATGCGCTGATCAATAAGGATGCCAAGGGCGGCCATTACCGCAAGCCATCGATGTTCTTCTCGGTATCGGCCAAGAGCAGCGATCCGGAACTCGGCGCCAAATATGTCAACTTCTTCGTCAAGGATCCGGAAGCCGCCAAGATCCTCGGCGTCGAACGCGGCGTGCCGGAATCGGCCTCCGTGCGCGAGGCGCTCGCGCCGTCGCTCGATGACCTCGGGCGGGCAGCACTCGAATATGTCTCCGGGCTCGGAGCGCTCGTCGGCGATCTGCCGCCGCCACCGCCATCGGGTGCCGGTGAGGCGGAACTCGCTCTGCGCAGCGTCGCCGAGCAGGTGGCCTTCGGCCAGCTCGACGCGAAGCAGGGCGGCGAGACGCTGGTGAACGAGGTCACACAGATCCTGTCGCGAGGTTGAGGAGATGGCGGCCGTGCAGGATTCCGCTGTCGTCGTCGGTGCGGGCGCCCAAGTGCGCCCCGCCGCACAGGGCCGATGGGCCTCCATCTGGGCGAAGCACGGAGCCGGCTACATGTTTTTGTTGCCATGGCTCATCGGCTTCTTCGGCCTGACGCTCGGGCCTGCGGTTGCCTCGCTCTATCTCTCCTTCACCAGCTTCGACCTGATCCGCGCGCCGGAATGGGTCGGGACCGCCAATTACGTGCGCATCGCGACAGCCGATCCGAAATTCGCTGCCGCGATGCAGGTGACCTTCCTCTATGTCGTGCTTTCGGTGCCGTTCAAGCTCAGCTTTGCGCTGCTCGTCGCCATCCTTCTCGATCGCGGCGTCCGGGGACTCACCGTCTACCGCGCGATTTTCTACCTGCCGTCGCTGCTCGGCGGCAGCGTCGCGATCGCCGTGCTCTGGCGGCAGCTCTTTGCCGGCGACGGCCTCATCAACAGTCTGCTTGCCCAGTTCGGCATCGAGGGCCCGAGTTGGATCTCGCATCCGAACTATTCGATCTGGACGCTCGTCGTCTTGAGTGTTTGGCAATTCGGCTCGCCGATGATCATCTTCCTTGCCGGTCTCCGGCAGATCCCGACCGATATGTATGAGGCCGCAAGCCTCGACGGCGCGTCGAAGTTCCGGCAGTTCTACAAGATCACACTGCCGCTCTTGACCCCGGTCATCTTCTTCAATGCGGTCGTTCAAACGATCGATGCCTTCAAGGCCTTCACCCCGGCCTTCATCATTTCCGGCGGTACCGGCGGACCGATCAACTCGACGCTTTTCTATACGCTCTATCTCTACCAGGAAGCCTTCGGCAACTTCCGCATGGGCTATGCCTCGGCCTTGGCCTGGATCCTGGTGCTGATCATCGCGCTCTTCACCGCCTTCTCGTTCCTGACCTCTCGCTACTGGGTGCACTACGATGACTGACGCGATCATGAGCTCCGTAACCGCCCCGTCATCGGCACCGCTCGGCCGCCGCGGCCCGTTGGGGTCGGTCCTTGTCCACGCCGGCCTGATCGCCGCCTCGATCGCGATGCTCTACCCGCTCCTGTGGATGATTTCCGCGTCGGTGCGGCCGGAGGACGAGATCTTCGCCTCGACCTCGCTCTGGCCGTCATCGATCGATTTCGCATCCTATTTGCGCGGCTGGTTCGGCCTCGACGTCAGCTTCGGCCGCTTCTTCTGGAATTCGCTCGTCGTGTCCGTGCTGACGGTGATCGGCAACGTCGTCGCCTGCTCGCTCGCGGCCTACGCCTTCGCCCGGCTTCGCTTCGCCGGGCGCAATTTCTGGTTCGCGATCATGCTGGGGACGCTGATGATCCCCTATCACGTGACGCTCATTCCCCAATATGTGCTCTTCCTCAATCTCGGCTGGGTGAACACCTTCCTGCCGCTCGTGGTGCCGAAATTCCTGGCAAGCGACGCCTTCTTCATCTTCCTGATGGTTCAGTTTTTCCGCGGCATTCCGCGCGAACTCGACGAGGCGGCGATGATGGATGGCTGCGGTGCCTGGCGCATCTACTGGAAGATCATGCTGCCGCTCTCGCTGCCGGTGCTGGCAACGGCCGCGATCTTCTCCTTCATCTGGACCTGGGACGATTTCTTCGGACCGCTGATCTACCTGAACGACATGAACACCTACACGATCCAGCTGGGCCTCCGGACCTTCGTCGACTCGAGCAGCACCTCCGACTGGGGCGGACTCTTCGCCATGTCGACGCTGTCGCTCGTGCCCGTGTTCTTCTTCTTCCTGTTCTTCCAACGCCTTCTGATCGAAGGCATCGCCACCACCGGCATGAAGCGCTGATCGCGGGAGCTGGAGTTTACCCATGGACGAATTGCGTTTTGCCGCGGTCGGGCTCAACCACAACCACATCTACGGCCAGGTCAATTGCCTTCTGAGAGCCGGCGCCCACCTTGTCGGCTTCCACGAAACGGACGATGCGTTGGCCGCGGAGTTCTCGGCCACGTACAAGGATGTGCCGCGTATCGCGACACTCGACCGGATACTCGAAGACGAGAGCATCGGCCTTGTCACCTCGGCTGCCGTCTCTGCCGAGCGGGCGGAACTTGCGATCCGCGCCATGCGACACGGCAAGGACGTGCTCGTTGACAAGCCGGGAATGACGAGCCTGGACCAGCTCGCCAAAGTGCGCCGCGTCCGGGCCGAAACGGGGCGCATCTTCTCGATCCTCTATTCCGAGCATTTCGAGAGCCCGGCAACGGTGAAGGCCGGCGAACTGGTCGCAGCCGGCGCCATCGGCGACGTCGTGCACATGGTCGGCCTCGGACCACATCGGTTGCGCAAGGAAAGCCGTCCCGACTGGTTCTTCCGCCGCTCGGACTACGGCGGCATCCTGACCGACATCGCCTCGCACCAGTGCGAGCAGTTCCTCTTCTTTGCCGGCGCCAGCGATGCCACCATTCTCTCGGCAAGCGTCGACAACCGGAGCGTTCCCGACAGCCCGGAACTCCAGGATACGGGCAACATCCACCTTTCGACGGGACAGGCCACCGGCATGATCCATGTCAACTGGCTCACCCCCGACGGCATGCCGACCTGGGGCGACGGCCGGCTCTTCGTCGTCGGCACGACCGGTACGATCGAGGTTCGCAAGACGGTCGACCTCGCCGGGCGCGCAGGGGGCAACCACCTGCTTCTTGCCGACCGCAACGGCGTCGAGCACATCGATTGCTCGGGCGTCGACCTTCCCTTCGGCCGTCAGCTCCTCGCCGACATCCGCGACAGAACCGAAACCGCCATGCCGCAGGAACGCTGCTTCAAGGCCATGGAGCTTGCCCTTTCAGCGCAAGCGATCGCCGAACGTAACTAGGAAAAGAACTGACATGAGCGTAAAGACAGTTGCCATCATCGGCTGCGGGATCGGACGGTCGCACATCGTCGAAGGCTATCGGCCGCATCCGGACAAGTTCCGGGTTACGGCACTGTGCGACCTCAACGAGGAACGGCTGAACGAAGTCGGCAACGAGTTCGGCATCGAAAAGCGCACGACGTCGTTCAAGGAATTGCTCGCCGACGACAGCATCGACATCATCGATATCTGCACGCCACCCGGCATTCACCTCGAACAGGTGCTCGACGCGCTGGCCTCGGGCAAGCACGTGATCTGCGAGAAGCCGCTCACCGGTTCGCTCAAGGGCATCGACCGGATCATGGAGGCGGAGAAGCCGGCCCGGGGCGTGCTGATGCCGATCTTCCAGTATCGCTACGGCGACGGCATCGAGAAGGCGAAGCGCATCATCGACGCCGGCATCGCCGGCAGGCCCTATGTGGGCTCGGTCGAAACCTTCTGGCTGCGCACGCCCGAATATTACTCCGTTCCTTGGCGCGGCAAATGGGAGACGGAACTCGGCGGCGTGCTGGTGACTCATGCTCTGCACCTGCACGACATGATGCTTCACCTTCTTGGTCCGGTCGCAAGAGTGTTCGGGCGCGTTGCAACGCGCGTCAACGACATTGAGGTCGAGGACTGCGCCTCGGCAAGCCTGCTCATGCAGAACGGCGCCTTCGTGTCGCTCTCCTGCACGCTCGGCTCGCAGGAGCAGATCAGCCGCCTTCGCCTGCACTTCGAGAATGTCACCTTCGAAAGCAGCCATGAGCCCTATGCTCCCGGAAAGGATCCCTGGAAGATCATTGCCGCCAACGAAGCCGTTCAGGCTGAGATCGACGAAGTGATCGGCGACTGGCGTCCGGTCTTGCCGCGTTTCACGACGCAGATGGCCCATTTCCACGCCTTTCTCAGCGGTAACGGGCCACTTCCAGTCACCACCAAAGATGCGCGGCAGGCGTTGGAACTGGTGACGGCGATCTATCAGTCCGCCGATACGGGTCGCGAGATAACGCTTCCGATCGGACCGGAGAGTCCGAAATATGCCAATTGGCGTGCGAACACGAGGTAACGGCAAAGGCCGCAGGGAGGAATTCGAAATGGCAACCAGCGTCGTTCTTCAGAAAGTCGAGAAGCGCTACGGCGCGCTCGATGTGATCCACGGCATCGACCTCACCATCGACCCCGGCGAGTTCGCCGTCTTCGTCGGCCCGTCCGGTTGCGGCAAGTCGACTCTCCTGCGCATGATCGCCGGTCTGGAGGAGATCACCGGCGGCACGCTCATGCTCGACAACGACCGGATGAACGAAGTGGCGCCGGCCAAGCGCGGCATCGCCATGGTGTTCCAATCCTATGCGCTCTACCCACATATGTCGGTCTACAAGAATCTCGCCTTCGGCCTTGAGACGGCGGGCTACAGGAAGGCGGAGATCGAACCGAAAGTGCGTCGCGCCGCCGAGATCCTGCAGATCGAGAAGCTGCTCGACCGCAAGCCGAAGGCGCTCTCCGGCGGTCAGCGCCAGCGCGTGGCGATCGGCCGGGCGATCGTGCGCGAGCCGCGCATCTTCCTCTTCGACGAACCGCTTTCCAACCTCGATGCGGAACTTCGCGTACAGATGCGCGTCGAAATCTCCCGGCTTCACCGCGATCTCGGCAACACGATGATCTATGTGACCCACGATCAGGTGGAAGCCATGACCATGGCCGACAAGATCGTCGTCCTGAACTCCGGGCGGATCGAGCAGGTGGGAGCGCCGCTCGATCTTTACAACCACCCGGTCAACCGCTTCGTCGCCGGGTTCATCGGCAGCCCGAAGATGAACTTCCTCAAGGCGCGCATCGCTGCAGTCGGTGAAGCGGAAACAGCGATCCAGGTTTGTGGCGGCACGATCCGCCTGCCGCGGGCCCTAAGCGGCGCAGCGGCGGGAGAGGAGGTGACCTTCGGTATCCGGCCGGAACATCTTTCCGCGCACGACGATGGCATCGCGCTCGCCCCGATCAATGTCGAGCTCGTTGAAAACCTCGGCGGCGAAACCATGCTCTACGGCATCACCCCTGACGGCCAGCACATCACGGTCGCGCTCGAGGGCCAGCAGAAAGTGGAGCGCGGCACCAACCTCGCAGTCCACTTCGATCCTTCACGCTGCCACGTGTTCGGCGCCGACGGCAAGGCGATGTGAGCGCGGCACCGGCTGCGCGCCATGGAACGAAACGGCGGAAAGGCCAATGGATCGGTCCGCTGTTTACCGCTTGCTCATGGACCAATGTGGCGCCATTCTGAGGGCGTATCCTGGCTGTAAGGCCGAACGCTGTTTCGCCCCTGGAACGCCAGCTCGACCTCGAAGCACTTGAGTGCTGCCTTTTCTCGACTGATCCCGGGGGAGGAGGTTGTCCATGTCTACGCCCCATACCGACCATCCATTACAACCGGGCGACCGGGCGCCGAACATTGTGCTCGATGCCATCTCGCGCGAGGGAAAAATCGCACTTGATGATTTTCGCGGCCGCAGCCCGCTGTTGATCGGTTTGTTTCGAGGCCTGCTGTGTCCGTTCTGCCGGCGCCATGTCGCGGCGATGGCACAGCTCAACCCGGCGCTGCATGAGAAAGGCGTGAACTCTCTAGCGGTGGTAAACACCCCGGTCGAACGCGCGCGACTCTATTTCCGTTATCATCCGATACCCGGTCTTCTTGCTGCATCCGATCCGGAGCGAGCTTCACACCGCGCCTTCGGCTTACCTCTCCTCGAGATCACGGAGAATGAGACCGACTGGCCATACAAGGTCGGAATGGATGTGGTCACGACATTGCGGGTCGACCGGCCCGGGGAACTGCCTGAACCGATGAATCCGGACGCAGCAGGCGACCTCCTCAACGCGAAGGATGGGTACGAAATCACAGAAGCCGATCAGCAGGTGAGAATTCCCGGCCATATGCAGCTCGTCGGCCACTTTCTGCTCGATCGAGAAGGTGTGGTGCGCTGGAGCTTTACCGAAGTTGAAGAGGAAGGTCGAAATGTGTGCCGGGCGCTCAATCCCGAAGAGTTGATGTCGGCAGCTTCCGAAGTCGCCTCTTAACAGCGAAAACGCGCTCGGCAGCCACTCCGGTAGTGATTGCGTGGGCCCTCAAGCGCGTCGGCCAAAGTTTCCTGCCCGCATGCACCGATAAGAAATTTCTGCGCTCATGTCACACTCGCAGATCCTGTCTCGTCATGGTGTCGGAACCAACAGAAGGAAACCGAACCATGACTGCCAAACTCGATCTTTTCGCCGCTGCCCCGTCGCTGATGAAAAGCTGGATGAGCACGTCGGTCGCCACCGCCTCCAGCCTCGAGCCAATTCTCGCCGAATTGGTGAAGATCCGCGCCTCCCAGATCAACGGCTGCGCCAACTGCATCAACATGCATACGGTGGAAGCGCGGGAAAATGGCGAGACGGAGCAGCGCATCTATCTGCTATCGGCCTGGCGTGAAGCTCCCTGCTATTCCGATCGCGAGCGCGCCGCGCTAGGCTGGACCGAGGCACTGACGCGGCTGTCGGAAGGCCACGCGCACGAAAGCGCCTATGAGGCCCTGAAGGCTCAGTTCACCGAGGAGGAGCAGGTGAAGCTCACGCTCATGATCAATGTCATCAACGGGTGGAACCGCCTTGCGGTTGGCTTCGGCCTGTGGGTCGATCCGGCCGCGGCAAAGGCCGCTGCCCAGGCGGCCGCCTGATGACGGACGCCAGGCGCGAGGACGCAGCGGCGGGATTTGATCCGCTGCGTCCCAAACTCATGCGCGTCGCCTATCGCATGCTCGGCTCCGTCGCCGACGCGGAAGATATGGTGCAGGAGGCCTTCATCCGCTGGATGGGGGCCGACCGCTCGGCGGTGCGCGAGCCCGAGGCGTTTTTGCGCCGTACGGTCACGCGGCTCTGCCTTGACCAGCTCAAATCAGCACGACGCCAGCGTGAGACGTATGTCGGTCCTTGGCTTCCCGACCCGGTCGTGGAAGAGGAGCAGGAGGAAGACGTCACTCTGCCTTTGATGCTTGCCCTGGAACGCCTATCTCCACTTGAACGGGCAGCCTTCCTGCTCCACGACGTTTTTGGGCTGGGATTTGAAGAGGTCGCGGCAACCATCCAGCGCGACCCGGCTGCCTCCCGCCAGCTCGCCAGCCGTGCGCGCACCCATGTCCGCGAGGCGAGACCTCGCTTCCAGATCGAGAAACAGAAAAGCCTCGAGATCGCTGAAGCTTTCTTCACCGCCTCGCGCAGCGGCGACATGAAGGCGCTCGGTGCGATGTTGGCAGCCGACGTCAGCATCCATGCCGACGGCGGCGGCAAGCGTCCTGCAGCGATGAAGCCGATCATCGGATTTGATGCCGTGATGAAGGTACACGAGAGCCTGGCGGTTCTGTTCCAGAAGGGCGGCTCGAAAATCGTTCGGGCCGGTTTCATCAACGGACTGCCCGGTTTCGTCACGCTGGAAGCCGACGGTGAACTCCAGACGACGGCGCTCGATATCGAGGACGGCAAGGTCGCTGCAATCTATGTGATGCGGAACCCCGAGAAGCTGAGGCACTTGCATTAGCTCACGATGGCGACGATCGATTTCGCTCGCGCCAGGAAGCCGGGCTGAGGGAGGTCACCCGTCGGAACTCCCGGTTGAAGTTCGATTTCGTTTGAAAACCGGATTCGAGCATCGCTGCGGTTACCGACAGGTCGGTCTCCCTGAGGAGCCGGCAGGCTTCGGCAATTCGGAAATCGTTGATGTACTGAGAGACGTTCTTGCGCGCCAATCGATTGACTGCACCGGAAATCTGCCGGGCCGGCACGCCCGCTCGCCGCGCCAGCCGCGACAAGGTCAGGTTTTCGTCACGGGACAATCGCTGCTCGGCCAGCAAATGATCGATGCGATCCAAGACTTCACGATCCTTCGCCGCCAGGGATGAAGCTTGATCAATGTTTACGGCTGACGTCGGCAGCGGCCGCGCGCGGGCTGCGACGATTGCGGTAAGGCCCAGAAAAAGCAGCCCCAGAAGATTCGCATTGCTCGCGACGAGAGCAGCATTGGTCCCCCTGGCCCATTGGAAATCGAGAAAGATCGCCAGGTCGAACAGGGCTGACACACAGAGCGCTGCGGCAGCGATGAGGAGGGCGCGGTGCGCCGCGTGAGCACCGTCGAAACGTGCCTCGTCCAAGCCGTCAGGACCGGCACGGCCGAGCTTCACCAAGGCCAGCGCGTATCCGACAAACAGCACTATCAAGGCACCATCGATCAGAGAGGGCGACAGCAACAGCAGCACAATTATCCCAAGCGGCGGCGTAGCGTGAAGCCAACGGGCACTCCCGGCCGCCTCCTCCCGGTGGATCAAGCTGCGGAAACTTGCCAGCACCAGAGATGGCAGGCAACTCGCCAACACCGGCAGCACGTATCGCAGTATCTCCACGTCGTAACCCCACCGCAGGCCGACGATGATCGATTGTACGGCGCACAGGAAAACCAAGGCGAGGAACGGCCGAAGTCCTTTGCCCGGCTCGTCGCTGCGCAGCATCGCAGCGAGAAAAATCAGAAGCAGTAATGCGACGACGAAGGGCAGCGGGACGAAAATCAAGGTCTGTCCTTTTGGGTGAAGATCAACGGCCGGATGTTGGCCGAAATCGCGATTCGGGACGACCTGAATCATGATCGAGGAAGCGGAAGAGCGGGCATGGAGCAATTATTCGCCGGTCCCTTCAACCTCGTGAGGCTTGTAATGACCCCTTCCCATATTCTTGCCGCCGTTGCCCTCTCCGTCGCATTCGCGGCACCTTGCCACGCAATCGAAGTCGGTGTGCGCGAAATCAACCTCGACCCGCCCGAAGGCGGGCGAAACCTCCAGGTCACCGTCTGGTACCCTGCCGGACCTGGCGGCGAACCCGTTCTCGTGGGTGAAAACCAGGTATTCAAAGGCACGCCAGCGCATAGGAACGCACCGCTCCTCGCAGGGCGCTATCCGCTGGTTGTGCTGTCGCATGGATCGGGCGGTCGCATTCAGGGCATGAGTTGGCTCGCCGCCGAACTGGCGAAGGCCGGATTTGTCGTTGCCGGACCTAATCATCCCGGCAGCACGAGCGGCAACTCGACCCCCGCGGATACGCCGAAGCTATGGGAGCGCACGCAGGATCTATCCTCCGTGATCGACATGCTCACCACCGATCCGCAATGGAGCGCTGTCGTCAACGCTGATCGCGTTGGCGTTGTCGGCTTCTCGCTCGGAGGCGCGGCTGCCATGGAGATCGCTGGCGCCCGGGCAAATCTCGAAGACTATGCCCGCTATTGCGACACTTATAAAAAATGGGATTGCGCCTGGTATGCGGGCGGTAAAGGCTACGTCGACGATAAACCAGTCGAGGTCGATAAAGTCGACCTGCGCAAAATCGACCGGGCGCGCTTCGAGCAGTCGAACCTCGACCGGCGCATCAAATCAGCGGTTCTGATCGACCCGGGTCTCGCGCAAGCCTATGACGCTCAGAGCCTGAAAGAGATCACGATCCCGATGACTTTCATCAATCTCGGCAGCAACGGGACGATTCCCGCGGGGGTGATCGCCTCGGGGCTGGCGGCGCTGTCGCCCCATGGAACATATTTCAGCGTTGCTGGGGCCGATCATTTCAGCTTCCTGCCCGAATGCAAGGATTGGGGCCGAGTTGCTGAAATCGTTCGGGGAAGTCGATCCCATTTGCAGTGATGGCGATGGCCGATCACGCGCGGATATCCATTCCGCTTTGACTAAGCTCGTACGGGACGCCTTGCAGCGAACCCTCGAAGAGCGTTCGTGAGTCTAAAGCCTCAGAGCCGGCGATCCTCGAAGCGATGGACGGCGGCTCCGGCCACAGGGCTTCGAGTAACGAAAATGCCGCCGGCCCGGCTGTCCTCCGAGGCACCCGCCGGAAGCAAGGACGTGACGAAGAGCGTTTTCCGATCCGGACCGGCGAAGCACGGCATGGTGGGCGTAGGCACCGGAAAGCGATGCGTCCTGACCAATTCGCCTTCGGCGGAGAAGCAGTTGAGGACGCCGGCCGAAACGCCGGCGCTCCAGTATCGACCTTCCACATCGGTCGCCGCTCCGTCGGGCCGCCCGCTTGCTTCGTCGAGGACGACGAGGCGGCGGCGCGCGGAAATCTCACCCGTCGCGGGATCGAATTGCCAACGGTCGATCCAGGGCCCACGCGAATCCGAGTGAAAGAGAACGGAATCGTCGGCGCTCCAGGCGAGACCATTGGAACAGATGACGTCGCCGACCTTCCGCTCCACCGTGCCGTCCGCCGAAACGCGGTAAAGCGAAGCGACCCGCTGCCGGTCGGCCGCCTCATGCATCGTTCCCACCCAGAACGCACCGTCCGGCCCGACCTTGCCGTCGTTCAGACGTGTGTCCGGCCTTTCCGCTTCGATCGAGGCGATCTCCTTCGCGATCGTGCCGCTCTCCGGATCGAACAGCACGACTCGGTCCCTTTGCGCGAGCACGAGGCGCCCAGACTGGGCAAGCCCGACGCAGCAGGCACCATGCTCGAAGGTCCACGCGACATGGCCCGCCCCGGTAAGATCGGCACGATGGAGAACGCCCTTGCCGATATCGACGAAAAACAGGCAGTTTCGGCGGTCGTCGTAAACCGGGCTTTCAGCCACCGCACAGCGCAAATCTAGCACGCACTCAAATGTCAAGTCGAAAGACATGTTTGGGACCATCGTCTGACAGTTGTCGGTTGGAGAGAGAACGAGCATCTCTCGCAAACCACGGGTTTCTCAAGCGTTATCGGCTGACTTTTCTCTAACATTGCTATTGCCCTTGCTCAACTTGTAAATTAAAAATACAAGAAACTTGGCAAGGAGATTTCCATGAAAACGACTCCCGTAGATGCGGCCGACCTCGCCTCTTCCGTCCTTTCCGTGCCGCCGCTGGCGCGTCAGGCGAATGGCGAGCCGAGCAAGACGGAAAATCGCAGACAAGTCGATTGGCTGCTCTCGGGCGGGGTGACCACCTATCTCTACGGCGGAAACGCCAATCTCTACAATTTCGGCGTAACGGGATTCGGCAGCCTTCTCGACATGCTCGAGGACATTGCCCCGCCGGACCGCTGGATGATCCCCTCGATCGGTGCCGACTTCGGCAAGGCGATGGACCAGGCGGCGATCCTGCGCGGGCGGAATTTTCCGACCGCCATGGTGCTCCCCCTCACCTTCCCGGCAACTTCGGCGGGCCTCGTCTCCGGATTCGCCAAGCTGGCGGATGCCGCCGGCCGGCCGTTGATCGCCTATATCAAGAATGACGGCTTCCTCGATGCCAGGGATGTCGCGCGCCTCTTCCGCGATGGCGCGATCTCGGCCTTGAAATACGCCGTGGTGCGGCCCGACCCGAAGAACGACGCCTATCTTTCCGCCATCCTCGATGCCGTCGGCTCGGGCGAGCGGATCGTCAGCGGTATCGGCGAACGTCCGGCAATCGATCACGTCGAGATGGGCCTCGCCGGCTTCACCTCCGGCTCGGTCTGCATTGCTCCGCATCTCTCGACCGCGATCCTGAAGGCGTGTCAATCCGGTGAGTTCGCCGAGGCACGTGCAATTCGCGAGAGCTTCATCCCGCTCGAGGATCTGCGCGACGCACATTCGCCGATCCGCGTCCTGCACGAAGCCGTCCGGCTTGCGGGCATCTGCGATACCGGCCCGATCGGCGAATTCCTGTCGAATCTCGACAACGCCGGACAAATCGATGCGATCGCCGTGGCCGCGCGCAAGCTGAAGGCGAAGAGCGAAGCCGCGGCCGGCGAAGCCCGGCCTCTATCGGCGAGCGCATGACATGGTACGGGTAAGGCGCCGCGCTCTTCGGCGACTGGCCCCGGAGCGGGATTCGAACAGGCTGCAGTGGCGAAAATCGGGGACACCGGTGTCGATACCCCCCTCTGCCCTGCCGGGCATCTCCCCCACAGGGGGGGAGATTAAGGAGGCACGGTATTCCACCACGGCCACTTCAGGCTGCGAGGTTGACCCCGCCGACGAGAGGGAATGGGGCGCCCGCACCTTGCCGTTCTCCCCCCATGTGGGGGAGATGCCCGGCAGGGCAGAGGGGGGTGCAGGCCGGCGCCACTCGGAGAGGCGACGCGCGAAACCCGGCGATTGCCGGAACGATCCGGTCACACGGGGTATCGCTCTAGAGATCGCCGTGGGATCCGGTGATGCGGGCCCGCGATTCGGTCAGGTGATAGCGCATGTAAAGGCGAGCGAGCTCGCGGTTTTGTCCGGAAATCGCGGTGAATATCTTGCGGTGCTCCTCGAGCACGCGCCGCCGCCGGTCCTCCGAGCCCTGCCGCGTCAGGCTGAGCGCCATGCGCATCGAGCCGCGCAGAATATCGCCAAGCTCTTCCAGGAGGCGCGGGAAAAGCTCGTTGCCCGCGGCCGCGGCAACGGCAAGATGGAAGGCGAAATCTTCCTCCCAACCGGTCTCGCCGCGGGCAAAGGCGCCCTCCAGTGCCGCCAGCGCCTCGCCGATCTGGTTGAGCTGGGCCTTGGTGCGGCGCATCGCGGCCAGTCCCGCACACTCGGTTTCGAGTGCCAATCGCGGTTCGAAAGCCCTGAGGTAGCTGGCGATCTCCGCCGAGGCCGCAAAATCTGTCAGCTTGTTGGAGGGGCGCGACTTGACGAAGGTGCCGATACCCTGCCGCGAAACCACGAGGCCGTCCGCCTGCAGCCGCATCAGCGCCTCGCGAACGACCGGCCTGGAAACCTGGAAGTCGCGGCAGATCCGGGCTTCCGACGGCAATTTCGCACCCTCGGCCATCTGGCCGCTCGCGATCTGCTCGAGGATCTGGCCGTAAAGAACATCGGCGAGCCGCTCTCGCCGCGCCGGTTTCAGTTTCAACATCACATCGTTCAAGGGTCCGCCTTCACCTGTCATTTTTCTGAACAGGCGCAACTTAACCGACCCGCCCGGGAATGCAAAGGAGGTGACCGATGACCAGGCGCAAGAAACCGGAGGAATTTCGAAGCTTTCGCTGGTTCGGCGTCAAGGACCTGCGCTCCTTCGGCCACAGGTCCCGGCTTTACCAGATGGGCTACGACAATGCCGAAATCGCCGGCAAGCCGGTCATTGCGATCATCAACACCTGGAGCGACATCAATCCGTGCCACGCGCATCTGCGCACCCGCGCCGAGGAGGTGAAGCGCGGCGTGTGGCAGGCCGGCGGCTTCCCGATCGAACTGCCGGCGATGTCACTGGCGGAAACCTACGTGAAGCCGACGACGATGCTTTACCGCAACTTCCTCGCCATGGAAGTGGAGGAACTCATCCGGTCGCATCCGGTCGACGGCGTCGTGCTGCTTGCCGGCTGCGACAAGACCACGCCGGCGACGATCATGGGCGCGATCCAGGTCGACCTTCCAACTATCTTCGTGCCGGCGGGACCTATGCTGCGCGGCAACTATCGCGGCCAGGCCCTGGGTTCGGGCTCCGATGTCTGGAAGTACTGGGCGGAAAAAGAGGCCGGGCGCATTACCGAGCAGGAATGGAACGTCATGGAGCGCGGCATCGCCCGCTCCTTCGGCACCTGCATGACCATGGGCACGGCCTCCACGATGACGGCGCTTGCCGACACGCTGGGTCTCTCACTGCCCGGCGCCTCCGCCATTCCCGCCGCCGATGCCGGCCATTCGCGCATGGCCGCGCTCTCCGGCGCGCGCATCGTCGAGATGGTCTTCGAGGACCTGAAGCCCTCGGACATCCTGACGGCCAAGGCGTTTGAGAACGCATTGACGGTGCATATGGCGATGGCCGGCTCGACCAATGCGATGATTCACCTGATAGCGATGGCGCGGCGATGCGGCGTCAAGCTGACCTTGGACGACTTCGATCGCGTGTCGGAGAAGGTCCCGGTCCTCTGTAACATCCGCCCGACGGGCGAATTCCTGATGGAGGACTTTTACTACGCCGGCGGACTGCCGGCGTTGTGGAAGCAGTTGGAACCGCTGCTGCACCTCGAAGAGCGCAACGTGATCGGCAGCATCGGCGAGGCGATCCGCGAGATCGAAGTTCATCTGCCGGACGTGATCCGATCGCTCGATAACCCCGTTGCCGCGCGCGGCGGCACGGCGATCCTGAAAGGAAACCTCGCGCCCCAGGGCTGCGTCATGAAGCCCGCCGCAGCCGACCCTGCCCTTCTCAAGCATCGCGGGCCCGCGCTTGTCTTCGACGATTACGAGGCGATGATGAAGGCGGTGAACGACGAGGATCTCGACGTCACCGCCGACACGGTCCTGATCCTGCGCAACGCCGGTCCCGTCGGCGGACCGGGCATGCCGGAATGGGGAATGCTGCCCATCCCGAAGAAGCTTCTGAAACAGGGCGTGCGCGATATGGTGCGCATTTCGGACGCTCGCATGAGCGGCACCAGCTACGGCGCCTGCATTCTGCACGTCGCGCCGGAGTCTTACGTCGGCGGTCCGCTGGCGGCCGTGCGCAATGGCGACGTTATCGCCCTCGACGTCGCCAATCGGACGCTCACGCTGGAGGTCAGCTCAGCGGAGATCGAGCGCCGGCTCTCGAGATGGCGACCGCCGGAGCGCGATTATTCGCGAGGCTTTCTGAAGATGCATGCGGAGCATATCCAGCAGGCCCCCGAAGGCTGCGATTTCACCTTCCTGCAATCGCCCCATAAGCTGCCCGAACCGGAAATCCATTGACACGGGTGGGACGGATGACGACGCGACTGCTGGTGACGGGAGCGGGAGGTGCCTTGGGCCGCAATGCCCGGCAGGGTTTGAAAGGCTGCGCGAAGGTCTTGCGCCTATCGGATATCACCGATCTTGCCCCGGCCGAGGAGGGCGAGGAAGTGGTCCGGTGTGACCTAGCCGACCGGCAGGCCGTCGATGATCTTGTGCGTGACTGCGACGCGATCCTGCATCTTGGCGCGATCGCCGTTGAAGCCGATTTCGACGCCCTGCTCCAGGCCAACATCGTCGGCACCTATAATCTCTATGAGGCGGCGCGAAAGGCGGGCGTCCGGCGCATCGTCTTCGCGAGCACCAACCATGTGACGGGCTTTCACCGCATCGGCGAGATGCTCGACCATACGTCGCCACGTCGGCCGGACAGCCTTTACGGCGTCAGCAAGTGCTTCGGCGAGGATCTTGCCCGGCTCTACTTCGACAAATACGGCCTGGAGACGGCTTGTCTGAGAATAGGAAGTTGCTTCCCCGAGCCGAAGAACCAGCGCATGCTTTCCACCTGGCTGAGCCCACGTGATTTCCTGTCGCTGGTGCGCAGGCTTCTCGAGGCTCCGGCCATCGGTTATCTGGTGCTCTACGGCGCCTCGGAGAACCGGGATGCGTGGTGGTCGAACGCGCACGCCGATTTCCTCGGTTGGCAACCGATAGACAGCAGCGAGCCTTTTCGCGAGGCAATCGAGCGGCGCGAGCCCGGACCCGCGGAAGGCAGCGCGTACCAGGGCGGTCGCCTTGCGACGGTCAAGGCCCGCCCCGGGGATTAGAGGCAGATCGGGCTCTGCGTAAATACCCCCCTGTGCCCTCCCGGGCATCTCCCCCACAAGGGGGGAGATCGGCTAGAAGCAAAAACCGCGCCCGACAGCGATCTCGTGAACGCCGAACTCAACCGTGAGCGGCGCGCAACTGGTTGAGCGGGACATCACCGCTTACCGATCGCCCCCCTTGTGGGGGAGATGCCCGGCAGGGCAGAGGGGGGTGCCACGGCGCCCAACTCGCAGCTGTGCCCCCGCGGTGAGCGCAACGATCCAGTGAGCAGGCGTTCAGCCGGCGCGGATGGTCGCTTTCCCCTCTTCGACGAGACGTGTTGCAGCATCCGCGACCGATATGCGCTCGAAAGCGAGCTCGTCGGCAATCGGGCGAAATACGCGATGGTCGAACTCCGTCGCCCCGAGCGGAGCCGGCGGCGGATAGCTGCCGACCTGGTCCTTCAGCGCGTTGATGTATTTCACCGTTTCGGCTTCCGTCGGATTAAGCAGCGGCAGTATTGCTTCGCGAACCTTCGGCGACATCGGCACACCGCGTTCGACCCCGAGGATCTTGCCGGCTTCGACGTCGTTGACGAAGAAACTGATGAACTTGGCGGCTTCTTCGCCATGCTCCGTGGTGGCGCCGACACTCCAGATCAGAGCAGGACGATAATAGTGGCCGGAGGGGCCGCCCTTCTCGCCCCGCGGCAGCATGCCGATGCCAAGCTTGCTCTTCATGATGAGCTGGTAGCCGATCATCTGGTTCGAATAGGCCATGCCGATCGCCGAATAGCCGAGCGCCAGGCAGTTGGTGTCGATCGTATTCTGGTCGAGCGTCTGGATGTCGGCCCCCACGGTGCCGCCCCGCTTGCGCAGATCCTCCCAGTAGGCATACCACTCCTTGGCCTCTTCGACGCCGAAGCCCAGTCCACTTTCGTTGAAAAGACTGCTGCCGCGCTGCCTCAGCCAGGCATCGAAGACATAGGTGTAGCGAGCTGCATACGGCCCGCCGCCCTTGCCGGTGGCCTTGGCCATCTCGACCGCGATGTCGGCGTATTCCGACCAGGTGGTGTCAAGCCCGGGAGGGGTGACGCCTGCTTTTGCGAAAGCATCGGCATCGTAAAACAGTGCAAAGGAGTTGAGGCCGAGGCCAATACCCCAGAGTTTGCCATCCACGGTCGTCAGCTTCAGCACGTCGTCGCCGAAACCTTTCACATCCAGCACCGAAGGGACAAACGGATCCAGAGCGAGGCAGGCGCCGCGCTTCGAGTAATCCGAAATCGTATTGGGCTCGAGCTGGAAGATGTCGGCTATGGCGCGACCGGCCATCTGTGTCGCGAGCTTCGTCCAGTAGCCTTCGCCGCTCAGGCTCTCGCCGACAACGGTGATGTCGGGGTTCTTCTCCTGGAAGAGCCTGGCAACGCTTAATGTTCGCTTCGAGCGATCGTTGGAGCCCCACCACATGGCGCGCAGATTCACGTTTTCTGCCGCAAAGGTCGGCCGAAGGCCACTGGGGCCGAGCGTAACACCAGCAGTTGCGCCTGCCGCGCCGAGCATGAATGTGCGTCGATTGATTAGCATGCGAGTCCTCCCTCTTGTTATCTGCCTCGCGCTCTCCTCCAGCGTCCGGCGGACCAAAGTTCCGCAATAACATTATGCAAAAATCTAGATTTTGCAAGAAATTGTTTTTTTCTTGCAAATTTGCATTGTTTGCGCAACATTTGCGATATGAGTGACGCGCCCACAAAACGATTCCGCCAATCCGACATCGCCACCCGCGCCGGAGTTTCAGTTTCCACCGTCTCGCGTGTTCTCGCGAACGAACCTGGCATCAGCGAAGACGTCCGCCGACAGATTCTCAAGGTTGCGAGCGACCTCGGCTATCCCGTGAAGGCCGGCCCGAGGATGACCCCGGGTACCTTGGCACTGATCGCGAGCAATGGCGTCACCGGAGTGTTGAGCATTTTCTACGAGGGTATTGTCGAGGGCTTGCGTTCAGAGGCTGCCCTGCAGGGCATTCCCTTTGACATCCGCCTCGTCAGCGAGGCGAAGGCGACACCCGAGACTGTCCGGGATCTGATGGAATCCGTCGGCGCGCAAGGGCTGTTCCTGGTCGGCATCGACCCCGGTGAGGCGCTCAGCGCGTGGCTGATGGAAAGCCGCACGCCCGTAATACTCGTCAACGGCACCGACCCTCGATTGCGCTTCGACGGTGTCTCGCCGTCGAACTTCTTCGGCGCCTATGCAGCGGCGCAGCGGCTTATCGACGCCGGCCACCGCCGCATCCTCCACCTGACCGGGTCGCATCGCCACACAATCCGCGAGCGCATATGCGGTTTCGAAACGGCCGTCGCTTCGGCTGGAGGCGAGGCGCGTGTCATCCGCTTGCCGTTCGAGACCAATGCGAGCGTCGAGGCACATGCGGCGACACTCGCCGCACTCAAGGAGGATCCCGGTTTCTCGGCCGCCTTCTGCATGAACGACTTTGTCGCCGTAGGCGTGCTCGAAGCGGTGACCGAACTCGGCCTTAAGATGCCCAAGGATTTTGCCATCGTCGGCTTCGACGACCTGCCTTGCGCCGAGATGGCCAGCCCACGTCTGGCGACGATGCGCGTCGATCGCGTGGCCCTCGGCCGCGAGGCGGTCGGCATGATGCACTTCCGCTTCCGTCATCCGGAAGCCCCCGCTCGGCACGTGTCCCACGCGGTCATCCCGGTACATGGCGGCACACTAGACAAAGGACAGCGCTCATGACCTATGATCCCGCCACCGCCAATCCGCTTGGCTCCAATCCACTGGCAACGCGCAGTGACATGCGGCGCGCCCTGGTCGACCTCTTCAATCCGCTGCTGCCATACTTCTCCAGAGGAAACGCCCGCGTTCGCCTCGACGCCGCCGCTGGTCACTTCGATCGCGCCGCGGCTGACCTCGAAGGTTTTGCAAGGCCGCTTTGGGGCCTCGCACCTTTCAGCGCCGGCGGCGGTCAGTTCGCCCATTGGGACCGTTATGCAGAGGGTATCGCCAATGGCACCGACCCGAACCATCCGGAGTTCTGGGGCAGCGTCAACGGTCGTGACCAGCGCATGGTCGAGCTCGCCGCGTTGGGCTTCGCGCTTGCCCTGGTGCCGGAAAAGCTGTGGGATCCGCTATCTCCTCGGGCGAAAGACAACCTCGTCGCCTATCTCATCCACGCCCGGCAGTTCGACTATGCTGACAATAACTGGAAGTTCTTCCGCATATTCGTCGACATCGCTCTGGATCGTCTGGGTATTGAATACGACCGCAGCCTCACCAAGCAGTATCTGACCGAACTCGAAGGCTTCTATATTGCGGATGGCTGGTATCGCGATGGCAATGTACGGCGCATCGACCACTACATCCCCTTTGCCATGCACTTCTACGGCCTGATCTATTCGCGGCTCGTCGATGATGATTATGCCAGGCGCTACCGCGAGCGAGCCCTCGCCTTTGCGCAGGATTTTCGTCACTGGTTCGGGCAGGACGGCGCGACCCTCCCCTTCGGCCGCAGCCTCACCTACCGTTTCGCCTGTGCGGGCTTCTGGTCGGCGCTCGCCTTTGCCGATCTGGAGGCGCTGCCCTGGGGCGAGATCAAGGGCCTTTGCCTTCGCCACCTCAGATGGTGGGCGGACAAGCCGATGACCCACCGGGACGGCGTGCTGTCGATCGGCTACGGCTATCCGAACCTCCTGATGTCGGAAAACTACAATTCGGCGGGCTCGCCCTATTGGGCGTTCAAGGCTTTCCTGCCGCTTGCGATCGGCGAAGACCACCCGTTCTGGACAAGCCCGGAAACGCCTCCGGCGCCGCTCGACGAGACGGTCCCCCTTCGCCATCCGGGCATGGTGATGATGCCTTGCAAGGGCGACGTGATCGCGCTTTCCTCCGGCCAGGAAAACCGGCAGATGCGGTTCGGTTCGGAGAAATATGCGAAATTCGCCTATTCGACGCGCTACGGCTTCAGCGTCGAGAGCGACGAACGGGCTTTTGCCGGCGGCGCCTTCGATTCCATGCTGGCCTTCAGCGACGACGGCATTCACTACCGGGTGCGAGAGGCGAATGAAGTAGCGCGGCTTGCCGGTAATGTGCTCTATTCGAAATGGTCGCCTTGGCCGGACGTCGTCGTCGAAACCTGGCTGCTGCCGTCGGCGCCGTGGCATGTGCGGGTGCATCGGGTCACGACGCCGAGAGAGCTCGAGACAGCCGAAGGCGGCTTCGCCATCGCCAGACGAGACTTCGAGGCCGACACGCTTTTCTCGGCGCCCGGCGCGGCCCATGCCATCGGCGCGGAGGATTTCAGCGGGATCTGCGATCTCGGCTCGTCTGTAGCGCGCGAAGGGCTGGCTCAGAAGGCTCCGCCAAATACCAACCTGATCTCCGCAAAGACGCTGGTGCCACAACTGCGCGCCACCATACGCGCCGGCGAGACCATCCTGCGCTGCGCCGTGTTGGCCGTTCGCGACGCCTCCGCCGTTTCAGGTGATTGGACGAGGCCGCCGGCCGCCCCAGACCTTGACGCCTTGCATGTTCTCGCGAGGCAAGGCGAGAGCGTGAGCGCAATGGACGCACCAGGACGAATTCCATGACGCGCCCCGCAATTGCTTTTGCGATGCAGCCGGACAGGACGCGGTACGTTCTCACACCAGAACTTCTTGTCAGGTTCGACAGTCTCGGGCGCGTTCTGGATCAACGACCGATGACGGAGTTCGGCGATGCCCGCGCGAAGCGGCTGCTGGCCGAAACGGAAATCCTGGTCACCGGCTGGGGTGCCCCCTTGTTCGACCGAGCGGCGCTTGCCGCGGCACCGCACCTCCGCCTCGTCGTACACGCGGCCGGAACGATCAAGGGGGTGATCGACGACTGCGTTTTCGATGCAGGAGTGGCCGTGAGCCATGCGGCCGAAGCCAACGCCGTGCCGGTCGCCGAGTTCACACTTGCGGCGATCATTTTTGCCGGCAAGCAGGTGTTTCGGTTCCGCGATCTCTACACCGCCGACCGGGACCGCACGCGCACCTATCTCCTGCAGGGGCAGCCGATTGGAAACTATCGCCGCACAATCGGGATTGTCGGCGCGTCGAGGATCGGCAGACGGGTGATCGAGCTTCTTCGTCCCTTCGATTATCAGGTGCTGCTCTATGACCCGTTGGTCGGGCAAGAGGCCGCTTCCGCCCTCAATGTCGAGAAGGTCGATCTCGATACTTTGATGGCGCGTGCGGACATCGTATCGCTGCATGCACCGTCGCTCCCCGAGACCCGGCACATGATCGACGCGCGGCGGCTGTCGCTCATGAAGGACGGCGCAACGCTGATCAACACGGCGCGAGGTGCACTCGTCGACGAGGCCGCGCTTATCGAGAAGCTGAAGACCGGCACGATCAATGCCGTCATCGACGTCACCCATCCCGAAGTGCCTGAAAGGAATTCTCCGCTCTACGACCTCCCGAACGTCTTCCTGACCCCGCACATTGCCGGCGCTGTCGGCCTTGAACGGACGCGCCTTGGCGAGATGGCGGCCGATGAGATCGCCCGCTTCATCGAAGGCAGGCCGCTGCTTTACGAGGTTCGCAAGGCCGACCTGGAGCGCATGGCATGAGCACGTTCGAACCCGGGCTCTGCACAGTCACGTTCCGCAGCCTGCCCCCAGACAGGATCGTGGAGCTGGCGGTAGAAGCCGGGCTTGCGGCGATCGAATGGGCGGGCGACGCCCATGTCCCCCCGGGGGACGAGCCGATCGCCCGCGACGTCGGGCGTCTCTCGGAAAGGGCCGGCTTGGCAACGTCCTATGGTTCCTATGTTGCGCCGCCCACCGATGACCTTTCCGTGTTCCGACGCGCTCTCGACAGCGCAATCGCACTTGGAGCGTCGAATATCCGCATCTGGCCCGGCACGCGCCAGCGCGATTCCAAAGACTACAGCGCCAGTGAACGACGGGCCGCAGCGGCTGCAATCCGCGACATGGGTGCGGAAGCCGCGCGGCATGGGGTCACCGTGTCGTTGGAATATCACCCACAGTCCTTGACGGATAATACGGATTCTGCGCGTCGCCTGATCGATGCGATCGCGCACGCCAATGTCTATCTTTACTGGCAGCCACGGCCGGGGCTTCCGCTTGACGAAGCTCTGGCCGAGATCGGTCAAGTCGGCCAGCACATTTCGCATCTTCATGTTTTCGCCTGGGATAGCGATCGCAACCGCTTTCCCCTGAAGTCGGCGTCCGATTACTGGCGGGCGGTTCTGGCCGCCATGCCTGCCTCGCGCTGGACCGGGCGACGCTTTGCCATGTTGGAATTCGTGGCAAATGACGATCCTGCAGCCTTCTCCGAAGACGCCGCGACCCTCGGCCAAATCCTCCAAGGATGACAAGGATGCTATGCCGCTGAAAGCAGCAGCGGCATTCGCCCTCGGCGCCCTGTCCATCATAGCCGGTCCGGGGTGGAACTCTTTTCTACACCGGGGGTTATCGGAATCGAATGAGCGTCGGGTGTCGCGAATGTCACAAAAGACCCATGTGTTCACCAAGTTTTCGACTGCGGTTGCGGAATATTCCGGGCGGCCAGTCGCATTCGTACTTGCCGTGGCCGCGATCGCCATCTGGGCCATCAGCGGACCGTTTTTCGGCTTTTCCCAAACCTGGCAACTGATCGTGAACTCCGCGACCACAATCGTAACCTTTCTCATGGTTTTCGTTCTCCAAAATTCGCAGATCCGCGGCGGCACAGCGGTTCAGGCGAAACTCGACGAGATCATCCTGACGAGTTCGGCGGAGAACGAATATGTCGGCATCGAGGAGCTTGAAGAGGAAGAACTGAAGCGCATCACCGAGATCCTTAAGGAACACGCTCAAAGCGAGGAAGATCACGCTCTGCACGAGAAGATATCGCGCGCGACCCGGCGCCAGCCCGCAGGAAAAGCATAACGACAACGGCCACGATCGTCCGCATACCGGTACATCGCGGGAACCAAACGCCAGCGAAGCCGTTTGCGTAGCGAACGCAGTTGCCAGGAGGGTACCGCATGCATCTCGTTGGAACACAGGTCATCCCCGAACAAGGCGGCCGCTCGGGCTTTACGGTCGAATTCGTCGGCGAAGGCGGGGAGATCGTCTCGGTTTCGATGCGCAATGACGCGTCGCGGAGCCTCAACCGGCTGAACGCGGTCGAACGGGCCAAGGCGGTTATGCTGGAGCTTGCGCACACCGATGCGCCGGATAGCAGCGATGCCGACGTGGAGCGCAAAGTGAAGGCTGCACGGAGCGCACGGGCGGCCAAGGACGCGGCCGAGATGGAGCGCCAGCTCGACCAGGGCCTGGAAGACACCTTTCCTGCCAGTGACCCCGTTTCCGTCACGGGTTCAACCATCGCGAGCGATCACAGGAAGAAGCAGTAGGCCATGGCGGATCGATCGTCTGTCGCCCTGATCACGGGCGCGGGCTCCGGCATCGGACGCGCCACCGCACTTGCGCTTGCCGCCGACGGAATGAAGGTCGGCCTGCTCGGCCGTACCCGCCCGCAGCTCGAAGATTGCGCTTCGGAGATCGGTGCCGCCGGGGGCGAAGCATTGGTGCTCGAAGCCGATGTGGCGGATGAGCTTGCGATGCGAAACGCGGTGAAGACGCTTGTCCGTGAATTCGAGCATCTCGATGTCGTCGTCGCCAATGCCGGCATCAACGGCGTCTGGGCGCCGATCGACGACTTGAAGCCGTCCGAATGGGACAAGACGATTGCCGTCAATCTGCGCGGGACGTTTCTGACGCTGCATATGACGGTTCCTTATCTCAAGGAAAGCGGAGGCGGCTCGATCGTCGTTGTGTCATCGATCAACGGTACGCGGACCTTCACCACACCCGGCGCAACCGCATACACCGCCACCAAGGCGGCGCAGGTAGCGATCGTCCAGCAACTGGCCCTCGAACTGGCCAAGCACCATATTCGCGTGAATGCGGTGTGCCCGGGAGAGATCGAGACGCAGATCGACGAGAACACCAGCCTGCGCCATGCGAAGGAAACCGCGATACCGGTAGAGTGGCCGGACGGCGAAATCCCGATTACGGGCGGCAAACCCGGCCGCAGTGAGGACGTTGCGGAAGTCATCCGCTTCCTGGTTTCCGATGACGCGCGACACGTTACTGGCACCCCCATCTGGATCGATGGAGGTCAGGGCCTGCTGAGGTAAAGCTCCTGCAATTCAAAGTGCTACAGCGACCTTTGCGCGTCCGATTGGACGTACGGCGTTGTCGGTGCGCCCGATTTCGACGTTTTCATCATTGCTCGCCAAGAATATGTTCGAAGACGAAACCTCACCGTTGGCAAGTCGTTCCCGGCTTACAAAAGTCATCGCACTGATTGCCCAAGAAAAATGGGCTCCACCAAGAGTGATGGAGCCCGATCTGCACTGTTGTTTGGGATCGCGCGGATCCGTAGGGGCTTGCGGAGAGGGGACTTTTTCCACGCGGTCCGACACATAAACCGGGTACGTGGCGATTTGTTCCCGGTCGGTCCGAGAAAAGCTTGCGCGGAGGTAGAACCCTTCAGGGTTAATGGAAACAGTTCTGTTGGCTCAAACGGAATCGGATGGTCGACCGGCCGGCGCGCGGCGTAGCCAAAGCATACGTCCAAGCCGGCCGGTCGATCAGGCGGCCCGTTTCAGCCAACAGAACTGTTTCCATTTAACCCTGAAGGGCTCTAGGTTCACAATGACCAGAACCGCTGGCTGCGCGCGGGAGCGGCTGAGGTGCCGCCCATGAAGTAGCCCGCGACAAATGCCAGGGTCGCGACCACGAGCAGAGTGCCGCTGAGCGCCGCCGGATGATCGCGGGCCGTCCCTGCGACCACCGCCGCCTCGTCGCGTACGTAGCGCGCGGCATCCTGTGTCCTCGTTTTCAGATAGGGTTCCGGCTTGCCGGTGAAGCCGGCTCTCAATGATTTCAGTGCCATCGTTCCGCTCCTCATTCCTGGTCTTTCATGCCCGGAGTCGGATAGCGTTGATCCGCATCCTCAAGATCGGACTCCACGAGATAATCGTCTCTCTTTTGTCGCGTGGCTTCCCGCATGGCGCGATGGCTTGGGAGATCGTCCGGCTCGACAGGCTGTTTTTTCAAGCGCGGATGCAGATCGCTATCCTTCTCGACCGGTCTCTGTCCGGCCGTATCACCGGGGGTTTCCTTGCGCTGTTTTTTCGTGGTTTTCACCTTTTCCTCCTGAGCGTTCCTGACGAGTCAACGTCAGGCGGGATAGGAAGTTCCCGGCTGACGCCTCTCGGGCAATCCTGAAACGATCAATCGGTTGTAGCGGGAAGGCGCGTACCGCCTTCCTCGGCTGGACGGCGGTCGGCGGTGTCGTAGATCAGCAAGGCGAGCGCCGCCGCCATCAGAAAGATAATCCCAGTGAGAATCGTGCGCGGTTTCATTCCTAGTCGTCCCGTCGGTGGTGAAACGCCGCCGGGCGTCATCGGTTCCGACGAACCACGGGGACGCCCAAGCGCGGAATGCATCCGGAACAAAGCGTCCAGCCCTCGGTTAGGCCTACTGCATGATTCCAAGTGCTACAGCGACCTTTGCGCGTCTCAAAAGGCGCGCGGCGCTGTAGGCGATACGCTGGCGGACCTGCGAATGCCTGCCTCATCCGATACGGAGCTTTTGGAAATGGATACCTTTCCTCGCCCTCCCTTTGCACGGCAGTCTCAAGCCCTGCCCGGAACAACCGATCGAATGGAGCCGATGCCGGATCATGGGGAGAATTCCTATAAGGGTTCGGGCCGGCTGGAGGGAAAGAAGGCGATCATAACCGGTGGCGATAGCGGCATCGGCCGGGCGGTGGCGATCGCCTACGCCAGAGAGGGCGCCGACGTCCTCATCGCCTACCTTAGCGAGCATGAGGACGCGCAGGCGACGAAGGCGCTCGTCGAAGAAGCCGGACGCAAGGCCGTGCTGGTGCCGGGCGACATCCAGTTCTCCGATCACTGCCGGCGCATCGTCGACACGGCCATCGAAGAGCTCGGCGGCATAGATATTCTCGTCAACAACGCGGCTCACCAGGCGTCCTTCCGGGCGATCGAGGACATCACGGACGAGGAATGGGAACTGACCTTCCGGGTCAACATGCACGCAATTTTCTACCTGACCAAGGCGGCGGTGCCACATATGCGTGAAGGCAGTGCGATCATCAACACCGCTTCCATCAACGCCGACAGTCCCAATCCGACCCTGCTCGCCTACGCCGCCACCAAGGGTGCGCTGCATAATTTCACAGCCGGTCTCGCGCAGCTATTGGCCGAGCGGGGCATCCGCGCGAATGTCGTGGCTCCAGGTCCGATCTGGACGCCATTGATCCCGTCCACCCTCCCGGAAGATTCCGTCGTCGATTTCGGCAAGCAGGTGCCGATGAAGCGTCCGGGCCAGCCGGTGGAACGGGCTTCGACCTTTGTCATGCTGGCGGATCCGATGTCGAGCTATGTGTCGGGCGCGACGATCGCCGTGACCGGAGGCAAGCCGTTTCTCTGACACGGATGAGAATAGCGTGAAATAATCTGCGCACGTCCGCATGTCGACGCTTTGAAAGCAGTCACGACAGACCGATGCAATGCGACATGATCCGGTCGCCTATGCTATCGGTCCTGAGGCGCTGCCTCACCGGAACGCTGCCGCCGACTCAGGAACCGGTCCAACTGTTGACGCGGAATTGCGCTTCCTCGGCCGCCTTGATGAAGGCGGCACGTGCGGCGTCGGGTTCGTCGTTTCCCTCGATCACGCGGTCGCATACTGCCAATGCTTCGCTTTTTGCCTTTCCGTCGGCGAGCGGCCAATGGTTCTTGAGGCATAGAAAGGCGTCGCGCGTGCTCTGTACCCGCAGCACTCGCCTCGGCGCCTCCAGGATGACCGCTTCGCTCCACAGGCGATCCTGCGTCAGGCTTGGCATTACGAAACTCCTTCAAGTGGAGGGGATTGGGGCGCCTGACGGCTTATTCCACCCAATACGAGCCCCCCGAGTTCCGGGCTTGCGCGCGTAATGTCCGCCAGCGATACGATGCCTGCCGCGCGCTTCTCTTCGTCAACGACGACAAGGCGGCGTATTTTGTGTTCATGCATCTTCTGCGCCGCCAGCAGGATACTGTCGTCCTCCTCGCAGGACTCGGCC
This sequence comes from Sinorhizobium garamanticum, assembly GCF_029892065.1. Taxonomy (NCBI): domain Bacteria; kingdom Pseudomonadati; phylum Pseudomonadota; class Alphaproteobacteria; order Hyphomicrobiales; family Rhizobiaceae; genus Sinorhizobium; species Sinorhizobium garamanticum. The sequence continues at coordinate 1,853,534 of NZ_CP120374.1, read as the reverse complement.
GAAACCGTCATGAACTCGAACACTGCCATCGATGTCGACAGTCCCTTGGCTACCACTGAGGTAAGGATGTCACGGTCTGTGACGATCCCGAGGATCGTTCCGACGCCCGGAGCCTCGACCGGCAAGGCGCCAACGCCTGCTTCCTCCATCAGCCGCGCAACAGACTGCGCCGTATCGCTCGTTGAAACCGTAAAGACCTGCTTGGACATCACGTCCCGAACGCGTATCGCTCTGTCCTCATGGGCGACCATCGGCGAGACTCCTGCCATTGATGGATGCAGGCACCCTGACTTCCTCATCTGCCGGCTTCTTGAGTGTGAGATCGACGCGGTATGGGACAATCACCTGGGGCTGCCACGTGTTTCGCTGCGCCTTCTTGGGGTTCGGATTTTCAGGCGGTCGAGCGAATCTCGGTCGCTTTTGTTTCGATCTTTGCCGCACGATATGCTCCCTTCTGCTCGTGTGGACATGCGCGGGCTCCTGCACGGTCCCTTAAATCGGAACCGATTTAAGGACAAAATCATGCAGAAACTCAAAGCTCTACGGCGACCTTTGCGCGTCCGTTGAACGTGCGGCGCCGTAAGCCGCAATGCTTCCTTAACGCACCAAAAGAGGAGCGGTTCCCCCGTGCGGCCAGGCTATTTCGTTTTTCTCAACGATCTCAACGATCGTTTTTCGACTCGGCAGGGCTCCCGCCGGCAGCCGCGCGTGCGCTGGCGTCCTGAAGAATCGATGAGATTTCCGCCGTCACCGCGTTCTGCCGGGCAAAGGCCTCGGACGGAACGATGCCCGGATCTTCCTCATGATCCTGCACGATCAGCTCTTCTTCCAGTATACGGTTGATCTCCCGCCAGGCGTCGTCATTTTTTGCAAGCGCGGAAAGAATAGCCACGAGAATTTCGCGCTGGGCGGCCAGTCGAAATTCGGTGCTTTCCACGCGTTTTCCCATATTTCGTCCCGAAACGGTTCATCGGCTATTCAAGAACCTGCACGACCGTCTTCGTCCTCGGGTTCACGATGACCCTCTTTTCATTGACGACCGCGTAGGCGAAATCAGGCTGATCCGGAATAGGGTAGACTTCCACCACGTCAGGCACCGGCTGGCCGACGACGATCTCGCCCTCATATTGAACCGATGGCGTATTCTGTTCAAGCACGTAGGTTCTGACTTCGCCAGGCAACACTATAGTGTCCTGGGCAATCGCCGACGAACCCACAAACGTCAGCAGCGCGGTAATCATCATGGCAAATTTATTCATTGATATACTCCTTCCTTGAGAGACCTCCCAACCAACAGCAACGCAATTGGTTCCCGGCCCGCTCATGAGCCTGGCTTGTGATCTCTCTCGCCCTTGGAGTGTCCGCCGCGGAGAGCGGCACGCGCCTTCTCGACGCGGCAAGCGGCTGTGACGCCTTGAGCGGCCAAAACGAATGCTGAGCGATTGCAGGCGAAAATACGTTTTGACGGACGATGCGAAAAAGAGGCCCTTCAACGAGAAGGACCTCTTTAGACCCCCGGTCGGTAGTTACATTAAGTCAGATTTGCCGCCCTCAATCGCCGCCACCCCCGGATGTGCCGCCACCGGTACCGGTGCCCTCTGCACTGGTGCTGGCGGAGGTCTCCGCGCCAGCGGCACCGGTGTCTGCACCTCCACCGCCGGTATCGCTGCCATTGCCATTACCCTCGGCACCGCTGCCGGAACCCGTACCACTACCCTCTGCACCGCTTCCGCTGCTGCCGCCGCCGTCACTCCCCGTTCCTGGTATGAGAATGACACCGTTGTCCGCGTAGGCATTGCTTGACGAACCGCCATCGCCACTCACCGGGATGAGCGGCATTGCAGTCGCGGACGCGAGCCCGAATAGCGACACAGCAATTATTCTGGGAAGTTTCTTCATTGCGTACCTCCTTTGGCGGGCAAATGCCTGCCTCAGGCCAACCTTCACGAAAAGAAAGTAGGCGTATGGCCCCAACCATGTTCAAGGATCGCATCAGACCGAGGCATTTTAGAGATCTGCGATGCCATTTGCCGGATTTGCGGCAGCAAGGGCACTCCGCGCGAGGCGTGGCCGGGGCCTCGGCGCGCAATCGCGCTTCGCGTATCGGACCAAGAACAAATCATTGACGGAAAGAGGAACCAAAAGGCCAGCCAGGCATTGTTCGACATTACCTGTCTTCTGTTCGTGCAAAGGGTGGTATTCGATATGCCTGCCACCGGTGTTCATGCGCTTCACAAATCGCATCACATAGAAGAGCAGGTCGTCGACCTGATACCTGCTCTGCGGGCTTTTGCCCGGACATTTACGTCAGTACCCTTCGAGGCGGACGACCTATTGCAGGAAACTCTGTTTCGGGCGCTGAGAAGCATCGATCAATTTGAACCGGGTACCAGTCTCAAGTCCTGGCTATTCACCATCATGCGAAACACTTTCCGGACGCAATACAAGATCCGGACACGCGAGAGCCCTGGAAACACGAATTGCGCGGAGCTGCCAATTCCGATGGCACCTCCACAGGAATGGTCGGTTCTGAACGGCGAACTTCGTGATGCTTTGGCGTTACTGACCCCCGAGCATCGGGAGGTCATTGTCCTCGTCGCCGGCTTCGGGATGAGTTACAAGGAAGCGGCCGACATCTGCGATTGCGCGATCGGCACCATCAAGAGCCGCCTCAGCCGCGCCCGTGAAGAATTGATAGTCCAGATGCATGGAAATCCATTGAACTAGCCGCGGCGGGAAGAACATCCCCTCAGCGCCTGCGTGCATTCAGCGCTTCTTGCAGTTTCCGGGCCAGTTCAAGCAGCCGCTCCGGCACGGCTTCCCTCTGTATCTTGCCCATGAGGGAGGCGATCTGCTCGTCGATGGCCCTGTCTGCGTCCCCACCCGCACGTGCTTTGGTTTCGTTCATCCGCTTATCCTTCGTCATGGCGAGGATCTTACGATAGCGTATTGTGCCGGGTACTTCATGTAATCGCCAGAACGGGATGAGGAAAAGTGTGAGGCGTCAGCGGACGCCCCCACGTCGGAGGAGACCACCATACGCTTGAGCCGCAACGGTCGGCCAGCCGGGCCGCGCCGCGGTACAACTACGACTTGGAAGCGTGCTCCTTCTTGCCCTTGCGTTTCGTGGAAGCCAGCTCCTCGAGTTCCTCTTCGGTCATGGATTTTTCCATGCTTTTCGAAGCCCCTTTGAGTTCGCTCTTCTTCTTTTCTCCCCGCTTGGCGGCAAGTGCCGCACCGGCAGCCATTTGCTGTGCCTTCGATTTGGCAGGCATCTCTATTCTCCTTTGGGCGACCCACAGCACCGTACGGACTTCAACAGTCCCGGAACCAGCAATGGTCGATTATGTTCCATGAGGAGGGGGCGCATGACGGCGGTGAAAAACGCGGTCTATTTCCCGGTTTGCCACATGGGAGCCGCCACGGCCTTCGATTCCGGCGATCCGCGAAAACGCAAGAAAATGGAAAAGACCACCAGAACCAGAGTGGATAGAAATTCCGATTGCCAATTCTGGAAGCATTCGAACCAGAATTCAGGATTGGTGAGGTGAGTGAAGGCATCCGAGGCGGCTTCGCCATGGGCGGCCGCATCGAGGTTTGCCGCAGCGACGCTTGCGCGCAGGTGCAGAAGAAAAGACAGGGCGAACAGTGTGCAAAGGGCCATGCCGAGCGAGTAGGAATAAAGTGTTCGCAGCAGGCCGCCACGCCGCACCGGCCACGGTGCTGCGGGATCACGCTCCCGGGAAACCGGATCCTCTTCGCATTTCGATGCGGCATCAGGGTTCCTCGATTCCGCCGAGCCGCGTTGATAGAGATATGCTGTGAGGCAGACGTAAGCGGACATCTGCAGAAACTCGCTCTCCCAATTCTCGAAGAGAGCCGAGAGAAAATGACCCGATGCAAGATAGGAGACGAAGGTTACGGCCGAGCCACCGTGCAAGGTGGCATCATGGTTATAGGCATGCATGCCTGTGACCACCATGCCGGCAATCGTTGCCGAGGTCAGGACGAACAGCGTGATCGACAATCCGTTGTCACGCAGGAACAACATTGGTCCCCTCCGCTCCGGGCTGGCCATGATGCTCTGCCGCCGATCAGTCGGCAGCGAGCCAGAATACGGACGCGCATATCAGGATGAAGAGCGCAACCGCACCGAAGAAGCGGATCATCCCGGCATTGGTATTGTTGCCAAGGGCGCGGTTCCACGTTTCTCCGCCGGTGCCGTCGTCACCCTGTTTCGCGTCACTCTCCGCCATCGTCTGGCCACCACCGGCTTCGGACGCGGGTACGTATTTCACGGTCGTGCGAATGGTCTCCCCATAGTCGCGAGGCCGCGGCTGCGGCGGGTCTGCTCGCTCGGTGGTCTCTTCGCCAGTTGCGCTGGGCACCCAGCCGGCCGCGTCTCCCGCATCGGCGACGTGTACGCTGGGCGCCGCCTTGTCTTCCGCCTCGGGCAGGTGAAGTTCCGCCTCCTTCCAGGCCTCTTGCGGCTTTCCTGCTCTCGATGATTGGCCTGCTCTCGATGAATGGCCCGCTTGACGTGTCTCAGGCGAGCCTGGTTGCGCCCGACGCGGGTCTGCGCCGTTGCCGCTGCTGTGTTGCTTCGCTGGCATCTCCGGACTCCTTCGTTGCGAGAAAAGCGCAAGACATGCCTTTTGTTCCGCCTCGCGCACCGGCTGCGCCCGAAGCTCCAAGGAACGCCCGGGCGGATCGCATGTGTCCCCCGATCACGTTCATGATTTCAGTACGAATCCACCTGAAATCATGAACGTGATCGATCCTAATGAGTTGAGACGCGGGGATGCGGGCGGAAAACCGCCCACACTTTTCCTCATCCCGCTCTAGCCGCTCCGTCCGGCCTGATTGTGGGATCCGCCGGGAACCGTCACGCCTTTGAGGCCGGTGCCGGCAATCGCGGGCTGCTCGCGGGCCGCGTCTGCGAGCGATACAACGCCGACCAATCGCTTGTCGCGGTTGACCACGGGCAGGCGACGGACCTGGACGTCGCCCATATTGCGCGCGACGTCATCAATTTCCTCGTCTTCGAAGCAGTATTTGACATCGGTCGTCATGATGTCTCCTACTCTTGACTGAAGGTCGAGGCCGTCAGCGACGCCCCGAACAACGATATCCCTGTCCGTTATCATACCGACCAGGCGGTCGTTGTCTCCGACCGGCAGGAAGCCGATGTCGTTTTCCGCCATTTGCCTTGCAACCTCGGTGATGGTCTCGTCCGGGCTGACAAGATGAACGTCTCTGGTCATGATTTCAGATACGTGCATGATCTTGCTCCTTGTTTCTGACTTCCAAATTGCTGCCGACCGGCATTTCCGCCGGCGGGTTTCGGATGCGACTATTGCTCCGTCGAGCCGGCGTTTCGAGATTTGCCCGGCGACGCCGGCGTTGAGGTTGCGTGCGTTGTCCCCTCCGTTTCGAGATCCTGCTTTTCGCCACTCCTCGACCGGTTTTCCTCTTTCTGCATCTCCCGCGATGCCTGCTCCCAGTGCCTGAGGTGCTGGCCTTCGGGGCGACCTTCCCGCTCCCAGATCGCATAGGCCCTGCGCCGGATAAGCTCTTCCTTGTCGTTGTCCATGTCCCTTCTTCCTCACCGATGAACTCTGTCGATGGCAGAAGTCAAACGGCGCGACCGGTCAATTGTTCCACGGGTTGCGGCACGGTTGAAGTGTCTGGGAGGCTCCGGATTTTCGTCCGGATTGGGGACCGGCACTTCATCGGGAAGGCGGTCGGGATCCGGCTCTTCGATCGGTGGCTCGGGGTCCCAGGGCGGCGGAGGCGGCGGCTGCGGTGACGGTGGCTTCGGGTCTGGTTGGCGCGGATTCGGCATTTTTCCCTCCATTCACGCTGGAGCTCATCCTGCTGGGGCTCATGGCCCGTCCTCAACGCGGGGGCGTATGCCCCTGGCCTGGGGTTTCATTGAACAATTCCAGTCGACCGTGAATGTTCCACATATGTCTCCGCATCGTGGTCCGCAGTGCGCCTGCGCGACTGTACCCGTCGTCACCTTTTATATCTGTGGGGAAGGCCGGCTCTGTCGTTTAGTCTCGGCAGAGTCTCCGACGCCTCGATCGCTCCGCACGAGTGAGAAAATTCAGCATGCGCGCCTCCTCGGCGCGCAATTCGTTGTTCGCACGGCCGCGCTCCCCGAGTGTTTTGGCTGAGACCTGGTTGTCACCGGCAAGCGCGACGATCTGCGGATGGATGTAGCTCTCGCGTGCGATTGCGGGCGTGTTGTGCAGGACGGATGCGGCGGCCTCGCTCATCTGCTTGACCGTTGGCCGTTCCCCTCGCTCGAGAGCGGCGCGTGCGACCGTAAATGCCGCGACGCTTCCCGCCCAGGTTCGAAAGGTTTTCGCCGAAATCGCTGCGCCCGAAATCTCTGCAAGATAGCGATTGAGGCGCCCAGAATCGATCGGCCGCAACGTGTCGGTCTCATCCTTCCAGACGAAAAGCTGCCGGCCCGGCAAGTCCGCAATCTCTTCAAGCAACCGCTGCAATCTCGGATGGCGGAGCCTGCGCCTCACTCGCTTGCCGCCCTTGCCGGTGAAGCTCAGCTGGACGCAGCCATCCGAGAGTTTGAGGTGGCGCTTGAGCAAAGTCGTCGCGCCGTAGCTCGCATTGGCCTCGACATAGGCCGGACTGCCGACACGCAGGTGAGCCTCGTCGAGGAGCGCCACCAGCGCCGCCAGAACCGTGCGGATGTCGTCGGGAGCACCCTGCATATGGCGCCGCATCGTGCGGCGGATCCTGGGCAGCACCTTTCCGAATGTCGGAAGCTGTCCGAACTTGTCGCCGCTTCGCAGCGCCTGCCATTCCTTGTGATACCGATATTGCTTCCGGCCGCGCGCGTCGTAGCCCGTGGCCTGGAGATGGCCGCTCGCATCCAGGCAGATCCAGACGTTCTCGTAGGCAGGCGGCAGGCCCAGAGACGATATGCGCGCCTTCACCGCGGGGTCGGAAAGCGCCGAACCGTCCGGCAGACGATAAACGAAGCCTCGACCTTTGCGCTGTCGCCTGATTCCTGGCTCGGTGTCGCTTACGTAGACGAGGCCGTTTTCCTCGAGCGCGGGCTCGCCGCTTCTAGCCATTGTCCGCCGGAATGAAGACGGTGACGCTTTGTCCTGCGACAAGCTCATGGTCTTGTGCCGCGCGAACCAGACCGGGGTCGTCACTTGCCGCGTCGAAACTGGCCGTATCGAGCACGCGCTGCCACCGCTCCGTCCCATTCACGCGCGGCAGCGAGATCTCGCAATCGGCGCCGGCATTTAAAACCAGGAACATGCCGTTGGCTGGTGTCGCCTCCGCGACGCCGTTGCGGCTGATGTAGACGCAGACGATACGCAACGCTTCATCATGCCACGCTCCCTCGTCCATCAGATGGCCGTCAGCCCTGTACCAGGCGATTTCGAAGTGACCACCCTCGCCCGGTTCACCGTTGAGAAACCGCTCCTGGCGGAGCGATGGATTTTCCTTGCGGAACTCCACCATCTTTCGGCAGAAGGCCAGGAAGGCTTCGTCGCCGGAGGCCCAATCGAGCCAGCCGATTTCGTTGTCCTGGCAATAGGCGTTGTTGTTGCCGGCCTGGCTGTTTCCGAATTCGTCGCCGCCAAGGATCATTGGCACCCCCTGACTGATCATCAGGGTGGCAAACATGGCGCGGCGCCGGCGCGCGCGAGCGTTCTTGATCCCCTCGTCGTCGGTGGCGCCTTCGACGCCCATGTTGTCCGAATGGTTGTCGGGGTGTCCGTCGCGATTGTCCTCGCCGTTCGCCTCATTGTGCCTGTCGTTGTAGGAAACCGTGTCCAGCAGCGTGAAGCCGTCATGCGCGCCGACAAGGTTAATCGACGCGGTAGCACCGCGGTCGGAATGATTGAATTGCACCGGCGATCCGGCGATACGCTCGGCAAGCACCGGCACAATACCGTCGTCCCCCTTCCAGAACCGCCGGACATCGTCCCGGAACCGATCGTTCCATTCGCGGAACGGATGCGGGAAGCCGCCGAGCTGGTAACCGCCGTCGCCGGTATCCCAGGGCTCCGCGATGAGCTTGACGCCGGCAAGGATCGGGTCCTGCCGGATCGCGTCGAAGAAGCCGCCTTCCCGATCGAATTCCATGTCCTCGCGGCCGAGTGCGCTCGCGAGATCGAAGCGGAAACCGTCGATATGCATCACCTGCACCCAATAGCGGAGGCTGTCGAGAACCATGCGCATAACCATCGGATGGGCGACATTGAGCGTGTTGCCGGTGCCGGTCATGTCGAAGGTATGACGCGGTTTTCCCGGAGAGGGCCGGTAGTAGCTCAGATTGTCGAGACCGCGAAAATTCAAGGTCGGACCGTGCTCGGAGCCCTCGGCTGTATGGTTGTAGACGACATCCATCAGGACTTCGATGCCGGCAGCGTGAAACCGCTTCACCATCGTCTTGAACTCGGTGATCCGGCCGCTCTTCATGTAGCGCGCCTGTGGGGCGAAGAAACCGAGCGTCTGGTACCCCCAGTAGTTCCTGAGGCCACGCTCAAGCAGATGCCGGTCGTCGAGGAAATATTGCACCGGCAGGAGTTCGATCGCCGTTACGCCGAGTTTCGTCAGATGGTCGATGATCGGATCACTTGCCATGCCGAGGAATGTGCCGCGCAGGTCTTCCGGAACCGCCGGGTGCGTCATGGTCATGCCGCGAACATGGGTCTCATAGATGATCGTGTCCGGCCAGGGACGGCGGATCGCCTCGTCGCCGTCCCAGTCGAAAGCCGGGTCCTGGATGACGCCCTTGACCATGAACGGCGCGCTGTCGCGCTCATCGAAGGAAAGGTCGTTGGCCGTGCCGTCGATCGTGTATCCGAACAGCGCGTCATCCCAGACAAATGTGCCGGCGACCTGCTTGGCATAGGGGTCGAGCAGCAGTTTGTTCGGATTGAACCGGTGGCCGTTGTGCGGATCGTAGGGGCCATGGGCACGATAGCCATAGAGCGTCCCCGGCCCGATGCCTTCGATATAGCCCGACCAGACATCACCTTCCCGCTTCGGCAGCGGCAGGCGCGCCGTTTCCCTGCTGCCATCCTCCGAGAACAGGCAAAGTTCGATCTTCTCGGCATGAGCCGAAAAGACCGCGAAATGTGTACCGTCGCCGGTATATTCGGCGCCGAGTTCGGGTTTCAGAAAACTAAGTTCAGAGAAAGAAACGTTCATCGCCGTTACCATCACTCCCGCGCCCGCATGGAGCGATGGTGCAACGCGGAAGAAAAGAAATTGTTCCTATCGGGCGCTTCGGTCCTGAGAGAGGCTGTGGAACTTTCGCCGAAGCCGGCCAGTTTCCCTTCATTCATCCGAGGACCAAAGCCGATGCAGCAACAGCAAGCGCCAGGACTTTTCAAAAGAACCTGGGGCGCCAGCTTGATTTCGGCGGATGCCGCATACTTCAGGCTGTGGGCGCCCGACGAAAAAGCCGCCCGCCTCATTCTCAATGGGACCCCGCATGAGATGCAGGCGCTCGACGATGGATGGTTCGAGCATTCTCTGACAGCGCGTGCCGGGGACCTTTATTGTTTTCAGCTGTCCGACGGGTCGCTGGTTGCCGATCCAGCGTCGTCGGCGCAAAAGAATGGACCCTCTGGTCCTTCGATCCTTGTCGATCAGTCGGCATATCGTTGGAAGAGCGCGTCGTGGAGCGGCCGGCCATGGGAAGAGGCGATCATCTGCGAGCTGCACATCGGCACCTTCACCCCAGACGGCACGTTTCGTGCGGCAAGCGAGCGCCTCGCCCATCTCGCCGATGCCGGCGTCACCGTGATCGAGATCATGCCCGTGGCCCAAGCTCCGGGCGCGCGCGGCTGGGGCTACGACGGCGTGCTGCACTTTGCGCCCCACAATGCCTATGGGACGCCGGACGACCTGAAGGCTCTCGTCGATCGGGCCCATTCGCTCGGGCTCATGGTTCTGCTCGATGTCGTCTACAATCACTTCGGCCCGGAAGAAAACGCCTTGCCGCGCTATGCGGCCGATTTCTTCAACAAGGATCGCGCGACTCCGTGGGGAGCCTCGATTGCCTTCGAGCAGGACGCCGTCCGGCGTTTTTTCATCGAGAATGCGCTCTACTGGCTGGGCGATTTCCGCTTCGACGGGCTGCGCATAGACGCGACCGAGCAGATCAGAGATAGCCGCAAGCCACACATTCTCGTCGAGATGGCACGCGAGATACGCGAGACATTTCCCGCACGCCACGTCCATCTCGTCATCGAAGACGCGCACCGCCGCAGGAGTCTTGTGGGGCGGGGACCGGAAGGGATCGCAGAACTCTTCACCGCCGCGTGGAACGACGATCTGCATAACGCGTTGCATGTCGTCGCAACGGGAGAGAAGAAAGGCCACTACCGGCCCTTTGCCGCGGAGCCTTGGCAGAAGATTCGCGAGGCAATGGCCGAAGGCTTCGCTCTCCCCGCCAAGGGAACGGAAATATCGTCGCACTGGACGGGCGACCGGCTGCCGCCGCAGGCCCGTGTCAACTTCCTGCAGAACCATGACCAGATTGGAAACCGTGCCTTCGGTGAACGCCTCGTCTCGCTCGTCGGAGCGGACATGATGCGGGTCCTGACCGCCACGCTGATGCTCGTTCCGCAAGTTCCGCTGCTTTTCATGGGCGAGGAATACGGCGAGACCCAGCCGTTTTGCTTCTTCGCGGATTACGAGGGCGAGATCGCCGAGGCTATTCGCTCGGGACGCCAAGGGGAGGCCGAGAATTTCGGCGGCATGCCGCGCGGTAAGACCACGGCGGATTTGCCCGATCCACTCGATCCGCGGACGTTCGCCGCATCGAAATTGCGGTGGGATCGAGCGGAAAGCCCTGCGGGCAGGCGGCATCTCGCCTTCATCCGCGAGCTTGCCGATATCCGCCAGCGGCATATCGCCCCGCTGCTCAAGCAACCCGGCGTGCCCGGCCACCGTATACTTCCAACCGGCGACGGGCTCGTTGCAGTCGACTGGATGTTCGGGAGCGCCGTTTTGGCGCTGCGGATCAATCTCACCGACGAAGCCAAGCCCGTTCCCCCTTTCAGCGGCGAGCCGATCTTCACGACCATGGGACCCGGTGATTGCTCTCTTACAGCGGGTGAACTGCCGGGACCTGGCATCGTCGCCGCCGTCACACCGGGATAAGCGATCAACCAGGCGCGACGGAACATGATTTCGACCTTGCGGTTAGAACGTCGACGCGGCCACGGCGGCAGGCGTGCTTGGAAGCGAGGAACAAGGCTCGGCAACAGATGTCGCGAACAGCAGCAAAAACGGGGCCGGCTCTTTCCGGCGAGCATGCGAATGCGCACTCCATCGCGGCCTTGCGTAGGCAAGCGGAAAGCTGCGAACGCTGCGACCTCTACAAGAACGCGACACAACTCGTCTTCGGCGAGGGCCCTGTCGACGCCCGCATCGTTCTGGTCGGCGAACAGCCGGGTGACCGAGAGGATCTGGCGGGACATCCGTTCGTCGGCCCGGCCGGTCGGGTTCTCGACGAATGCCTGCATGAGGCAGGAGTCGATCGCTCAAGCTGCTATCTCACCAATGCGGTCAAGCACTTCAAGTTCGAGCAGCGCGGCAAGCGGCGCTTGCATTCGCGGCCGAATGCGGGCGAGATCCAGCGTTGCGCCTGGTGGCTGGGTGCCGAGTTGGAACAGCTTCGACCGGACCTCGTCGTTGCGCTCGGCGCCACGGCGGTGGTCACGCTGCTCGGTCGGAGCGCCGGGGTTACGAAGAATCGTGGCGATCTGATCGACACTCCAGCCGGCTATCCGGTCCTCGTCACGATCCATCCGTCCTATCTTCTCAGAATCCAGGACGGAGACGACGCGGCGAGCGAACGTGCGCGTTTCGTCAAGGACCTGGCAAAGGTCGCTGCCTATGAAGCTGATCGCGTCGGTCGGACGCAGCGCCGTCTATAAAGGCTGGTCAAGCTCCGGATAGTGCCGGAATATCCCTGCCTCGTTGAAGGAGAGCCTCCGATCGGAGGCGAGGTATTTGCGGATATTCGGCCGCTTGGCGACCGCATCGTGCAGGGCGATCAAACCGGGGATGTTTTCTTCGTAGCTGTGCATCGCCTTCGGAAAGGCGTAGCGAAGCCCTTCGACGATCTGGAAGAGCGAAAGATCGACATAGCTCAACCGGTCGCCGACGATATGTCCTGCTCCCTTCGGATTCTGGCGCAAGACCCGCTCGAAATAGCTGAGGAACTTCGGCAGGCGCTCCGACAGGAAGTCGGACGATCGCCTCAACGCCTCCGGCTTCTGGTCCTCATAGTAGAGTGATACGCCGATCGGATGGTGCGTGTCGTGGATCTCGGCGACGAAATCGGTGATCGTCAGTTGCAGCCCGTTGGCGACGAAACGGAGGCCTTCCTCCTCTGGCGCCAGGCCGAGCTTAGGGCCGAGATAGAACAGGATATTGGCGACGTGGGAAATGAGAAGGTCGCCGTCTTTCAGAAACGGCGGCGCAAAGGGGATCGTCGCTCCCTCGCCGTCTCTCAGCAGCTTCAACATCGCCTTTGTGCCCCGCCCTTGCCCATCGGGCTCGCGTGCGACATCCACATAATCCGCTCCGGCCTCCTCAAGGGCGAGGCGAACGAATTCGCCGCGCCCGGGGATCCCGTCCCAGTAGTAGAGCATATAAGGCATTGAACGATCCCTTACTTGGGCTGGCGCCCGAAATCTTTCCGCAATTCGACCTTCGCCTCTTCGAGCACGTGCTTCTGCTGTTTGCTCAGGCCCGCACCCGCCCTGTTAATATAGAACGTCAGCATCGACATGGCAGAGCGAAACGGACTCGACTTGCGCCGATCGCTCGCCTCGGCCGACCGCTTCAGCGAATGGGCAATCTTCGCCGGGTTGTCCAACTTGAAGACGCCCTCCTCGAGATCGAGCGCGTCGCTCTTCTCGGTCACGTCCTGCGACCATTTCTTCTTCTTGCTCTTTTTGCTCATAGCCGTTTCTCCTTGGTGACCTATCTCCAACCGAAGCGGACGGAAATCGTTCCGGGAGAGAGCCGATGCACGTCGATGACCTGATGTTTGCCGAAAACGAGGGCATACCGAACAATCCGCACCTGCCGGTCCTCATCTATCACGCCGCAGTCGACGTCAGCGGGGACGGTGCGACGCGCATCGAAGACAGGTTCCACGCCAATGGCTGGAGGGGCGTGTGGCGGGACGGCGTTTTCGACTTCCAGCACTATCATACGCGCGCCCACGAGGTTCTGGCCGTTGCGAGAGGCAAGGCGCGCCTCCTGATCGGAGGACCGGCAGGCAAGGAACTGGAGGTTATGGCGGGAGATGTGCTCCTGCTCCCGGCCGGCACTGGTCACTGTCGGATCGCCGCAAGCGCCGACTTCCTGGTCATTGGCGGCTATCCTCCCGGACAACACGCCGACATTCAGCGCGGGCCGGCCACCAATGCGGATCGCCAGGCGATCGCTTCCGTGCCGCTGCCCCAGTTCGATCCGGTCTTCGGCACAGATGGTCCGGCGGTGACACTCTGGCAGCGCGCGACGCGTTGAACGGGATCAAATATCGATCAAGGCGATACCGAGATCGGGATGGTGCTTGCGCCGGAGATGCGCGGGCGTTTCGGACAATGTGACTTCGAGGGTCGGCTTGACGATCCCTTCAAGAAAATGCCCGCCGCGCGTCGTCCCGTCGCTGAGCCCAAGCACCGCGTGGGCATGCAGGCTGCGTTTGCCGTCCTCGCCGAGCGCGATGTCGCCGATGAGGCTCAACACTTCGCATTGCTCGTCGATCGGGATGCGGCGATAGTCTCGTTTTTCAAGATCGTACCACCCGACCACTGCCTTCTCGAACGCTCCGATCGCCATCAGCGAAGCTGCGGTAACCTTCTGTGCTGCGGCGAACTCAGAAATGGCGGTGAAGGCTTCCTCCCCGGGGTCGAGAACGAGGAGGTATATCTCCTCTGATGTCTCTCTTGAAAGAAGTCTCCACCTCATCGGCTGATCCATATCCAAAGCGTTTAGCGCAGCCAGACCGGCAGATCCGAAGCCTGGGCGCAGTCGCGGGCACGGTCTTTTAGCCCGAGCGTTTCCCATGCGAATTTCTGCGCGGCGATTTGGGCCATTTCCTTGGTCGGATAGCAGTCCGGCAGCACGTAGTCGTGGTCGCCGCACGAGAGCAACGCCCGGTGGCTCACGAGATCGAAATGAAGCTGCAGGTTTTCCTCCGATTGCATCGAACCCTCCCTCATTCGGCTTCAGCAAAAACGGTCATTGCGGGCAGAAGTTCCAGTCACTCAGCGAAAAGTCCACGGTCTCGAAAATCCCTGCGGAACATACGCCGCGATGAGGAGTTTTGTGCCCTACGGGAGATCAGCCAATGACTAAACGCGGAAATCAAGGATCGCGTGCGATCCATGCCCGCCCGCTCGACCATCCCGGCGTCGACGAACCGATCGATGCCTTGGGCGCGGGTTCTCGTAACAATCCCGATCGAAGCGTGCGGCGCCAACTTGATGAGTTGCGCGGGCGCATTGCCAAGCTCGAAACCGAGATCGATGCGATCGTGACAGAGGCCCACACGGCAGTCGGAACAGTTCCGGGTGCCGACAGGCTGGAGACGGCGAAAGACGTGGTGGCGGAGAAAAGGGACGAAATCCAGCGTCTGAAATCGCGTCTGCAGGAAATTGAGCGATTGCTGGCTGTCGAGTAGGGCAAACGGTTGCATGCCGGTGCGGCGCACGGATCACTGACACGATCCGGCGGATCACTGACACGATCCGGCGGGGGCTTACGCGCCTAAAACACGGCCATCCAAATACCACGCCAAAAAAGCGACTCCCGAGCTCGCAGGTTTTCCTCGTCGCGGCGTACCCATTGCGTCTCGCGCGTTTCGTCGGGCTTGTCCTCTCGGTCTGCAATTGGCTTTTGACGCCGCTCGGTCCTCAACTTGTCAGCATCCGTCGCCTTGCTGATAGGCATCGGCAATTCCTTCCTTGCGATCAAGGAGAAACTGTCTGACAGCGCGACGGTTCCATGGTGATGCGCCTGCGGGCTCGGTATCGGCCGGGACCGACTGACGCTGCGGCTTCAATGGCGATGGATGAACTTGCAGAAGCGACTGGTCTGACCGTCTTCGGTCAGATCCTGGTGGAGAAAGGCCAGGTTGTTCTTCTCGAAAATCTCGAAGAACTCATCCCACGAGATTTTCTCCAGCGTGTCTTCCGGTGTGCCGAAATCAATCCGCAGCAGACCACCGTCAGCGCCGCCTTTGACGCGTGCCGGCTGGCCGTTACGGGCCTCGGCCCAGTTGCGGATGGTGTCGTGGTCGATCGTGGTGCTTGAAGCGCTCATTGGAAGTTCTCCCGCTGTGGCTTGTTTGCACCTCTAATCGATCGCGCCCGCGATTGTTCCGAACGGCCGCCGCGCGGGTTGCCGACGCTGGGCCGCGAACGAGCTACTGCCCGAACGTGCCGACGATTGCGGCTTCTTCGATAAGGTGCTTGCGCACCCTCTTCCAGGCTTCCTCTGCCCCGACGTCTTCCGGAATCGAAAGATTGGGGACATCAAGTGCGGCAAGCCTGAACCAGTAGTGGTGAACTCCGGTACCGGCCGGCGGCTGCGGTCCGTCGTAGCGGGCATTGCCGAAGTCGTTCTTGATGAACTTGATGCTGTGTTCCGGTCCGGTATCGACGGCTTGCGGCAGCTCCGTCCAACTGCCAGGAATGTTTATGATCGCGCAGTGACGAAACATTCCTCGCGGCGCGTCCGGATCCTCGACGATGAGGGCGAAGCTCTGCGTTCCCTCGGGCGTGCCTGTCCACTTCAGCGGCGGGAAGAGGTTCTCGCCCAGTCGAGTATATTTCTGCGGGATGAGTTGCCCATCGACGAATGCGGGGCTGATCAAGC
This sequence comes from Sinorhizobium garamanticum, assembly GCF_029892065.1. Classification (NCBI taxonomy): domain Bacteria; kingdom Pseudomonadati; phylum Pseudomonadota; class Alphaproteobacteria; order Hyphomicrobiales; family Rhizobiaceae; genus Sinorhizobium; species Sinorhizobium garamanticum. The sequence continues at coordinate 1,837,628 of NZ_CP120374.1, read as the reverse complement.
TGAAGGTCATCCACGTGTTCCTTTCTTGCTTCGCACCGAAAGGCTATGGCGCCACTCCACCTCTGACACTGTCGAAAAAAGGAGCCTCGTCGAGACGAGGCTCATAAGACGAACCAGCATAGGAGAGACCGCCGAGGAGCCTCCAGAGTTTGGGTCGGAGAACGCGCTCCGTGCGATCCACTTCATCAAACATTATTCCCGAAAAAATGTTCCACGGCAGCGAATATATTTCGCGCCATCCGCCCCGTGCGGTGGCTTCGCCGCACCTCGTTCGGACCCACGCATCGCCACGACGAAAATCTCAACAAGTGAGCGGAACTTTGATGGCCCGATTGTGTTGAAAGGGAGCAGACTGCGGCTGCGCTTCACTCCCGGCAATGACATGATCTCCGGAAAAAACGCGATGAACATTCTGTCCGTCACGGCTGAGATTTTCCCGCTCGTAAAGACCGGCGGCCTAGCCGATGTCGCCGGCTCGCTACCAAAGGCGCTGACGGCCCATGGCATTCATACGCGCTCCCTGATACCCGGATATCCGTGCGTCATGCGGGCACTCACGGGGGCCTCACCGATCACACAATATGATGGCCTGTTCGGCGAGCGCGCGACCCTTGTCGCAGGACAGACCGACGGTCTGGATCTCCTCGTGCTCGACGCGCCCGGCTTCTTTGACCGGCAGGGCGGTCCATACACCGACAATCACGGCAAAGACTACCCGGACAACTGGAAGCGTTTCGCGGCCTTTTCTTTCGTCGCCGCACAAGTCGCCGAGCACGGCGTGGCGGACTGGCGGCCAGACATCATTCACGCCCACGACTGGCATCCGGCGCTGAGTCTGGTCTACCTCAAATTTTCCTCTCACGTCGAGATTCCGCGCGTCTTGACCGTTCACAACCTCGCCTTCCAGGGACAGTTTCCCGCCCGTCGTTTCACCGAACTGGGACTGCCGGACGAAGCCTACTCGATCGAGGGCCTCGAATATTACGGCGACCTCGGCTATCTGAAGGGTGGACTGCAGGCGGCCGACGCTATCACCGTGGTCAGTCCCACATACGCGCGCGAGATCATGTCACCGAAGTTCGGAATGGGCCTCGAGGGCGTGATGAATGCGCGTCACGATGACGTTATCGGCATCGTCAACGGCATCGACATGGAGGTATGGGACCCCTCCTCGGACCCGTATATCGAAAATCACTTCTCCGCCCGCGCGCCGTTACGCCGTCTGCCGAACAGGCATAAGTTGCTCGATCGTTTCGGCCTGCCGGACACAGCCGGACCGGTTTTTGCAACGGTCAACAGGCTGACTTGGCAGAAAGGCATGGATCTCCTGGCGGGTGTGGTCGACGAGATCGTCAAAGGCGGTGGCAAGCTGATCGTGCATGGACAAGGCGATGCCGCGATCGAGGACGCATTCATCGAGGCCGCGCGGCGTTTCCCGCACAGCGTCAGCGTCGAGATCGGCTACGATGAGCCACTCGCCCATCAGATTCACGCCGGAGCGGACGCGATGCTCGTACCCTCGCGCTTCGAGCCTTGCGGTCTCACACAGCTCTACGCTTTGCGCTATGGCTGCGTGCCCATCGTCGCCCGTACGGGTGGATTGTCGGAGACGATCATCGACGCCAACGACGCCGCGCTGCATGCGCAAGTGGCGACCGGCATACAGTTTTCGCCCGTCGACGCGAACGGATTGAGGCTCGCCCTGCGCCGAGCCTTCAGGCTTTTCAGACGCCGGCGCGTCTGGGAAAATCTGCGCAGGCAGGGGATGAGGACGGATTGCTCCTGGCACCGCAGCGCCGCCCAATATGCGGAGCTCTACGGCACGATGCTGACCCCCGACATACGCTTAGCCGGATAGAGCAATTCCAAGAAACCTGCGCAACGGCTTTTCAATCCGGAATTGCAGTAATCGGCCGCCGTGATCCACGGCTCCCATTCGCAATGCTGATGAGTTGATCAGAAAGGGAGCATGGATCGCGCCGCAGGAATGTGCCAATGGCAGAGGCCGAAGACAAAGGCCCAAGCCATGACCGCAGCTGCTACTCCTTCCTCCCTTTCTCACGCCTCCGGCACCGCCCGCGCTGGCGTTCTGTTCATGCTTCTCGGCATGCTGATGTTCTCGCTGAACGACGTCATGGGCAAATGGCTGGTCGCGACCTATTCGGTCGGCCAGGTGGTTCTGATCCGCAGCCTGGCCGCCGCCGTCCTGCTCGCGCCCTTCCTCTGGGTTGGCGGATTGCAGAAGCTTGTCGCGATCGAACGCCCGTGGCTTCAGCTTGCCCGCGTCGTGGCCTCGACGGCGGAGGTCGTCGCCTTCTATTTTGCCGTGGTCTATCTGCCGCTCGCCGACGTCATGACCTACTGGTTGGCGGCGCCGATCTACGTCGCGGCCGTCTCGCCGCTGGTCCTCAAGGAACATGTCGGCTGGCGGCGCTGGACCGCGATCGCCATCGGCTTCGTCGGTGTCATCATCGCGCTCGAGCCATCCTCGCAGGCCTTCACCCTGCCGGCGCTGATCTCGATCCTCGGCAGCATGTTCTTTGCCTTCATGATGATTTCCGGACGCTCGCTGCGCGGGACCCCGGATACGATACTGGCCTTTTGGCAGATCGTCGGGGCGGCGCTCGCCGGCCTCGTCTGGGCACCCCTGGACTGGACACCGCTGAACCCGCTCGACACGGCGCTGCTGGGCCTGCTTGGGGTCGTCGCCATGCTCGCGCACGTACTCGTCAACAGGGCGTTGAAGCTCGCCGAAACCGCGACGGTCGCGCCGTTGCAATACACGCTGCTCTTCTGGGCGATTGTCTTCGGCTGGCTGATCTTCGGCGACGCGCCACGCCTGTCGATGATCCTCGGCGCCGGCCTTATCGTCGCCTCCGGCCTCTTCATCTTCTTCCGCGAGCAGCAACTCAAGCGGCAAGGGCGGCTGAAGGGCTAAAGCCGGTCGGAGCGCCCCCTGCTAGGCTCTACTGCATGTCTCCTTAGATCGACCTCGATTTAAGGACGGAGACATGCAGCAATTCAAAGCACTACAGCGACCTAGAGCCCTTCAGGGTTAAATGGAAACAGTTCTGTTGGCTCAAACGGAGTCGGATGGTCGACCGGCCGGCACGCGGCGTAGCCAAAGCATACGTCCAAGCCGGCCGGCCGATCAGGCGGCCCGTTTCAGCCAACCCGAAGGGCCGGGCATCTTTCCGCCAGGCTCAGAGGCGATCGGCTCGGACGTACATCCGGGTACGCCCCTTCGCCAATCGCCTCTGCCCTGACGAAAACCTGCTCCGGCAGAACTGCTTCCATTTAACCCTGAAGGGCTCTAGCGCGCCTGATGAGACGCGCGGCGCTGTAGGAGGCACTCCGCGATCCGGTTCAGTCGTCCGCGACGACCTTCTGCCTCTGCGTGCCGAGCCCCTCGATGCCGAGCTCGATCACGTCGCCGGCCTTCAGATATTGCGGCGGCTTGAAGCCCATGCCGACGCCGGGAGGGGTGCCGGTCGAGATGACATCGCCCGGATGCAGTGTCATGAACTGCGAGAGGTAGCTCACGAGATAGGCGACGCCGTAGACCATGGTCTCGCTCGTGCCGTTCTGCTTCGTCTCGCCGTTGACGGTCAGCCACATCTTCAGGTTTTGCGGATTGGCAATCTCATCGCGAGTCACCAGCCATGGACCGATGGGGCCGAAGGAATCGCAGGATTTTCCCTTGGTCCACTGGCCGGAGCGCTTCGTCTGGAAATCGCGCTCAGAGACGTCGTTGACGACGCAATAGCCGGCGACGTGATCGAGCGCTTCGGCTTCTGACACGTGTTTCGCCTTCTTGCCGATAACCACGCCGAGCTCGACTTCCCAGTCGGTGGCAACGGAGCCGCGCGGCATGATCACATTGTCGTTTGGCCCGACGATCGCCGAGGTGGCCTTCATAAATACGACCGGCTCCGGCGGAACCTCCAGACCGGATTCTGCGGCATGATCCGCATAGTTGAGGCCGATGCAGATGAACTTGCCGGTTCCGGCGACACAGGCGCCAAGCCGTGGCGCGCCCTCGACGACTGGCAGGCTTTCGAGGTCCAGCCCGCTCGCCCAGCCAAAATCCACGATCGCGGCGCCGCCGATGTCGGCGATGACTCCGGAGAGATCGCGAATCCTGCCCGCGCTATCAAGCACGCCCGGTTTCTCGGCCCCTTCCGGTCCATAACGCAACAGCTTCATCCTGCTCCTCCCAAACCATCGAAAAAATCACTGCGACTGACAAATCAAACAGCGTCGCGGATGTAAAGCCGTTTCCGCCGGCTTGGCACGAAAACCGGCCAACTGCCGGTGGCGGTGGTCAGCCCTTCTGCTGCTCCCTCCGCCGGAACAGTTCGCCGGTCCGATAAATTGAAATGATATCGATTATCGCGCCTATCTATTTCGCTTATGCTGCATATGACCATAGAGTTCGGATGAAGCCCTGACAAAGGGGCAAATTGCAAGGGGAACGAACAATGAAAAACCGGATTGTGGCATTGGCGCTCGTTTGCGCCGGACTGCTCTCGTCGACGGCGCAGGCAGGCGAGAAACTGAAGATTGGCACGGAGGGTGCCTATCCGCCCTTCAATTTTGTCGACTCCACCGGAAAGGTCGGCGGCTTCGACGTCGAGATCGGCCTTGCGCTTTGCGAACGCATGAAGGTCGAATGCGAGGTCGTCGCCCAGGATTGGGATGGCATCATTCCGGGCCTGCTCGCCAAGAAATACGACATGATCATCGCCTCGATGTTCATCACCGAGGAACGCAAGAAGCAGGTGGCGTTCACCAGCCCGTATTATCTTGCTGCAATGACCCATGTGGCCCCGAAGGGCGCGGCGCTCACCGAGTTCAGCAATGAGGCGTTCAAGGGCAAGGTGATCGGCGCCCAGTCCGGCACGACCCAGGCCGACTATATTGCCGCTGTCTATCCGGATGCGGAGATCAAGCTCTATCCGACCCAGGACGAGGCCAATCTCGACATGGTCAACGGCCGTCTCGACCTGCAGGTCGGCGACATGTTGCCCATGCTCGATTGGGTCACCAAGAATGACGATGGCAAAGGCTGCTGCGAGCTTATCGGCGAGCCGATCACCGACAAGAAGTTCGTCGGCGACGGCGTCGGCATCGCTGTCCGGCAGGAAGACAACGACCTGCGCGAGAAGCTCAACAAGGCGCTCGAAGAAATCCGCGCCGACGGCACCTATCAGAAGATCAACGACAAGTACTTCACCGTCGACGTCTATACGATGAAGTGACCAGCCGGCAGGCTGCCCCCAGTTACTAGGCCGGTCGCCGCAGCCGCGGTGGCCGGCTTTCCATTCCGGCGAGGCTGGGAACGGCAGGCGCCGCGATCACCGATCGCTTGCCGATAGCCGACATTGCGGTAAATCTCTGCGAACGGTCTACAGCGCCGCGCGTCTTAAGACGCGCAACGGACGCTGTAGTACTTTGAATTGCTGCATGTTTTTATCCTTAAATCGGCTACGATTTAAGGAAACAGGCAGTAGCGACGAACGAGGAAGCCATGTTTGATCTCAACGGCAAGACCGCGCTGGTGACCGGCGGCGGGCGCGGACTCGGCCTTGAAATGGCGAAGGCTCTCGCACGAGCCGGCGCCTGGACCGTGATCAACGGCCGCAATCTCGACAGCCTCGAGGAGACAAGAGCCCGTCTTGCCGATGACGGCATCACCGTCGCGGTGGCGCCGGGCGATATTACGCGCGACGTAGAAGCTATACTCGTCGATGCCACAGCGAAGACCGGGGCTCTCGATATCCTGATCCACGCCGTCGGCGAGCGGGATCGCCGCAGCACGGAGGCGATGGAACCGTACGAGTTCGCAGCGCTCCTCAATACCGATCTCACCGCAGCTTACGCCATGGCGAAGGCGGCACTTCCCTATCTTCAACAGTCCGCCGCCGGCCGGCTGATTTTCGTCACCTCGATCGCAGCTTTCGCGGCACGTCCCGGCGATCCCGCCTACACGGCCGCCAAAGGCGGGCTTTCAGCGCTGACGCGGTCGCTCGCCGTCGAATTCGGCGCCGACAACCTGACCGTGAACGCCATTGCACCGGGCTGGTTTGCAACCGAGACCAATGCACATCTTGCAGCCGATCCGGCACTCAAGGCATTCGTGGACGTGCGCATACCCTTGAAACGCTGGGGGCGACCGGAAGAGATCGCGCCGGCCGCCGTCTTCCTCGCCTCGCCAGCGGCGAGCTTCGTCAACGGCATCACGCTCACCGTCGATGGCGGCATGACCGTGCAGATGTGAGGCCGGCAAGAGCGCGACTGGATCTGTCTAGAACGTTGCGGCGGCGCATCTTTGAGTGCGGAAGGAGGCACCCCCCTCTGCCCTGCTTGCCAATCTCCCCCACAAGGGGGGAGATTGGCAAGCAGCAACCTTTCGTTCAAGCAATTACCCTTCAATGCGCTGCCAAACTTTGTGACTTCGGCATTCACGAGTTCACTGTCGGCGAAGGCTTTGCTTCTGGCCGATCTCCCCCCTTGTGGGGGAGATGCCCGGCAGGGCAGAGGGGGGTATTAACAACCCTACCCGGCCGTCGTCTCCTCTGTGCCGCGCAGCATGCGGATCAGCCCGGAGAAATCCTCGCCGCCGTGGCCGAGCTTCTCGAACAGGGCGTAGAGCTGTGCAGCCTGCGCGCCCATCGGCGTCGCGGCACCGCTCGCGCTTGCGGCCTGCTGCGACAGCTTCAGGTCTTTCAGCATCAGGCTTGCGGTGAAGCCCGGCTTGTAGTCGTTATTGGCGGGCGAGGTCGGAACCGGGCCAGGGACCGGGCAATAGGTGGTGAGAGACCAGCATTGGCCGGAAGAGGTCGAGGCGACATCGAAGAGCGCCTGATGCGACAGGCCCAGCCGCTCGGCGAGCACGAAAGCCTCGCAAACGCCCGCCATCGAGATGCCAAGAATCATGTTGTTGCAGATCTTCGCCGCCTGGCCGGCGCCGGCATCGCCACAATGGACGATCTTTTTGCCCATCGCCTCGAGCAGATGCTTGCCGCGGGAAAACGCCCCGTCACTGCCGCCGACCATGAAGGTCAGCGTGCCGGCAGCGGCTCCAGCCGTGCCGCCGGAAACCGGCGCGTCGAGCGAGGGGCAGGCAGCCTTTTCGGCGTAGCCGTGCACCTTGCGCGCGCTTTCGACATCGATCGTGGAGCTGTCGATGATGAGCGTGCCCGGATCGACGAAACCGAGCAATTCGTCCCAGACATAAAGAACATGCGCGCTTGCCGGCAGCATGGTGATGACACATTGCGCCTCGCGCACGGCCTGCGCGATCGAGCCGGCGACCGAAACGCCGGTCTTCGCCGCAGCATTGCGAGACGCTTCCGACAGGTCGAAGCCGGTGACGGCGTGCCCCGCCTTCACCAGATTTGCGGCCATCGGGCCGCCCATGTTGCCAAGCCCGATAAAGGCGATCTTCGTCATGTGCCTCTCCTCTGCACCTGCATGTTTTCGTTTGACGGCTGCCTTCACCCGAAAAGCGGCGCGCCGTCGTGCTTCTCAAACCACGCCAGAACCTGTGGCGTCACCTCAGCGAGCCCGACCGACCATTTCGGATTGCGATCCTTGTCGATCACCGCGGCCCGCACGCCTTCGTAGAAATCCGGATTGGAGAGCATGCCGATTGTCGCGGCATATTCCCGCTCCAGGCATTCGTTGAGCGTGGCGCTCGCACGTCCCGCCCGCAACAGCGAGAGCGTCAATTTCAGGCTGATCGCAGAGCGCGTGCGCAGCATTTGCAGTGTCTCGCGAGCAAAATCCGAGCCGTCGCGTTCCAGCGCATCCAAGATTCCTTCAATTTTGTCGAAGGCAAAGCAGCGGTCGATCAGCGAAAACTCGTCGTGTAACGGCGACGCGGGCGGCTCGCCGGAAACACTGCGGATTGCGGCAGAGATATCCTCCGCCGTCGCCGAAGCTGCAAGCGCGGTGATCAGGTCGCCGAGCCTGTCCGTCGGAACAAAGCTGTCGGCAAGTCGCGCGTGGATCGCATTGGCCGCGCCGATATCGCGGCCGGTGAGCCCGATATAGGTGCCGAACTCGCCGGGCGCGCGCGGCAGAAGCCAGGTCGCGCCGACATCAGTGAAATAGCCGATTCCCGTCTCCGGCATGGCGAGCCGCGTCCTCTCCGTGACGATCCGATGACTGCCGTGGGCGGAAACACCGACACCGCCGCCCATGACGATGCCGTCCATGATGGCAATATAGGGTTTGGAATAGGCGGAAATTCGACTGTTGACGATGAATTCCTCGCGCCAGAATTGCGCGCCTTCCTCGGGTCGTTCCCGTCCGCTCTCGTAGATCATGCGTATGTCGCCGCCGGCGCAAAGCCCACGTTCGCCTTCGCCGGTGACAAGCACGGCGGCGACCGCCGGGTCGCGCTCGAAATCGGTCAGCGCCGCATCGATCATCCGGATCATCGGCAGGTTGAGGCTGTTCAGCGCACGCGGCCGGTTGAGCCGGAGCCTGCCGATCGCGCCGTGGCGCTCGACGATGACCTCCGGCAGAGCGGTCTGCATCTCCATGAAATATCCTTCCTATTTCCGTCCCATGATCGCGCGGGAGACGATCAGCCGCATGATCTCGTTGGTGCCCTCGAGTATCTGGTGCACCCGCAAGTCACGGACAATCTTCTCGACGCCGTAGTCGGCGAGATAACCGTAGCCGCCGTGGAGTTGCAGCGCGTCGTTGGCGACCGCGAAGCAGCGGTCGGTGACGAAGCGTTTGGCCATGGCGCAGAGCTTGGTTGCTTCGGGATCCCCCGCGTCGAGCGCGGCGGCCGCCCGCCAGAGGAAGGTGCGGGCAATCTCGAGATCGGTCGCCATGTCGGCCAGGCGAAACTGCAGCGCTTGGAATTCGCCGATCGCCTTTCCGAAGGCGCGTCGTTCCTGGACATAGGCAAGCGCCTTGTCGAAAGCGGCCTGCGCTCCGCCGAGCGAGGCGGCGGCGATGTTCAGCCGCCCGCCGTCAAGGCCGGCCATCGCGATCCGAAAACCCTCGCCTTCCGCGCCCAGCCGGTCTGCAGCCGGAACACGGACATTGTCGAGCATCACCGCGCGGGTCGGCTGGGCATGCCAGCCCATCTTCTTCTCGTTGGCGCCGAAGGTTAGCCCCGGCGCTTCCTTGTCGACGACAAATGCCGAAATGCCCTTCGGCCCCTCGTCGCCGGTGCGAGCCATGACGATATAGAGACCGGACTCGCCGGCACCGGAGATGAACTGCTTCTGACCGGTCAGCACATAGCCGTCGCCGTCGCGCACCGCCTTGGTTTTGAGCGCCGCCGCGTCCGAACCGGAGCCGGGTTCGGTCAGGCAATAGCTCGCCAGCGTTTCCATGGTGAGCAGCGGCGGCAGCAGCCGCTGACGCTGCTCATCCGTGCCATAGCGGTCGATCATGCCGGCGCACATGTTGTGGATCGAGACGAAGGAGGCGACTGCCGGGCAGCCGGTCGCCAGCGCCTCGATGATCATCGCCGCGTCGAGACGGGTGAGCCCCGTGCCACCGACGTCGTCGCGAACATAGATGCCGGCCATGCCGAGTGCCGCCGCAGCGCGCAGCTTGTCGACCGGAAAATGTTTTTGCTGGTCCCAGTCGATGGCGTTGGGCGCGAGTTCATCCCGGGCAAAATCGAGCGCCATCGCGCGGATGGCTTCCTGCTCCTCCGACAGGCGAAAATCCATATGCATGTCCTCCCTGACCCGCATACTGACGATGTGGCGCTGTAGTTACACCAAATTTCGCACAGGCACAGACGCAAATTCTCACAGAGTCTGTTCAAAAACGAACAGGGCCGATGAAACCCACGCTCAACTCTCGCTTAGACGATACGGCAGAGAGCCGCGCATGTCATGGTCAACGATCAACTTGCGTTTCAGCGGTGGCACGGCGCGGCTGGCGCATTTGGTGCGCTCGCAGATGCGGCAGGAGATGCCGATCGGGTCGAAGGCAGCGCGGTTGCCGAGGTCCATGTCGTCGGCATAAACGAAAGCGTCGGCGTAGGAGATTTCGCAGCCGAGCGCCAAGGCGTAGCGCGGATGGTTGGCACGGTAACCACCGCCGCCCTTGGTGATCTGGGTGGCGAGGCAGAGATAGCGCACCCCGTCCGGCGTTTCGGCGAGCTGGCGGATAATCCGCCCCGGCGTCTCGAATGCCTGATGCACGTTCCAGAGCGGACAGGCCGCGCCGAAGCGGGCGAATTGCAGCTTGGCGGCGCTGTGGCGCTTGGTGATGTTGCCGGCCCGGTCGATGCGCGCAAAGAAGATCGGAATCCCCTTCTGCCCGGGGCGCTGCAGGGTCGAGAGCCGATGGCAGACCTGCTCCAGCGAGGCTCCGAAACGGGCAGCGAGCAGTTCGATATCGTGCCGCAATTCGCGCGCCGCCTTGAGGAAAGACTGGTACGGCAGGATCAGGGCGCCGGCGAAATAATTCTGCAAGCCGAGCCGGCAGATTTCGTGGGCCTCCTCGGTGCGGAACCCAGCGCTGCCGACAATCCGGTCGATCTCCTCGCGGGCATGGAACTGGGCGATCTGCAGCGCCAGTTGAAAATCACGCGTGGGCGCCGGCGCGTATGGGTTCAGCGTCAGGATGCGGGCACGCGGATCGAAGCGGCGGATTGCCTCGTCGCCCGCGACGCCGCGCACGACGCGAACGCCATGGCGCTGCTCGAGGTGCGCCGCGAGCGCCGTATGATTGTCCCCCTCGCCAAGGCCGAGATCCGCGGCGAGCGTTTCGGCGAGCGTGTCGATCTCGTGGATGTAGTTGTCGACGAAGTGGAAGAAGTCGCGCACCTCTTCGTAAGGCGTCGTCTCGACGAAGGAGGCGCCGCGGCCGATCGTGTCGTCGATGCTCGCAAGCTGTTCGCTGTTGCGCCTGTAAGCCTGATGACAGGTGATCAGCGCATGCGCGAGGCCCGGCGCGTTCTGGGCGACGAGCTTCAGCTCCTGCAAACTCGGCGAATAGGTTTCGAACAGCGGATCGTTCAACGCCTCCGACAGCGCCGACAGGAGCCGGTCACCCTCGCCTGTCGAGAGTTCCGCAATATCGATCTGGAATTTCTCAGCAAGTGCGAGCAGCACCGCCGCCGAAACCGGCCGCTGGTTGTTTTCGATCTGGTTCAGGTAGCTCGTCGAGATGCCGATGCGCTCGGCGAACTGTCCTTGCGTCGCCCTGTTTGCTTCCCTGAGTTCCCGGACTTTGCGGCCGATATAGAGTTTGCCGATCGCCATGTTCGCAACTTTGCAATTTACGTTTCACATATTTCTATATTCCACATTCGCACATGATCGGCCGTTTTGCCATCCGATCTTCGACGCTATTGCGAAGCTTCAAACGCCTCTGCACAATCGAGAAAAATTCTCGGCGAGAAAGAATTTCGGGAGGAAAACAATGCGCGCCATATTGGAACAGGTGGAGGCCCGCCGCGCGCAGGCACGGGCGGGCGGCGGCGAGCGCCGCGTCGATGCGCAGCACGGTAAGGGCAAGCTGACGGCGCGAGAGCGCATCGAGGTGCTGCTCGACGAAGACTCCTTCGAAGAATACGACATGTATGTCACGCATCGCTGCGTCGACTTCGGCATGGCCGAGCAAAAGATTGCCGGCGATGGTGTCGTCACCGGCTGGGGCACCATCAATGGCCGGCAGGTCTATGTGTTCAGCCAGGACTTCACCGTGCTCGGCGGCTCGCTCTCCGAGACCCATGCGGAAAAGATCTGCAAGATCATGGATATGGCAGCGAAGAACGGCGCGCCGGTGATCGGTCTCAACGATTCCGGCGGTGCCCGTATCCAGGAGGGCGTGGCGTCGCTTGCCGGCTATGCGGAAGTCTTCCGCCGCAATGCGGAAGTCTCGGGCGTCATTCCGCAGATCTCGGTGATCATGGGGCCGTGTGCCGGCGGCGCGGTCTATTCGCCGGCGATGACCGACTTCATCTTCATGGTGCGCGACAGTTCCTACATGTTCGTGACCGGCCCTGATGTGGTGAAGACGGTGACGAACGAGATCGTCACTGCTGAGGAACTCGGCGGCGCTCGCACCCACACGATGAAATCCTCGGTCGCCGACGGCGCCTACGAAAACGACGTCGAGGCGCTGGAACATGTGCGCCTGCTCTTCGACTTCCTGCCGCTCAACAACCGCGAAAAGCCGCCGGTCCGGCCGTTCTACGACGACCCGGCGCGCGTCGAGATGCGTCTCGACAGTCTGATCCCCGACAGCGCCGCCAAGCCCTACGACATGAAGGAACTGATATTGGCGCTTGCCGACGAAGGCGACTTCTTCGAACTCCAGGCGAGCTTTGCCCGCAACATTGTCACCGGCTTCATACGTCTCGAAGGGCAGACCGTCGGCGTTGTCGCCAACCAGCCGATGGTGCTCGCCGGCTGCCTCGACATCGATTCCTCCCGCAAGGCCGCCCGCTTCGTTCGCTTCTGCGACGCATTCTCGATCCCTATCCTGACGCTCGTCGACGTGCCGGGATTTCTGCCGGGCACGAGCCAGGAATATGGCGGCGTCATCAAGCATGGCGCCAAGCTGCTCTTTGCCTATAGCCAGGCGACGGTGCCGATGGTGACCCTTATCACCCGCAAGGCCTATGGCGGTGCCTACGACGTCATGGCTTCGAAGCACATCGGCGCCGACGTCAACTATGCCTGGCCGACGGCCGAGATCGCCGTCATGGGCGCCAAGGGCGCGACCGAAATCCTCTACCGGTCGGAACTCGGCGATCCAGAAAAGATCGCCGCTCGCACGAAGGAATACGAGGAACGCTTCGCCAACCCCTTCGTCGCCGCCGAACGCGGCTTCATCGACGAGGTGATCATGCCGCACTCGTCGCGCCGCCGCGTCGCGCGCGCCTTCGCGTCGCTGCGCAACAAGCAGGTGGAAACGCGCTGGCGCAAGCACGACACGATACCGCTCTAAACGAGGCACGCGATGAAACCGGAGCCGGAACCCGAGATGACGCCCGAAGCCGCGCGCAACGACCACTGGCAGATGCTGCGCCATCTGGCAGTGAACGCGCTTTACGGCGCACTCGTCGGCGCCGCGGTCGCGGGCGCGCTGATCTCGCTCAACATCGGCGCGGTCGGCACCCACATCGCACGCTCGTCGAGCCCCTTCCTTGCAGCGGCGATGGTGGTTGCCCCCTTCGCCTTGCTCTTCGGCGGCGCGGTCGCGGCCTCCTCCATCGCGCTTCTACCCTACCGGCGAAAGTTCAGGCGCTGACGCGAAAGAAAGGATTTGAAAGAGAAACGCATGTTCAAGAAAATCCTCATCGCCAATCGTGGTGAAATCGCCTGCCGCGTCATCCGCACCGCCAAGCGGCTCGGTATTGCTACAGTCGCCGTCTATTCCGATGCCGATCGCGATGCCATGCATGTGCGCATGGCGGACGAAGCGGTGCATATCGGCGCCTCGCCCTCCAGCCAGTCCTATATCGTCATCGACAAGATCCTCGACGCGATCCGCAAGACCGGCGCCGATGCGGTGCATCCCGGCTACGGCTTCCTTTCGGAAAACGCCGCCTTTGCCGAAGCGCTGGAGAAGGAGGGCGTCGTCTTTATCGGGCCGCCGGTCGGCGCGATAAAGGCGATGGGTGACAAGATCACCTCGAAGAAGATCGCCGCCGAAGCGGATGTCTCGACCGTTCCCGGCCATATGGGGCTGATCGAGGACGCCGAGGAAGCTGTCCGGATCGCCTCTGCCATCGGCTATCCGGTGATGATCAAGGCGTCGGCCGGCGGCGGCGGCAAGGGCATGCGCATCGCCTGGAACGACATCGAGGCGCGCGAAGGCTTCCAGTCGTCGAAGAACGAGGCGAAAAGCTCCTTCGGCGACGACCGCATCTTCATCGAAAAATTCGTGACCGAGCCCCGCCACATCGAAATCCAGGTGCTCGGCGACAAGCACGGCAACACGCTTTATCTCGGCGAGCGCGAATGCTCGATCCAGCGGCGCAACCAGAAGGTCATCGAAGAGGCCCCATCTCCGTTCCTTGACAAGAAGACGCGGCGCGCCATGGGCGAGCAGGCGGTCGCGCTCGCCAAAGCCGTCGGCTACCACTCCGCCGGTACGGTCGAATTCATCGTCGACGGCGAGCGCAATTTCTACTTCCTCGAGATGAATACGCGTTTGCAGGTGGAGCACCCGGTGACCGAGCTCATCACCGGGCTCGATCTGGTCGAGCAGATGATCCGCGTCGCGGCCGGCGAAAAGCTGTCCTTCGGCCAGGAGGACGTGAAGCTCGACGGCTGGGCGATCGAAAGCCGGCTCTACGCAGAAGACCCCTTCCGCAACTTCCTGCCCTCGATCGGCCGGCTGACGCGCTACCGCCCGCCCAAGGAAGGCAGGCAGGACGACGGCACCGTCATCCGCAACGACACCGGCGTCTTCGAGGGCGGCGAAATCTCGATGTATTACGATCCGATGATCGCCAAGCTCTGCACCTGGGGGCCGGACCGCGCCACCGCCGTCGAGGCGATGGCGAACGCACTCGACGAATTCGAGGTCGAAGGCATCGGGCACAACCTGCCCTTCCTTTCCGCCGTCATGCAGCAGCAGCGCTTCCGCGAGGGGCGTCTGACCACCGCCTATATCGCCGAGGAGTTCGCCGCCGGCTTCCAGGGCGTCGTGCCGGACGAGGCAGACGCACGCAAGCTCGCGGCCGTCGCGGTCACGATCAACCAGGCGCTGCAGGAGCGCGCGAGCCAGATCTCGGGCACCATCGGCAACCACCGTCGCATCGTCGGCCATGACTGGGTGGCGAGCCTTGGCGATCGCAACTTTCGGGTGACGGCCGGCGCCTCGGCCGATGGCGCCTTTGTTTGCTTTGCCGACGAGAGATCGGTGATCGTGGCCACCGACTGGACACCCGGCCGTACGCTTGCCACCTTCAACATCGACAATCGGCCGATGGCCGTGAAGGTCGATCTCGTCGGCACGGGTATCCGGTTGCGCTGGCGCGGTATCGACGTGATCGCGCGCGTCAGAAGCCCGCGGGTCGCCGAACTCGCGAGGCTGATGCCGAAGAAGCTGCCGCCGGACACGTCGAAGATGCTGCTCTGCCCGATGCCGGGGGTCGTGACCCTGATCGCGGTCAAGGAGGGCGACACGGTCGAGGCCGGACAAGCAATCGCCATCGTCGAGGCGATGAAGATGGAAAACATCCTCAGGGCGGAAAAGCGCGCCACCGTCAAACGTGTGGCGATCGCGGCCGGTGCCAGCCTTGCCGTGGACGAGTTGATCATGGAGTTCGAGTGATGGTGGCGAAACACTCAGACGGGGTGTTGATACCCCCCTCTGCCCTGCCGGGCATCTCCCCCACAAGGAGGGAGATCGGCAAGACGCGGGCTCCGCGCTCCCTCTCTTCGACAACATTAACCTCGTTGCATAAGGTAGGAGTGGCGCAGGACGGCACCCCTGGCGAATCTCCCCCCTTGTGGGGGAGATGCCCGGCAGGGCAGAGGGGGGTGCCCCGCACGACGAGCCGATGCGCTTTGAATGGAGCGGCCGATGACTGACAAAACCATCAAAGACTGGGAAGCCCTCGCCGAGAAGGAGCTGAAAGCCTCGCCTGAAAGCCTCACCTGGCACACGCCGGAAGGCATCGACGTCAAGCCGCTCTATACGCGCGATGACCTCGCCGGCATCGGCCACCTCGATTCGCTGCCCGGCTTCGAGCCCTTCGTGCGCGGTCCCCGCGCCACCATGTATGCCGGCCGGCCTTGGACCATCCGGCAATATGCCGGTTTCTCGACGGCGGAAGCCTCGAACGCCTTCTACCGCAGAAACCTCGCCGCCGGGCAAAAAGGCCTGTCGGTCGCCTTCGATCTCGCCACCCATCGCGGCTATGACAGCGACCATCCGCGCGTCGAGGGCGATGTCGGCAAGGCGGGCGTGGCGATCGACTCGGTCGAGGACATGAAGATCCTGTTCGACGGCATCCCGCTCGATCAGATGTCGGTGTCAATGACCATGAACGGCGCAGTGATCCCGGTTCTCGCCTCTTTCATCGTCGCCGGCGAGGAGCAGGGTGTTGCGCGCGCCGATCTGTCGGGCACGATCCAGAACGACATCCTGAAGGAGTTCATGGTCCGCAACACCTACATCTACCCGCCGGAACCCTCGATGCGGATCGTCGCCGACATCATCGAATATACGGCAAAGGAGATGCCGAACTTCAATTCGATCTCGATCTCTGGCTACCACATGCAGGAGGCGGGCGCGACGCTCGTGCAGGAGCTTGCCTTTACCCTTGCCGACGGCCGCGAATATGTGCGCGCGGCGCTCGCCAAGGGCCTCAATGTGGATGACTTCGCCGGCCGGCTCTCCTTCTTCTTCGCGATCGGCATGAACTTCTTCATGGAAGCGGCGAAGCTCCGCGCGGCGCGGCTCCTGTGGACGCGGATCATGAAGGAGTTCGAGCCGAAGAAGGCGTCCTCGCTGATGCTGAGGACCCATTGCCAGACGTCCGGCGTCTCGCTTGCCGAACAGGATCCCTACAACAACATCATCCGCACGGCCTTCGAGGCGATGTCGGCGGCGCTCGGCGGCACGCAATCGCTGCACACGAATTCCTTCGACGAGGCGATGGCGCTGCCGACGGACATTTCCGCCCGCATCGCGCGCAACACGCAACTGATCCTGCAGCACGAGACCGGGGTCACCAAGGTCGTCGATCCGCTCGCCGGCTCCTACTACGTGGAAAGCCTGACCAACGAGCTTGCGGAAAAGGCCTGGGCGCTGATCGAGGAAGTCGAGGCACTCGGCGGCATGACCAAGGCGGTCAATGCCGGCCTGCCGAAGCGGCAGATCGAGGAGGCGGCGACACGTCGCCAGGCGGCGGTCGACCGCGGTGAGGAAGTGATTGTCGGCGTCAACAAGTACCGGCTCGAAAACGAACACCCGATCGACATCCTCCAGATCGACAATGCCGCCGTTCGCACGGCCCAGATCAAGCGGATCGAGGAGACCAAACGCCGTCGCGATTCGCGGAAGGTCAAGGAAACGCTTGCAGCACTTGCCGAGGTGGCGCGGAGCGGCAAGGGCAATCTGCTTGGCGCCGCGATCGAAGCCGCGCGGGCGCGTGCCACCGTCGGTGAGATCTCCGAGGCAATGCGGCAGGCCTTCGGCGACTACACCGCAGTGCCGGAAGTCGTCACCGACATCTATGGCAAGGCCTATGAAAGCGACCCCGAACTCGGCGTGCTCGCCGGGCGTCTCGGCGATGTCACCAAGCGGCTTGGCCACAAGCCGAAGATCCTGGTGGCAAAGCTCGGCCAGGATGGGCACGACCGCGGCGCCAAGGTGATCGCGTCTGCGTTCGGCGACATCGGCTTCCACGTCGTCGCCGGGCCGCTGTTCCAGACGCCGGAAGAAGCCGCCGACCTGGCGCTCGCTGAAGAAGTCACCGTCGTCGGCGTCTCCTCGCTCGCCGCCGGCCACAAGACCCTGATGCCGCAGTTGGCTGAGGCGCTGAAGAAGCGCGGCGGCGAGGACATCATCGTCGTTTGCGGTGGCGTTATTCCACGACAGGACTATCAATACCTGATGGACAACGGCGTCGCCGCCGTCTTCGGTCCCGGCACACACGTGCTCGACGCCGCACGCGCGGTGCTCGACCTGATCGAGGGCAAGCGACGGAACATATGAGCGGTGACTACAGCGCCGCGCGTCTTATCAGACGCGCAAAGGACGCTGTAGCAGGCGCTTCAAAGCACGACGAGAATGACGCCGGTCGCGACCAGCGCCAGCGTCCAGATGAGATCGAAGTTGATCCACGCCGAACGCAGGACCGCAAGACCGACCCACTCTATGATGACGAAGGCGACCGCGGCGGTAACCGCGAGCGTTGCCGCGGTATGGAGCGCGACGGCCGCCAGCGAAATTGGCAGCGAGCTGCCGAGGGGGATGGTGGCTGATTGGTCCACGAGGCAGAGGCCCAGCACCGCAGGCACCAGCATAAGCCCCGCGCCGTGCCCCGTCGCCATCAGGAAAGACCAGACGGCGAGACCGGCCATTCCGGTCCGCATACCGACCCGGACCCGGTGTCGGTGTCCATAGAAAGCATAGTAGCCGGCAAGGCCGAGAATAAGCGCGGCCGCGAAAAGCTTGAGGCTCCGCAGGTCGACGACCGCGCCGAAGGCCATAAAAGCCACCAGCACGACCGCAATGGCGGCGGCATGGCCGGCTGCGATCGGCAGGAGCGACAGCCAAACGATCCGCGAACTTTGTCGATGAAGCCCCAGCGCCACGGCGAAAAGCCAACCCATCGCCGGGTTGACACCGTGGAAGGCACCGAGGCCAGCGAGCGAGAGCCACGGCCAGAAATCAGTCATCCGCAACGGTGGGGCACGATCCCACACCCCTCAGGGATAGCAATAGGAATCGGAGGAACAGTCGCCGCCTTCGAGCCGAACCTGATGCGGGCGGTGACCCTTCGGCCAATCGACGAAGAAGTTCTCGTCGAAGGAAATTCCGCCATTGTCGCCGACATCCAGTTTCACCATCCATCCGTCAATACCGTCCGGATAGAATTGCGGGTCGATCGCGCCGTAGAGCGAGTTGGTGAAATAAACGCGTTTGCCGTCGCGGCTGATTTCCACCATCTGCGGCCCGCCATTGAGCGCGCCGTTCGACGCCTTCGGATGCGTCGCGCGGGAAACGATCCCGCCGATCCTGACGCGGCCGGTCTCCTTCGGTGCGAGCGGATCGGAAACATCATATTGGATCATGTCGCCGGTGCCCCAGCAAGAGACGTAAAGGAACCGGTCGTCCATCGAGAGGTCGATGTCGGTCACGAGCGGCGCGACTGCGTTGAAGCCCTTGAGCACGGGCGGCAAGAGGTCCGGGTCGGCGGGCTCGGCCGGAATCTCGATGACTTTCTTCACAGCCCATTGATCGCCGTCGCGATACCAGGTCCAGATCGATGCGGAGAGATCCTTGAGACTGATGACGCAGCCGACGAAGCCATAGGCCTTGGTCGGATCATGGGCGGGACGCAATTCGAAGACGAGCTGGTGCTCCTCGCCGAAATCGATCTCCTGCAGGTGTTTGCGCTTGTGGAGATCCCAGAAATGCAGCTTGCGGCCGTATTTCGAGCCGAGCAGCACGTCCGGAACCAGGCCGTTTTCAAACGTATCCGGCGTACCCCACTCGCTGGTGATCATCGTGTCGTGACCGAGATGCCACCAGAAATCATAGGCGAGCTTCTGCGGTCCGCGATCCATCTCCCATTGCCCGAGCACATCGAAGCTGTCGTGGTCGAGCAGGAAGATGCCGCCTGGCGCATTGCCGTCGCGGTCGGCAAGCGCGTTGACATAGATGCCCTCCGGTCCGCAATGGATGGTGTGCAGCCGGGAATAGTTTGCCTTCTCGGCAATTTCCGCCGGATCGATCACGCGGACGATCTGCGGATTTTTGGGATCCGGCTTGGTGTCGATAATATGAAGCCGCGACGACCTTAGCCCCGGCACGACCAGATAGCGGCGCTCGACATGGGGATGCGGCGCATTGGGGCAAAGGCAGGACGAGCAGGCATTCCAGCCGAAATGATGCAGTTCGTCGCCGACATTCGGCATGTCGACCTGCCCGACGATCTGCGAATAGCTCGTGGAGGTCGGATCGACATCGACCACCGCGATCGCATCCGGTCGCTGTCGATCCGGATCGAAGGCCGCCACATAGGCGATGGTTTCCCTGGGCGCCTTTGCGGCCATGCGCGGTGATGGATAGAAGGAAGGATCGGGTCGCCACGTCGCCATTTCGTTTTCTCCCCCAGAGAAGACAATGCGTGGATCCTGATGCAAAGCTTATGCATGTCGCCCAAAAGTGTGCAGCGGTTTTGGGACAATGACATGCATAAAAGCAGTTTAGTAGATGCGGCAAAAACGCGTCGGAAATGCGGCGTCATCGCCTTATTCCGGCGGCAAAGCGAGGGACACGTGACGGCTTTTGAGTTTGAAGCAGAACTATGGCTCTATCCTGGAAAGGGCGGCTGGCATTTCGTCACCCTGCCGGCGGAGGTCGCACAGCAAATCAAGTTCCTGACCGAACCGAAAAAACGCGGATGGGGCAGCGAAGCGGTGATTGCGCGCACCGGCAAGACCGAATGGACGACCTCGATCTTCCCGGACAAGGCCTCGGATTCGTTTCTCCTGCCTGTAAAGGCGGAGGTTCGGCGACGG
Source organism: Sinorhizobium garamanticum (assembly GCF_029892065.1). NCBI lineage: Bacteria > Pseudomonadati > Pseudomonadota > Alphaproteobacteria > Hyphomicrobiales > Rhizobiaceae > Sinorhizobium > Sinorhizobium garamanticum. Next base: position 1,817,421 of record NZ_CP120374.1, on the reverse strand, counting down.
GAGAAGCTCGCCACCGGGCAAGCGATCCGGATCGCGTTGATGCTGGATCGTGCCTAGATCACGCGATCTTGGGCAGAATATCTGCCCCTCACCCTAACCCCGCGCGCGGGGGGAGGGGACCTGGGCGGCGGAGCATCGCGGCGTGTCCCCTTCGCCCCGCTTGCGGGGAGAAGGCGGCCCGCAGGCCGGATGAGGGGCATTTACGGGCAGGAAGCCGCTCCTAAGTCTCGATCCTGAGCTTCATCCGGTCGGCCGCAAAGCGCGTGCGCGAAAATTCGACCGGCTTGCCATCGAGATCGGCGTTCACCGATTGCGCTTCCATCACGATCGCACCAGGCGACAGCTTCAATAGCGAAAGCTCGTCCGCATCGGCATGCCGCGCGACGAGTTCCGTCGAAACGCGGACATAGTCGTCGAGCCCATGCGCGGCAAAAGCCTTCGTAACGGAGCCGAGACGGGAATATTCCTCGGCCATCCTCAGAAAGCGGTCGGCAGGGTAATAGCTGACCGACGTGGAGAGCGGCCGGCCGTCGCCGCTGCTCACCGTCCTGAGTTCTATGAGCCAGGAGCCAGGCGAAACGGCAAGGGCCGCCGCGATCTCGCCGCTCGCCTGCACTTCCGCATGGCCAAGCAGTCGCGTGCCGATCTCCTTGACCTGCCGGCCAAGCCCTTGCGAAAAGCGGGTGCGTCGCGAGATAGGATAGCTGACCCGATCCTTGCGTTCGATCATGGTGCCTCGCCCCTGGACGGCGCGGACGAGCCCCTCCTCCGCAAGTGCGGCGAGCGCGCTGCGCACCGTGTGTCGGTTGACGCCGAACTCCTGCGCCAGCACCGTTTCCGGCGGCACCATGCCGGTCGCGTCATAATCGCCGTTGCTGATCGAAAGCCGGATGCGGTCGGCGATCTGCCGCCAGAGCGCCACGCCGGTCTGCCGTTCGACGATTTTCTTCAACGCCATCGTCTTCGCCCCATTTTCTCTGCCCCCAATTTTCTCCGGCCCGATTTCCCCGCCCAATGTCACAAGCCTGTCATTTGCGGAGGCTAAGGAAAGGTATAAGCTGTATAGTTGTCTAGATCAATAGACATTTTGGAGTGAACGATGGACGCAATCCAAGAACAGGCGCTGTCGGAGGCCGCCATCCAACGCCGAGAAGGCATGCGGCTTCTCGCCCGCGCCACGCTCGCAGAGCTTGTCAGCGCCTGGGAGGCAATCGCCGACAGGCCGGACGTCGCACCGGTCCGCGGCCCGGAAACGGGTCTCGTCATGGTGCGGGGCCGGATCGGCGGCGGGGGCGACGCCTTCAATCTCGGCGAGGCAACCGTGTCGCGTGCGACGGTCAGGCTCGCCAGCGGTGAGATCGGCCATGGCCAGATGCTCGGCACCGACAGGGAACGCGCCCGCTTCGCCGCGATCTTCGATGCGCTCTTCCAGACCGAGAGGCATCGCCCGGCGGTCGAGGCGCTGCACCGGCTGATCGCCGCGCGCATCAATGCGGAAGACCGCCGCAAGGCGGAAGAGACCGCGGCGACTCGCGTCGACTTCTTCACCATGGTCCGGGGAGACGACTGATGGCCGCACAATCGCAAATCTACGCCGGCGCTTTCGTCGATCCGGTATTCCAGGCGCAATCCGTGTTTCGCGCTCTGATGGATAGCTTCGCTCGTCCAGGCACGGTGACCAGCCTCGCGGCGGTAGCCTCGCCGCCCTCGCCCCTCGGCAAGGCAAGCGGCGCCGTCGCGCTGACGCTCTGCGACCACGATACCCCCGTCTGGCTTTCCCCTGCGCTCATCAAGTCCGCCGTGCCGCGATGGATCGCCTTCCACACCGGTGCGCCGCTGACCGAAACGAAGGATGACGCCCGCTTCGCATTCATCGAGAAAGGCGGCGCCGTGCCGAGTTTCGACCAGTTTGCGCTCGGCACGCAGGAATATCCCGACCGCTCGACGACGCTGGTGATCGAGGTCGAGGCGCTGACCGGAGGCTCGCCGCTTACCGCGAAAGGCCCGGGAATTAAGGACGAAACGATCGTCGCGCCCCAAGGCCTTCCTGATCTCTTCCTCGATTTCTGGACTGACAACAGGGCGATCTTCCCGCGCGGCATCGACCTGATCCTGACGGCGGGCGACGCGGTGCTCTGCCTGCCGCGCACGACCAAACTCTCCGCCAGGGAGGCATAATCATGTACGTAGCCGTCAAGGGCGGGGAAGCCGCCATTGCCAATGCCCACAGCCTGCTGGCCGACCGCCGCCGCGGCGACCGTTCGCTGCCCTCGATCTCCATCGAGCAGGTCGTCGAGCAGCTCGGGCTCGCCGTCGATCGCGTGATGGCCGAGGCCTCGCTTTATGACCGCTCGCTTGCAGCGCTCGCCGTGCGCCAGGCGCGCGGCGACATGATCGAGGCGATCTTCATCCTGCGGGCCTACCGCACGACACTGCCGCGCTTCGGCTATTCCGAGCCGATCGACACGGCGAACATGAAGGTCGAGCGCCGTGTCTCGGCAACCTACAAGGACTTGCCGGGCGGCCAGCTCCTTGGTCCAACCTTCGACTACACCCACCGTCTACTCGACCCTTCGCTGATCGCGGACGAGATGGTCGCTGAGCCGGCGGTCAAGGAGCCAGGCGAGCATGTCATGCGTGTTTCCGACATTCTCGATGGCGAAGGCCTCATCGAGGGCGACGGCCAGATGCCGGAAGGCCACGTGATGGGCGATCTCACGCGGGAGCCGATGGAATTCCCGATGGCGCGGGACCTTCGCCTGCAGGCACTCGCCCGCGGCGACGAAGGCTTTCTGCTGGCGCTCGCCTATTCCACCCAGCGCGGCTACGGCCGCACCCACCCCTTCGTCGGCGAGGTCCGGATCGGCGAGGTCGAGGTCGAGCTTGACCTGCCGGAGCTTGGCTTTGCCGTTTCGCTCGGTGTGATCCGCGTCACCGAATGCCAGATGGTCAACCAGTTCAAGGGCTCGGCCAAGCAACCGCCGCAGTTCACGCGCGGCTATGGCCTCGTCTTCGGACAGAGCGAGCGCAAGGCCATGTCGATGTCGCTCGTCGATCGGGCGCTTCGCACCGACGAGTTCAGCAAGGACATCGTCGCCCCCGCCCAGGATCAGGAATTCGTCATCTCGCACGCCGATAACGTCCAGGCGACCGGCTTCGTCGAACATCTGAAGCTGCCGCACTACGTCGACTTCCAGGCGGAGCTCGACCTCGTGCGGCGCATGCGCCGGGAATACGAGGCCGCCCGCACAGGGGCGAGGACGGCATGAAGGAGGCCGCCGAATGAACGACCTTGCCACCTACAATTTCGCCTATCTCGATGAACAGACGAAGCGGATGATCCGCCGGGCGATCCTGAAAGCCATCGCCATTCCCGGCTACCAGGTGCCTTTCGCCTCGCGCGAAATGCCGATGCCCTATGGCTGGGGCACCGGCGGCGTGCAGGTGACCGCCTCGATCCTTGGCCCCGACGACGTTTTGAAGGTCATCGACCAGGGCGCCGACGATACGACCAATGCCGTTTCGATCCGCGCCTTCTTCCAGAAAGTCGCCAACGTCGCCGTCACCACGACGACGAAGGAAGCGACCATCATCCAGACCCGCCACCGCATTCCGGAGGAGACCCTGAAGGAAGGCCAGACGCTCGTCTATCAGGTGCCGATCCCCGAGCCCTTGCGCTTCCTCGAGCCGCGCGAGACCGAGACGCGCAAGATGCATGCGCTTGAGGAATATGGCCTCATGCATGTGAAGCTCTACGAGGATATCGCCCGCAACGGCCATATCGCCACGACCTATGCCTATCCGGTCAAGGTCGAGGGCCGTTACGTCATGGACCCGTCGCCGACGCCGAAATTCGACAATCCGAAGATGCATATGTCGGGAGCGCTCCAGCTCTTCGGCGCCGGCCGTGAGAAGCGCATCTATGCGGTGCCGCCCTATACCGAAGTGGTCAGCCTCGATTTCGAGGATCACCCCTTCGAGATCCAGAAATTCGACAAGCCCTGCGCGCTCTGCGGCGCCGAGAACGTCTATCTCGACGAAGTGGTGCTCGACGACAAGGGCGGGCGCATGTTCGTCTGCTCCGATACCGACCATTGCGAAGACCGGCGCGCGCACGGCCATGCCGGGCACATGCTGGCCCGCCCAACGCCAGAAAGCCAGGAGGCCGCAGAATGAGCGCCGTTCCGCTTCTAAAAGTCAACGACGTCTCGAAGTTCTACGGCAGCCGCATCGGGTGCCGCAACGTCTCCTTTGAGCTCTATCCGGGTGAAGTGCTGGCGATTGTTGGCGAATCCGGTTCCGGAAAAACGACGCTCCTGTCGTGCCTCTCGACCCGGCTGATGCCGACCTCGGGCATCGTCGAATATCATATGCGCGACGGGCAGTACCGCGATCTCGCCCGCATGGGCGAAGCCGAGCGGCGCTTCCTGATGCGCACCGACTGGGGCTTCGTTCACCAGAACCCGGCCGATGGCCTCAGGATGACGGTGTCGGCCGGCGCCAATGTCGGCGAGCGGCTGATGGCTATCGGCGACCGGCACTACGGCAATATCCGCGCCGCCGCCTGCGACTGGCTCACCCGCGTCGAGATCGACGAGGACCGGATCGACGACCAGCCGCGCGCCTTTTCCGGCGGCATGCGCCAGCGGCTGCAGATCGCCCGCAACCTCGTGACCTCCCCTCGCCTCGTCTTCATGGACGAGCCGACCGGCGGCCTCGACGTCTCGGTGCAGGCCCGCCTGCTCGACCTCGTGCGTGGTCTCGTCCACGACCTCGGGCTTGCGGCGATCATCGTTACCCATGACCTCGCCGTGGCGCGGCTCCTTTCGCACCGGATGATGGTGATGAAGGACGGCGCCGTCATCGAGCAGGGATTGACTGACCGGGTGCTCGACGACCCGCGCGAGCCCTACACCCAGCTTCTCGTTTCCTCGATTTTGCAGGTCTGACGCATGATCCCGAAAAGTGAAACTCGGTCTTCGGACAAGATCATGCGCAAAGGAAAGTAAAAGTCATGGCTACTCCACTCGTTGTTTCAGAAGTCGCCAAAAGCTTCACCATGCACTTGCGCGACGGCGTGCGCCTGTCGGTGGTCGCCAATGTCTCCTTCTCGGTGAAGGCCGGCGAATGCGTCGTGCTCGGCGGCCCCTCGGGCGTCGGCAAGAGCTCGATCCTCAAGATGCTTTACGGTAATTACGGCGTCGACGAAGGCCAGATCCTGATGGAGCATGACGGCCGATTGGTAAATCTTGCGACGGCAGAGCCGCGCATGGTGCTCGAGGTGCGGCGCACGACGCTCGGCTATGTCAGCCAGTTCCTGCGGGTCGTGCCGCGGGTCTCCGCGCTCGACATCATCGCGGAACCGTTGCAGGCGCGCGGTGTCTCAGTCGAAGAGGCACGGGAACGGGCGGCGGATTTGCTCGCGAAACTCAACCTGCCGAAGGAACTCTGGACCTTACCGCCGGCCACCTTCTCCGGCGGCGAGCAGCAGCGGGTCAACATCGCCCGCGGCTTCATCACCGACCACAAGATCCTGCTGCTCGATGAACCGACCGCCTCGCTCGATGCGAAGAACCGCGCCGTGGTCGTCGAGATGATTGCTGCGAAGAAGGCGGAAGGTGCAGCTCTGGTCGGCATTTTCCACGACGAGGAAGTGCGTGACGCGGTCGCCGACCGCATCATCGACGTATCCGAATTCTCGCCAAGGAAGCAGGCGGCATGAGCCAGAAACTCGGGATCGAACCTTTCATTCACCCAACCGCCCGCGTGGTGAATTCGACGCTCGGCCGCTACACCGAAGTTCAGGAGCGCTCGCGTCTCGACGAGGTGGAGTTCGGCGACTACTCCTACGTCATGCAGGATGGCTCGATCTGGTGCGCGACGATCGGCAAGTTCGTCAACATCGCCGCATCGGTGCGCATCAATGCCACCAACCATCCGACCTGGCGCGCGACGCTGCACCATTTCACCTATCGTGCGCCGAACTATTGGGACGATGCCGACCTCGATCACGATCTCTTTGCCTGGCGGCGCCAGAACCGGGTAACGATCGGCCATGATGTCTGGATCGGTCACGGCGCGACGATCCTGCCAGGCGTTACCGTCGGCAACGGCGCGGTAATCGGCGCTGGCGCCGTGGTCTCCAGGGACGTCGCCCCCTATACGATCGTCGGCGGCGTTCCGGCAAAGCTCATCCGCGAGCGGTTTACGGCCGAGATCGGCAGGGGCATGGATCGGCTCGCCTGGTGGGATTGGGAGCATGCCAAGCTGCGGCGCGCGCTCGACGATTTCCGTCATCTGACCGCCGAGGAATTCCTCGTCCGGTACGGTTGAGTTGTGATCCAAAGCGCGTCGCATTCAATCGGACTCATGCGACGCGCTTTAGGTCCTTGTTTTTATGCATGTCGTTGTCCCAAAACCGCTGCACACTTTTGGGCGACATGCATTAATGCCCGTTCACCAGCTTCAGGATAAGCTGGTGAACATTGCCGCCGTCGCTCATCTCGACCCGGTCGTAATCCCGGCTGCGCTGCCGCTGCGCGAGCGAAAGCGCGCCGAGGCGCTTGGTCAGTTCGGTCCTGATTTTGCGGCAGGCCGGATCATCGGGTACCGTCAGACCCACGGACGTGCTTTCGATCTGGCGCACCATGTCCTTGATGAAATCGCCATGCACGCGTTCATGCTTGTGAACGCCGGCGATGAACGTCTCCCAATTCTCGCGCACACCCGCCGGCAATGCTTTTGCCGGCTTGGGCAGCATATAGGTGATCGTAAGCTTTGGACGCGCCGTCGAGAGAACGCAGGCATCACCCTGCGGCTCGTATTTCCGGGTCCAGGTCAGCTTGAAATCCGTATGCGCGATCGCGCGAACCGGGCCCAGCTTCGGCCCCCGCTCGCCGATCGATGCATAGAGCTCGGCACCGGTTTCTCCCGAAATGGCGTAGGATCGCACCTTCTCAACTGCCTGCCATTCGGCGTGCGCAACGGCAGGCAATGCCACGACGCAAGCCGCCAACAGACAAGAACGAACGGCTGCCCCCACGCAATTCCCCCTGCAAACCGATACGACACTTCTATACGTTCGTCGCTGCCGGACGATACCGGCAACAACAAGGTTTGGAGCAATTCCGGGAAAGTGCGTAGCGGTTTCCCCCAGGAATTGCGTAGTTCCAGAGAGTTAGATCATTTCACCGGTTCAATGAAGCCTAGTTGACGGCGTTGAGCGTCATCGACGTGCCGGCAGCAGCGATATTGAGCCCGAGCTGACCGGTTACGCTGATCGCCTGCAGATGGATCGAGCCGGCCGTGCCGCCGATGAGCACATTTGCACCGACGCCGGCGCCGACGGTCGCTTTGGCTGACGCACCCTGGTAGATGCCGCCGAGCGATCCGCGATGATAGCCGGCGGTCGGCGCCAGCACGGCCCAGATCAGCCGGCTGCGGGTGGTGAAACCGACATCGACACCGAGTTTCCTGATCTCGCCCGCATAGTGATCCGAAGCCTCGCCTGCGAGGGTGGACCGGAAGACGCAATCGACTTCCTTGGCAGAACCCAGAACATAGCCGGCGCCGCCGCCGATGTTGCAGTCGAGATAGCCGATCTTCACGCCCCCATGCAGATCCGGCTCGAGCGCCGGCGCCGGTGCCGGAGCCGGGTAGCTTGGGACGTCGGCGGCATTGGCGGCAACAGTCCCCGCGAAAACCAGCGCCGCGACGGACGCCTTCACGGCAAAACTCTTCTTCATTCATGGTCTCCTTTTCGGACGGCAACGGGGGCTGGCGCTCGATCGTTCAGCAAACAAAGCGCAGGAAGGGTTGGCAGACGGTAGGGAGCGCAACGTTAGTTGCCGATTGGGCTTTTCCAAGGCAAGCCGAACCCGGAACGCACTTCTGGGCGGCAGTCACGTCGCGAACAACCGAAAAGACACGATCGACTCAAGCGCGTTTTCCACAACGCGATATGAGCTTAAGAAGCGCTCGCCGCCGCCCATCGGGCCTGATGTCAGCCCGTCGCCAGGATCGCCACGTAGGCAAGCACCGTTACAATCAATCCTCGAAAAGCAAAATTGACGAAGCGGTATTTGCTACACGCGATCGACGCGAGGGCATCGGCATTCTCGATATATTGCTGAAACAGATAGGCCGTTTCGCCGCCTGCTGCCGCTGTGCGAAACGTCTCGCGATGCGACAGCCAGCCACCCCAGAAGAGTGTTGTCGACGTCGCGCTCTTTCGCGGCAGAACGACGAAGATCGCCGAAATGATCGAAAAGATTGAAGCAAGCGCCAGCGATGCCGACAAAATCATCGCCAATGGATCATCGCCTAGATAGCGTTGCCAAGTGAACACGTTTCTTCCCTCAGCCGAACTGATCAGGAAGGCAAACATGAAGGTAAAGATATAGGCCGCCTTCTGGTCGGACATCTTTATTTGGTCATAAAAGACGTCGTTGATCTTCCGGATGTGATCGTAATAGGCGCTTGGCCCGAGCTGCAGCGGCAATACTTCATCCGAAAGGTCAATGCTGTATACGTTTTCGCTAATCCCCATTTAAACCAGCCCCCTCGCACTGTTTCCCTATTAATACACCGTGGCGATAAAAAAAGCCGTCGCACCACAGAGAACTTGACTTTTTTCTCCTAAAAATCCACTGGATTCTCAAGAATGAGGGTGGGGACTCGGCAATGAGGGGACGGTTATCGGGGGTCGTGGTTGCCGCCACGGTGCTGCTTGCGCCGTGGTCGACGTTTGCCGAGCCGACTCCGCGCCAAGCGCCCGCAGCCGGTTCCGTTATCGCCCGCAAATCCGGCGAGGAGGTGCGCTTTGTCGACGTCTCCAACTGGCGGGTCGTTGACCTCGCCCAGGACCTGCTCCCGGGCGACGTCTTGCGCACCAACGCGGTGGGCGCGCTCGCCGTAGTCTTCAGAGACCACACGCAGATCCGGCTCGGACGCAACACCGCCTTGCGCGTCAAACAGATCGGCGCGGGAGATTCCAACCTGGAATTGCAATCTGGCACGATCTGGGCCCGCGCCGAGCGGGGCGGCGAAGGCCTGGTGATCGACACGCCCGCCGCAACAGCGGCCATCCGCGGGACGGACTGGACGCTGACCGTCGGCGGCGACGGCAAGACCTCGCTGGTCGTTCTCGAAGGTGTCGTCGAGCTCAGCAACGCCTATGGCAGCGTGACGGTGAAGCAGGGCGAAGGCGCGGTGGCCTCGATCGGCAGCGCGCCAACCAAGATCGTGATCGTCACGCCAAAAGACCGCGAGCAGATGCTCTTCCATCTGTCGTTGCGCGATGCTTTCGTCTGGATGCCGTCGACGCCGCTCAGGGTTGCCGATATGCGGCGCGAACGGGCGCGGATCGAGTCGCTGCCCGAGGGGGGCCGATCAGCGGAAGACTGGCTGATGCTCGCGGAGATCTACCTTCCGCTCGACGGACGGGAGAAGGCTCAGGCGGCCCTTTCGCAGGCGCGGCGCCGCGGTCTCTCGCCCTCGCAATCGGCGCGCGGGGATCTTATTGAGGGTCTCATTGCCGGTTCAGAAAACCGTTACGAAGACGCCGCAAGGCTCTTCGCACGGGCGGCTCCCGGGCTTGATGCCAAACGACGCTCCATTGCCTCCTATGGTGGCTATTTCGCCCGCGCTCTTGCAAATCCCGAGCGCGTCGAAGAGCCGCCGCATCAGGCCACTGGTTCCTACGGCGCGTTGGCCGAGGCGTGGACTGCCGGGTTCCGCACCGACATCCGCGCCGCGATCGAGACGATCAAGAAGGCGGAAAGTCGGTATCCCGATGATCCCATGCTGCCGGCTGCGCGCGCTTTGTTCGCAACGTTGCTTTACGATCGGGAGGAAATGCGAAGCGGCATTGAGAGGGCACTGTCGATCGATCCGGAAGATCCGACCGCGCTTGAAGCGCGCTCCAATTACCGTTTCTATGTCGAAAATGATAGCGAAGGCGCACGGGCGGACCTCGAACGCGCCCTGGATGTAGCACCAGGCTATGCGCGTATCTGGAATTCGCTCGGTCTTATCCAAGGGAGCCGCGGCGACAATCGTGCGGCAGAGAGTGCCTTCAAAAAGGCTATCGCCCTCGACCCTGGTGACCCGCTCTATCATGCGAACCTCGCGATCCAGTATCTGGACGAATTCCGGATGGAGGAGGCCAAGCGCGAGATCGACGCGGCACTGGCTGCCGATCCGTCCTTCGATCTAACGCTTATCGCGCGCGGCCGTTACCATCTGCAAAACGGCGATCTCGACAAGGCGGTCAACGACCTGCTCGCGGGCTCGACGGCTAATCCTTCCTACTCCAACGCCCAACTCCTGCTCGCCGCTGCACATTATGAGAAGGGTGATCGCATCCCGGCGGCCCAGGCACTCGACAACGCCGACAGGCTCGATCCGAACGATCCGGTCGTGGCCACCGCGCGGACAGCGATCGCCATCGACGCCTATGACGCGGACGCCGCAATCCGCAACGCCCAGGAAGCGATGCGCCGCACCCGCGCGCGCGGCGGCGATACGGCGGCGCTCGGCGCCAACCAGGAGCAAGGTTCGACGCTCAACGACGCCTTCCGCCTGCAGGGGCTCGATGCCTGGGGCCAATATTACGGCGACGCCGTCTTCGATCCCTTCACCGGCGCAAGCTATGTCGACCAGGCGGTCCGCGGCAGCGTCAATCCGCTCTTCAACACGTTCGATTTCGCCGCGAATGCGATCACGAACTCGGTCAACCCCACCAGTTTCTCGGCTCTGATCCAAGGGCTGCTGATCGAGCCGCACATGCTCGCCAGCCGCGAACGGACGGTCAATTTGCTGCATTCGCCGTTCTTTGAAGTGGAGCTTGGTGGCGGGTTCATCGCCAACGAGAATCATACCGGATGGATAGGAGAAGCGGCGGTTCGCGGATTTACGGTCTCCCCGTTCCCGATCAGCGTCTTAGGTACCTTCCAGTGGGAGGAGCTGAAGGACACAATTGATCTAGATGACGGCCTCAAGATGGAGCGTGAGTTGCGCTTGATCGGCGGAAACGGGTACGTCACCGCGACGCCATCGCCCGATGACAGAATCGTCGCGTTTCTGAACATGGCGGAGGCAGACGACAGCCGCGATGTATTCGACATTCCCGATCTCAGCTTGTTCCCGTTCAGCGCTCGTGACTCGCTCGATGATGACAGCTCCTCGAGTCTAATCTCCGGTGTCGCGTGGAGCCACACGTTCGGATATGAAAATGTCGCCAACGCTGCCTTCTTCTTTAGCGACAGGGAGATCGTCAACACCTCCCGCGCGGTTCTCTCCGACATCCCGCTCCCTGATCTTGTACACCTCAGGAGCGAGCAGAATGAAACAAGTTATATCGGAGCTCTGAGCCATCTTTACGGTGACGGCGATCTGACCTGGCGATACGGCATCGAGGCCGGTGCCGTAAGATCCTCAAACGAGATCGATCTCTTCGGCCTACTTGTGCCTTCGACGTCCACGTCTTCTTCATCCACCCAGGCGCTGATGAAGGCCTATGTCGATGGCCTTTATGAAATCACGCCCGATCTGAAGGTCGAAGGTGCGCTGTTTGCCCGCTATATAGAGGACGTGAACAACGACGAGATCCGGCTCGAACCGAAGGTCGGTGTCGCCTGGGCGCCGTTCGAGGGGCATTGGCTGCGCGCAGCCATCCAACGCGAAGGCTACAATTTCGGCACGGCCACGCTGGCGCCCGTCGGAATCGTCGGGCTGCAGCCCAATCAGTTCCTGATCGGCACCGAAGGCTATGCCGACACATTGGCTCTCCGCTGGGACGCCGAGTGGAACGACTGGCTCTTCACCGCAGTCGACTACCAGCATCAGGAAATCCGCGACGGCTCGATCGATCTCCCGTTCTCGATAGCGGACTTCGACTTCGAAAAGGGCAGAGTCGACCGTGTGTCTTTGACCGCTAACCTTGCGCTCAGCCACGGCTTCGGCCTGTCGGCGACCGTCGCCCGCACAGAGAGCGATGACCTCTCGACGGGCGGCGAACTCCCGTTCCTGCCGGAAAACTCGGGCCAGGTGGCGCTGACGTGGGTCAGCACCGCGAACATCAAGACGACGATGGCGGCAAATTATGTCGGCGAACGCGTCGACGGCGCGACGACCTTGGACGATTTCTGGACGCTCGATGCCTCGCTCCTATGGGAGCCCTTCGACAAGCGGTTCGAGGTGGAACTCGCCGGCTTCAACCTGCTCGACGAGGAATTCGAGGTGCGAGACGGCCTTCCGGGCTGGGGGCCCACGGTCAAGGGCACCGTTAAAGTGCGGTTCTGATGAACACGCCTGCTCCAGCGCTCGTCCCGCAACGCTTTTCCGCGGCAATCGGTCGGATTCGCCGCTCCGCGCGGCGGATGAAGCTTGCCGTCTTGACCGCCTTCGTCGCCGCCCTCGTCTCGCTTGTGTCGCTGACGGGCAGCTGGACGCTCGTCGATCTGCGCGCCTATGACTATCTCTCGATCATCGGCCGGCCTCCGCTCCCGGAAAACGGGCCTATCGTTGTCGCCATCGATGAGCCGTCGATGGCGGAGATCGGCAGCCAATGGCCCTGGCCGCGCGCTCTGCACGCCCGCCTGATCGAGTCGCTGAGGCGCGCCGGCGCGCGGGCGATTGCCCTCGATGTCATCTTTGCCGAGCCGGCCGCCGCCGCGGAAAACGATGCGGCACTGGCCGCGGTCCTCGGGCCCGACATCGTGCTTGCCGGCGACCAGTCAGTAATCGAAACGCCACAGGCCGACCAATTCGTCCGCACCGAACCCCTGCCGCTTTTCACGAGCAAGGGAGCGAAAGTGGGCATCGCCTCCGTCAATTTGAGCGGCGATGGCACGCTCAGGCAGATGCCGCCCTATACGGACGGCTTCGCGGTGACGCTCGCAACCGTCGCTGGACGAGACCCAGCGGCGCCGCCGACGAGGTCCCTGATCCAGACCTTCGGCCCGGCGCGCACCTATCCGACCGTTTCCTATTACCAGGCGCTCGATCCGGAAAATTTCTTGCCGGCGGACATCTTTCGTGATCGCGTCGTCATCGTGGGCCTGAGCCTGCAGAATGCACCGTCGCTCGCGGCTGGAGGAGTCGATGCCTTTGCCATCTCCGACACGGTCTTTTCGCGCAACCTCGTCGCCGGCGCCGAAATCCAGGCGACGATCTACGACAATCTCGTGCATCGGCTGTTCGTCAAGCGGGCGGGGACGCCGATCGCCATACCGGCGATCATCCTCGCCGCCTTGGCCGCGGCCCTGGCAGTCTCCGAATCGACGAGCTGGAGGACACTCGGCTACGGCGCTGCTGCCCTCGCGCTGGTCTTCCTGGCAAGCTATGCCTTGATGCGTCTCGGCCACGTCTTCGTCTCGCCGATCGGTCCGGGATTGGCTTTCTTTGGCGTTGCGGTCGGACAGGCGGGTCTCGACTATGCCGAAGAGCGCAAGCAGCGACGCGAGATCACGCGCGCCTTTTCGCAATATCTGTCGCCCGCGCTCGTCGAACGGCTGGCCCAGGATCCTTCGCAACTGAAGCTCGGCGGCGAGAGGCGCGTGCTGTCGATCCTCTTTTGTGACGTTCGCGGCTTTACGACGATTTCGGAGGACATGAAGGACGATCCGGAGGGGCTGACGACGCTTATCAACCGGCTGCTGACGCCGCTTTCGGAGGCCGTGCTCAACCGAGGGGGCACGATCGACAAATATATCGGCGACTGCCTGATGGCCTTCTGGAACGCCCCGCTCGACGATCCAGATCACGCCGTCCACGCCGTTCAGGCGGCGCGCGACATGCTCATCGCCCTTGCAAGCCTCAACGCAGAACTGGAAGCCGAGGCAAGAGCCGCAGGCCGCCCGCCGAAGACATTGCGCATCGGAATCGGCATCAACACCGGCGAATGCATCGTCGGCAACATGGGCTCGGCCCGCCGCTTCGACTATTCGGCGCTTGGCGACGCGGTCAATCTCGCGTCACGCCTCGAGGGAGCGTCGAAGGACTATGGCATCTCGCTGCTTATCGGAGAGCGCACGGCGAAGCTCGCGGCGGCGAGATTTCCGATCGCCGAAGTCGACCGGATCACCGTGAAAGGCCGAAGCGAGGTCTCGCCGGTATTCACGGTCGCTGACGGCGCCAACAGGGCCGCGCTCGAACATCATCACCGCTTTCTCGAAGCGAAGTATCAGGGCGCGGTTACCGCCGATGATGCGTCATTCGATCAGCTCAAGACGGAACTGCCGTCGCTTGAACGCTACTATGAACGCGAGCGGGAACGGCTTTCGCGTTAGCGCAATCCCGCCGACGCCGACCAGGCACGCTTCAGCCACGACGTTCAACGCCCGACGTAAACGGGCTTTCTCTTCTCACGGAACGCGATACGCCCCTCGCGCCGACCCTCGCTGTCCCGAAGTATCACCCAGACCTGTTCCGAGAGCCGGTAGGCCTGGGCCGTCGTAAACGAATACGGCGGCTATGGACGCGAGCAAGGAATCGACGCGCTTTGACACTACACTCAGCTCAAATCCGTGATCATTCGCCTTTGAAACCTACCGCATGTTTCCTAAGTCGTAGCCGATTCAACGATAAAAACATGCAGTAATTCAAAGCACTACAGCGTCCTGCGCGTCTGACAAGACGCGCAGAGCTATGGGCGGCGACAGCCCGGACAGAGTATGAGCAATGGAAAACGATGACCTCATTCTGATCGGAACGGTGGAGTACCGGCGCCTCGCCACCGCGATGGTCATGGCTGGTTTCGCCACCTTCTCGCTTTTGTACAGCGTCCAGCCGCTTCTGCCGGAGTTTTCCACGACGTTCGGGATCTCGCCCGAGAACTCGAGCCTCGCTGTCTCGCTGGCGACCGGCCCGATGGCAGTCGGGATTCTGGCTGCCGGCTGGCTCTCGGACCGGATAGGGCGTCGCACATTGATGATATACTCGCTGATCTCCGCGGCGCTCTTCGGGATCATGGCGGCAATTGCGCCAACGTGGGAGAGCTTGCTCGTGCTGCGCTGTCTGTCCGGCATAGCGCTCGCAGGCGTCCCTGCCGTCGCGATGACCTACATTGCCGAAGAGGTAGAACCGCCCGCTATCGGTCCCGCCATGGGCCTTTACATCGCAGGTTCGGCGTTCGGCGGGATGATCGGGCGGCTTGGCGCCGCGGTGGCCACCGAGTGGCTCGGATGGCGGTGGGCGATTGCCTCGATGGGCCTCTTCAGCGCGGCAGCCGGGATCGTCTTTTGTGCCAGCGCCCCGGCATCGCGCGCATTCCGGCCGCAACGCCATTCCCTTCGGTCCTTCCTCAGCGGTTATGCAAGCGTGCTCCGCGACCGAGTTCTGCTGATGCTCTATGGCACCGGGTTTCTCATGATGGGAGCCTTCGTCACGATCTACAACTACGTGCCGTATCGGCTGGCCGTCGAACCCTACGCCCTTGGTCATGCCGAGATCGGCGCAATCTTCCTGCTCTATATGCTCGGATCGGCAAGCTCGGCCTCGTTCGGGAAGCTGGCGGGTCGGATCGGCGTGCGCCCGACGTTCTGGCGACCTGTCGTCGTTCTCCTGATCGGCCTACTGCTGACTGCGCCCTCTCCACTCTGGGTCATCGTTTCAGCGATAGGGATCGTCACGATGGGTTTTTTCGGCGCACATACCGTCGCCTCGAGTTGGGTCAGCAGAAGAGCCTTCGACAATCGCGGCTATGCGAGCGCTCTTTATCTCTTCGGCTATTACGCCGGCTCGAGTCTGCTTGGTTCTGCCGGTGGGGTGATGTGGAGCAAGTGGGGCTGGGCGGGGGTCACCGCGTTTACCGCCGGGCTTTGCATCGCGGTCCTGGCGATTGCGTTCATCATCGCCCGCGCGCCGCCGCTCGCCAATCCCCGACAGCCTAAGACTGGTCAGCAACTGCCGGGTTAGCGCCGGGCCAATGGCAGATATCAAGCCCGCAAAGCCGAAGCGATCGCGCTTGCCACGTTTTGCGCCTGCACGCGGATATCCGGAACCGCGGTGATTTCCCAGAACTGGCCTGCCGTCAAAGCACCGACCGCGTAAAGTCCTGGCTGCGGCTCTTTCTGCAGATCGAGCACACGGGAGTCCTTGTCGACAGAGAGGCCGAGTCCAAGCTCGTCGGGGCTGATCAGCCCCTGTCGCTGCATTTCCCGAAGCAGCGGCGAATGCGCAACGCCGGCCCGCTCCATGCCGGTGCAGTTGACGATCCAATCCGCATCAAAAGATCGGGGCCGGTGGCTTTGCCTTTCCCGATACGTGACCAATGCGCAGCGGCGCCCTTCTTCGATCGTCTCCAGAAAGCCGGCATGAACCGTGACGATGCCATCTCGTCTCAAGGCCTCGAAACGTGAAGCGATCTCAGGGGCGATCCGATGGCGATGCACGTTCCACCACGCCAGGCCGTGGCGCAGGAACCGCGCACGCTGCTCTTTCGTCAGATCCTGCCACAGCTTTTGCGTCACTGGTCTGAGGCCGTCCATCAGCCCGCGCCAGTCGGCCCCGTTGCGAACCTGCCTGCGAAAGCGCGCGAGCAGCGCGCTGATTTCTCGCGAGCCTCCAAGCTGCGGCTCGACGGCCCGCGCTCGACGGTCGGCCGGCGGATGCGCATGCGGAAGCAGGCCGCGGCGCGACAGAACGCGGAAACGCCCTCGATGGCCGTGCACCCGCAAGGCAAGCACCTGATCGATCATCGTTAATCCGGATCCGAGGATGCAGATCGTGTCGCTCGGGCCGACCTTCCGGAGCCAGCTCAGCCGCCATGGATTGCGCACGATGCGACCTTCGACGCCGGCGTCGATTTTCCCCGCCGCGAGCGGCAGATCGGCGTTGCCGATGCCAAGGCAGAGCACAACGTTTCGCGCGCTAAGTTCAGCGGCGTTGTCGAGATGAAAGACAAGCCCCGCCTCGCTGCAATGAACGCAGTCCGTCGCCTTGGCCTTGACGAAATCAACCTTCGCCCGCCGCTCGTGGTCACGCAACAATGATGCCAGCCGGTCGCGCAAGTAAAGGCCATAGTCTCCCCGTGACGCGAAGCCGTCCGCGGAAACCTGCCGCATGTGCTCTCCAAGCCATTCGACAAAATCGTCGGGCTTCTCGGGAAAGAGGCTCATCCGTCCGGCAGGGACGTTCAAACGATGGACAAAAAACTCCGTGCGATAGGCAGTGCCCCTTCCAAACCCCGGGTCATCGCTGACGATCGCAATCGAAGTGGAGGCTGGCAGCAGCCGGAGCAGGTTGATCGTCACCGCGATCGCTGAAAAGCCCGAGCCAACAACAGCGACATCGTAAAGCAAACGCGTCTCCCTGATCCGTTGTCCCTTGCAAGTACCGGAATGCGTAGGGCGTCCGCCAAGACCGACCTGAAGGCCCTGCACAAAACGTTCATCACGGACAATGGTTGCGCAGATTAACGATTATTTCTACAGAAATTATCAATCTCGAGGAAAGGCTGTTAGCTGATGCTGCCTCTGGCGCACGACTGCGCCAGAGCGACAGGTGCCAAGCCGATGGCCGCTACTATGATCGCTTGAGAGAGGCTCCCCGGCGCGCGAACACGTGCGGTTCGCCGCTGTCCATCCGGTTGCGCCGAAGTTCCATAAATTCAAGCAAATAGATGTCGTCCGAGCCCGGGCCGCGAGGATTAGAGAGGAGTTCGGCAATGGGCGCTGCATCTTCACAGCCCATGCGGCGGTCGCGATCGTTTGTGCCCAATTGACGGTCTCCAGTTCTCTGGCGACCGTGTTATGCCGACGCGTCCAGATCCTCTTTGCGCCGCAGCAAGCACTGCGGCGAGCATCGGCGACTGAACGAAATACGTGATGAGTCTGAAATCGCCGCGTGTGCCGGAATGCGGTTCACGCCCCGCCCAGGCGCCTGATATTGCCCGCCAGTTCCGCCGCAAGCCTGGTGGCGGCCGCCGTCGCGCCGGCCATCTGCGGCAGGATCAACCATTCGAGCGTCCAGGCAGAACCGGAGCGTTCCTGCTCGTGGATGAGCGCCTGATGCACCCCCGCGAGCAGGGTGGCATTGAACCGCGCCAAGGTGACCAGCACTTCCGCCGCAACCGGATTCTGCTTGTGCGGCATGGCGGAGGAGCCGCCGCCGCCGGCAAGCACGATCTCCTCGCTGGTTTGCGCCATCATCGCCACATCCTGGCCGAACTTGCCGAGGCTGCCCGTGATCAGCGACAGCAGATTGGCGAAGTCCGCCACCGCCGAGCGCTGGCTGTGCCATTGCGGACAATCGACCAGCGCTAGCTCCTCGGCGAGCGTCTCGCGAACGGCCTCCGCCATGTCCCCGAGTTTATCGAGCGTGCCGGCGGCGCCGCCGAACTGTACGGCGAACAGGTCCCGGTCCATGGCCTCGAGGCGGTCCTGATGGTCGAGAAGCGGCTCGATCCAGGCACGCAGGCGATCCGAAACCGTGATCGGGATCGCCGCCTGCATGCGCGTACGCCCCATCAGGGGACGAAACCCCCATTGCCGGTCGCATTCTTCAAGCACCGCCACGACATCGCGGAGACGGCAGCCGAAGAGTTCGGCGATCGCCTTCAGCCGCAGCATCAGGCTGGTGTCGATGACGTCCTGGCTGGTGGCTCCGAAATGCACGTGGCTTGCAGCGTCGGCGCCGACTGCCGCGCGCAACTGCCGGACCAGTTCCGGAACGACGACGCCGTCTGCCGCCGTCGCGCGGCGCAGCGCCACGACATCAGGTGAAAAGCCACGACAGGCTTCGTTGATGCGATCGGCCGCAGAACGCGGAATGATCCCGTGCTCCGCTTCGGCCCGCGCGAGCGCTGCCTCGAAAGCAAGCATGGCGCGGATATCGGCCACGGCGGAAAATTCCGCCGCCACGGCCTCGTCGCCAAGAAGACCGGAAAGATAGGGATGATCAAAGGCCGAGTAGGTCATTCCACATCTCCAGGATCCCGCCTTCCCGCGCGAGGCCGGAACGGCGACGTCAAAGACACGAAGCAACGCGGGCAGGCCGCCACGCGATGATCATATATCCAGGAAGACCGTTTCGTTCTCGCCCTGGAGATGAATGTCGAATGTATAACTAGGCGCCGTGCCCGCGGCGACAAGCGTCTCGGCCCGATGACGATGCTCGATCCGGCCAAGCAGCGGATCTTCGGCGTTCGCCGCCGCCTCGTCCGGGAAATACATCCGTGTGTGAAGACCGATATTGATGCCGCGCGCAACGATCCAGAGGGTGATGTGCGGTGCCATCAGGCGACCATCCTTGAACGGCACCCGGCCCGGCTTGACGGTCTCGAAGGTGAAGACGCCGTCCTCGGCGCTCGTCGGGCACCTGCCCCATCCAGTAAAATTCGGGTCAGCCGTTCCGCGCATTTCTGCGGGCGAATTGTAGAGGCCGCTTGCATCCGCCTGCCAGATCTCGACGAGCGCGTCCTTGAGCGGCATTCCCGCCCCGTCGATAACGCGACCCCTGACGGTAATGCGCTGCCCGAGCGTCTTGTCGTTGACCATCGAGGCGCCGAGATCGGTCTTGTAGACGCCCGGAATACCGCAGAAGTTCGGTGTCAGGCCGATATGGACGTAAGGCCCGGCGGTCTGCGAGGCGGTTTCCTTGAGGTAGCCAAGTTCCTGAACCATCGGTTGCCCCTCAGTTGCCTTCCGGCCGGTTTTCGAAGAACGTCGAGCGGCGGCCGCGCAGCACGATGTCGAACTTATAGGCCCTGGCCTCCATCGGGATCGTATTGGCCCAGTCAAGCGGCGCGATCAGTTGCTCGATGGCCCGGCGGTCGGGGATCGTGTTGACAATCGGACATTTGCAGATCATCGGATCGCCCTCGAAATACATCTGGGTTATCAGCCGCTGGGCGAAGCCGTGCCCGAAGATCGAGAAGTGGATATGCGCCGGCCGCCAGTCGTTGACGCCGTTCGGCCAGGGATAGGCTCCGGGCTTGATCGTCCGGAAGAAATAGTAACCCTCGTCGTCGGTGATCGTCCGGCCGCAGCCGCCGAAATTCGGATCCAGCGCCGCGAGATAGGTTTCCTTCTTGTGCCGGTAGCGCCCGCCGGCATTCGCCTGCCAGAATTCGAGCAAAGCACCCCGCACGGGACGGCCGCGCTCGTCGAGCACCCGGCCATGCACGATAATGCGCTCGCCGATCGCGCTCTCGCCGGGTTTGGCGAAGTTGTGGATCAGGTCATTGTCGAGCTCGCCCAGTATCGAATGGCCGAAGACAGGCCCTGTGATCTCGGAGATCGTGTTATCGAGCGAAAGCAGCGCCTTTTGCGGCGAGCGCAGTACGGAGGTCTTGTAGCCGGGGGTGAAGGCCGGCGCGTGCCAGTCACGGTCGCGCTGAAAAAACGCGCCCGTTTCGGGCTTATGGTTCTGGCTGTCCGACATTGTCATTGCTCCCCTCAGGCCGCCTTGCCGGCATCCATGTCAGCCAAGACCTGCCTGGCGATCTTGATCGCGTGGTTCGCCGCCGGCACGCCCGCATAGATCGCCACGTGCAGCAGCGCCTCGCAGATATCCTCGCGGCTCGCCCCGGTGTTGGCCGTGGCGCGGACATGCATCGCCACCTCTTCATCCTGGCCGAGGGCTGCAAGCAACGCGATGGTGACGATCGAGCGCTCCCGTTTCGTCCAGTTCGGGCGCGACCAGACATGGCCCCAGGCGGCTTCGGTGATCAGGTCCTGGAAAGGACGATCGAAATCGGTCGTGGCCGATTGCGCACGGTCGACATGATTGTCGCCGAGAACGGCGCGGCGCGTCGCCATGCCCTGGCGATAGCGCTCGGAGGGCGCAGAGGCGTCACTCATTTTTGTCTCCATGCATGACGAGTTCGAAGAATGGCCGGAGAATCGCGGTCAGGATTTCCGGCTGTTCGACGCAGGGGATATGACCGGCTTCGCGGATCACCTCGTAGCGTGCATCGGGGATAAGCTTGGCCATCGAGAGCACGAGGTCCGGCGGCGTCGAACCGTCGTCCTCCCCGACCACGCACAGCACGGGAACGGCAATTTTCTTGGCCGCCTCCGTGTAATCGGCGTCGCGAACTGCAGCACAGGTGCCGATGTAGCCTGCCACCGGCTGCCGGATCAGCATGTTGCGATAGCCGGTGAAAGCGACATTCTCCGGCCGCCGGAAAGCTGGCGTGAACCAGCGCTCAAGTACAGCGTCGGCGACCGCCTCGATGCCGCCGGCCTCGATCGCGGCGATGCGCGCGTCCCACATCTCCGCCGTGCCGATCTTGGGCGCCGTGTCCGAAAGCACGAGCGCGCGCACCAGATCCGGGCGGCGCTGATAGAGCGACTGCGCGATCAGGCCGCCGACGGAAAGCCCGCAGACGATCGCCTGGCGGACGGCAAGCAGGTCGAGCAGGGCGGCAAGGTCGGTCGCATGATCCTCGATCGAATAGGGAACCTGGCCGACATCGGAAAGGCCGTGGCCCCGCTTGTCGTAAAGAACGATCGCGAACTCGCCGGCAAGGCGGACCACGACATCGCGCCAGATGCGGAAATCCGTGCCGAGCGAATTGGCGAAGACAAGGACAGGCTTTTCCCCCGTCGCACCAATCACCTGATAATGAATCGTGATGTCGTTGATACGGGCGAATTGCACGGCAGATCTCCTCCGTCACCAAATTGGATGTTTGATCTGGTTAGGTAAAATGATATTTCATAGCTTTCCAATAACTCGCAGGTTATGGATTTCATGATCGATACTCGTGTCAAGTTTCGCCATCTACAGACATTTGTCGAGGTCGCGCGCCAGAAGAGCGTGATGAAGGCGGCCGAACTCTTACATGTCAGCCAGCCGGCCGTTACCAAGACGATCCGCGAACTGGAGGAGGTGCTGGGCGTCTCCGTGTTCGAGCGCGAGGGACGCGGCATCAGGATCACCCGCTACGGCGAGGTCTTTCTCCGCCACGCGGGTGCTGCGCTGACGGCGCTCCGGCAAGGGCTCGATTCGGTCTCGCAGGAACGCTCGGGCGATGGTCCGCCGATCCGGATCGGCGCACTTCCGACGGTTTCCACCCGCATCATGCCTCGCGCCATGGCGCTCTTTCTCAAGGAGGAAACCGGCGCCCGCATCAAGATCGTTACCGGCGAAAATGCGGTGCTCCTGGAGCAGTTGCGGGTCGGTGACCTGGATCTCGTCGTCGGCAGGCTGGCCGCGCCTGACAAGATGACCGGGTTTTCCTTCGAGCACCTCTATTCCGAACAGGTGGTGTTTGCCGTGCGCGTCGGCCACCCGCTCATCGCCGGCAGACAATCGATCTTCGCCCATCTCGGCGACTTTCCAGTTCTGATGCCCACCCGCGCCTCGATCATTCGGCCCTTCGTCGAACGCTTCCTGATCGCCAACGGCATAGCCGGCCTGCCGAACCAGATCGAGACCGTCTCCGATTCCTTCGGCCGCGCCTTCGTGCGTTCGAGCGATGCGATCTGGATCATCTCGACAGGCGTCGTCGCGACGGATATCGACGACGGCCTCCTGGCGACGCTGCCGATCGACACCAGCGAGACCAAGGGGCCGGTCGGCCTCACCATGCGCGCCGACGCAATCCCGTCCTTGCCGCTTTCGATCCTGATGCAGACCATCCGCGAGGCGGCCGGGGTGACGATGCCGAAGGCCTGAACGCGGGCCTTTACATTCGCGGCTCGATACCGAGAATGCAGAACCAACATTTTCACGCCGAATGTCATGCCCCAAGCAGCGTTGCAGCTCCAAAATTTTGCCAAGGAACATGCTCGGGAGTTGCCTGCCTGGTTCCCGACGCTGCAATCGCTCATTCAATGGGGCGGTCCGGATGTCCGCTTTCCGCTCGACAACGGTCAGATCGAGGCGATGGTCGCCGAGACGGCCGGGTTGCAGCCGAAGCGCTGGATCTTTTCCGGTCTTGTGCGAGGAGGCGTTGCTGGCCATGCGCAGGTAGCCCTCGACTGGCAAAACGGCGTCGCCCGGCTCAGCCGCGTCGCCGTCAATCCCGTGTTTCGCGGCCAAGGGCTCGCCCGTCCCTTCTTGACGCTTGTCATTCAGCGTGTCTTTGCCGTTCCTGCTTTCGAGCGGCTGGAGCTCAACGTCTACACCTTTAACCGGGCGGCAATCCGCATCTATCTTAGCCTCGGCTTTATCGACGAAGGCGTGCGGCGCTCGTCCGTAAAAGTCGGCGACGAGCGTTGGGACACCGCAATTTACGGCCTGCTGCGGAGCGATCTTCCCAATGGCCACGGTCAGTAACCAGTAAAAAGCCGAGCGGGAAAAGCTCGAGGAATGATGCGAGCGCTAATACCCTCTCGCCGCACCTGCCCCGATACGGCTGTCAACGGCGCCGTTGTAGCGGGCACCGCCGCCGGCCTCGATCTCCTCCAGGTTTTCGCCGCCGACGAGAATGCCGGTGGCCTGTCCCCAGATCTTCCAGCTTTCGTCGATCTCGACGTCATGGCCCATGGCGGCGAGAAGCTTGCGGGTGTCCGGCGACAGCGCATAGGGTTCCATGAACACCTTGTCCGGCAGCCATTGATGGTGAAGGCGCGGCGCGTCGACCGCCTCCTGGATGTTCATGCCGTGGTCGATGACATTGATGATCGCTTCCAGCGTGATCGTGATGATGCGCGCGCCGCCGGGGCTGCCGATCACCATGAAGGGCTTGCCGTCCTTGGAGACGATCGTCGGGCTCATCGACGAAAGCGGCGTCTTGCCGGGCGCGATCGCGTTCGCCTCGCCCTGGACGAGACCGTAGAGATTGGGCGCGCCGGGCTTGGCGGTGAAATCGTCCATCTCGTTGTTGAGCAGGATCCCGGTTCCAGGCGCCACCACGCCCGCGCCGAACGAGCCGTTCAGCGTATAAGTGACGGCGACGGCATTGCCCTCGTCGTCGATGATCGAATAGTGGGTCGTCTCCTTGCTCTCCGTGAAGCCTGCCGGCATCAGCGCCTGCGACACGCCCGCCCTGAACGGTTCGATCTTCGCGCGGATTTCCTTCGCATAGGCCTTGTCGGTGAGTTTGCTGACCGGATTTTCGACGAAGTCCGGATCGCCGAGCGCGGTGTTGCGGTCGACATAGGCGTGCCGCATCGCCTCGATCATCGCGTGCACCGTCTCGGCCGAACCGTAGCCAAGATAGGAAAGCGGATAGCCCTCGAGCACGTTGAGGATCTCGCAGATGATGACACCGCCCGACGATGGCGGCGGCGAGGACACAATGTCATAGCCGCGGTAGTTGCATTTGACCGGTTCCAGCTCGCGAACTGCATATTGCTCGAAATCCTTCTTGGCGAGGATGCCGCCCTTCTCCGCGCTCGCCTTGACGATCGCGTCGGCGATCGCACCCTTGTAGAAGGCGTCCGGCCCCTTCTCCGCGATGCTTGACAGCGAGGCGGCAAGATCGGCCTGGACGAGCTTCTCGCCGACCGCGAAGGGTTTGCCGTCGGGTTTCAGAAAGATCGCAGCCGCCGCAGGATCCTTCGCCAGCCTCTCCGTTTCACCGTCGAAAGACTCGATATCGCCCTGCTCCAGCACAAAGCCTTCCTTGGCGAGCTTGATCGCCGGTGCGATCAAGTCCTTGAGCGGGCGCGTGCCGTAGCGGCTGCGCGCGTACTCGAAACCCATCACCGGCCCTGGCACCCCGACGGCGAGATAGCCATTGGTGCTCAAGCCTTTGACGAGGTTGCCCTTGTCATCGAGATACATCGATTTGGTGGCGGCGAGCGGCGCGCGTTCGCGGAAATCGAGAAAGGTGGTCTTACCGTCCTTGAAGCGGATGGTCATGAAACCGCCGCCGCCGATATTGCCGGCGGTCGGATAGGTGACGGCGAGCGCATAGCCGACGGCGACCGCCGCATCGATGGCGTTGCCGCCCTTCTTCAGAACTTCCACGCCGATATCGGAGGCGAGATGCTGGGCGGTGACGACCATGCCGTGCTCGGCCTTGACCGGCTCCGGCGACGCCGCCTGCGCCGTCGACGGCGATGCCGCCCCAAGCGCGAATATCAAAGCAAAGGACAGGCTCTTCAAGCTCGGACTGCGCATGCTTTCCTCCCGGAACTCAAAATGATTGCCCGCTAGATAACGCCCTCAACCGACGACTGTAGCATCAAAATTCGCCGGTTGCATTTCCGAAGGCGGCCGCTTCAATCGCCGGAATAGCGCTCCTCAAGCCACGGATCGCCGCGCATATGATAGCCGTTCCGCTCCCAGAAGCCGGCCCTGTCGGCGGCACGGAAATCGATCCGCGTCAGCCATTTGGCGCTTTTCCAGAGATAGAGGTGCGGCACGACGAGGCGCATCGGACCGCCGTGGGCACGGCTGATCGGGGCGCCTTCCCAACGCGTCGCGAGGATCGCGTTCTCTGCGGCAAAATCGATGAGCGGAAGATTGGTCGTATAGCCGTCAAAGCTGGTCAGCAGGACATATTCTGCCTCGGGCTTCGGCATCACCTGGTCGATGAGGTCACGCGTCAGCACGCCTTGCCAGCGATTGTCGTAGCGCGACCAGGTCGTGACGCAATGTATGTCGGAGAGACTGTCGCTCTGCGGCAACGACTGGAACGCCTTCCAGTCGAGTGACAACGGCTCCTCGACGAGGCCCGTCACGTCAAGCCGCCAGGTCTCCAGCGCAATATGAGGCTGCTGTCCAAGATCCAGAACCGGCCAGTCTTTGACGAGATGCTGGCCGGGCGGCAGTCGGTCCGTCTCCGGGCGCGCGACGCGCCCCGTCAGGAACTTGCCACCCGCGGCCCATTGCCGCTTGGTGGACGTCAGTTTCGTCTCCGGTACCGGTTCGTCATCGCCCATGCTGCACCGCCGTCGTTCGTCTCAAATTGTGGCACCGATTTGAGGCTCGAAAGGTCGCGGCGTCAAGCGAGTGGTTCGGGCGCGTAGCGATACCCCATTCGAGCTAGATCGAGTGGGTGACTCTCGATTGACTATCTGCGCCCACCGTGACAGTCTCTGCTGCAGTGCAGCAATGCTGCGCGCCTGTCTCGCACGGTCACCCTGCTCGGTGGAGGACTGTTTATCTTGCGGCTGGATCGACACGTTTTCGGAAATTCGCGCATCTCCGCGCCTGCCCCGTGGGTTCTGCCTAGGTGCGTCCTGGTATCGCAGGTTGCGCCGACCAAAGGGCGACCGACCCAACAATTGCCGTCATTCTGGAGTTGATGCCTTTCTCCTCGCCCGTTCGGGTGAGGTGCCAGCCTACTGCATGTTCCTTAAATCGCAGCCGCTTTAAGGACAAAAACATGCAGCAATTCAAAGTGCTACGGCGTCCTTCGCGTGTCTTGTCAGACGCGTCGCGCTGTAGCGGTCACGGCGAAATGCCTGTATGAAGGAGAAGCGGTATGAAGGTTCTGTTTGCCGGCGGAAACGGTTATTATCCGGAGTTCAGCGGCGGCGTTCAGTCGAGCACGCACCACCTCGTCCAGCAGTTGCGTGACCGCGGTCACGAGGCCGGCGTATTGGCCGCATTGTTTGGCGACGGCATGTTCGGCTTCAAGGCGCGCCTCAGGCTTAAGTTGTCCGGCGAGCGTGGCGTCATGGACAGCTTTCCCGGCTATCCCGTCGTTCGGGCCTGGCATCCCTGGGAGGCGGCAAGTTTCGCCGTCAACAAGCTCCGCCCCGACGTTGCCGTTGTGCAGTGCCACAAATCGGTCCCGATCGGAAAGGCGCTGCAGGTGCACAATGTGCCGCTGGTCATCTATCTTAGAAACGTCGAGTTTCACGAACTCGCCGGCGATCTCAGGGAACTGACCGCCGCCCTTTACATCGCGAATTCGGAATTCACCGCCCGGACCTACAAGCAGAAATACGGCATCGACTCGGTGGTGATCCCGCCTACGATCAACCCCGAAACCTACAAGACGCCGACGACGCGGGAATATGTGACCTTCATCAATCCGTATAAGGAGAAGGGATTCGAGCTGGCGGTCCGCATTGCCCAACAATGCCCCGACATTCCCTTCCTGTTCGTCGAAAGCTGGAAGCTCGCCGACGATCACCGGGCGGAAATCGAGAAGATCATCGCGCCGTTGAAGAACGTGCGCCTCGAAAACCGCACCAGCGACATGAAGACCGTTTATGGACGGACAAAAGTCCTCCTTGCGCCGAGCAAATGGGAAGAGGCCTGGGGGCGGGTGGCGTCCGAAGCGCATTGCAGCGGCATTCCGGTGGTCGGATCGACGCGCGGCGGGTTGCCGGAAGCAATCGGCGAAGGCGGCATCCTTCTCGACCATGATGGACCGCTCGAAGAATGGACCGGCGCAATCCGTCGTCTGTGGAGCGACGATGCCGAATATCAACGGCTGTCAACAGCGGCCTCGAAATTTGCCGAGCGCCCACTGATGCGGCCCGACCGCCAGTTTGCGGCATTCCTCGATGTTCTGGATCGCGCTGCCGCGAGCCGCGCCTCTGCGCTCAAGGCCTCTTGAGACCGGCAAGCATGCGCGTCGGTTTCATAGTCGGTCAGTTTCCGTCGCTTTCGGAAACCTTCGTCATCGGCCAGATGGCCGGCCTCTTGCGTCGCGGCTTCGAGGTCGATGTCGTCTGCAACGGGATATCGGATTACAATTTCGCGGATCGGCGGCAGGAGCCGCTCGCCACCCTTCTGGCTCGAACCCGTGACTGGTGGGGCGCGGCGGCGCGCACGCGTCCGGCCATCGAGCGGCTGCCGGCGAAACTTCGCGACAAGGTCTCCACCGCGCTCGACATGTCGTCGGTCGCCCGCCTGAATGAATGCGATGTCCTCGTCGCCCATTTCGGGCACAACGGCGCCCGCGCCGCGCGGCTGAAGAAATGGAAGCGGCTGAAGCCGCCGATCGTCACGATCTTCCACGGCTACGACGTTGGCGTGCCGCTCCATGAGCGGGGGCTCGGCCGTTACAACGACCTGTTCGAATACGGCGCGCTCAACCTCACCGTGAACGACTATTTTCGCCGTGTGTTGATGGAGGCCGGAGCGCCGGAAACCAAGGTCGGCGTCCACCATATGGGGATCGATCTCAAGAAGATTCCCTATGAATGGAAGTCCTGGCGCGGCGTGCCGCTGCAATTGATTTCCGTGTGCCGGCTTGCAGAGAAAAAGGGCGTGGAATACGCGCTCCGCGCGCTCGCCCGACTGCACGCCGACGCGCCGGAACTCGCCTGGCACTACAGGATCATCGGCGACGGTCCGCTGCGGCGAAGCCACGAGGCGCTTGCATCCGAGCTCGGCATCGCCAGGCAGGTCTCCTTCCTCGGCAGCCTCGCCCACCAGGACGTCAAGGAGTGGCTGCGGCGCTCGCACGCCTTCGTGCTGCCGAGCGTTACCGCCAAGAACGGCGATGTCGAAGGCATCCCCGTGGCGCTGATGGAGGCCATGGCCGCCGGTCTGACGGTGGTGAGTTCCAACCATTCCGGCATTCCCGAGCTGATCGAGGATCAGAAGACGGGCTTCCTCGCTGACGAAAGAGACGTCGAGACGCTTGCGAGCCGGCTACGCTTCGTCGCGGAGCATCCCGAGCAATGCGAGGGCGCAGCGCTCCAAGCAAGAAAGAAGGTCGAGGCCGAATTCGACATGGAGGCGCTCGACAACGATTTCGCTGAAATCGTCAGCCGTTTCGCCACGGCGCCGCGCGTCTCATCAGACGCGCAAAGGGCGCTATAGCATTTTGAAAGGCCGCGGGATGGGGAGTGCGCGCGATTTCCACCCGCCTCCCGCTCCAACTCTTTGAAAGACGCAATTCCGGATGGAGGCACACGTTTCCCGGAATTGCCCCAGTCGAGGCAAGTCGCTTGAACGCAGAAAAAATCCAATTCGGTCGGCTCGCACTTCGTGGCGGGCTGGTGACAGGTGGCGCCCAGGCCATTCGCATGGTCATCCAGTTCGTCTCCGTCGTCGTGCTCGCACGTTTGCTGGCCCCGGAGGACTTCGGCCTCGTCGCATCGGTCAGCCCGGTTGTCGCCTTCGTCGGGCTTTTTCAGAACCTTGGGCTTCAACAGGCGGTCATCCAGCGCAAGGAGATCGGCGAGAGAGAGCTTAATAAGGTCTTCTGGATCAGTACCCTCGTTGGCCTTATCTGCACCCTCGTCGTTATCGCGCTTTCGCCCGCCATTGCCATTTTCTATGGCGACCAGCGCATGACGGCCATTGCGATTGCCGCAGCACTGCCGCTGTTGCTCGGCAGCTTGGCGGCGTTGCCGCTCGCTTTGATGAACCGACACCTGAAATTCGGGCAGTTGGCATTGAACGACGTTTATGCCGCGGTCGTGGGCCTTCTCGTCACTGCCGGGGCCGCCTATGTCGGCCTCGGCTATTGGTCGCTTGTCATCGGGCCCGCGGCGTCCGCGGCAGTCGCGCTCATGGCGGCGTGGTGGGCCACGCGCTGGATGCCAGGGCGGCCGGCGTTTGCAATCGACCGCGAGATCATCTCGTTCGGCGCCAATCTCACCGGCTTCAACCTGGTCAACTTCTTCTCGCGCAATCTCGACAACGTCCTGATCGGCAAGTTTTCCGGGCCGATCCAACTCGGCTATTACGACCGCGCCTACAAGCTTCTCCTGTTCCCGCTGCAGAACATCACACAGCCTCTGTCGCGCGTGATGGTCCCCCTGATGAGCCGCATCCAGGAGGACAAGCCCCGGTTTCGCGATATCTACATGCGCACCAACTGGCTGCTTGCCGCGGTCACCATGCCCGGCATTGCGGCGTTGACCTCAGCCGCTGAACCGACCGTCAGCATCCTTTTCGGTGAGCAATGGCTGCCGGTCGCACCGATCTTCGCATGGCTTGGGGTCGCGAGCCTGATGCAGCCGGTTTCGAGCACAACGGGCTGGATCTTCATCTGCCAGGGCGAAACGAAGACGATGTTCCGCTGGGGCATCTATTCGTCGCTGACGACGGTGCTCTCCTTCATCGTCGGCCTGCAATGGGGCGCGATTGGTGTCGCGGCCGCCTATGCGATAAGCGGCTACGTCTTGCGTATCCCGGTGCTCGCCTGGCTTCTGCAGCGGGTGGGACCGGTCTCGGCGATGGATTTCCTTTACGTCCAGGGCCTCTTTCTCGTGTCGGCCCTGGCCGCCTGGATCTGCTACCGGCTGCTGCCGGAAGTCCTGACCGGAAGCTCGGACCTTCTGGCCCTTGCTTCCGCGATCTGCCTCAACTATGGACTGGCGCTCGTCTTTGCCCTTGCGTTACGCCAACCGCGCAAAGTCCTGCTCGAAACCCTTTCGAAGGCCATCAGTGCCATTCGCCGATAAGCCTTCGATTACGGGGCGGAGGAGATCCGCCGCCGACATCGCCGAGGCATGCTCCTCGAGGACCGCCTTGAGGCTGACTTCGCGATAAAGATCGAGATCGCCGACGAAACGGTCGAGCTTGCCGCTCGCCTCTTCCGGCGTCACCGTATCGATATCGAGCAGGACATCTTCAACGCCGACGCGCTTGGCGACTTCCTTGGTCTTGAACTCGTAGGCGATCGGCAGCACCGGCGTGCCGGTGCAAAGCGACATGATCATCATGTGCATGCGCGTCGCCACGACGAAATCGAGGTCTTTGGCGATTGCCATCAATTGCTCCGGCGTGTGGAACGAGGCATCGACGTTCACGTGCTCGGCAATCTCCGGCGCCAGTCCCGAGACGATAAGGGTCGCCGTCTTCGAGTCATCATGCGCATATTCCGGCACACCCTGGCAGGTTGAAATGAACGTGACCTTCTTGCCGTGGTCGCGCACGAGCTTCGTCGCCATCTCGCGAACCGAATCGACGTATCGGCCCATGCCGCCATCGCCGCCCTTGACGTAATGCCAGTGCCGCACGGAGATACCGACGCGGCCGCTCGGTGCCGGGCGGCCGATCATCAGCAGCGCCTTGATCCGCTCCACGTCTGCAAGCGCGAAGACGGAATCGGCGACCACATGGCATTTCGACGGATCGTCGACGAGACCGAGGATATGGTCTCGCGAGCGAACGTCGCGCAGGAGGATCAACGGACTGCGGGCGAAAATCGGTGGCAACATCCGGAGGTTATAAGGTTTCGCGAACGGGCCGAGAGACTGGGTGAAGAAGATCGTCCTCTTGCCAAGCATCTCGCCAAGCTTGAACTGGTTGATGCGCCGCTCAAGCGAATAGTTTTCGACGAGATAGGTGCCGCCGGTGGTGATCACCAGATCGGCGTCCTTGTAGAGTGCAAGGCTATTCCGGTCCTCGTCGCTGAAGAAGCGCCTGTCGAGATAGTTGCCGCTGCCGAGATGGCGGAGCGCCTGGAAGGCTGCCTGGTTGTAGACCTGCTTCAGCGCATTCTTGACGGTGTTGTCGTCGTATTTGTACTTGAAGATCGATTCCGACGGGAGTTTACGAAGCTCGATGTCGGGATACTGCTCCTTTGGATACAGTCGCGCGGCGACTTCCGGCTGGCTGTCGAACACCAGGAATTCGACCTTCTCGCCCAGTATCGATCTCAGGATATGCCTGATCGCGAAAAGAATGGCCGCGTCGCCCGTGTTCAAGCAGACGGTATTTTCGACTACAACTTTCATGTTCCGTCATCCCCGTGTGAAAGTCTCGCCAGACATGGGAGGGCAGTGCCGGCCGACTTGCCGCTTGCGAGCGGTATCCGTGCCCGACGGACAACCCGCAATAGCGTTCTGTCGCGAAGTTTTGGTGAATTCATGGCCGATGGAGCGATTTTTGCCGCGGTGCAGCATAAGGGCGGCATTCCCCTGGCGGGCAACGGAGGTGCGCTACAGCGCCGTGCGTCTTTCAGACGCACAAAGGTCGCTGTATCACTTTGAATTGCTGCATGATTTTCCGATTTAAGGAATCATGCAATAGCGGTGAGACCTTTGCTTACTCGAGAATTGTCTTCAGCCGATCCCACCAACCAGGTTGTTCGCGTCCCGGCTTTTGGACGTTGTTACTGAGGCCGTTGATATAGAGCACCAGGTTGAGCGGATCGAATCTTAGCCCATGGAACTTGGCCGCAAAGCGTCCGCCGCGGTCAATGACGTGCGTGACGGCTCCATGCATCTGCTGGTCGTCTTCCAGCGGTTCGAAGCGGACCTTGTAAGCCTCCGAGAGCTTCCGGGTTGTGTCCTCCGGCTGACCTTGCCGTGTCGTCAGAAACATCCAATTGCTCGGCTCCAATCCGTGCGCAGGACCATAGGCCTTGAGTACTTCAGGCGTGTCCTTTGATGGGTCGGTCGTGATCGCCAGAAACTGCACCATGTCCTTCATCGGCGTAATGTTGATCTTGCGCTGAACGTCGGCGATCACCTCGGAATGAATCGGACACAGATCCGTACAACTCGCAAAGATGAAGTAGAGCACCACGATCTTGTTGGAAAAATCGGAAAGGCGAACCACCTTCCCGTTTGCGTCGGCCAGTTCGAATGGCGGCGCGACCGCCTCATCTATGACCTGGAAGAATTTCTCCGAGCTGCCCATCATCTTGTCGAGATCGGCTCCCGGATGATGCGCCAGCGTGACCGACGCGTTGGCCAGCAACAGCGACAGTGTAGCGATCAGGATTCTCAATTTCATAACCATGCTTTCCAGTTGAGGAGATCTGGCTCGCGGGCGGCACATTTACTGCGCCTCCTCTTGCTCCCGGTGGCTCATCTCCGCCTGATATTGTCTTTCCTGGTCCGGCCAGGTGCTCTTGATGAAGGAAAGGACGGCGCGGATCTCGTCGTCGTCCATCACATGGCCGAAGCCCGGCATATCGCTCCGGTAGCCCCCGCCAACGACCGCCGCCGGCCCATCCCTCGTGATGCGGAGGAGCACGCCGTCCGCGTGATGCCAGGTGTGGCCGGATGCATCGTGGGGTGGCGCCGGCATGCGTCCGGAAGGCAGGGGGCTTTTCCAGTCCCGCTGCCCTTCGAGGTTCCTACCGTGGCAGGCGGCACAGTGTTTGCCATAGAGTGTCTTGCCGAGCGCGATTGTCGCGGCAGGGACATCGCCGCTCGTCATCTTGGCGGCAATCCAAGGCCATGCCCATGCGAGCCCAAAACCCGCCGCGACAAACCCGAGCATCGGGAGGAGAACAAGGGTTCTCCTCATTTACCGCCCCGGAAGAACAAATACTTGAGGAGAGCCGCAGCCCCTAGAACGAGCACGATGACGACGAGCAGCCACACGAGACCCATGCCGTACATCATCATGTCGTTCATGCCTTCCATCATCGGGCTGCTCCTATTCCCTGGCGTAAACGCCGCCGACGCCGCCGGATTTGTTGATCTCCAGCATCTCGAAGGGGCCTTCCTTCGTGCCGCTCATGCCGGGCGAACCCATGGGCATGCCGGGCAATGTCACACCCTTGATGTCCGGCCGCTCGGTCAAGAGCTTTTTGACCGTGCCGATCGGCACGTGACCGCTTACGGCATAGCCGTCGATCATCGAGAGGTGGCAACCCTGGGCCTCGTCCGGAATGCCGGCCTCGCGGCTCATCGCAGCGAGATCATGCGTCGCTTTGACGGTCACGTTGAACCCGTTTTGGCGCAGATAGTCGGCATAGCCCTCGCAGCAGCCGCATTGCGGGTTCTTGTAAAGCATCACGTCCTTTTCGCCGGCGAGCGCGGGGGCACCCGACAGGATGGAGGCAAGGACGACTGCTTTCAGAATCTTGGACATTTGTTTCTCCTTTCGGGTCAGGCGACTCGGAAGACGGCCATCATGCCGCCAGCCTGGTGTTCGAGAACGTGGCAATGGAACATCCAATCGCCGGGATTATCGGCAACGAAGGCGATCTCGACCTTCTCGCGCGGCGAAACCAGCACGGTATCCTGCCATTCCTGATGACGGGTGGGTTGGCCGTTACGGGAAATCACCCGGAACGAATGACCATGCAAGTGGATCGGATGATGCCACGCAGTGGCGTTGGTCATGGCGATGACGTGGCTCCTGTCCTTTGCAAGCGCCAGCATCGGCTTCATGTCGTGGCTGGCCTCGTCGGCGGCGACACCGTTGATGAACCAGGCGGCGCTGGAGGTCATCATCCGCATCATCCCTCCCATCATCGAATTGGTGTGGCCCATCTTGCCGCCCGACGCGCCTCGGCCCATGCTTTCCCCCATATCCCGCGCAACCATCTCGCCCATCATGCCGCCGGTGAAGACGACCTCGTTGCGGGGTGCGCCCTTGACATCCGGTTCCGGCAAAGGATTTGCAGGCAGGGCGAGCGGCCAGTCGGGCGCGCGCTCCCTCAGCGGCGTCGCGTCATAGACAAGATCGACGAGCCGGAACTCCAGACCTTCATAAAACCGATCCGTAACCGCGGCTCGGCTGCCGGCACTGCCGTTCATGTCGATAATCAGGTCGACACGCATCGCCGGCCCAAGCACCACCAGCCCATTGTCCGGCGCATGTGGCGCGACCGGTTGGCCGTCCAGCGCGATCACGACCGGCTCGTGCCCGGCGAAGTCGAGCCCGAAGATGCGGGCGGTGGCGGCGTTGATCAGCCGCAGGCGGATGCGCTCCCCCTTCCTGACGGCAAAACCGTCCGGTACGCGGCCGTTGATAGTCACCGTGTTGCCGACGCGCCCATTGTGGTGGATGTCGTGCCGGTTGCCGAAATCCTCGCTGATCGCCCCCGATTTCGTCAACCGCCAGTCGCCGAGCATCCAGGTCACGTCGCGATCGACGCGCACCGGTTCCAGCTCTTCGATGATCAGCGGGCCGTAAAGCCCGCGCGCGACCTGCTCGAAGCTCTTGTGGTGCGGGTGATACCAGAAGGTGCCGGCGTCAGTCGCGTCGAACTCGTAGACGAAGCTCTCGCCAGCTCCGATGGGCTTCTGGGTTAGGTTCGGCACGCCGTCCATCGCATTTGGTACGCGCACCCCATGCCAGTGGATCGTTGTTTCCTCGGGAAGCGCGTTGTCGACCGCCACGCGCAGCCGCTCGCCCTGGCGGAGGCGGATCTCCGGGCCGGGAACGGTGCCGTTGTACAACCAGGCGGCCATCTCGCCGGGCGGCACGAGGCGAACACGCCCAATGGCGGCCCGCAACGAGATCTCATGCTGGGCGGCAGTGGCCGGCGAGGCCGGCAAAAAAGGAAACATTGCACCGGTCGCGCTTGCGGCCGCCGATGCGATAAAGGCTCGACGCGTCAGCGCCGGCGCAGGGTATCGGGACATGGTTCAACCATCCTGAAGAGCCGATAATGTTTCGCATCGCGCCGGAAGGCGTCTCATGCGAACAGCGATCACAGGCAGCGGAAGGGTCCGCCACGTATGGCCGTTGGCGCCGGCAACCGGGCATGCCCGGCCGATGCCGGCTAAAGGACGATGGTTCGTGGTGGTGGAAGATCGGGCGGGCCGGTGCGGCCGGTTATCTCTTCTGCTGGCAGCGTTGCAAGATCGACCGCCAAAACGGGGAGTTCAAGCTCCGCGGCAGTCGGAACCGCGATGAAGGTTGCAAGACAGAATTGGGCGCAGAGCGAGGTTTTGCCGTCGTCACCTGGCGGACAGCCATCGCAATCGCCCATGTCTCCGTCGGCCATCGCGGCGGGAGACATGGTAAAGGACATGCTGGTCGCATTCGCCGCATGCGCAACGGTGCCCGTGGCAAATACTACGAGCAAGACAATCGCGACGATGCGGGCGAGTCTATCCATAAGCTCATGCTAGCCTGTTTCCGGTTCATGTCCAGTTACAGACTGTCGCAGCCGGCGGTGCCGGCAAAGCTCGTTTTCACCACTTCGACGCATTATTGCACAAGCGGCCGCAGCGCGATTTGCGTCTCCTTGAGCAGGGGCAGGTAGCGTTCCGCGAGTTCGGAGGCCGCGACATGGGCGGCCGGGGCACCGATATTGAGCGCCGCGACCACCTGGCCGCGCGCGTTCATCAACGGCGCCGCGATTGAGCAAAGCCCGAGCTCCAGCTCCTGGTCGATGACCGCATAGCCCTGTTCGCGAACCCGGCGCAGTTCCTGTATCAGTTCTTCCGGATCGGTTTTCGTGCGTGGCGTGTTGGCCTTGAGCTCGGTGCGCTTCAGGATCTCGCGCGCCTCCGCTTCAGGAAGTGCGGCGAGCAGCACGCGGCCCATCGAGGCGCAATAGGCGGGAAGGCGCGATCCTGGCATCAGGTTGATCGACATCACCCGCCGCTGCGAGGCACGCGCCACATAGACGACCTCCGTGCCGTCGAGCACCGAGGCCGAGGCGCTCTGGCCCGCCTTTTCCGAAAGCTGGTCCAGATAGGGCTGGACGAGCGCAGGCAGAGGCGTCGCCGACAGATAGGCATGGCCGAGCCGCAGGATTTTCGGCGTCAGCGTGAAGAACTTGCCGTCGTAGTCGGCATAGCCGAGCTCGGAAAGTGTGAGCAGCGAGCGCCGCACCGTGGCACGGTCGAGATCTGTGATCTTCGCAGCCTCTGCAATCGTCAGGCGGGGCCGCGCCTCCCCGAAGGCCTCGATAACCTTCAGCCCGCGCGCAAAGCCGCTGACGAAATCCGTTTCCCGCATGATTCGCTCATCTCGTTTGTTTGCTCATTTTGTGCGATATATGAACAAATGTCAAATAACGCACAAAAATGTTTGACGAGTGACCCGAAACGAGCGCTTATTTCAGCCATGGCCGATGACGAGAGTCAGGCGGGACCGCGGGTCCCCTGCAGGAAAATTCGGCAACATCAACGGAGGAGGGCCAGGATGGCTCGCATATTGTCGCTCGCCGAGGCGGTCGCCGAAAACGTGAAAGATGGCGACACCGTTGCCATGGAAGGATTCACGCATCTCATTCCCTATGCCGCCGGCCATGAGGTGATCCGCCAGGGCAGGAAGGATCTCTTCCTCGTCCGCATGACGCCCGACATTCTCTATGACCAGCTGATAGGCGTCGGCGCCGCACGGGGCATGAAATTCTCCTGGGGCGGCAATCCCGGCGTAGGCTCGCTGCACCGCTTCCGCGATGCGGTCGAAAATCAATGGCCGCGGCCGCTGGAAATCGAGGAGCACTCCCACGCCGCGATGGCGAATGCTTATGAGGCCGGTGCGGCAAACCTGCCCTTCGCGATGCTCAGGGGCTATATCGGCGCCGACCTGCCGAAGGTGAACCCGAACATCAGACAGGTTACCTGCCCCTTTACCGGCGAAGTGCTCGCTGCCGTGCCGGCGATCCGTCCGGACGTGACGATCATCCACGCCCAGCGCGCCGATCGGAAGGGCAATGTCCTCCTCGAAGGCATCGTCGGGGTGCAGAAGGAGGCCGTGCTTGCTGCCAAGCGCTCGATCGTGACCGTCGAGGAGATCGTCGACGAACTCAACCCGCCCTCCCCCAATTCGGTCGTGCTGCCGACCTGGGCGGTGACGGCAGTCGCCCATGTGCCGGGCGGCGCCTTCCCCTCCTATGCGCATGGTTATTATCCGCGCTCCAACGCCTTCTACATCGCCTGGGACGAGATCGCCCGCAACCGGGAAACGTTCACCGCCTGGATCAAGGAAAACGTGCTCGAGGCGAAGCCCGAGGACTTCGCCAGACATGCAGCAAAGTCGGCAAAGGCCGCGTGAGGAGGCGACGATGACGGATTTCACCCCCACGGAAATGATGACGATTGCCGCATCGCGCGAACTTTCCAGCGACGATGTCTGCTTCGTCGGCATCGGCGCGCCGTCGGCCGCCTGCAACGTCGCCCGGCTGACGCATGCGCCGGACATCACGCTGATCTACGAGAGCGGCACCGTCGGCACCAAGCCGGACGTGCTGCCGCTGTCGATCGGCGACGGCGAGCTTTGCGACACCGCGCTCTTCACTGTCTCGGTCCCGGAAATGTTCCGCTACTGGCTGCAGGGCGGGCGCATCACCACCGGCTTTCTCGGCGGCGCGCAGATCGACCGCTTCGCCAACCTCAACACCACCGTCGTCGGCCCCTATGACCACCCGAAGGTCCGCCTGCCGGGCGGCGGCGGCGCGCCGGAGATCGCCTCCAATTGCGGCCGCATCTTCATCACCATGGCGCTCTCGAAGCGCGGCTTCGTCGAGAAGCTGCCCTTCATCACTTCGATGGGCCATGGCGAAGGCGGAAACCACCGCGAACGGCTCGGCATGAGGACGAAAGGCCCGACCCGCGTCATCACCGATCTTTGCATCCTAGAGCCCGATCCCGAGACGAAGGAACTGACCGTCGTCTCGATCCATCACGGCGTCACCCGCGATGAGATCGTCGGAAACTGCGGCTGGGCGATCAAGTTCGCCGACACCGTCATCGAGACGCCGGTGCCGACGGAAACGGAACTTGCAGTGTTGCGCGACATCAACGCCCGCACCAAGAAGGCCCATCAGGGCGCCGACAAGGGTAAGGAGGCCGCCTGATGCGCGACGTTTTCATTTGCGACTACATCCGCACGCCCATCGGCCGCTTCGGCGGCTCGTTGTCCTCGGTGCGCGCCGACGATCTCGGCGCGATCCCGCTCAAGAGTCTCCTGGAGCGCAACGCCTCGGTCGACTGGGAAGCGGTCGACGACGTGATCTTCGGCTGCGCCAACCAGGCGGGCGAGGACAACCGCAACGTTGCGCGCATGTCGCTGCTGCTCGCCGGATTTCCGCTTTCCGTTCCCGGCACGACTATCAACCGGCTTTGCGGCTCGGGAATGGACGCTGTCATTACCGCCGCGCGCGCGGTCAAGTCGGGCGAAGCCGAACTAATGATCGCCGGGGGCGTCGAGTCGATGTCGCGCGCGCCCTTCGTGCTGCCGAAGGCCGAAAGCGCCTTCTCGCGGCATGCCGAGATCCACGACACCACCATCGGCTGGCGTTTCATCAACCCCTTGATGAAGAGGCAATACGGCGTCGATTCCATGCCGGAGACGGGCGAGAACGTCGCCGAGGACTATCGCGTTTCCCGTGAAGACCAGGATGCCTTTGCCGTGCGCAGCCAGGCCAAAGCCGCGGCGGCACAGGCGAACGGCCGCCTTGCCAAGGAGATCGTCTCGGTCACCATTCCGCAAAAGAAGGGCGAGCCCGTCGTTGTCGACAGGGACGAGCACCCCCGGGCGACGACGATGGAGGCGCTTGCCAAGCTGAAGGCACCGTTCCGCGAAGGCGGCACGGTTACCGCCGGAAACGCCTCGGGCCTCAACGACGGCGCAGCGGCGCTCATCATCGCCTCGGACGAAGCGGCGAGAAAACACGGATTGACCCCGATCGCCCGCATCCTCGGCGGCGCGTCGGCGGCCGTGCCGCCACGCGTGATGGGCATCGGCCCGATCCCCGCCTCCCGCAAGCTGATGACGCGGCTTGGCATGAGGCAGGAGCAGTTCGACGTGATCGAACTCAACGAGGCTTTCGCGAGCCAGGGACTGGCGGTGCTGCGCGAGCTCGGCATCGCCGACGATGACGCCCGTGTCAACCGCAACGGCGGTGCGATCGCGCTTGGCCATCCGCTCGGCATGTCGGGCGCGCGCATCACCGGAACGGCAGCATTGGAACTCGCCGAAACCGGAGGGCGCTATTCGCTCTCGACCATGTGCATCGGCGTCGGCCAGGGTATCGCGGTCGCGTTGGAGCGGGTATGACCCGCGCCAGGTGGGCCGTCGAGTCAATCGGTGATGTGAAACCCCAAGGGGGCATGCACGGACGAGGCATCTTCGCTCTCGACGTTTGACACCCGTGCCGCGGGCGGGCCCTTCCAGAACCGGCTCAGCATCGTCGAAATCGCCGCCTCCGGCCCGGCAATGAGGGCCGTGACGGAGCCATCGCGCTCGTTGCGAACCCAGCCCGCCAGGCCGAGCTGTACCGCTTCGTCGCGGGTCCAGATGCGGAAGGCGACGCCCTGCACCCTTCCAGTGATCCGGACCAGAGCCGCTTTGCGATCCTCCGCCATGACCGCCTCCTTCCTGTTCGGTCCTCTGAATCTGGCGCAGACTGCGCCGAATG
This sequence comes from Sinorhizobium garamanticum, assembly GCF_029892065.1. Lineage (NCBI taxonomy): Bacteria > Pseudomonadati > Pseudomonadota > Alphaproteobacteria > Hyphomicrobiales > Rhizobiaceae > Sinorhizobium > Sinorhizobium garamanticum. The sequence continues at coordinate 1,777,592 of NZ_CP120374.1, read as the reverse complement.
CAAGCGCATCGGTCTGGTAAACGGTGGCCCGCATCAGGCCATGCGTACGAGGCACCGCGCCGGCACCGTTTCCGTTCAGAAAATCTGCCTCCCGGCCTTGAAGGCGCTGCATCGCAACACCATTGTATGATTAATCGATAGAGCTTCCTCCTCCCTGCTCTATCGTGGATCGGCAACCCTCCTCCTCCCAGTTGCCGATCAGAATCGAAAGCCCGGCGCCCCTCCTCCCGCGTCGGGCTTTCTCTTTTGAGGGCGCTGCATGTTTCCTCAAATCGTAGCCGATCTATGGATAAAAACATGCAGCAATTCAAAGCGCTACAGCGTCCTTTGCGCATTTGAAAAGACGCGCGGCGCTGTAGGGGTCGAAGCGCGTAGGCGATCGCGATAAAATGACCCAACCTGCACATTTGGGAACGTTTCAGCGGGTCCGGCATCCAATGTGCGACAAGGAGCCTCGACCATGCCCATCGCTGAGAAAATCCCCTCCCGAAAACGCGAGACCTCGCCGCAAGACATCGACGCCTTCCGCGTGATCATGCAGACGCACAATCGCAAGCTCTACCGGCTTGCCCGAAGCATCGTGCAGAACAACAGCGATGCGGAGGATGTCCTCCAGGACGCCTATTTCCGCGCTTTCACGCATTTTTCCGAATTCCGCGGCGACTCGGCAGTCGCCACTTGGCTGTCGCGCATCGTGATCAACGAGGCCTTGGGCCGGCTGCGCCAGGGGCGGCGCAGGAGGCGGCTCACCGAAGATATGTTGCAAACGCACCAGGCGGAGATCATCGCCTTCCCGCGCAGCGCAGACACGGATGATCCGGAAAAAACAATGGCACAGCGACAGATTCTCGACCTTGTCGAAAAGGCGACCGATCAGCTTCCGGACATCTACCGCACCGTCTTCGTCATGCGGGTGATCGAGGGCCTCAGCAACGAAGAGACTGCCGATCTGCTGGCACTTCGCCCCGAGACCGTCCGGACGCGGCTCTTCCGCGCGCGACACCTCATCAAAGAGCAACTAGAGAGACAGATCGGTCCGCTTCTGCTCGACGCCTTTCCCTTCGCGGGAAAACGTTGCGAGCGCCTGACGGAAGCCGTCCTCGCTCGTATCCAAGTGCCAGGAGGCGGCGACAGATAATCGGGAACGTTTCGGCCCGCGAAGCATCCAAAGCACGTCAATTGCACATCACGCTTTGAACTTCTACAGCGCCGCACGTCTTATCAGACGCGCAAAAGGACGCTGTAGCAGTCTGGATTGCTGGAAAGGAACATCCGATGACCATACGCTTAACCACCGCAGCCGCTGCAATCGCCCTGTTGCTCGGGGGCAATTGGGCGCTCGCAGGCGACAAGCCGACGGATCCGCAGATCGCGCATATCGCCTACACCGCAGGTGTGATCGATGTCGAAGCGGCGAAACAGGCCATTGCAACGTCGAAAAACAAGACCGTCGTCGAATTCGCCGAAAGCATGGTGCGCGACCACGAGTCGGTGAACAAGCAGGCGCTCGATCTCGTCAAGAAGCTCAATGTTACGCCCGAGGACAACGACACCAGCAAAGCTCTGTCGCAGGCGGCCGAAACCAAGCGTTCGGAACTGGCGAAGCTGACGGGGGCGGACTTCGACAAGGCCTATGTCGAGAACGAGGTCGCCTACCATAAGCAGGTCAATGGTGCGCTGGAAACCCTACTGATCCCGTCTGCGCAAAATGCCGAGCTCAAGTCTCTGCTCGAGACCGGGCTGAAGCTGTTCCAGGGGCACCAGCAGCACGCCGAACATGTCGCGACGGAACTGAAATGACCGCGGCAGTGAACCCGCTAAGATCGGCCATTCTCGCCCTGTTGTTGGGAACGGCGGCCATCGTCGTTCCCGCCCGGGCAGAAACCATTGAGGTAACGATCGACCGCCTCGCCTACGCGCCCGTGGAGATCGAGGCGAAGGTGGGCGACGAAATCGAGTGGATCAACAAGGATGCGCTCGTTCACACCGCCACGGTGAAGGGAGGGGCGGACGTGCTCCTCCCCGCGAAGAAATCAGCTCGCCTCCTGCTGCAGGAGCCGGGCAGCTTCGACTATATCTGCCGCTACCATCCCAACATGAAAGGCCACATCACCGTGCGCCCTTGACGCCACGGGGAGAGAGCGACCGGCCGGGTGTCCGCCGGCCGGTCGCCTCTCAATGCACGCCTAGAAACTGCCTCAACTCCGGCGTCTGAGGATTGGCGAAGACGTCCTCCGGCCGTCCGATCTCGTGCACGCGGCCCTGATGCATAAAGACGACACGCGAGCAGACGTCGCGGGCAAACTTCATCTCGTGCGTCACCATCAGCAGCGTCATGCCTTCGGCGGCAAGCTCGCGCACGACCGCCAGCACTTCGGCGACCAGTTCCGGATCAAGCGCCGAGGTGATCTCGTCGCAAAGCAGCGCCGTCGGCTGCATCGCAAGCGCCCGAGCGATCGCCACGCGCTGCTGCTGCCCGCCGGAGAGTTCGTCCGGATAGGCGTCGAATTTTTGCTCCAGGCCAACGCGCTCCAGCATCTTGCGGGCCATGGCTTGCGCCTCTGGTTTCGGCGTCTTCTTCACCACCATCTGCGATAGCATGACGTTGCCGCCGACCGTCAGGTGCGGGAAGAGATTGAACTGCTGAAAGATCATGCCGATCTTCAAGCGAAGCGCCTTCAGGTGCACTTCATCGTCGAGAAGCTGGGCGCCTGCGACGGAGATCGAGCCCTTGCTGATTGTCTCGAGCCCATTGATGCAGCGAAGCAGCGTCGACTTGCCCGAACCGCTCTTCCCGATGATCGCGATCACCTCGCCCGGCTCGACATCGAGATTAATGCCCTTCAGGACCTCGTTCTCGCCGTAGCTTTTGCGAACTTCAGTGATTTCGATGAGCGACATTGAGCTTCCTTTCGAGGATCTGGCTGCTTTGGGAGAGCGGCCAGCAAAGCGCGAAATAGATGAGGGCGACGAGGCCGTAGACGGTGAAGGGCTGGAAAGTGGCGTTGGTGACGACAGTGCCGGCCTTCGACAGTTCGACGAAGCCGATGATCGAGGTCAGCGCAGTGCCCTTGACGACCTGAACGGAAAAGCCGACCGTTGGTGGAACAGCGATCTTCATTGCCTGGGGCAGGATGACGTAGCGCATCTGCTGCAAGCGGCCCATGCCGAGGCTGGCGGACGCTTCCCATTGCCCTTTGGCAATCGCCTCGACGCAGCCGCGCCAGATTTCTCCGAGAAAAGCGGCGGACCAGAGGATCAGCGCCAGTCCGGCGGCGAGCCAGGCGGGGACGTCGATGCCGAAAAGGCCAAGCCCAAAAAAGGCAATGAAGAGTTGCATCAGGAGCGGCGTGCCTTGGAAAAGCTCGATATAGTATTTCGCCAGCGACTGCAGCCACGCGCGCTTGCTAATGCGCAGGAAAAGCAGGCCCAACCCGACGATGCCGCCGCCAACAAAAGAGACGAGTGACAGAACGATCGTCCAACGGGTGGCAAGCAGCAGGTTCCGCAAAATGTCCCAGATCGTGAACTCGATCATCGCGCCGCCCTCCTCGGAAAGATGAGCCCGCCAACCATCGCCAGCACCTGGCGAAGCAGCACCGCAAGCGCCAGATAGACGGCGGTCGAGACGATATAGGCTTCGAAGGCGCGGAAGGTCCTCGACTGGATAAAGTTCGCCGCGAAGGTCAGGTCTTCCGCGGCGATCTGGGAAACGACGGCCGAGCCGAGCATGACGATGACGACCTGCGAGGAGAGCGCCGGCCAGATCCGCTGAAGCGACGGCACGAGAACCACGTGGCGAAAAGTTTCGAAACGCGTCATGGCAAGGCTGGCGCCCGCCTCGAACTGCCCCTTCGGCGTCGCCTGGATGCCGGCCCTGATGATTTCGCAGCTATAGGCACCGAGGTTGACGACCATGGCGATATTGGCCGCCTGCAGTTCACTGAGCTTAAGGCCGAGCGACGGGAGCCCGAAGAAGATGAAGAAGAGCTGGATGAGGAACGGGGTGTTGCGGATCAGTTCGACGTAAAGCGCAACGATCGGCTTCAACCAGGCGGGGCCGAGCGCCCTGACCCAGGCGCAGAAGATGCCAAGCGAAATGCCGGCAACGGCGCCGACCGCGATCAGTTCGACCGTGATCCCGATCCCCTTGACGATCTGCGGATAGTATTCGGCGAGCCAGCCGAATTCGAATTGATAATTCAAGGCGCACCCCTGTTTGGCAAACATTCGGCGCCGCCATCCCGTCTGGTAACCCCGCGCGGGATGGCGGCCGGCTGATCAGAGATCGGTGGGCAAATCGCTTCCGAGCCATTTCTGCGAAATGGCGTTCAACGAACCATCGGCCTTGGCGGCGGCAATGATACCGTTGACCTTTTCGAGGAGCGCGGGCTGTTCCTTGCTGAGCCCGATGTAGCAGGGCGAATTCTTGATGAGGAACTTGAGTTCCGGCCGCTTCGGCGGGTTCTTGGCGAGAATGGCCGCGGCGACGACGTTGCCGGTCGCGACCGCTTCCACTTGCCCGGAAAGGAAGGCGGAGATCGTGCCGTTGTTGTCCTCATAGCGCTTAATGACCGTGTCGGTCGGCGCGACCTTCGTCAGTTCCAGATCTTCGACAGCGCCGCGAGTGACGCCGATCACCTTGCCGGCGAGTTCCTCGGGCTTCGCGGCGGCGAATTCGGCAGGTCCGAAAACGCCATTGAAGAACGGCGCGTAGGCGGTCGAGAAATCGATCACCTTCTCGCGCTCGGGGTTCTTGCCGAGGCTTGAAATCACCAGGTCGACCTTGTTGGTCTGGAGGTAGGGAATACGGTTGGCGCTGGTGACCGGTACGAGCTCAACCTTCACGCCCAATTTCTCGGCAATCAGATTGGCCATGTCGATGTCGTAGCCCACCGGCGCCATGTCCGTCCCGACGCTGCCGAATGGCGGAAAGTCCTGGGGAACTGCGACGCGCAGCGCGCCGCGCTCGGTGATGTCGCCGAGAGCATCGGCGTGGGAAACGGAACCGAAGCCGACGGCTGCGGCGAGCGCCGCCATGGCGACGAAAAGTCTTCTTTTCAGCATTGAGGTCATTCTCCTTTGTTTACGGTTTGGTTTTGCGCGACGCCTTTGAAGACGAAACTACGGTCTGGGGAGGAAGCGAAAGCGAACGCCTGAGATCGGCGAGCGGATCCGGGCGCCTTGTGAGGTCCAGCCCCGTCTCGACCTCGTCGAGGTGCTCGACGGAAAGTGCTGCTGCCTTCAGGAAGTCGCCTTCCTCCATTGCCGCGACGATGCGGCAATGGCCGAGATGGGACTGCATGGCGTGAAAATCGGACTGGTAGAGCATCGAAATCAGGATCGTGCGCGCAGTCAAATCGCGCAGGATGTCGACGAGAATGGCATTGCCGGCGAGTTCCGCGATGCGGATGTGGAAATCGCCCATCAGGCAGGTCAGGCGCTGCCGATCACCGGCGGCAATCGCCGACTTCTCCTCGGCGAGATGGGCATTGAGGCTTGTGAGGCCGGTTTCCGTCAGGCGGTCCATGGTGCGCAGTAGCCCGGCCTCGATGACGCGGCGCGCCTCGTAGACCGTCATCGCCTCCTCGGCGGAAGGCTCCACCACGAACCAGCCGCGCCGCGGGCTGACATTGACGATGCCGCGCGCCTCCAGCCGCATCATCGCCTCGCGCACGCGGGTGCGCGAAACCTCGAAAAGCGCGGCGAGCTGGTTTTCGCTCAGCCGCGTGCCGGGACGGATGCGGGCGGAGAGAATGGAAGAGACGATGGCCTCGTCGATGCCATTCTGTGCTGACTGCTGTGGCGACAAATCTTGCATACAAGGCGAGCAAGCAAGCGTCGTGCCAATTTCAGATCGTTATGTTTTCAGCAACTTGCCGGCTAGGCCTTGCCTATTTGGTGATCAGCAATGCTTTCCGGATGATTATTTGTGCGCCTTCTCTGCCGCCGGAAGCTCCGCCGACGTCTTGCCGAAAATCGAAGGCAAAGCAGAGCATTCGGCGGCGTGTAACGCGCAGATCGCCGAAATCGGTGAGGCTTTCCATTCCGGCCCAACCGAGCGCGGTGCCGATCCTTCCGAAGAAAGGCGCCGCGCGCGATGGTCGCGAGCTAGCGCGTTATCGTTGCCGTGAAGGAACCACTTGAAGCGCGCGGCTCAGTGGGCCGTATAGGCGCCATCCACGAGATGGACGCTTCCCGTGATGAAGCTCGCCTGCTCGGATAGGAGGAAGCACACGAGGGACGCCACTTCTTCCGGCTTGCCGCGCCTTCCCATCGGCTGCAGCGACATCATGCGCCGGGTGCTCGCGATGTCGGCATGCTCCGATAAGAGCGGCGTTTCGATCCAACCGGGACCGACGGCATTGATGCGGATGCCCATCCGCGCATATTCGATCGCAGCGACCTTCGTCAGCCCGACAATCCCGTGCTTGGCCGCGGTATAGGCGGCTGCGGTCGGCAGGCCGACCGAGCCGAGAATGGAAGACATGTTGACGATCGCGCCGCCGCCCACAGCCAGCATGGCGGCGATCTCGTGCTTCATGCAGTAAAAGACGCCATTCAGATTGACGTTCATCACCTTGTGCCACTCGTCGAGTGGATAGTCGGCCGTTGCTTTGCGGATGCCGTCGATGCCGGCGTTGTTGACCGCCAGATGAAGGCCGCCGCATCTCTCGACGGCGAACTTCACCAGCTTTTCCACAGCTTCGGCATCGGCCACGTCGACGACGAAGTCATGAGCCTTGCCGCCATGCGAACGAATCTCGGCGGTGATTCGGCGCGCGGCATCAGCGTCCAGGTCGGCAACGATGACCTCGGCCCCCTCGCTACCGAGTTGCAGGGAAACAGCCGCGCCAATTCCGGAACCCGCACCGGTCACGATCGCAACCTTCCCCTCGAAGCCAAGTTTCATTTTGCCTATCCTTGTTGTCGTGCCTCGACCTAATCGAGCGGGCACAGCGCCGCAAGACGTTTCACAAGCCGTGAAGAGCGGCATCCACTTCAACGACCCGAAAAAGCTGGCAAGCTCGCGAGAAACGCCTGTTGATCCCGCTCCTGTTCATTCGCCTGACGACAGCGCCCCGCGTCTTATCAGACGCGCAAAGGACGCTGTAGCACTTTGAATTGCTGCATGTTTATCCTCAAATCGGCCAGGATTTAAGGAAACATGCAGTGGGCGCTGTTACAGATATACCACGCTTGCCCCACATATGCTTTGGCCCGCAAGCAAAGATGTAGTCCAATCCAACTTTCTATGCTCTCCAGTCGTCTTAATCGATGCGCAAGACTTGGCCGCCGCGCGCCGCGGTGTTAAAGACGAATCGGGGGCGCACCGATTTGCTCAGCAGGTAAAGATGGACAATGACCAAATTACGCGCCGGATGCTCGTTTTGAGCGGTCTGGCTCTGTTGACCTCTGGATGCAGTTCAAGCTGGCAAGGAATGGGGGTGCCCGTTCCATCCCTGTTCGGGAACTCTTCCGGCGTCGATCCACGCTACCGTAGGCGGCATGTCCGCTACGAGGGATACGAAGCGCCCGGAACGCTCGTCGTCGACACGAATCAGCGTTACCTCTATGCGGTCGAAGAGGGCGGCTGGGCGACGCGCTACGGGATCGGCGTCGGGGAAGAAGGCCTCACGATGAAAGGCAAGGCGGTCGTCGGCCGCAAGGCGGAATGGCCCTCATGGACGCCGACCGCCAGCATGATCAAGCGCAAGCCGCACCTGGCGCAATACGCAGGCGGCGTCTCCGGCGGACCGCACAATCCACTTGGCGCATCTGCCCTTTATCTCTACCGCGGCGGGCAAGACACCATGTTCCGCGTGCACGGAACGAACGAGCCGTGGACGATAGGCCACGCGGTTTCGAACGGTTGCATCCGCTTGACGAACGAGGATATCGTCGACCTCTACAGCCGCACGCCCGTAGGCACGGAGGTATTGATCATCTGATGGTGTTTCCCCTCAATTTTCGGTATAAATGATGAAGCTGTGTGTTTTTGGGACACCGTTGAAAGTCCGGCAACGACAAACCGGATGGCAACTGTGTCCTTTCTGCACTAGGCCGAGTCGCAATTCGCCACTATTACTTCAAATGTTGCCTTCGATAACCCATTCCGACTATTGAGGAAAGGACTTCTTGATGAGCAGAATTCTAATCGTGATGATTGCGTTGTTTTCGGTCGCCAGCCTGAGCGCTTGCGGGACGATTGGCAAAGGCAAGGGGAAGGCCCCGCCACCGGCTGCGCCGGTTGAACAGGCACCACCAGTCTTTAAGTAAATTATGATCTTTGCGTGGGGAGGGTCTCGCGACCCTTCCCACGTTTTTTAATTCATGGCCAAGCCGGCTTAAGATCTACAGCGCCGAAGCCACAGGTTCACAGGAGTTGGCTTCAACTTGCGCTCATCAGAGCTCGGGAGATAAAGCGTAATAATGACGCTTATACGAGGTCGTATATCGCTTGTGGTTCTGCTCGCAATGGCGACCACAGCATGTCAAACGGAAGACAAGGCTCCCCAACCGCGTTTTGTTTCGAGCATCGACGCTACCGCGGCGCGAACTGCCGGAAAGTCTCAGCGGAGAGACTACGGCTATTTTATCGAATTCCGCTCCCGCTACGCGCTCAGCTATGGTCACTCCTACGTGATTTTCGGGCGCACGAACAAGTCCGGAGCAATGATCAACCCAGAGGTCGCAGGACTTGCACCGGCTACGAACGATACCGCACCGTACGTCATGGGCCATTTCCTGCCGGTTCCGGCCGAGACCGGAGCGAGCGACGGCGACCTGGAAGAAGAATACAGGTCGGCAAGCTGGCGCGTTCTGCTGACGGAAGCCGAGTACCAGGAAGTTGCCGCGAACATTCGCAAGCTCAAAGCGGAGGCCCGCTTCTGGCACGCGTCGCTCTATAACTGCAACGCCTTCGTGGCGGAGATTGCGCGTTCCATGGGGTATAAGACACCCGGCATCTGGCTCAGGCCGCAAGAATTCATTACAAAGCTTCGGGAGATGAACGGCGGGTGAGCGCAATCGGTGCTTGCCCCCGCTTGTCCGACGGTCGGATCGTCCGACCGTCGCACTTTTATTGGTCGGAGCGGAGCGTAATGGCCACATCCTTGACAGCTGTTGCGATGGCCGCGGATCGCAGCGAAGCTTTGGTGAGCTAGCGTGAACATAACAGTCGCTTCCGTCGGCGAAATCATCTGGGTGCTCGGCATCGTCGCCTGGTACTTCATTCGGCGTCCTTATGAACGTCGGGCAAAGCGCGTGCGGGTCGTCAGCAACCGCCGCTCGCGTTCCGAGATCGTCGGGCTCGCAGCGGCCCTGCTGGGTCTTGCGATCATTCCCGGCTTTTACGTCGCGACCGGCATACCAGAGGCCGCCGATTACCCGGCGCATGCATGGGCGGTCGTCCTCGGCGCCTTGATCTTTGCCATGGCGATGTGGGTCTTCCGCAGAACTCACAAGGAACTCGGCCGCAACTGGTCCATTTCGCTGGAGATTCGCGACAAGCACGAGCTGATTTGCCGCGGCCCCTATGCCTTCGTCCGTCACCCGATGTACACTTCCTTCCTGCTGATGGGCGTCGGCCAGGCCTTTCTGCTGTCGAACTGGGTGGCCGGCCTTGCGGGTCTGGCGGGCTTTGCCGTCCTCTTTTTCCTCAGAGTGGACAAGGAGGAGCGCATGATGCTGGAAATATTCGGCCCGCAGTATCGCGCCTATATGGACAGGACCAAGCGTATTATCCCCTATCTTTACTAGAGGTGGCACGATGCGAGGCCGAGCCCTCAAGCTTTCGGCGGCACGACGCCTTGTCGGGGATCTCATGAGATTTTCGATCGGCGTGCCACGGGTCACGGTGCAGCGCCAAATGAACCTTGGCGCCCTGCAAAAAGCCAGATTGGCACAGCCAAGCCGGCCGTCCTGGACAGTGCTCTTCCTGAAAGGATATGCACTCCTCTCCAAGGAGACGCCGGAGTTTCGCCGCGCCTACGTCAAATTCCCAAGACCCCAGCTCTACGAATATCCGGGAAGCGTCGCCTCGATCGCGCACGAGCGCGAACATGAAGGCGAACGGGTCGTGCTCCTGAGCACGATCAAGACCCCCGAGCAGCGATCGATCGCCGAATTGGGGGCGCTGATCCAGTCGGCGCGATCACGTCCGGTACTGGAGATCAAGCAGTTCCGCCGCGCCTTGAAGCTCGCCCGCGCACCCGCGCCGATCCGGTGGCTGCTCATGTGGCTTGGCCTCAATATCGGCCGCCAGCGCGGGCGCCATTTCGGCACCTTCCAGCTGTCGGTCTATTCCGGCCTCGGCGCGGAGTCCCTCAATCCCCTGACACCGCTCACGACGATCTTCAATTACGGTCCGATCAGCGAGGATGGATTGGTGACCGTCCGCATCCACTATGATCACCGGGTTATGGACGGCGCCAATGTCGCGCGCGCGCTGGAGCGATTCGAAAGGATCCTGAACGGCGAAGTCGCCGATGAAGTGGCAGGCCTTTCCGAGAACGGAGCCGCCCGGAATGCTGCGGCATCGGGATCAGCAGCATGACGTCAAGGCAAGAGCTTCGGCCAGCCGTCGTGGTGGTCGGCGCCTCGCGCGGCATCGGCAAGGCGATCGCCGAGGCTGCCGCAAGGGACGGCGCCACCGTCGTCCTGGTCGCGCGTTCGGCAGAAGGCCTGGAGGCGGTCGCGGCCGCCGTGCGGAAGGCGGGCGGCAAGCCGTTCACACTTGCTCTGGATCTCACGGCCGGCGATGCGGCGGCGCACCTCGAAGACTTCCTGTGCAATGAGGGGTTGATGTGCGATGTTCTCGTCAACAGCGCCGGTTACGGCCTGCGCGGCGGGGCCGCGACGCTGCCGCTCGACGAGCAAATCGGGATGGTCGACCTCAATATCCGCGTCTTGACCGAGCTCACGCTGCGTTTCCTGCCGGGGATGGTCGCGCGCGGCAGGGGCGGCGTGATCAATCTCGGCTCCGTCGCGAGCTTCACGCCCGGCCCCTTCATGGCCTTGTACTATGCAAGCAAGGGCTTCGTCCGTTCCTTTTCGGAGGCACTGCATCAGGAGGTGCGCCCGGCCGGCGTGACCGTCACCTGCGTCGCCCCGGGGCCGGTGTCGACGGAGTTCCTCGAAAAATCGGGCGCCAACAGGGCGGCGCTGTTCAAGATCCTGCCCAAAGTGGATTCGGAATACGTGGCCGAACGCGCCTGGCGCGGATTCAAGGCGGGCCGACGTCTCGTGATCCCAGGCATCTCCGCCAGGCTGGCGATCCTTCTCGCCGGTCTCTTGCCGTCCGCGGCCCTCCTGCCCCTGATCGCCCGGTTGCAACTGCGCGGCAATGATCCCTGCCCTTGCGGTTCGGGCAAGACGTTCAAAACCTGTTGCCGCACCGGCCGATCGCAACGGCATTCGCCGTCCGGAACGAAGGCCTGATCTCGTCGCCGCGAGGCGGTTTTGTCAAAAGGCTCTGGATGCAATCAGGTTTAATCACTATGATTAAACCTGATTAAAAAGGAATGGAGCCATGGAAACGAAGGTGCTGACAGCACATGTGCCGCTGCCGCTCGCAGAAAAGGTCGATCAGATTGCGGCACGGCTCGAACGTTCGCGCGGCTGGATCGTCAAGCAGGCGCTGACCGCCTGGATCGATCAGGAAGAGGAGCGCCGGCGCTTGACGCTGGAGGCGCTCGCCAATGTCGACGGGGGCCATGTCGTCAGCCACCAGTCCGTGCAAGCTTGGGCCGACAGCCTCGATAGTGACAAGCCGCTGCCGCTGCCACTTTGATGAAGCTCCATTGGACGACCAAGTCGGTTTCTGACCTCGGACGCCTCTATGATTTTCTAGCACCGGTCAATCGACAAGCAGAAGCCCGCACGGTGCAGGCACTGGCGAGCGCCCCAAGGCGCCTGCTCGAACAGCCACGGATCGGCGAACGGCTGGAAGAGTTCGATCCCCGCGCGGTCCGTCGTATTCTCGTTAGCCATTACGAAATGCGCTATGAGATCACGCAGTCGACAATCTACGTGCTGAGGCTTTGGCACACGCGCGAGGATCGCTAGACCGCGGTGATCAAGAAGTCATTCTCGTGGTCACGCCCGCACATCCGCGATGACACACGAAGCTTCGCATCACTCCATATCATCGCTTTCGGGCGCACCGGAATGGTCGGGCAAGACGTTCAGGAGCTGCTGTCGCGCCGGCCGATCGCAACGGGATGCGCCGTCCCGTACGAAGGCCTGACCGTCACCGGTGCGAGGCCAGTTGCTCTGCGGGTTCCTTGTTCTCGCCTACGCGGGTGGTGTGATCAGCGCGAGCGACGGGAAATAGGTTCGGTACCGGCCGATATCACGTGTCAGCAATGGGATCTGACTGACCGCAGCGTGCGCGCCGATGAAGAAATCGGGCAAAACGCCGATCCTTGATCCTCCCGCCCGTCGATACTGCGTGAAGACCTTGGCTGCGAGAAAAAGAGCCGCTCGAGGCATCGGCGTCATATCGAGCCCAGCCTCGTCGAGAAATGCATCAAGGTCTTCGATCCGACCGTATCGGACCGACAACTCCGCATAAATCGTATCGTTGATCAGCAGTGGTGCTGCGAGGCTTGCCGCTTCAAGCTGCGCAATCGACCAATCTGCCCACTTGGCGTCATCCGTGACAAGGTCCAACAAGACATTGGTGTCGACGAGCGTCATCCCTCACCGCGGGTCAACGCCATGATGGCGTCCGTGTCGAACCCCCTGCCTGCATGACCGCGCAACTTTGCAAAGCGGCTCGCCGGTTGCTTCTTGTCGGCACGCGTCAGAACGATGCTCCCATCGGCGGCGCGGCGAAAGTCGACCTTGCTGCCGGGGCCGATCCCCAACAGGTCGCGGACAGGCTTCGGAATCGTCACTTGGCCTTTTGCTGTAACCGTCGTGGTCATCTGGGCATCTCGGTAATACTCCTTGTCGCAACAGTATTACTCCGGTGAACAGATTTCAAGCAATCGCGTACGCGCCGCTTCGAGGCTATGCGCCGGCGAGACAGCAATTCGGAAACGACTTCAGATCGCCACGTGCTCTAGGCGAGGCTTCCAATCACTCCATGTCGTCGCTTTCGGACGCACCGGAATGGTCGCGTTGGCCGTAGACGATCTCGCGCTTGCCCACATGGTTGGCGGGACCGACAAGGCCCTCCTTCTCCATGCGTTCGACGAGCGACGCGGCACGGTTGTAGCCGATACCGAGGCGGCGCTGGATGTAGGATGTGGAGCATTTCTTGTCGCGCAGCACGACCTTGACCGCCTGGTCGTAGAGCTCGTTGCCGTCCTCGGAAGCGATCGCGCTCTTGTCGAACACGGCGCCCTGATCCTCGTCGGCCTCCTCTTCCTCTTCGTCAGCGGTCACCGTCTCCAGATATTCCGGGCGTCCCTGCGTCTTCAGGTGCGCCACGACGTGCTCCACCTCGAGGTCAGAGACGAACGGCCCGTGCACGCGGGCGATGCGGCCGCCGCCGGCCATGTGCAGCATGTCGCCCTGGCCGAGGAGTTGTTCGGCGCCCTGCTCGCCGAGGATCGTGCGGCTGTCGATCTTGGAGGTGACCTGGAAGGAGATGCGCGTCGGGAAGTTTGCCTTGATCGTGCCGGTGATGACATCGACCGACGGACGCTGCGTTGCCATGATCAGGTGAATGCCGGCGGCGCGCGCCATCTGCGCCAACCGCTGGATCGCGCCTTCGATCTCCTTGCCGGCGACCATCATCAGGTCGGCCATCTCGTCGACGATGACGACGATATAGGGCATCGGCGCCAGGTCCATTTCCTGCTGTTCGAAAAGCGGCTCGCCGGTACCCTTTTCGAAACCGGTCTGGACCGTCGCGAGGATTGGTTCGCCCTTCTCGCGCGCCGCAGCCGCCCGCTGGTTGTAGCCGTCGATATTGCGGACCCCGAGGCGCGACATCTTGCGATAACGGTCCTCCATCTCGCGAACCGCCCATTTGAGCGCCATCACGGCTTTCTTCGGATCGGTGACGACCGGGGTCAGCAGATGCGGGATGCCGTCGTAAACGGAGAGCTCCAGCATCTTCGGATCGACCATGATCAGCCGGCATTCCTCCGGCCTCAGCCGGTAGAGCAGCGACAGGATCATCGTGTTGATCGCCACGGACTTGCCCGAACCGGTGGTGCCGGCGACCAGCAGGTGCGGCATCTTGGCTAGCTCGGCAATCACCGCCTCGCCGCCGATGGTCTTGCCGAGGCAGAGCGCCAGCTTGTAGCCGGTCTTGCGGAAATCGGCGGACTCGATCAGTTCGCGGAAATAGACCGTCTCGCGGGTGGCGTTCGGCAGTTCGATGCCGATGACGTTGCGGCCGGGCACGACCGCGACGCGGGCCGAGAGCGCCGACATCGAGCGGGCGATATCATCGGCGAGGTTGATCACGCGGGACGATTTGACACCCGGTGCCGGCTCGAATTCGTAGAGCGTGACGACGGGACCCGGCCGCACGTGGATGATTTCGCCCTTGACGCCGAAATCTTCGAGCACGCTTTCGAGGAGCCCGGCATTCTGCTCAAGCTGTTCCTGCGTCATGAAGAAGCCCCGGCCTTCCGGCGGCTCCTGTAGGAGTTCCGCGGACGGAAACTCGTATGCGTCGGCGGCCTGGACCCGGTCGATTGCGCCAATCGGCGGCAGCGACGGGGAGGAGCGCTGCACGACCGCTGGCATGGTGACCATCGCCTTCGTCACCGGCGCCTCGGAAACCGGCTCGTTCTCTGGCACCGCGGCCAACATGATCGGCTCGGCCGGCGCTGGGCCAGGCTCTTGCACGGCCACTGTGGCTGCTGCCGCAGCGGGTTCCTCGGCCAACGGCCCGCTGATCACGTCAAGCGCTGGAGCGGAAGCGGGCAGTTCAGCAGCCGGCGCCGGACGCCGGCATTCGACGACCCGGAAAAGCGAGGTGATCGCACTCGTCGGCAGCGCGGGGATTTCCGCCGGCCGGGCGGCCACGGGCTTCGGTTCTACTGCGACCTCACGCGAGGTTGCCACGGCGCGGGCAACGGTCGGGGGCGCGGCGACGGCAGCGGGGGCCACGACCTCGGGCTGCATGAATTCGAAGAAGGCGTGATCGGAAAGATAGGCCAGGCGCGTGTCGGGGTGAACACCGATCTCCGCATCCGCACAGGAGGTGATTGCGGGAGCCTCCGGAACCATGTCCCCGACCTTCACGTCGGCCGCTTCCTGCGTGGATCCCGGTTGCATTGCCACCGGCCCTTGCGCTGCGACCGGCTCCGAAGCCAACGGTGATTCGGCCGTGCCGGTGTCGTTGGCGTGCTGAGCTCCCCAGGAGGGAAGCTGCTGCACCAGTACGCGCAGGAGTTCGGATGGACTGTGCTTGGCCGTCTCTGGCACGGTTGCTGGCACATCATTCGCCGGGGCCGCTTCAACCGCCACCTCCCCGACATCCTCCGCAGCCGCGACATCCGTCTCGGCGACCTCGGCCGCCATCTCTGTTTCCGATTCGCCCTCCTCGATCGCCGGGGCACGGCGCTTCATGAATTCGCGCTCGGGCGTGCGGGTAAAACGGACATTGGGCGACAGGAAGAAATGGCTTTCCCAGGTGGTATCGCCGTCATGGCCGGTGATTTCGGCGAGCGTCGGCAGCGGATCGCGCGTCGAGGCCGTGACCTGCGCCGGAGCATAAGCCGAGCCCTGCCCGTAGAGCCGCGCTGCGCGCCCGGCATAGCCTGTGTCGTGGGCTTCCTGGCCAACTGCGCGCCGCGGCGCTACCGGCGCCTCGAACAGGTGATCGTGTTCGCTGGTGCCTGCTGGATGGCCATGAGTGCTGCCCGGGGCACCCGGATGCGGAGCCTCGAAATCGTCCGCCTGGTTTGCATCATACAAAGCTGCCGTCGAGAAATTTGTCCGGGGAATACGCATGGCCTGAAAACTCGAAATTCATTATCGAAGGGGCTGCCTTAAGCGAATAGGAAATGAAGGTTAACAACTCCCTTCCAGGCACACCGCCGGAAACTCCGCATGCCCCTCCGAAGGGCTTCGCCGAGCCCCTCCCGGCCGACCGCATCCAAGGCTTTTCAGGGCTTCGGCGGCGGTTTTTGCCGCCGTTCAAATTCTGTTTCAGACCGGGAAGATTTTCGAAGCGTGAGCGCTATGTTTGCAAACACAGATTGCTATCGCCATCCCTCCTCGCGGGCACCGGGGGGAAAAGCTCAATAGCGCCGGTGATGCGCGGCAGTTGGAAATCTTCTGACGCCACACCGCCGATAGAGCGGGATGAGGAAAAGTGTGCGCGGTTTTCCGCCCGCATCCCGCTCTCGTGATCTCAGAAAGGCACTCGACATGAGCGAAAACCTTGCACTTCAGAGCGTCCTGGCCTTCATCGGCCGTCTGCTTCTCGTCGCCATTTTCCTCTCGTCCGGCTTCGAAAAGTTAGCCGATCCCGCAGGAACGATCGAGTATATAAGGGCGGCCAATCTGCCCCTGCCCACGGTAGCCTTTGCAGTCGCTCTCGTCGTGGAACTCGCCGGCAGCATCCTTCTCGTCCTTGGCTATCAAGCCCGCTTGGCGGGGCTCGCACTAGCGGTCTTCACCCTGGCATCGGCTCTCGGATTTCACACAGATTTTGCAGACCAAAACCAGATGATCCATTTCATGAAGAATCTCGCCATCACGGGCGGATTCCTCCAGATCGCCGCCTTCGGCGCGGGTACCTTCAGCCTGGATGGACGCGCCGGCCGCGTCTGAGCGGAAGCAGCGCTAGGCGGCTTGCGGCAATCTTTCAAAGCTCGCCGATTACTTACTCTCGCCTTAGTCAGCCTCTAGGCAGTCCCTTGTGCGTCGCAACATAGCACGCAGGCAGTAACCTTTGCTGCATGTTTCCAAAAACATGCAGCGCTTCAAAGTTGCTACAGCGTCCTTTGCGCGTCTCATAAGACGCGCGCGCTGTGGTCGCCAACAAGGACGAAGATTGCTGATGGCTGACTATGATCCCCGCAAAATCCGAATCGATTGCCTGGATGGACTTCGAGGGCTGGCATCTCTCTGGGTGATGATCGGCCATGCGCTGCTGCTGACAGGTTGGCGCTTGCCGGTTCTGTCGGAACCCGATCTCGGTGTTGATCTCTTCATCATGCTTTCCGGCTTTCTGATGGTATTTCACTATCAGCTGCGTGCCGCCAAGGAGCCGTGGGAACTGACCTCGACCTGGGCAAGCTTCTGGATCCGGCGTTTCCTCAGAATCGCGCCGCTCTATTATGTCCTTCTCGCCGTTGCCTTCGCGCTCGGCACCTGGCTGTTCGAATCGAGAATGGTCATCGACGCCTTCCTCGGAAGAACGCCGCAATCGCCGCAACGCTATCTCGACAACGGATTGACCAACGGGCTGATGCACGCGAGCTTTCTCTTCGGCCTCTCTCCCGACTATGCCTACCGCACACCGCTGCCGGACTGGAGCATAGGGCTCGAAATGCAGTTCTACGCGGCCTTTCCCTTCATCATGCTCTTGCTCAAGAAAGGCGGATGGCTGAAGGGCGCGCTCTTTACCGCCATTATTGCCCTCGCGATCGTGTCGACGTCGAGCGTGCTGGGAGTCCACTTTCCAATGCCGGCGTTCCTGCCGCTGAAGATGCATATCTTTCTTTGCGGAATGCTGTTGGCGCTTGGTCTTCACGCGGACGGGTCGAAAGCTGTTCTGCACGGCGGAGCGGCAATCGCGCTCGCTCTTCTGCCGATCGGTGGCGATATGACCGCTACGAAAATGCTGATGCGCGTCGCGCTCGTCGGCTTCTTCTTCGCACTCCTCTATCATCGCCTGATCGGCAACACGGTGGGCCTCAGGCTTCGCGCCCTTTCTTCGTCGCTCGGAAACAGGTTCTTTCATTGGCTCGGTGAACTTTCATTCGGGGCCTATCTCTGGCACCTCATCTTCCTGCAGCCGATCGCCGCCTATTTCATTGCCACTTTCGGCGACACGATCACGCCGCCCGTGCGCTTCGCCGCAGTCACCGCCATTCTCGTGCCTTTGGTCTACGCGGCTGCCTGCATGACTTTCTTCGCGGTCGAAAGACCTGGTCAGAGGCTCGCAAAGCGTTTGATCAACAGGCAAAAACCTCAGCCGGTTCGGGCGTGAGTGAGGTTGGAGCGGAATTCGCTCTGCGAGCAGATTTGCGGCTGGTGCCGTATCTCGACCCCCCTCTGCCCTACCGGGCATCTCCCCCACAAGTGGGGAGATCGGCAAGGCGCGAGCCCCAGTTTCGTCTCCACGACAGGGTCAAACTCACTGTGGCAAGTGAAAGGGACGCAGCGGTGCCTCTTCAAATCTTCCCCCTTGTGGGGGAGACGCCCGGCAGGCAGAGGTGGGTGCCGCCGCAAGCCGAAAGAGAATCTACGACTTCTGGTTCTTCACAAATGTCGCGTGCCATTTTGCCAGCATCGACACCGCTTCCTTGAGGAAGGCCGGGTGGGTGCCGGGCAGGAACTCGATTCTTGGGGCCTTTCCGTCGAGCTTCAGCCGCGCGAAGACACGGCCGGCCTCGTCTCTCAGTTCCTCCGGCTTCTCCGGCTCCGGCTTGTCCCTCTCAGACAGGCGATTGAAGACGAGCTGGAAGCGCTGGTCGGTGTCTGCGGCGCGGAACCGCGGCGAACCGATTTCCTCGTCCGCCAGTTCACGCGCCTCTTCCCTTTCGAGCAGCGTGGCGATCGCCATCCACCGCTCTCGCCCGGCCTTCGGCGCCGGGCCGACCGCCCTGGCGAGATGATGCGGCACGCTGTCGGCCACCTGGAGGAGGCGCGACAGCTCGCTCTTCTGCACGGCGAGCGCGTCACCGATCACCTTGCGATCGAATCCGCGCGCGGCGAGCGCCGCGGCAAAAAGCGCCCGCTCGATGAAGGAAAGGTTGCGCCGTTCTGCATTT
This sequence comes from Sinorhizobium garamanticum, assembly GCF_029892065.1. Classification (NCBI taxonomy): domain Bacteria; kingdom Pseudomonadati; phylum Pseudomonadota; class Alphaproteobacteria; order Hyphomicrobiales; family Rhizobiaceae; genus Sinorhizobium; species Sinorhizobium garamanticum. Next base: position 1,758,675 of record NZ_CP120374.1, on the reverse strand, counting down.
TCCTTGCCTTGGGCGAGCACCAGCTCGTCGTCGGAAAGCGGCCGGACGATCGCCTTCACCTGCAGTTCAAGCCGGCGCACCGCCTTCAGCCGGCGATGGCCGTAGGCGGTCTGGTAGTGACCCGGCTTTTCCGGGTGCGGACGCACGAGGATCGGCGATTGCTGGCCGTTCTCGCGAATGCTTTCGACGAGCGCCAGGAAATCGGGATCGTCGACCTCGCCGTCGGTCAGCCGGTCCTCGACGAAGGAGCCCTCGACCAGGACAGGATCGAGTGCCACGACGCGCTCGCCCTGGGTGAGAGCTTCCCGCAACACGCGCGCCTCCTCCGCCTCGCGCGTGATGTTGCCAAGCGAAAGCCCCATCGCCCGGACCGCTCCTGACGCGGCGCGTGGGGCATCCGGGGTGGAGGCGGGCCGCCCGTTGACAGGTGTCAACTCGCTCTCGGCCTTCTGTTCCGCCGGTGCCGTGGGAGCACCGCCCGCAAACAGCGCCCGCAATTCGTTTTTCCGGTTGTTGCCAGCCATGTCTTAACGCCCCCAGGCCGCATGAATGAGAGCCTCGACTTCGCCGTTGACGGCGTTCAGCGACTCGATCGCCCGGTCATAGGTCGCGCGGGTGAAATTCTCCCGGCCGACCTCGTAGAGCGTCTGCTTCGTCAGGCCGGCGTCCGAGATCGCCGTCGATTTCACCATCGCCGAGGTCAGCACGCGATCGCCGAACAGCGAGCGCATGAAGCCGACGATCTGCGCCTGCGGCCCGTCATTGGGCTCGAAGCGGGTGACGAGATAGCGCAGGAAATCGAAATTGAGTTCGCCGCCGGCGTCGCGCACGACGCCAAGCAGGTCCGAAGTCATGAAGAGGAACTGGTTCATCGAGGCGACGTCGAGCATCTGCGGATGCACCGTCACGATGACAGAGGTCGAGGCGCAGAGCGCCGAAAGCGTGAGGTAGCCGAGCTGTGGCGGGCAGTCGATGACGACGACGTCATAGTCGTCGGCGACACTCGCAAGCGCCGTCTGGACGCGGGCGAAGAACAGCGGGCCGGCATCCGCGCCGCTCTGGCGGGCACTTAGCGCCTGCGGCGTAGTATGCTCGAACTCCTGCAGTTCGAGATTGCCCGGCACCAGATCGAGCCCGTCGAAATAGGTCTTGCGGATGATGTCCTTCAGCGGCCGCGCCTCGGCGTCGTAGCGGATGGCGCCGTAAAGCGTGTCATTGCCGGTCAGGTCCAGTTCCGGCTGATAGCCGAACAGAGCCGAAAGCGAGGCCTGCGGATCGAGATCGACCGCGAGCACACGATGGCCGGTCATGGCGAGATATTGGGCCAGATGGACCGACGATGTCGTCTTGCCGGACCCGCCCTTGAAGTTGGTGACGGAGATGACCTGCAGGTGCTCGCCCTTCACGGCATCGCGCCATTTCAGGTAGCTGCGCGCCTTGGCGACATTGCCCTTGGCCAGTGCCTGGTCGGCGAAATGCCGGCGAAGCGCATTGATGTCGGAGAGCGAATAGGAGCGCCGCCCGCCAGACCCGGTGTCGGGCTGCGGACCCTCGCCGGCCAGCGACAGCTGCCGAAGATAACCGTCCGAGACGCCGATCAGTCGGGCCGCTTCGCCCGAGGTGAAGCTTCGGAGAGTCTTCATCGCCGTCGGCGGGAACAGGCGCTCACGCATTGCCTTGAGCTGCTCGGACAGTGCCCGCGCGTCCGCAGCGATCGCCTCGTCCGCGGGGCGCCGATAGCCCGTCCCGCTCAAGCTCCCCGCTTCTCCGACCGCCGCCGTCGATCCCGCCATGTCCATTCCCAAATTCCCTCTCGCGTTTCGCATCGCATTCGCGGCGAGATCAACAGTGTCCGTATCGCGGGCTGCGCAAATGCGCCCGCAACATCTTCTTACAGACCCGTCGCTGAACTACGCTGAAATGCGGAATATGCGATCTATACCGTTAGAGGGTGATTCATCCTCTGATTCGCGTCAAGCCATTTCGGGAGCCGGCGGCAGCTCTATCGGTTCGGCGGCGCGCGGCCGTAGAGAAGCAGCATGACGATGATGACGATGCCGTAGACGATCTGGCGGCCCGCTTCCGGCATCTGCATCACCGAGAGGATCGATTGCAGGAGCGTGATCAGGATGACGCCGGCGACTGTGCCCAGATAAGAGCCTCGACCGCCAAGGATCGAGGTGCCGCCGAGCACGACGGCAGCGATCGCCGGCAGCAGATAGGCGTCGCCCATCGCCTGCGCCGCCTTCGAGGAATAACCGGCGAGCAGCACGCCGCCGAAGGCGCTGAGCGCGCCCGAGATCGCAAAGGCGATCATGACGACGCGCCGCGTGTCTATCCCCGAAAGGTAGGCCGCCCGTTCGCTGTTGCCGATGCCGTAAACCGCCCGGCCGAAGGAGGTGCGCGTAAACAGGAATACCATCATGGCGCTGATCGCGACCCAGACGAGGATGGCGTTCGGCAGACCCGGAATGACGAACCCGGTCGCGAGCCAGCGCACCGCCGGCGGCGCGGAGTCCTGCGGCGAGAAGCCGCCGGTATAGACGACCATCAGGCCCTGGGCGACGACATTGGTCGCAAGCGTCACGATCATCGACGGGATGCGCAGATAGGCGACACCAAAGCCGTTCAGCAGGCCGAAGGCCGTGCCGCAGAGGATCCCGAAAGGAATGGCGATTACCGGTCCCACGCTTCCGAAGCTGGCGGCGGCACAGGCCATCATCGCGCCGGTCGTCATCACCCAAGGGACGGAAAGATCGATGTGGCCGAGAAGAATTACCACCATGACGCCGGCGGCCACGACTCCGAGGAACGAAGCGACCTTGAGCTGTTGCAGCAGGTAGTTGAGCGACAGGAAATTGCTGGAATAGAGACTGCTCAGAAAAAGCAGTAGGAGGATGCAGCCGAAGGCGGTGAGAACGGCCGGATCGGCGCGCCGGAGAAATGCCGGCAGGCGGGCCCTGATCGAGACGCGATTGTCGGACGTCTCACTCATTGGAACCAGTCCAGACGGTTGCGCACCCGCAGCAAGGCCAGAGAACCGATGCTGACCGCGATCATCAGGACGACACCCTGGAGAAGCGGCTGCCACAGCGGATCGACGTCGAAGACGAAGAGCATATCACCGGTCGTGCGCGCGGCGAATGCGCCGAAGATGGCACCGACGGCGCTACCGCGCCCGCCATAGAGCGAGACGCCGCCGAGCACGACCGCCGCGATCGACCAGAGTGTGTAACCGCTGCCGCTGGCATAGGCCGCCTCGCCGGTATAGGTGAAGAAGGTCAGGAACAGTCCGCCCATGGCAGCGAGCAATCCGGCAAGCGTATAGGCTGCAAACTTGCCGCGCCGGATCGGCACGCCAGACATGAAGGCCGCCTGCTCAGACGAGCCGGCCGCATAGGCGGCCCTGCCAAGCCGCGATCGCCGGAAGGGCAGCCAGACCAGCACAACGGCCGCCGCCAGCGCCACCAGGCTCGATGGAATCACGCCGAAGAGGCGGCCGGTCAGCGCATCCGCGAGATCCTCGTTGACGGAGCCGCCGGGAAAGGGTCTCAGCAGCAGCGCCAGGCCGAAATAGACTGCCCCCGTCGCGATCGTCGCGACGATCGGCTGCAGTCGTCCATAGATCACCAGAAGCCCGTTGATGGCGCCGCAGACCATGCCGGCCGCAAGGACGGCAACGACGCCCAATGCGGTCGGCAGCGGCTCACCGACGACGATCCAGGATGCCAGGCAATTGGTCAGGATGAAAATCATGCCGACCGACAGATCGATGCCCGCCGTGATCACCACCAGCGTCTGGGCCATGGCGACGAAGGCGAACAGCACGCCCTTGTTGGCGGCGGTCTGGGCCACGTTGGCCGTCAGCCCGGCCGGGTGGTTGGCGATGTAGACGGCAAACATCAGGAGAAAGATCGCGAGCCCCATGAGCGTCCCGCGTTGCTCGTTCAGCCAGTAGCGCCACTCGCTCATGCCGCCGTTCCCTCCCGGTCGCCGCCGTCGACGTTGAGAGCGCTCGCGATCAGCGCATGCTCGGTGATGTCCCGGCCTTCAAGCTCGCGAACGATGCGGCCGTCATAGAGAACGAGAACGCGGTCGCAGCAGCCGATCAACTCGTCGTAATCGGTCGAATAGAAGAGAATCGCCGCGCCGGCATCGGCCAGCCGGCGCAGAAGCTGGTACATCTCCTGCTTGGTGCCGACGTCGATACCGCGTGTCGGATCATTAAGCAGAACGATCCGCGGCTTGCGCATCAGCCACTTGGCGATGACTACCTTCTGCTGGTTGCCGCCCGACAGCGCGCCCACTGGAATGTCGAGCCCGGCTGTCTTGATCGCGAGCAGCTGCACCATCTCGTCGATCAGTTGTTCTTCCGCGGCGCGGTCGATGATCCCGCCGCGCGCAACATGGTCGAGTGCCGCGAAGGACAGGTTTTCCCGCACGGTCATCGGCAGCATCAGCCCCTCGGTCTTGCGGTCTTCCGGAATGAGCGCCATGGCACTGCGCGAGGCGCGGGCGGCCGCAGGGCTTGCGATCGTCATCGGCGCGCCGTCAATGAGCACCGAGCCCGTGGTTCCGCGCAATACGCCGAAGAGAGCGAGCAGCAGGTCGCGCTGGCCCTGGCCGTCGAGCCCGCCCAGGCCCACCACCTCCCCCTCGGCGACCGAGAGCGAAACGTCGCGGAGCCGGTCGCCCCAGCCGAGGTTCCGGCATTCGATGCGGGGAGGCTTGGCGATGGCCGCACGCTGAGGCTTCGGCGGAAAGACATTGCTGTATTCGCGCCCGATCATCATTTCGACGACTTCGCTGTTGCTGCGGGTGCCGGCGCGGAAGCTTGCGACATTGCGGCCGTTGCGGAACACGGTGCAGGTGTCGGCCAGTTCGGCGATCTCATGCATGCGGTGCGAGATATAGAGCAGGGCCAGACCTTCGGAACGCAGGCGCTTCAGCACCGCAAACACCTTGGCGACATCGCCGGCCGTCAGCGCCGAAGTCGCTTCGTCGAGGATCAGGATGCGTGGCTTTGATGCCAGCGCCTTGGCGATCTCGACCATTTGCCGGCGGGATAGCGGCAGGTCCTTCACCGCCGCACGCGGGTGAATGTCCTCGGCGCCGGCCCGCGCCAGCGCCTCTTCCGCGATCGCGCGCTGGGCCCGCCGGTCGATCAGGCCGAAGCGACGCGGCGGATTGGCAATGGCGATATTGTCGGCGACGCTAAGGTCGGGGATCAGCGACAGTTCCTGGAAGACGCAGGCGATGCCCGCGGCGGAGGCGGCGGCCGGCGAACGGAAGGTGATGTCGTGGCCATCGAGCAGCATACGACCCTCGTCCGCTGCCACCACACCTGCCATGATCTTGATCAGCGTCGACTTGCCGGCGCCGTTCTCGCCGAGGATCGCGTGGATATGGCCGGCTTCGACGTCGAGCTTGGCATTCTCGAGGGCGCGCACGCCGCCATAACGCTTGGACACACCTTCCATCCGGAAGAGCGGGGACGTCGCCTGTATCTCTGCCGTTGTCATCCGTCGCCTCGGCTGCCGCAATTTTCGCGCATGCCGCGCCGTAGCGCGACATGCGGATCGGGAAGACCCCCTACTGGTTTTCCTTCGACTGCCCCATAATTTCCTGGGCGGTGAAGTTGATGCCGCAAGTCGGGAAGGCATTGCCGACGAAGAAGTTGTCGGACTGGTCGGGGTAGTAGTCTTGGCCTTCCTTGAAGTTCGGATCCTCGACGATCGCCAGCGGCAGCTTGATCGACTGCGGTACCACCTGCCCCTCGAGTGCTGCGATCGCCGTCTTGATGGCAACGGCCACCTGAGCCGGGCCGGTGCCGGCGGACGAGCACTTCAGTCCCTCGCTGGCATGTTTGGCGCAGAACTTGCGGAAACCGTTCTCCGTCTCACCGCCGAAGGGCACGAAGGGATGGCCGGCGTCGATCATCGCCTGCACGACGCCGGTGTCGCCGCCCTGTGCGGTGATTCCGTCAAAAGTCTTGTGCACGGCGATTGCATCGGCGGTCGCCTTTTGCGCCGTCGGGTCGTCCCACTTGCCGATCACCTCGACGACGTCCCATTTCTTGCCGGTCGCAGCAAAGGTCTCATGAATGCCGTTGTGGCGATCAGTATCGACCGATGTGCCGGCGACGCCGCGCACCTCAAGGATCTTGCCGCCCTCCGGAAGGTGCTTGGCGAGCCAGTTCGCCCAGAGCACGCCGAGACCTTTCTGGTCGACGTTGACGTTGATCGCGTCCTCGGTGTCGAGAATATTGTCGAAGGCGACCAGGACCACGCCCGCCTCCTTGGCGCGCTTGATGACCGGCCCGAAGGCTGTCGGGTTCTGGGCGTTGACGACGATCGCGTCATAGCCGGAGTCGATGAAGTTGTTGATCGCCGATATCTGCGCCGGCACGTCCTCGCCGGTGGAAACGACCTTGAACTCCTTGAGCTTCGCCGCGACGTCCGGTTGCGCGGCATAGGCCTTGGCCGTCTGGATCATCTGGATGCGCCATGTATTGGCGATGAAGCCGTTGGCGAGCGCGATCCGATACGGACCGTCCTTTTTCGGGAACTTGAAGAATTTGGTTTCAGCCGCCCAGGGCGCGAAGCATTCCGGTTCGGCCGCCGGCCCGCTGACGATTTCGGGTTCGGCATATGCTGTCGTCGATAGAAGCGTGAGCGCAGCGGCCGTGAGAATGCCGCTGACGAATGTTCTGGTCATCGAATTCCCTCCCATTTGTGGTTATGCGGGACAGGGCATCGAAACAGGGGGCCGTTAGAGCATCCCGCTTTGGGTGGAATCACGAAAAGCGTCCTTGTGCGCTCACTCGAACGCACAATGCTCTAGACATCGAGCATTCGCCGCAGACAGCGCCTGCGCTCGTTGCCAGTCCGGCACGACATGTCGATACGCGAGTCCGGTGACGTCAGACAGGTCTCCTCCCGAAACGCCACAGCCAGGGATGGTAGCGCTACCAACCAGCGTTGTAAAGCGGCGCATTCTGGCCGCATTGCGGGTTAGAACGCAGGTACAGCCGCGCGCATAGTGCTCTCGCGAATCTTCAACTCAAAGCCGAGGTCCACGACCGTCCGCTGTGGTCGCTCGCCGGCAATGGCGGCCCGCACCATGGCGATGGCGCGTCGTCCGATCTCGTATCGGGGGGTGCGCACGCTGGTGACAGAAGGTGACGCCACCTCCATCATTTCCAGATCGTTGAAGCCGGCTATGCTGATTTGAGCCGGAACCTTCAAACCTGCGCGATGGCAGGCGAAAAGGACGCCGAGCGCCACGTCGTCATTGTTGCAGATGACCGCGTCGAGATCCGGGGTCCTTTCGAGCGCCTTGTGAAACAGGCTTACGCCCATCGACACGCTCGAGGGCGAAATGGTTGTCGTCACGAGTGCTGCATCGAAGCGGCCGGCTTCGCGCATCACCGCCTCATAACCCGCGAGACGCCGCCGCGAACGCGGGTCCATGCGGGCGCCAAGAAATCCTATGCGCTTGCAGCCGACATCGATCAGGTGCCGCGCCACCGCCTTGCCGGCCTCCAGGTGGGAAAAGCCGATCATCATGTCGACCGGATCCGGCCCGATCTCCATGATCTGCACGACTGGACAGCCTGCCTCTTCCAGCATCTGCCGCGTCGTCGGCCCTTGATCTATGCCGGAAACGATCAGCGCGGAGGGACGCTGGCCGAGGAAGACCCTCAGCAGCCGCTCCTCCTCCTCATCGGAATAATGCGTGTTGGCGAACTGGATCTGCAGCGGGCAATCCCCCAGACCATCGTGGATCCCGCGCAAGACTTCGGCAAAGACATTGTTCGTCAGCGACGGAACGAGCACGCCGATGACATCGGCGCGCGCCGAGGCCAGCGCACGCGCGCTCGGGTTCGGCACGTAACCCAGCTCATTGACAGCCGCGGCGATGCGCTGGCGCAACTCCGGCGATACGCGCTCGGGGTCGCGCAGCGCGCGGGAAACCGTGATGCTGCCGACGCCGGCGAGACCCGCAACATCCGCGAGCGTCGGTCGGCCACTGCCGCGGCGCGATCGGTTCCTGACTTCGCTATCGTTTGACGACGCCACACCCCGCCTCAATCTGGCCCATCGGCTATGCTCGCCGCTGTTTCTTCTCACCGACTGCATGTTTCCTTAAATCTGAACCGGTTTAAGGATAAAAACATGCAGCAATTCAAAGTGCCACAATGTCCTTTGCGCGTCTGATAAGACGCGCGGTGCTGTGGTCGGCGCGGGGAGAATTGCGCATGGCCTGGCGCTCCCCCATCCGACTATCTTACGGCATGGCAGGAAAGGAAAGAACTCTGTCGCGCGGCAACGGCCCTGCGGGTCGGCATGGATCAAATATTGATCGCCAGACAACGAAACAGCGCGGCAGGACGGCCGCGCTGTTTCGCGAGCCTCTACTCTGTTACTCAGCGTGAAGCGGCTGATTGAAGCGGTCGGCAAAAGCTTCGATCGAGCCGCGGCCGAAGCGCCTTAGCCGACGCCGTACCAGAACGGACATGACGCGGGCTGCGGTGGAAAAGGTCATCTCGTCAAGCGGTCCGCGGCCGCTCCATGGTTTGCTCAGCCGATCGGTGACGATACCGATCATGTTGGCGGGCATGATATCGGTGCAAGGTTTCATCCAGTCGAAAACCTCGCTGATCGGCAGCACGTTGCCTTCGTAGGAAACGATCGGTTCAGGCATCCCCTCATCCCAGTCGTCATAGGCCTCGAGTGCGTCTCGAAACAGATTCTGCAGGGTGATCGGGGCGTGCCCTTCGTAAAGGGCGGGCAGGAAATTCGTCATTAGGGTCTCCTCCGATTGGGTAGGCCGGAAACGCGAAATGGCCAATTCCGTCAGCGGTAACGGATTGTGATGCTCCTTCATAAAAAGTGCAGCGGCAGTATGGTTCAAAGCAACGGGCAGCGCAACACAATCGATTAAAACACTGTATTTTTTACCGCGCTCCGAAGGCAAGGCATCCTTCAGTAAGCGGGCAAGCGGCTGAATTTCTGGAATAATTTACCCCTGTGGAAAACAACTACACGGTTAGATGCCGCCGCGCCTCCGGCGTATCGAGCGTCTCGGCCGGCCCCTCATGCACGAAAGCACCGCGGTCCATGATGTAGACGTGATCAGCAAGCTCGCGGCAGAAGTCGAGATATTGCTCGACGAGCAGGATCGCCATGCCGGTCGAATCCCGCAAATATTTGATCGCACGGCCGATGTCCTTGATGATCGATGGCTGGATACCCTCGGTCGGCTCGTCGAGCACCAGGATCTTGGGGCGTGTTACGAGCGCCCGGCCGATGGCAAGCTGCTGTTGCTGGCCACCGGAAAGATCGCCGCCGCGCCGACCGAGCATCGTCTTCAACACCGGAAACAAGCTGAAGATGTCGTCGGGAATGGAGCGGTCGGCCCGTTTCAGCGGCGCATAGCCGGTTTCGAGGTTTTCCCTGACCGTGAGCAAGGGGAAAATCTCGCGGCCCTGCGGCACGTAGCCGACGCCGAGCTTTGCCCGGCGAAAGGGCGCCATGCCGTCGAGCGGGGCGCCGTTGAACGAGATCGCGCCGCTCGTCACCGGATGCTGGCCGGTGATCGCCCTGAGTAGGCTCGACTTGCCGACACCGTTGCGCCCGAGCACGCAGGTGATCTTTCCCATCTCCGCCTTGATCGAGACGTTGCGCAGAGCCTGCGCGGCGCCGTAGTGAAGGCTGACGTTTTCGACGGTCAACATGGGTTCAGAACTCCTTCCGTTCGCTCATCGGCCGAGATAGTTTTCGATCACCTTCGGATCACTGCTGACGAAATCGATCGAGCCCTCCGCCAGAACCGAGCCCTCGGCAAGGCAGGTCACCTTGACGCCGAGATCGCGGATGAAGCCCATGTCGTGTTCGACGACGACGACCGAGCGCGTCCTGGCGATCTCCTTAAGCAGCACAGCCGTCTCGGCCGTCTCCGCATCGGTCATGCCGGCGACCGGCTCGTCGACGAGCAGGAGCTCAGGTTCCTGCGCAAGGAGCATGCCGATCTCCAGCCATTGCTTCTGGCCGTGCGAGAGGTTGGCTGCCAGGTCGTCGCGGCGCGCCGTCAGGCGAACGGTCGAAAGGATTTCCTCGATACGGGCCTTGTCCTCCGTCGTCAGACGATAGAACAGCGTCGCGAAGACGCCGCGGCTGCGGTTCAGCGCCAGCTCCAGATTGTCCCAGACGGTGTGATTTTCGAACACGGTCGGCTTCTGGAACTTGCGCCCGATGCCGAGCTGGGCGATCTCCGCCTCGTCTCTCCGGGTCAGATCGATATCGCCCTTGAAGAAGACTTCGCCCTCGTCGGGTCGGGTCTTGCCGGTGATGATGTCCATCATCGTCGTCTTGCCGGCGCCGTTCGGGCCGATGATCGCCCGCAATTCCCCAGGTTCGACGATAAAGGAGAGCGAATTCAACGCCTTGAAGCCATCGAAGGAGACGGAGACGCCGTCGAGATAGAGCAGGCTCTTGGGTTTCTTCTCTTGCATGACAATCACTCCGCGGCCATCGGTTCGGCAGCCGGCAGGCCTGCCTCTTTGTCGCTCATTCTTTCCTTCCGGGCGGCCTCGCGATAGGAGCGGCGCCGGGCAAGATGGTGCTGTGCCGTGCCGACAATGCCCTTCGGCATGAGCAGCGTGACGAGCACGAAGAGCCCGCCCAGCGCAAAGAGCCAGAATTCCGGGAAGGCGGCGGTAAAGATACTCTTTCCGCCATTGACGAGGATGGCGCCGATGATCGGACCGATCAGCGTGCCGCGGCCGCCGACCGCCGTCCAGATCACCACCTCGATCGAATTGCCGGGCTCGAACTCGCCGGGATTGATGATGCCGACCTGCGGCACGTAGAGGGCACCGGCGACACCGGCCATCATCGCAGAGACGGTGAAGGCGAAGAGCTTCATGTGCTCGACGCGATAACCCAGGAAGCGGGTGCGGCTTTCGGCATCGCGCAGCGCCACCAGCACCTTGCCGAATTTCGAGCGCACGATTCCCGAGGTGATGACGAGCGAAACGGCAAGCGCCAGCGCGGAAGCGGCAAAGAGCGCGGCGCGGGTTCCATCCGCCTGGATGTTGAAGCCGAGAATGTCCTTGAAGTCCGTCAGCCCGTTGTTGCCGCCGAAGCCCATGTCGTTCCTAAAGAAGGCGAGCAGCAGCGCATAGGTCATCGCCTGGGTGATGATCGACAGATAGACGCCGTTGACGCGTGAGCGGAAGGCGAACCAGCCGAAGACGAAGGCGATGAGGCCCGGTACGAGGACGACCATCAGCGCCGCGAACCAGAACATGTCGAAGCCATGCCAGAACCAGGGCAGTTCCCTCCAGTTCAGGAACACCATGAAATCCGGCAGCAGCGGATTGCCGTAGGAGCCGCGGGCGCCGATCTGGCGCATCAGGTACATGCCCATGGCATAGCCGCCGAGCGCAAAGAAGGCGGCGTGGCCGAGCGAGAGAATGCCGCAGAAGCCCCAGACGAGATCGAGCGCCAGCGCCAGCAGCGCATAGGTCAGGTATTTGCCGAAGAGCGAAACGAGATAGGTCGGCACGTGCAGCGGATGGTCGGGCGCCGTCAGGAGATTGAGCGCTGGAATAAGGACGGCGAGTGCTAGCAGGATCGCCACGGGTACGAGAATGGTGCGATCCAGCGACTTGATGAGGAACGAGGTAATCATGCTTCCACCGCCCGGCCCTTGAGTGCGAACAGCCCGCGCGGCCGCTTCTGGATGAAGAGAATGATCAGCACGAGCACGAGGATCTTGCCGAGCACGGCGCCGGCATAGGGCTCGAGGAACTTGTTGAGGATGCCGAGCGAGAAGGCGCCGACGAGCGTGCCCCAGAGATTGCCGACGCCGCCGAAGACCACGACCATGAAGCTGTCGATGATGTAGCCCTGGCCGAGGTTCGGCGAGACGTTGTCGATCTGCGAGAGCGCCACGCCCGCCATGCCGGCAATCCCGGAGCCGAGCGCGAAGGTGAGCGCATCGACCACGGGCGTGCGGATGCCCATGGAGGAGGCCATCCGCCGGTTCTGCGTCACCGCGCGCATCTGCAGGCCCATCGGCGTCTTCTTCAACAGGAAGAGAAGGCCTGCAAAGACGGTGAGCGCGAAAAGAATGATCCAGAGACGGTTCCAGGTGACCGTCAACCCGCCGAGGTCGAAGGCGCCGGACATCCATGACGGATTGCCGACCTCCCGGTTGGTCGGACCGAAGATCGAACGCACCGCCTGCTGCAGGATCAGCGATATGCCCCAGGTGGCAAGCAGCGTTTCAAGCGGCCGGCCATAGAGGAAGCGGATGACGCCGCGCTCGATCGCCAGCCCGACAGCGCCGGTAACCAGGAAGGCGAGCGGCAGTGCGATCGCCAGCGACCAGTCGAAGAGGCCCGGAAAGGACGTGCGGATGATCTCCTGCACGAGAAAGGTGGTATAGGCGCCGAGCATCACCATCTCGCCATGCGCCATGTTGATGATGCCCATGACGCCGAAGGTGATGGCAAGGCCGATTGCGGCAAGCAGCAGCACCGAGCCGAGCGAGAGCCCGTACCAGATATTCTGGCCGGCGGCCCAGAGCGCCTGGCTTTGCTCGATGCTCGCGAGCGCCGCTTCGATGTCCCGCTTCAACGTCTCGTCCGCCGTGCCGAGGGCGGTCGTGAGAATGGAAAGCGCCTCGCGGCTGCCGCCTTGCTTCAGGGTTTGAACGGCCTGTCGCTTCTCCTCGCCGGGACGGTCGGAGGTGAGGATCGCCGTTGCGCGCGCCTGTTCGAGCAATATGCGGATGGCCGCATCTTTCTCGGCGGCGAGCGCGTTTTCGATTGTCGGGAGCGCACCCGCGTTGGGTGCCTGCAGGATGGACTGCGCGGCCCTGAAGCGTTGATTGCGATCGGGGCTCAGCAGCGTCAAGCCGCCGAGCGCGGCGCGCACGGCACGGCGCACGCTGTTGTTGACCTTGATCTTCTGCAGTGCGCTCTTCGGCGCCTCGCCGACGCTCTCGCCGGAAAGCGGATCGGTCAGCGTCAGGTTCGCGCCCTCCTCACGCGTGAGGAACACTTGGCCATCAGCTTTGCGGGCATAGAGGTTGCCGTCGCCGAGCGTTTCGAGGACCGGCACGATCTTGGGATCGCCGCTCTTTGCCAGCGCCGCGATATGTTCGTCCATGTTGGACAGCTTCGCCGTGCCGAGCGCGTTCACGAGGTCGCGCAACGGCTCCTGCGCCCTCAGCCCCGCGGTCGGGATCGCGGTGAAAAGGACCAGGGCCACAAGCACGGTTTGTAAGATGCGATACATTCGCCCCTCGCACGGTTTCCGCGTCGGTTTGCGGCGCGACATCGGTGAAAATGCCCCTCCGTCCGAATGGACGCTTTCGGACGGAGGGTATTTCGATCTATCGGTTCGTCATGAAACGAGATTGTCGAACAAGGCCTAAGCGGTCTTTTTCGAGAACAAGTGCTTCGTCATGAAATCAGGAACCCTTGCCGCCGCATTTTCCCGTGGCGACGTTGAAGTTGCCGCAGGACATAGGGGCCCGCCAGTCGGCGATCAGGTCCTTCGAATCCGGCAGGTAATCCGACCACTCGTCGCCGACCACGAGGCCGGGCGTTTCCCAGACCGTCTCGAACTGGCCGTCCGCCTGGATCTCGCCGATCAATACCGGCTTGGTGATGTGGTGGTTCGGCATCATGGTGGAATAGCCGCCGGAAAGGTTCGGCACGGAGATGCCGACCATGGCGTCGAGCACGGCGTCGGTGTCGGTGGTGCCGGCCTTTTCGACCGCCTTCAGCCACATGTTGAAGCCGATATAGTGGGCTTCCATCGGGTCATTGGACACCCGCTTGTCGTTCTTGGTATAGGCCTTCCAGGTCTTGATGAATTCGGCATTGGCCGGATTGTCGACCGAATGGAAGTAGTTCCAGGCAGCCAGATGCCCGACCAGCGGACCGGTGTCGAGGCCGGCGAGTTCTTCCTCGCCGACGGAGAAGGCGACGACCGGGATGTCCTCGGCCTTGATGCCCTGGTTGGCGAGCTCCTTGTAGAACGGCACGTTGGCGTCGCCGTTGATCGTCGAGACGACGGCGGTCTTCTTGCCGGCCGAGCCGAACTTCTTGATGTCGGAAACGATCGTCTGCCAGTCGGAATGGCCGAAGGGCGTGTAGTTGATCATGATGTCTTCGGGCTTCACGCCCTTGGAGATCAGGTAGGCTTCAAGGATCTTGTTGGTAGTGCGCGGATAGACGTAGTCGGTGCCGGCGAGCACCCAGCGCTCGACCTCTTCGTTTTCCATCAGATAATCGACGGCGGGGATCGCCTGCTGGTTCGGCGCGGCGCCGGTGTAAAAGACGTTACGCTGGCTTTCCTCGCCCTCGTACTGGACAGGATAGAAGAGGATCGAATTCAGTTCCTCGAAGACCGGCAGCACCGATTTGCGCGACACGGAGGTCCAGCAGCCGAAGACGGCCGAAACCTTGTCGACCGAGATCAGCTCGCGCGCCTTTTCGGCAAAGAGCGGCCAGTCGGAAGCCGGGTCGACGACGACTGCCTCCAGCTTCTTGCCGAGAATGCCGCCCTTCTTGTTCTGCTCATCGATCAGCATGAGCATGGCGTCCTTGAGCGTCGTCTCGGAGATCGCCATGGTGCCGGAAAGCGAATGAAGAATGCCGACCTTGATCGTGTCCTCGGCGGCAAACGCGCCGTTGAACGCAGTGGTTGAAAGGGCGGCAGCGAGGAATGCGCCGCAAACGCGTGCCCTGATAGTCATCGGATTGAACCCCTCTAGTTCTGGTCGCCGCAACGGGGCGATGATTATTCTTTGGCCGTTGCTTGACCGATCATCCGACGTTCGTGCTGCGCTGCACATACGTCATTCTACGTAGGTGGCGGGGGGAAGAAGGAAGTTCTCAAGCCGATCGGGACGCGTCATTCGCGATCTCATGCGAGGTCGACCTGGTTACGGGCCTCCGAGGAACCTGTATCGGTCTGAAGATCACTTCGCCGTGAGGCCTACTGGCGCCGCGCGCCTAATCAGATGTGCAAAGGACGCCGTAACCTTTTGAATTACCGCATGTTTCTGTCCTTGGATCGGCTACGATTGAAGGAAAAATGCAGTATGCTCCGGGTTGAAACGAGAGCAAGCCGCTCCAATTCCCTCCAGCAAGTTCAGCTTGCATTCGGAGGCGCCGATGGAGGTCTTTTCCTCAAAAGCCGGGTTCGCTCGAATGGGTTTTCTCGCGCTGGCGGCGATCGCCTCCGGCGTGGCTCTCGGGCCGGCGCGGGCCGACCTGCTCGCTCGCGTTCCTGCCGCGCGCGAAATGGCGGTCTGCGGCGATATAGTGTTCGTCGGAACCAAGGGTTCCTCGGTCTATGCCGTGCCGTTGTCTGGCGGCGGCGCCCGGCGGGCCGCGTCCGGGTTCTCCGCTGCAAATGGAGTCGCATGCTCTGGCGGTCGGTTGTTCGTCGCTTCGAGGGACAGCGTAACCGCGTTCGACATCGGGCGCGGGGGCGCTCTGAGCGGCAGGCGCGATATTCGCCGAGGCCTGCCGAATTCGGGAGCCCATAGCTATCGCTATATCGCCGTCGGCCCCGATTCCCGGCTCTATGTCTCGTTTGGATCGCCTTGCAACATTTGCCGGCCGCGCGGGCTGCAGGGCACGATCGTCAGCATGAACCAGGACGGGTCCGATCTTCGCCGGGTCGCCTGGGGCGTGCGCAACTCGGTCGGCTTCGACTGGCGCGGCGGCACCATGTACTTTACCGACAACGGTGCCGACGGAATGGGCGACGATATCCCGCCCGACGAGCTCAACGCGCTTCGGCCGGGCGGCTTTTACGGCTTTCCGTATTTTGGAGGCCAGACCCGGCTCGAAGGGTTTGAGGACGCGGCGCCGCCCGAGCGGCAGATTCCGCCCGTCCTCGACTTTCAGGCGCATGTTGCGGCCCTCGGCATCCATTTCTTCCGCAGCCTCGGCGGCGACGCTTTGGTCGCCCAGCACGGCAGTTGGGACAGGTCGGTTCCCGTCGGGTATCAGGTCGTGCGGGTGCGCTTCCGGGGCGGCCGACCGGTTTCGGCGACGACGTTCCTCAGAGATGTCGGCCGGCCGGTGGACGTCAAGGAAGCGCCCGACGGTTCTATTCTCGTATCAGACGATGCCGGAGGAGCGGTTTACGTCTTCAGGCGATGACACCGGAGCTGTCAGCCTGCGGACAGATCCGCAGGCAGTCAAGGCGCTCGCCAAGTTCCCGAGAAGCGCAAACGTCTGAACCGCGAGGGCGGCGAGCGCTTCAGCGCGCCGAATGGTGGAAACGCGATCGTCGACGAAATCGAGGTGCCTGTCTGGCCGCAGCATGACGTTTCCGGTTATTGGAAATCTCAGCGCCGTCCGGCTGTTGCACCTGAGCACAAGGGGAAAGGTCATGAAAGCACGAATCAAATGGGTTGAAGAGCGAACGTTTGTCGGCGAGTCCGGGAGCGGTCACAAACTCGTATTCGGAACGGCCTCTGGGCCGGAGGGGCGAACGCCCGGGCCGAGCCCGATGGAACTGGTGCTGATCGGGGCCGGCGGCTGCTCGGCCTATGACGTCGTTCACATCCTCGAAAAGGGCCGCGAGGCGGTCGAGGACTGCACCGTCGAGCTCGACGCTGAGCGAGCCGAACAGGACCCGAGGGTCTTTACCCGCATCCATATGCACTTTGTGGTGAAGGGGCGCGGCCTCGCGGCGAAAAAGGTGGAGCGTGCGATCGCTCTGTCCCTGGAAAAATACTGCTCGGCGTCGGCGATGCTGGCGAAGACCGCCACCATCACCCATGACTTCGCCGTCATCGACACCGCCGTGACGAGTGCGCGCTAATCACCGATTACACCACTGGATGCCGGAGTGCCGGAATCGCTCCGGCCGAGCAGACCTATGCGTTTTCAGGAATGCGCGCGATGACCTTGATCTCGAAATCGAAACCCGCAAGCCAGTTCACCCCGATTGCGGTCCAGTTCGGGTACGGCGGTTTATCGAATATGTGATTCTTGACCGCCATGATGGTTTCAAACTGGTTCTCGGGATCCGTATGGAACGTGGTCACATCGACGATATCGTCGAAAGTGCAGCCTGCCGCGTCTAATGTAGCCCGCAGGTTTTCAAAGGCCAATTGTACCTGGCGTTTGAAGTCAGGCTCGGGAGTTCCATCGGAGCGGCTGCCGACCTGCCCCGAAACAAACAGAAGGCCCCCGGAGCGGATCGCAGCCGAATAGCCGTGGGCTTCGTAGAGGGCATGCCGATTGGCAGGGAATACTGCGTCGCGCTGTGTCATCATTTAATTCCTTCACCTTGAGGGCTTCACACGCCGCTGCATAATTTGATATACGGCGCGTATACAGAACAAACACACATACGCACCGTATGTCAATCCACATACGGTGCGTATATGAATGAGCAGTGACTGATGGCCGCGAAACGAGCTGAGACGATGGAAGCGAACCGCGCAAAGCTGATCGCGGCCGCGCGAAAGGCCTTTGCCGAAAAGGGTTACGCCGCGGCTTCAATGGACGATCTGACCGCTGAGGTGGGGTTGACCCGGGGGGCGCTCTACCACAATTTCGGGGACAAGCGCGGGCTTCTGGCGGCCGTTGTCAATCAGATCGACGCAGAGATGGCAACGCGGGCGCAGGAGATGGGCGCCCACTCAGAAGACGAGTGGGAAGGACTGATGGCCGAAGGGGTGGCCTACATCGAAATGGCGCTCGATCCTGAAGTGCAGCGTATCGTTCTGCTGGACGGGCCGGCGGTCCTTGGTGATCCATCGCAATGGCCCACTCAGAACAGCTGCCTGCAGGCGACAAGGCGGACAGTTGAACGCCTGATGGAACAAGGAATCATGAAGCCGATGGATGCTGAGGCTGCAGCCCGGCTACTGAACGGCGCAGCGCTCAATGCGGCTCTCTGGATCGCTGCGAGCGACGATCCCAAAGATGTCCTGCCGAAAGCTATCGAGGCCTTCCGCTCCCTGGCGACTGGTTTGCTGGCGAAGTCGATGTGAACCTGGGAGAAGGAACCGGACGGTATCGTTTGGCACCGAGCGCGTTGAACTAACTTTCCGCTTCCCACCCTTCCCATCACACTGAACGCCTCCGTCTACGGCGGCCTTACGTCGATGCCATAACGACTTACGAGATTCATCCTGCCGTCGGCGCCACGAAAGACATCGGACCCAGATCAGGCCGGTTTGCCGGAAACATTCCCGCAATGCAGCAATTTCATGCATCGTCCCTCTGTGTTACGAAAGGAAAACTGGCGTCTGCCGGCAGCGCAAGAGATGACGAGGGACCATGGCGGCACGCCAGCGCATCATTCCCGTTCGACGAGAATACAATCGCTGGGTCGCCAACCAGACGCTTGAGGATTATGCGCTGCGGTTTACCGCCAAAAGTGCGCGGCGTTTTTCCTCCGAGCGCATCTCGCAGACGGCGATCGGCGCGATCTCCTTCCTGGCGCTTGAAGCCATCGGCGGCGCCATCACGATGTCCTACGGCACGACGAATGCGATCGTCGCGATCCTCGTCGCCAGCATCATGATCCTGCTCGTCGGCCTGCCGATCAGCCGCTACGCGATCCGCCATGGCGTCGACATCGACCTTCTGACGCGCGGCGCAAGCTTCGGCTATATCGGCTCGACGATCACCTCGCTGATCTATGCAAGCTTCACCTTCATTCTCTTTGCGATCGAGGCGTCGATCATGTCCGGGGCGCTGGAGCTTGCCCTCGGCGTACCGCTCTGGATCGGCTACATCGTCAGCGCAGTCGTGGTGATCCCGCTCGTGACCCACGGCGTCCGGCTGATCAGCAAGTTCCAGCTGATGACGCAACCTTTCTGGATCGTGCTCAACATCCTGCCCTTCGCCTTCATCGCGTTCGCCGATTGGGAAAAGGTAGGGCTTTGGCTTGCTTATTCCGGCATCCACCATGCCTCCGGCCCTTCCGGCACCGTCGCGCCCTTCGATCTCGTCGAGTTCGGCGCCGCCTCGGCGGTGATCTTCGCGCTGATGGCGCAGATCGGCGAACAGGTCGACTTCCTCCGCTTCCTGCCGCCGGACGGCCAGAGGAAGCTGCACCACCGCATCGCGATCTTTCTCGCCGGCTCCGGCTGGGTGATCGTCGGCGCGCCGAAGCTGCTGGCCGGTTCGTTTCTCGTCGTACTGGCGCTCAGCGACGGCGTGCCCTCGACCCGGGCCGCCGACCCGTCGCAGATGTACTACACCGCCTTCGGCTACATCTTCCCATCGGACACTGCAGCGCTTCTTTTGATGGTCGCCTTTGTCGTCGTCTCGCAGCTGAAGATCAATGTGATGAACGCCTATGCCGGCTCGCTTGCCTGGTCGAACTTCTTCTCGCGGCTCACTCACAGCCATCCCGGCCGCGTCATCTGGCTGGTCTTCAACGTGGCGATCGCGCTCCTCCTGATGGAGCTCGGCATCTACCGGCTGCTCGAGGAGACGCTCGGCATCTTCTCGATCATCGCCATGGCCTGGCTCTGCGCCATCTCGGCCGATCTCTTCGTCAACAAACCGCTGGCCTTGTCACCACCCGGCATCGAGTTCAAGCGCGCGCACCTCTACGACATCAATCCCGTCGGGCTCGGTACCATGGGGATCTCGGCGGTCCTTGCGCTCGCGGCGCATTTCGGCGCCTTCGGCGATATCGCCGCCTCGCTCGCCCCCTATATCGCCCTCGTCACGGCCTTCATCGCCTCGCCGCTGATCGCCTGGTGGACCGAGGGTAAATTCTATCTCGCGCGCAAGCCGCGCAAGAGCTGGTTCCGGGAGAGCGAGATCGCCTGCTCGATCTGCGAACATCCCTTCGAGCCGGAAGACATGGCCTGGTGCCCGGCCTATGCCGCACCGATCTGCTCGCTCTGCTGCTCGCTCGACAGCCGCTGCCACGACATGTGCAAGCCGAAAGCGCGGCTGAACACCCAGATCGCGACGGTCGCAAAGGCGATCCTGCCCGAGGCGGTAACCGCAAAGCTCGCCACGAGGCTCGGCCGCTACGCGATCTCCGCCGTCCTCTCGATCAGCGGCATCGGCCTCATTCTCGCGATGATCGCGCATCAGACGACCGCCGCCTCGCCCGAGACTGCGGCCGTCGTCGAGCGTACCGTCGCGATCGTCTTCTTCGTCTTCGCAATCGT
Source organism: Sinorhizobium garamanticum (assembly GCF_029892065.1). Taxonomy (NCBI): domain Bacteria; kingdom Pseudomonadati; phylum Pseudomonadota; class Alphaproteobacteria; order Hyphomicrobiales; family Rhizobiaceae; genus Sinorhizobium; species Sinorhizobium garamanticum. The sequence continues at coordinate 1,738,482 of NZ_CP120374.1, read as the reverse complement.
CACCGGCGTCGTCTGCTGGTTCTACGTGCTCGCCCATGACAGCCGCGTCGTGGCGGAGGAAGAGTCCTCACGCCAGAACACGCTGCTCCTGAAAGAGATCGCCGCGCACAAGAAGACCGACGCCGCCTTGCAGAACGCCAAGGAAGCTGCGGAAGCGGCGAACCGGGCGAAGAGCCGCTATGTCGTGGGCTTGAGCCACGAGCTGCGCACGCCGCTCAACGCCGTGCTCGGCTATGCGCAAATCCTCGAGCGCGATGAGACCATACCGCCAACAAGGCAGGGGGCGATCAAGGTGATCAAGCGCAGCGCCGATCACCTCTCGGGCCTCATCGACGGCCTGCTCGATATATCCAAGATCGAAGCCGGCAAGCTGCAGGTCTATTCCAACGAAATCAACATTCACGATTTCCTCGATCAAATCGTCGACATGTTCCGCCCGCAAGCCCAGGCCAAGGGCATCGCCTTCGAACACGACCGTGCAGCGTCGCTGCCGCAATATGTACGAACGGACGAGAAGCGGCTGAGACAGATCCTCGTCAATCTGCTGTCGAATGCGCTGAAGTTCACCGAACGCGGCCGCATCCGCTTCGGCGTCGGCTATCGCAACCAGGTTGCCACCTTCACGATCGAGGACAGCGGCCGCGGCATCAGCGACAAGGACCTGCCGCGGATCTTCGATCCGTTCCAGCGCGGCGAGGCGGAACATCGCATGCCCGGGCTCGGGCTTGGCCTGACCATCACGCGCCTCCTCACCCAGACGCTCGGTGGCGAGATTTCCGTCACCAGCGAAAGGGACAAGGGCACGGTCTTCCGCGTCCGCCTGATGCTCTCCGCCGTCGACCGGCCGGCCGCACTCAAGGACCCGGTGCGCCGGATCCGCTCCTACAAGGGCACCCGCCGCACCGTCGTTGTCGTCGACGACAACGAGGATCACCGCGATCTGATGCGCGAGGTGCTGGCCCCGCTCGATTTCACCGTGCTGACGGCGGCGAGCGGACGGGACTGCCTGACGCTCATCGGGGACATCAAGCCCGACCTGTTCCTGATCGACATCTCCATGCCCGGCATGAATGGCTGGGAACTGGTGACGCGACTGCGTGAGAGCGGCCAGACCGCGCCGGCGATCATGCTGTCGGCCAATATCGGCGACGGATCGACGGCCGGCACCGCAGGCGGTCACAACGACACGCTCGCCAAACCCTTCGGGGTTCGCCAGCTCGTCGACAAGCTGGCGATCCATCTCGGCCTCGAATGGATCCATGAGGACGATAATAAGCACGCCAATGGCAAGGCCGATCCTGTGACCAGTCCCGGACACCACCATGTGGAGGAATTGATCCGGCTTGGGGAAATCGGCTACGTCAGGGGCATCGACGCGAAGCTGACGGAGATTGCCCTGAACCCTGAGAACCAGGCTTTTGCGGAGGCGGTGCGCGCCTATGTCCGTGCCTTCGACCTTTCCGGCTACGACGCTTTCCTGAAGCAGTTGACGGCAGGGGAGGCCGAGACACGTGGCTGACCCTGCCAATCCGCGCGACATCGTGCTTCTGGTCGACGATTCGCCAGAGGCGCTGGGCTTCCTGACTGAAGCGCTGGAACAATCCGGCTTTTCGGTGTTGATCGCCACCTCCGGCAACGCCGCCCTGAATATTGCCGACCGCATCACTCCCGACATCATCCTGCTCGACGCCGTGATGCCCGGGATGGACGGTTTCGATACCTGCATCCGACTGAAGGCAAACGCCTCCGTCACCCAGGTTCCAGTGGTTTTCATGACCGGGCTCACCGAGACGGAGCACGTGGTACGCGCGCTGGAAGCCGGCGGCGTCGACTATCTCACGAAGCCTATCAACATCGACGAACTGCGGGCCCGCATTCGCGTCCATCTCTCCAACGCGCGTTCCGCCCAGAGCGCCCGGGTTGCGCTCGATGCGGCCGGGCGGCACCTGCTTGCCGTGCGCGGCGACGGCGGCGTCCGCTGGTCGACGCCGCAGGCGACGCGCCTCGTCAATGCTGCAACGGGAAGCGACGACGGGCTTGCGGTGGTGACCGCCCGCATCGCCGAATGGATGCGGCAGCGTGAAAAGCATGGCTCCGGTCAGGCCAGCTTTACCCTGCAGCAGGCGGGGCAGACGGGCTTGCAGATTTCCTATCTCGGCGCCATCGGCTCCAACGAATACCTCTTCCGCCTGACCGCCGAGAACGGCATGAGCGACGACGAGATGCTGCGCCAGCATTTCCTGCTGACGCAGCGCGAATCCGAGGTACTGCTGTGGATCGCCAAGGGCAAATCCAACCGCGATATCGGCGAGATCCTCGGCTTAAGCGCCCGCACGGTCACCAAGCATCTGGAACAGATCTACGTGAAGCTCGGCGTCGAAAACCGGGCATCGGCCGCCGTCAAGGCGACGCAGGTCCTGCACGGGATTTGACTTGGTCGTGTCGTGGACCCATCGCCACGAACCTTCTCAAGAAGAACGCTCAGGGGATTGCCAATGCTTTACCCCCTCTGAGGCGGCAAAAAAGCGCGGTCTGGAAAACCAGACCGCGCCAAACTGCACTTGCGTGCAGGCTTGCCCTGGGAGGCAAGTTATTCGGCCGGTTGGACGACCGCCGGAATGGTGTCGATCGACGTCTCCCCGCCGAGTGCGGCGGAGAGTTGCGCCTGATCCAGTTCGCCTTCCCATTTCGCCACAACGACCGTCGCGACCGCGTTGCCGACGAAATTGGTGAGCGCGCGGCATTCCGACATGAAGCGGTCGATGCCGAGGATCAGCGCCATACCCGCGACCGGTACGGAGGGGACGACCGAGAGCGTCGCGGCCAGCGTGATGAAGCCCGCGCCGGTGATTCCGGCAGCGCCCTTCGAGCTCAGCATGGCGACGAGCAACAGCAGGATCTGGTCACCGAAGGAGAGCGGGATGTCGGTCGCCTGCGCGATGAAGAGCGCGGCGAGCGTCATGTAGATGTTGGTGCCATCGAGGTTGAAGGAATAGCCGGTCGGGATGACGAGGCCCACCACCGAGCGCTTGCAGCCTGCCTTCTCCATCTTGTTCATCAGGCCCGGCAGCGCCGCCTCCGAGGAGGACGTTCCGAGCACCAGCAGCAGTTCTTCCTTGATGTAGCGGATGAGCGCGACGATCGAGAAGCCGTTATAGCGCGCCACGGCGCCAAGAACGATGAAGACAAAGAGGAGGGAGGTGAGATAGAAGGTGCCGATCAGCATGGCGAGGTTGGCAATCGACGCCACGCCGTACTTGCCGATGGTGAAGGCCATCGCACCGAAGGCGCCGATCGGAGCGGCCTTCATCAGGATCGCCACCAGACGGAAAATCGGCAGCGTCAGCGCATGCAGGAAATCGACCACCGGCTGGCCTTTTTCGCCGACCATCGCAAGTGCGACGCCGAACAGAACCGAGATGAACAGCACCTGCAGGATGTCGCCCTCGGCGAAAGCACTGATCAGCGTCGTCGGAATGATATTCATGAGAAAGCCGGTGACCGACTGCTCATGCGCCTTCTCGGTATAGGTCGTGACCGCCTTCACATCGAGCGAGGCCGGATCGATATGCATGCCGGAGCCAGGCTGGACCACATTCGCGACCACGAGACCGACGATGAGCGCGAGCGTGGAGAAGGTCAGGAAGTAGATCATTGCCTTGCCGGCGACGCGCCCGACCTTGGCGAGATCGGTCATGCCGGCAATACCGGTCGCGACCGTTAGGAAGATGACCGGCGCGATGATCATCTTGACGAGCCTGATGAAGGCGTCGCCCAGCGGCTTGAGCTCGGTGCCGACATCCGGATAGAAATGGCCGAGCAAGATGCCCGCAGCGATCGCCGCGAGGACCTGGACATAGAGATGCCGATAAAGGGGTGTCTTGCCGCGGATCTCCGCGGAATGTTCTGCGATCATGATAATCCTCCACGAGCCTAGTCCGGCAAGGGGCCGGGCCTCCCAGGCCACTTTTCCGAAGAACGACAGCACCCGCTGCCATGCGGAAGGAGTTGCAACGGGCGTGCCAGATTGGACGCGCATGAACAACCTATTGATTCCTAAGCTCTTTAATTTTAAGCGTCCGTGGATCTGCGCTGGAGTGGGCGGAAATCCGCACAGACGAATTGGCATGCTGGGCGAAAAGATGCACAATGCCGCCATGACCATTCCCCTCAAAAATGATCTCGGCGATCTCCAGCGCCGCGCCCGGCGGCTTTGGCTGGTTTTCACCCTGGTCGCACTCGCGCTCATCGCGTTGGGCTTGGTCGTCGCCGGGGAATATGGCCGGACAAATGCGCTCAGCGCGCTCGCTGAACAAAGCCGCATCGACGCCAGCCTCAAGGCGTCGCTGTTGCGCGCCGTCGTCGAAAAACAGCGCGCGCTGCCGCTGGTGCTCGCCGACGACACGGCGATCCGCCAGTCGCTTCTGACGCCGGATGCCCGCTCGCTCGACCAGATCAACCGCAAGCTCGAGGAGCTTGCCGCAAGTGCCGGCGCCGCGGTCGTCTATCTGATCGGAGTGGACGGCGTCGCCATCGCCGCGAGCAATTGGCGAGAGCCGACAAGTTTCGTCGGCAGCAATTATGGTTTTCGCGACTATTTCCGCCTGGCGATCCGTGATGGTCAGGCGGAGCATTTTGCCATGGGGTCGGTCAGCAAACGCCCGGGCCTCTACATTTCCCGGCGGATCGACGGACCTGCGGGGCGGATCGGAGTCATCGTCGCCAAGCTCGAGTTCGACGGCGTCGAAGCCGATTGGGCGAGCACGGGCAAGCCCGTCTATGTCACCGACCGACGAGGCATCGTCCTCATCACCAGCATCCCCTCCTGGCGCTTCATGACGACGAAGCAAATTCCCGAGGACCGTCTGGCGTCGATCCGCGAAAGCCTGCAATTCGGCGACGCGCCCTTATTGCCGCTGCCCTTCAGCCAAATCGAAGCAAAGGCCGATGGCTCCTCCACCCTCAATGGCCTGCTCCCGGGCAGCCGCCCCGAGATGTTCCTGCGCGTCGAAACGATGGTGCCGTCGACGAACTGGCGGTTGGAACAATTGTCGCCGCTGACCGCCGCGCTGTCGGCAGGCGCACGCAATGCAAGGCTGCAGATGCTCGCGATCCTGGTTCCCCTGCTCGCGCTTGCCGCCTTTCTCATGCGCCGGCGCCAGACGGTCGCCTTGCGTTCGGCGGCGGAACGCGCGGCACGCATCGAGCTCGAGGCGCGCGTCGAGGAGCGGACGCGTGACCTCACCATGGCCCGCGACCGCCTCGAAACGGAAATCGCCGACCATCGCCAGACGACCGAAAAACTGCAGGCCGTTCAGCAGGATCTCGTGCAGGCCAACCGGCTGGCGATCCTCGGGCAGGTCGCCGCCGGCGTCGCGCACGAAATAAACCAGCCCGTCGCCACGATCCGCGCCTATGCGGACAACGCCCGCACCTTCCTCGATCGCGGCCAAAGCGCGACCGCAGCGGAAAACCTTACCAGCATCGCCGAGCTTACCGAACGCGTCGGGACAATCACCGACGAATTGCGCCGGTTCGCCCGCAAGGGAAATTTCGTCGCCGAACCGACCGAGATGCGGGACGTGATCGAAGGGGCGATGCTCTTGCTTCGCAGCCGCTTTGCCGGCCGCATGGATACGATCCGGATCTCCCTTCCTCCCAACGGCCTGAAGGTCATGGGCAACCGCATTCGCCTGGAACAGGTGCTGATCAATCTTCTCCAGAACGCACTGGAAGCGCTCGGCGACGCCGAGAACGGCGAGATCAGGGTGCGGTGCGCGGAAACGGAGCGCGGCATTGAGCTGACGGTCGCCGACAATGGTCCCGGCATTCCGGAGGGTGTTCGCGATGAGCTTTTCACGCCCTTCAATACGTCGAAGGACGACGGGCTCGGTCTCGGGCTAGCGATCTCCAAGGAGATCGTCGTCGACTACGGCGGCGACATCGCGGTTGAGACTGGCGCCTCCGGAACCACATTCACAGTCCATTTGAAAAAGGCTCAAACGCAATGAGCGACGCCGCATCCGTTTTCCTGATCGACGACGACCGCGACTTGCGCAAGGCGATGCAGCAGACCCTTGAGCTTGCCGGCTTTACGGTCTCGCCCTTCGCCAGCGCGGTCGAAGCTCTTGGAGCCCTGAGCCCCGAATTCGACGGGGTCGTCATCAGCGACATCCGCATGCCGGGTCTCGATGGGCTTGCTTTCTTCCAGAAGGTGGCCGCCCTCGACCCGGACCTTCCCGTCATTCTGGTCACCGGACATGGCGATATCCCGATGGCGGTCCAGGCCATTCAGGATGGGGTCTATGATTTCATTGCCAAGCCCTTTGCCGCCGATCGGCTCGTCCAGAGCGCGCGGCGCGCCGTGGAGAAGCGTCGCCTGGTGATGGAAAACCGTGCGCTCCGACGCGCCGCGGAAGCCGCCTCCGACAGCCTGCCGCTGATCGGCCAGACGCCGGTGATGGAACGGCTGCGGCAGACGTTGAAACACATCGCTGACACCGACGTCGATGTGCTGGTCGCCGGCGAGACCGGCAGCGGCAAGGAGGTCGTTGCGACCCTCCTGCACCAGTGGAGCCGGCGCAGCAATGGCAATTTCGTGGCGCTCAACTGCGGCGCCCTCCCCGAAACGGTGATCGAGAGCGAGCTCTTCGGCCACGAGCCGGGCGCCTTCACCGGAGCCGTGAAAAAGCGGATCGGCCGGATCGAGCATGCAAGCGGCGGCACGCTGTTTCTCGACGAGATCGAGGCGATGCCGCCGGCAACCCAGGTCAAGATGCTGCGTGTACTTGAAGCGCGCGAGATCACCCCGCTCGGCACCAACGAGACACGGCCGGTCGACATCCGGGTCGTTGCCGCTGCCAAGGTCGACCTCGGCGATCCGGCGGAGCGCGGCGACTTTCGTGAGGACCTCTACTACCGGCTGAATGTCGTGACGCTTTCGATCCCGCCGTTGCGCGAGCGGCGCGAGGACATCCCGCTGCTCTTCTCGCATTTCCTGAGCCGGGCGGCGGAACGTTTCGAGCGTGACGTTCCATCGGTTTCTCCGGCTGTCCAGCAACACCTGATGTCGCATTCCTGGCCCGGCAATGTGCGCGAACTGTCGCATTTTGCCGAGCGTGTGGCGCTTGGCGTTGAAGGAAACCTCGGCAACCCGCTCCCGCCAGCGGCCGACGCCGGGGCATCGCTTCCGGAGCGGCTGGAGCGCTACGAGGCCGAGATCTTGAAGGAAGCCCTGACGGCGCATCGGGGCGACGTCAAGGAAACGCTGGAAGCGCTCGGCATTCCCCGCAAGACCTTTTATGACAAGCTGCAACGTCACGGCATCAACCGGGCGGACTATGTCGAGCGGGCTGCGCCGCCAGACAATCGCGCCTGAAACCTTGAGGAAGCGGGTTGGTCGCCCAGTTTGCTTCCCGGAGCGATGCGGTAGTGTAGATCGTTGGCGGTTGCCTAATCGTGCCGAGATCAAAATATTGTGATAAGCTTAGTGGTTGAAGTCCAATGAAGAGACGGCAATGGAGCGAGGCAAGCATGCAGAAGCGCGACCTGCGCGAAGAAACGGCGCCCCTTCGGGCGCAAATTCTCGACAAGCTCTCGCAACTGCCGTGGGACGGTGTACGCTGCAGCCACCCGATCCCAGGGCTCGTCCTCTACCGCATCATCGAGCCGGCCGGCCCGTTTTCCAGTGTCTCGGAACCGAGCCTGTCGCTGATCGTCAAGGGAAGCAAGCGCATCAAGGTCGGCAACGAAACGCTCGTCTACGACGAGTCCTGCTTCTTCGTGACCGCCATCGGCTTGCCGATGACTGGACAGATCTGCGAGGCGACCAAGAGCGAACCCTATGTGGCCGCGACGCTGCGGCTCGATCTGGAGAAACTGCGCAGGATCATCACCGACTACGACATACAGCCGGGGGATATGCCCGAGCGCGACCTCGGTGTCGTCGTCGGCGCCGCGACACCGGAATTGTATGACGCCCTGTTGCGGCTGATTTTGCTCATAAACTCGCCGGCGGACATCCCTTTCCTCGCCAGTCATATTCACAATGAGATCCTCTACCGGCTGCTTACCGGCGAGCAAGGGGCACGGCTTCGGCGCTTCGCGCTCGTCGGCACCAACAGCAACCGCGTGGCAAAGGCGGTGGCCTGGCTGAAGGAAAATTATGCCCGGCCGCTGCGCATCGAGGAGCTGGCGGAAGTTGCGAACATGGGCGTATCGACGCTCCATCACCATTTTCGCGCCATGACCGCAATGAGTCCGCTGCAGTTCCAGAAGCACCTGCGGCTGCACCACGCGCGGGACCTGATGCTTTCGCAGTCGCTCGATGCAGCGACGGCCGCCGCACGTGTCGGTTATGAGAGCCCGACGCAATTCAGCCGGGAATATCGACGTGCTTTCGGTCATCCGCCGATAAGGGATATCAGGTCAATCCTGAGCTCCAGCGAGCCGAACAGACGCGACTCGATCGACTAGAAAACGGCGCGGTGCGGCGCCTAAATCGATTCGCTGGGCACGACACCGCGGCGTCACCATGATCACAATCGCGTCATGTCGACAGAAATAGGCAATAATGCGACAGGATCGACTCTACCGGGCTGCGGAATGGTCTTCTAAGCTTTGACCGCAGCCTGGCGAATGGCTGCGGCGCATGAAGCGGCATCTCCCAAATGCCGAGAGCTGCGCCTAACGCGAGGAGACCACCATGGCAATTGTGACGATCAACGGCGTCAAGCACTCGGTCGAAGCCGAGGCGGATATGCCGCTTCTTTGGGTGATCCGCGATCTTGTGGGGCTAAAAGGCACGAAGTTCGGGTGCGGCATGGCACAATGCGGCGCCTGCACCGTCTATGTCGACGGCGCGCCGGTCCGGTCCTGTCAGACGCTCATCGGCGACATCGAAGGGGCTGAGGTGACCACCATCGAGGGGCTCAAGGGCAAGGTCGCGGAAACGGTGCAGGCGGTTTGGGCCGACCTCGACGTTCCGCAATGCGGCTACTGTCAGTCGGGACAGATCATGTCGGCGACGGAACTCTTGACCAGCAATCCAAAACCCAGCGACACGGACATCGACGCGGCAATGTCGGGCAATCTCTGTCGTTGCGCCACCTATCACCGGATCCGTGCCGGCATCCACGAAGCCGCAAAGCGTTTGGAGGCTTGAGTCATGATCCCGAAACTGATGCAATCGCTCACCCTCTCCGCCCCGCGGATCGAGACATCTCGGCGGCAGTTCCTCATCGGCGCGCTTGCGGCCGGCACAGGCATCGCCGTCGGTTTTCGCCTGCTCACCGCCTCGCCGGCGGCCGCGGCCGAGACCGCGGCGGACGACGGGGCACATGCCTTTTCCCCCTATGTGACGATCGACGGTGATGGAAAGGTGACCGTCCTTTCGTCGCAGTTCGAGATGGGCCAGGGCTCCTATAACGGCATCGCCACGCTCGTGGCGGAAGAGCTCGATGCCGATTGGTCGACGATCGAAGTCAAGGGCGCCGCCGGCAATGTGCAGGCCTATGGCAATATCGCCTTTGGCGGCGCTATCCAGGGGACGGGCGGTTCGACCTCGATGGCCTCGTCCTGGGAGCGCTACCGCAAGGCGGGTGCTGCCGCCCGGGCGATGCTCGTCGCCGCCGCCGCCGCCGAATGGGGCGTCGACGCGGCGGAGATCACGGTCGACAACGGTCGCCTCGCCCATGCCTCCGGCAAGAGCGGCGGCTTCGGCGAGTTTGCCGCCAAGGCCGCGACCATGCCGGTGCCCGCGGACGTAACGCTGAAACAGCCGGGCGACTGGAAGCTCATCGGCAATGGCAAGCTGAAACGCTTCGACAGCGCCCGCAAGGCGAACGGCACGGAGCAATACACAATCGATGTCAAGCTGCCGGGCATGCTGACCGCGGTGATGATCCATCCGCCGGTTTTCGGGGCGAAGGTGAAGTCCTTCGATGCTTCGGCCGCAAAGGCTATCAAGGGCGTGGTCGACGTCGTCGAAACGCCGCGCGGCATTGCCGTGATCGGCGAGCACATGTGGGTGGCGATCAAGGGCCGTGACGCCGTCACCGTCGAATGGGACGAGACGGCGGCGGAAAAGCGCGGCACGGATGAGCTCATGTCCATGTACCGCGATCTGGCGGAGAACCCGCCAGCGGCGGTCGCCCGCAAGGACGGCGACGCCGAGGCCGCCTTCGCGAGCGCGGCAAAGGTCATCGAGGGAAGCTTCGAATTCCCCTATCTCGCTCATGCGGCGATGGAGCCCTTGAACGCGGTCGCGCGCATGAACGAGGACGGCACGCTCGAGATCTGGGGCGGGCATCAGTTCCCGGACGTCTATCAGCGCCTTTCCGCCGAGATTGCTGGCATTGCTCCGGAAAAGGTGCGCCTCAACGTCATGAAGTCCGGCGGCAGCTTCGGCCGGCGGGCGGTGTTCGACGGCGATGTCGTCGTTGAGTCCGTCTATGCGGCCAAGGCCATCGGGTTCCGCGCGCCTGTAAAGGTGCAATGGACCCGCGAGGACGACATGCACGCCGGCCGCTATCGGCCCGCCTACGTGCACAGCCTCAAAGCCGGGCTAGACGAGAACGGAAAGCTCGTGGCTTGGGACGATCATATCGTCGGCCAGTCCATCGTGGCGAAGACCGCCTTCCAGGGCATGATCCAGAATGGCGTCGACCCGACCTCGGTCGAAGGCGCCCACAACCTGCCCTACGCCATTCCGAACCAGACGGTCGGGCTTACGACTACCGACGTCGGCGTTCCGGTCCTGTGGTGGCGCTCCGTCGGCTCGACCCACACCGCCTTCGCGGCAGAAACGTTCCTCGACGAGGCCGCCGAGGCGGCGGGAAGCGATCCGGTCGAGTTCCGCCTCTCCATGCTCGAACCGGACTCGCGTCACGCGAAGGTCCTGAAGCTCGCGGCGGAAAAGGCGGAATGGCAGAAGCCGCTCGCCGAAGGTCGCTTCCGCGGTGTCGCCCTCGCCGAAAGTTTCGGCTCCGTGGTGGCCGAGATCGCCGAGGTTTCGACCGATGGGAATGGCGGCATCAAGGTCGAGCGCGTGGTCGCTGCCGTCGATTGCGGTCTCGCGATCAACCCCGACCAGGTCCGCGCCCAAGTGGAAGGCGGCATCGGCTTCGGGCTCGGGGCCATATTGGGCGAGGAAATCACGCTGACGGATGGCAAGGTCGATCAGGGCAATTTCGACATGTATACGCCGCTCAGGATCGACGCCATGCCAAAGGTCGAGGTCCACATCGTGCCCTCGGCCAATCCGCCCTCCGGCATCGGCGAACCCGGCGTTCCGCCGATCGGCCCGGCCGTTGCCAACGCCGCCTACAAGGCGCTCGGCAAGCGGATCCGCGTCATGCCGTTCTCAAAAACGCTCAACGCGTAATCTCCTATGCCCGGCCGCTAATTCCGGCCGGGCATTCCGCCGCAAAGAGATCAGATTTCGCTGCTCGCCTGCATCGTGCCCGCGGACTGACGAACGACTTCCGAAATCTGCAGGAGCTGTTTGGCCAAGGGGCTCGTCTTGCGCCAGATCATGCCGATTGTGCGCGAGGGCTGGGGATTCTCGAAGCGGGCAACAGACACGGACGCCGAGCGCGTTTCCACCGGCACGGCCATTTCCGGGATCAGAGTAACACCGATGCCGGCGCTGACCATTTGAACCAGCGTGGATAGAGAGCTACCGTCCAGCAATTCCCGCGGCAGCGCCGAGCGCATATTGCAGAACGACAGGGCCTGATCGCGAAAGCAATGCCCCTCCTCCAGGAGAAGCAGCCGCATTTCACGCAATCTTTCGCGACCGGGCACCGGCTTTCCCTCATCCTCATCCGACCGAACCAGCACGAAATTCTCCTCGAACAGCGCAACCTCGGTCAAGGACGGTTCGGATATCGGCAGCGCCACAATGGCCGTGTCGAGCCGACCCTCCAACAGGTCCTGAACCAGCTTCGACGTCAGCGTCTCGCGCACGTTGATATCGAGCCCTTCATACACGCGGGTGAGATTGCCTATTATCCGAGGCAGCAGGTAGGGTGCGACCGTCGGGATGACGCCGATCCGCAGCCGTCCCGCCAGACGGTCCTGCGAGGCGCGCGCCAGGTCTCCGATTTCATCGACGGAACGCAGGATGTCGCGCACGCGCTGGGCAAGCACTTCTCCGAAGCTGCTGAGCCGCACCTGACGCGCGCCTCTTTCAAACAGCTCCGTGCCCAGCGCTTGCTCCAGTTCCTTGATCTGCACCGACAATGCGGGCTGAGAGATCGCGCAGGCATCCGCCGCGCGCCCGAAATGGCCGTATCGTGCCAATGCCTCGAAATAGCGAAGCTGCTTGAGTGTGAAATTGATCATAACCGCATGTTATCGCAGCGATCAGGAAATCCAACTTAAATTAATGAAACCCATTTGCTAGAGTGATTAAGCTGCAGAGAAGACAGCCAACGTCACCGCCTCGAACTCCGACGGTGGAAAGGTCATCGATGTCCTGGCCACTCAGCGTTGGCACTCAAGGCTGTTTGTTTCAGGGGTCTTTTCCCGGGAGGACCTCAAGCAAAAGGATATCCATGTGCCTGGCGCGCTTGCGCTGGCCATGAAACCGAACCAGCGAAATTCGCGCAATCACAATGGGAGACCGAAATGGACGCAAAAGCCGAAAAAACGGGCCGCTGCCCGGTCGTGCACGGCACGTCGAGCCGCGACTGGTGGCCTAACCAGTTGAACCTGAAAGTTCTTCACCAGAATTCGCCACTCTCCAATCCGATGGGCGAGGCGTTCGATTACGCCGAGGAGTTCAAGAAGCTCGACCTGAATGCCGTCAAGCAGGATCTCTACGCGCTGATGAAGGACAGCCAAGACTGGTGGCCGGCCGACTTCGGCCATTATGGCCCGCTTCTCATCCGCATGGCCTGGCATAGCGCGGGCACCTACCGCACCGGCGATGGCCGCGGCGGCGCATCTTCCGGCACGCAGCGTTTTGCGCCGCTGAACAGCTGGCCGGACAATGCCAACCTCGACAAGGCGCGCCGGCTGCTCTGGCCGATCAAGCAGAAACACGGCAAGAGCATCTCCTGGGCCGACCTGATGATCCTCGCCGGAAACTGTGCGCTGGAGTCGATGGGCTTCAAGACCTTCGGCTTCGGCGGCGGCCGTGCCGACGTCTGGGAGCCGGAGGAAGACATCTATTGGGGCATGGAGACCGAGTGGCTCGGCGACAAGCGCTACACGGGTGACCGGGAGCTCGAGAACCCCCTTGCCGCCGTGCAGATGGGTCTGATCTACGTCAATCCGGAAGGACCGAACGGTAACCCCGATCCGGTCGCGGCCGCCCGCGACATCCGCGAGACGTTCTCCCGCATGGCCATGAACGACGAGGAGACCGTCGCCCTCATCGCCGGCGGCCATACCTTCGGCAAGACCCACGGCGCGGGCGATGCCGCGCTTGTCGGCCCGGAGCCCGAGGGCGCCGGCATCGAGGAGCAGGGCCTCGGCTGGAAGAGCAGTTACGGCAGCGGCAAGGGCGGCGATACCATCACCAGCGGCCTTGAAGTCACATGGACTTCGACGCCGACGAAGTGGAGCAACAACTTCTTCTGGAACCTGTTCGGCTATGAGTGGGAGCTGACCAAGAGCCCGGCCGGCGCGCACCAGTGGAAACCGAAGAATGGTGCGGGCGCCAATTCCATACCGGATGCACACGACCCGTCGAAGCGTCACGCGCCGTCCATGTTGACCACCGACCTCGCGCTCAGGGTCGACCCAGTCTACGAGAAGATCGCAAGGCGCTTCTACGAGAATCCGGATCAGTTCGCGGACGCCTTTGCCCGGGCATGGTTCAAGCTGACGCACCGCGACATGGGTCCGCGCGCGCGCTATCTCGGCCCAGAGGTCCCGGCAGAGGAGCTGATCTGGCAGGATCCGGTCCCGGCCGTCGATCATCCCCTGGTCGACGCAGCTGACATTGCCGACCTCAAGGCCAAGATCCTCGCATCGGGTCTCTCTGTCTCCGATCTGGTCTCGACCGCCTGGGCGTCGGCTTCGACCTTCCGCGGCTCCGACAAGCGTGGCGGGGCGAACGGCGCGCGCATCCGCCTCAGCCCCCAGAAGGATTGGGAAGTCAACCAGCCCGCCCAGCTTGCAAAAGTGCTGGAAACCCTTGAAGGCATCCAGAAGGCCTTCAACGAGGCGCAGTCCGGCGGCAAGAAGGTTTCCCTCGCCGACCTGATCGTGCTTGGCGGCGCCGCCGCGATCGAGGAGGCCGCAAAGGCCGCCGGGCACGATGTGGAGGTTCCCTTCGCGCCGGGCCGCACGGATGCATCGCAGGAGCAGACCGATGCGGAATCCTTTGCCGTCCTCGAGCCGATCGCCGACGGCTTCCGCAACTACCAGAAGGCCCGATATGCCGTTTCGGCAGAGGAGCTGCTGGTCGACAAGGCGCAACTCCTGACGCTGACGGCGCCGGAGATGACCGTCCTCGTCGGCGGCTTGCGCGTGCTGAACGCGAATGTCGGAGAGTCCCAGCACGGCGTCTTCACCAAGCGTCCCGGGGCGCTCACCAACGACTTCTTCGTGAACCTGCTCGACATGGGCACGGAGTGGAAGGCTTCGGCGGAAGCTCAGGATGTGTTCGAGGGACGCGACCGCAAGAGCGGCGAAGTCAAGTGGACCGGCACCCGCGTCGACCTCGTCTTTGGTTCGAACTCCGTGCTCCGTGCGATCGCGGAAGTCTACGCGCAGGAGGATGCGCCCAAGAAGTTCGTGCGCGATTTCGTGGCAGCCTGGAACAAGGTGATGAACGCCGATCGCTTCGATCTCGTCTGATCCTGGCCGAAGCCGCCGTTTCCGCACGTAAGGGGTCGGTACGCAAATACGGGTCCCGGCAATTCGCCGGGACCACGCTTCGGGTTGAGCACGCCACCAACCCAGCTGAGAAAATCCGAACCACAATTCCATTGAATCGGCAACCTGAGGTGCCCGGTTCGCCATCACGAAGCACTCACGAGGCCTTTTAGACGGAGCTTGACAACGCGGTGCCCGAATGAGAACATAACGTGAACATTCGGAGGATTATCATGACCCATACCGAAGAAGTCATAAACCGCGCCATGGCCGTCGTCGCTGCGTCTCGCGTCCGGCGAGAGCGCGAGGAAGAACGGCGGAGACAGATTTTCGGGCGGATTCAACTGACCCCGCCCCTGCCCGCGCTGAAGCGCGGCGGCGTGCAGCTTTCGCTCAATCTGGACAGTTAAGCTCGTGTATCCGGGAAGCCGAAGAAGCAGTTGTCGCGGACAGCAGGTCGAAGCGATCCCGGCAGGCACGATGAGGATGCAAAGGCCGCGGTCGCAACTTTCCTTGCAGATTGCAGACACCTGCGCCGCCGGCGGCTTACTCGCGCAGCAGCCGCGGATTGCCGCGCGGATGGCGGCCAAGCCTTGATGAATGACGATGCGGCATCGGCGGGGAATCGACCTGGCACCGCGCGGGGATACCGCAGAATCCGCCTCCACCTTGGAGACGCTGCCCGAATGGTATGTGCTCGTTGCCAGGTGCGGGAAGTGTCGGCATCAGGCTCCAGTTGACCGTCGTCAGATTGCCAGAACGCGCGGTGGTGGCACATCCTTGATGGCCATTGCAGGCATGCTGAAATGTCGGCGATGCGGAAATGGCGAGGGAAATGAGCTGTTGCTCGGCAGGCTCCCGCGCGATTGAGGTCGGGAGCGGCAACGTGCGTGCGCATCGTTATCCGCCGAATGTGGCCCAATGTGGTGAGGGAGCCGAGCCGGCCGTTCTAACAATGGCCGCTGCATGTTTGCCGCAATTCGGGGTGTGCCCGCGACCTTTGTGCGTCTTAAAAAGCCGCGCACCGCCGTAGAAATGTTCATTTGCTGGGGGCTTTTGCCACGCTTGTCCTTTTTCAGCTTGACGTCACCCACTGCCGACGGCGATCAGCTATGTGCTGAGCCGGACTCATTGCGGAACGAACATGGCAGGCGAATGAGCGCAGCTTACCTTGAAAAACTGAACGACAGGCAGCGCCGCGCCGTCGAACATGGTATCGGACCGGACCACGGCATTGTCGGCGGACCATTGCTGATTATCGCCGGAGCGGGATCGGGGAAGACCAACACGCTGGCTCACCGGGTCGCTCACCTGATCGTCAATGGAGCAGATCCCCGCCGCATCCTTCTCATGACCTTTTCGCGCAGGGCCGCGGCTGAAATGTCGCGCCGTGTCGAGCGCATCTGTGCCCAGGTACTTGGTGCCGGCTCCGGCGTGATGACGGACGCCCTCGCCTGGGCCGGCACATTTCACGGCATCGGGGCGCGCCTGCTGAGAATCTATGCCGAACAGATCGGCCTGAACGTTGATTTCACCGTCCACGACCGGGAGGACAGCGCCGACCTGATGAACCTCGTCCGCCACGAGCTCGGATTCTCGAAGACCGAAAGCAGGTTTCCGACGAAGGGCACGTGCCTGGCGATCTACTCGCGGACGGTGAATTCGCAGCTGCCGCTGAACGACGTGCTCCGGAATTGGTATCCATGGGTTTCCGGCTGGGAGGACCAGTTGAAGGCGCTGTTCGCCGGATACGTCGAAGCCAAGCAGGCGCAGAACGTTCTCGACTACGACGACCTGCTTCTCTATTGGGAGCAGATGGTGACCGACCCATCACTCGCCATCGATATCGGCGGCCGGTTCGACCATGTGCTTGTGGACGAATACCAGGACACCAACAAGCTGCAGTCTTCGGTCCTGATGGCGCTGAAGCCCGGCGGGCGCGGCCTGACGGTCGTCGGCGACGACGCGCAGTCCATCTATTCCTTTCGGGCGGCGACCGTTCGCAACATCCTCGATTTTCCGAAGGAGTTCTCCCCGCCTGCCGACGTCATCACGCTCGATCGGAACTACCGTTCGACGCAAACGATCCTTGCGGCCGCCAATGGCGTCATCGAGCTTGCACGCGAGCGGTTCACCAAGAATCTCTGGACGGACAGACAGTCGGCGGAGCGTCCGAAGCTGCTGACGGTCAAGGATGAGAGCGATCAGGCGAACTATATCGTCGAGCAGGTCCTCGCCAACCGTGAGACTGGAATGCGTTTGAAGCAGCAGGCCGTTCTGTTTCGCGCCTCGAACCACAGCGGTCCTCTCGAGGTGGAGCTCACCCGCCGCAACATCCCCTTCGTGAAGTTCGGTGGTCTCAAATTCCTCGACTCGGCCCATGTGAAGGACATGCTCGCGGTGCTGCGTTTCGCACAGAACCCACGTGACCGCGTCGCCGGATTTCGGCTGCTTCAGATGCTCCCCGGAATCGGGCCACAAACCGCCGGCAAGATCCTGGACGCGATCGCGGCCGACCCCGAGCCGCTGATGGCGCTCGGCGAGGTCCCTTCTCCGCCCAAGAGCGGGGACGACTGGGCGCGTCTCGTAGAACTGCTTCAGGGCCTCCGCCGGTCCGGGTGGCCCGCGGAAATCGCCATGGTGCGCACCTGGTACGAGCCGCATCTCGATCGCATCCACGAGGACGGCGAGACACGGAAGGCCGATCTTCTGCAACTTGAGCAGATCGCTTCCGGCTATCCGAGCCGCGAACGTTTTCTGACGGAACTGACGCTCGATCCACCGGATGCGACCAGCGACCAGGCGGGCGTGCCGCTTCTCGACGAGGACTATCTGATCCTGTCGACCATTCATTCAGCCAAAGGACAGGAATGGCGCGCCGTCTTCATGCTCAACGTGGTCGACGGCTGCATTCCGTCTGACCTCGCAACTGGGACGACGCATGATCTCGAAGAAGAGCGGCGGCTGCTCTATGTCGGGATGACCCGCGCCAAGGACAGCCTGACGCTGGTGGTCCCGCAGCGCTTCTTCACCGGTGGCCAGCACGCCCAGGGCGATCGCCATGTCTATGCGAGCCGGACGCGCTTTATTCCTGCGACGCTCCTGCAATTCTTCGAGACCGCAACATGGCCCCTGGCCAGCCCGACGACCGGTGAGCGCAACGCTCTGCAGATCCGGCTCGACGTCGCCGCGCGCATGCGCGGCATGTGGAAATAGAGGCCAATCGCAATTCCGCCACGCGTAAAAGGAATCGGCGGGCGGAATGCATGCCGCCTTTCAAGCGTCAATTGGCAGCGACGGTCACCAAGGAGGACAAAGCTCCATCCGCAAGAGATGCCTTGCCAAGACCGAACATCCTTCCGGTCCGCGCGCTATGAGGAAAGCGCGAGCGGTTTTCACCCGCGCTAACTCTTCAGACTCGATCACGTTCAGGATTTTGGGTCGCTTCGACCCAAATCATCGTGACCTGCATGTCGCCCAAAAGTGTGCAGCGGTTTTGGGACAACGACATGCATAAAAACAAGGACCTAAAGCGCGTCGCATGAGTCCGATTGAACGCGACGCGCTTTAGGACCGCATGAATGCCTGAATCTCTTCGGTAGAAACCTTGCCGTCCTTGTTGGTATCTACGTTGTCGAAGATTCGTTTGTGGATAGCCGTCACCTCATCGAAAGAGAGGCTGCCGTCTCCATCCGCATCGGCGATGGCGAACATTATCTTCATCATGTGCCCGCGCATGGCCATCATCGGCATGCGCCCCATCATGCCCCTACCCATCATATCCTGGCCCATCATGTCCCGCTCGCGCGGCTGATCGCCTTCCCTCATCCTGCCTTCGGGGCTGGAGGACTGCGCCTCCGCTTCGGGTGACGCCTCGGGCCGACGCTCTTCGCTCTCGGTGGTTTGCGCACTAGCGCCAGCAGTTGCGCCAAGGGCGATGAGACCGGCAACAGCGGCCGAACGCAGTAATCCAGTCGGTATCATGGACTCCTCCTTCCCGTCAGGGCCTTCAGAACCGTTCGAAGCCACCGGCGTTCGTCGCCGATGGCCGATGACCCGCGGTATTATATCCTAGATCGGCGACAGCCTCGCGACCTTGCACCGGATCAAATTGTCGGGAAAAGTCGCCTATGGGATCGTTGACTCTCGCGCGCTGGTGACGCCCGGAGCCGACATGCCGCAGGCCGCCGCGGCAGAACTGTCGTGGCATTGTGTGTCGTGCCCCGCCGTTGTACCCTGCAGCTACAGCGCCGTGCGTCCTTTCAGACGCACAATGGCCGCTGTAGCCCTTTGAATTACTGCATGTTTTTATCCCGAAATCGGCTATGATTTAAGGAAACATGCAATAGACAAGCGCGCAGATTGCCAGTGCATGGCCGGCGCCAAAATCCGGCCACGTGTTTCAACCGTTGGATAAAGCCGCGGACATGGAACTTATCGTCGCCCTTGGCGTGATCGTCTTCAAGATCGCATTGCTGATCGCGATGCTGCTGCTCTTGCCCTTGCCGCTGACCTGGCTGGAACGCAAGATCGCCGGGCACATGCAGCAACGGATGGGGCCGATGCGCGTCGGGTGGCACGGACTGTTGCAACCGTTGGCGGACGGCATCAAGCTCCTGACCAAAGAGGACCACATCCCGGCCGAAGCCGACCGCTTCCTGTTTAAGCTGGCGCCGATCCTCGCGCTCGCCCCGCCCTTTGTGGTGTTCGTCGCGATCCCCTTCGGCGAGACCGTCTCGGTGCTCGGCAACGAGATCTCGCTTTACGTTTCCAATATGAACGTGGCGTTGCTTTTCGTCTTCGCGGTGATCGGGCTCGAGGTTTATGGCGTCATCTTCGGCGGCTGGGCCGCGAACAGCAAATATGCGGTGCTGGGCAGCCTCAGGACCTGCGCGCAGATGATCAGCTACGAGATCCCGATGGGGTTCGCTGTCATCGGCGTGGTGATGCTGGCGCAATCCATGAGCCTTCTGGATATCGTCCGGGCTCAGGCCGATGTTTGGAACATCGTTTACCAACCAGTCGGGTTCTTCGTGTTCTTCGTTGCGGGGCTGGCTGAAGCGCAGCGCATTCCCTTCGACCTGGCGGAAGCGGAAGGCGATCTGGGGGCCGGATTCCACACCGAATACAGCGGCATCCGATTCGCATTCTTCATGATCAGCGAATACGTCATCATGCTGCTCGTGTCGGTCCTTTCGGTCATCCTGTTCTTTGGAGGCTGGAACGGTGTGCTGATCCCATTGCCGCCGCTCCTCTGGTTCATGCTCAAGGTGGCGTTCTTCGTCTATCTGTTCATGTGGTTTCGCTTCACCTTCCCGCGCTATCGCTACGACCAGCTGATGGCGATCGGGTGGAAGGTCTTGCTTCCTCTGTCGATGGCGAACATAATTATTACAGGTATTGTATTCTCCTAGGGGCCGGGAGCGGCTCCCTGCAGCGTCTCCGACGAACCAAGGTCGCTGTAGCACTTTGAAAGGCCGCATATCTTCTCCTCGGTCGGATCCAGGAGACATGCGGCAGCGGGGCGGCGATGTCGCGCGCACGGGACAGAACTGGAACATGGATTGGCTGGGCGTTCTTCTCCGATCTGTCGAGCGCCCTGGCGCTGACACTTGGCTACATGTTCTCCAGAACCGTGACCATGCAGTACCCGGACAAGGAGAAATGGCTGCCCTATTCGCGTTATCGCGGGCATCACTTCCTCAAGCGTGACGAAGAGGGCGAGATCAAGTGCGTGGCCTGCGAACTCTGCGCGCGGATCTGTCCCTGCGACTGCATCGAAGTCGTTCCCTATGAGGACGAGAAGGGCAACCGGCGACCGGCCAAATTCGAGATCGACACGGCCCGATGCCTGTTCTGCGGGTTGTGCGAGGACGCCTGTCCGGCGGATGCGATCGCTCTTGGCCAACAATATGAATTCTCGAGTTTTTCCTCGCGCGACCTGGTGATCGGGCGTGACGACCTGCTCGCCAAGCCCGGCAAGGCGGCGACCGGTGGCGGCGTGGTTGCCGCTCGCCTTGACACGAAGAAGGACGTTCTGGTGGAGTCGAGCGAGGCGCAGGGTTACAACTGGTGGCGAAATATCCGCCGAACGTGAGCACGCCAGCTGTCAACCCCGGGGCGACCGCACGACTCCTTAAATCGCAGGCGATTTAGGAGTAAAATCGTGCGCCAGTTCAAAGTGCTACGGCGACTTTTGTGCGTCTGACGCACCGCGCTGCAGGGCAGGAGGCTTAAATGTTTGTCGGCGATATCGTGAAGAACAAGGGCGTCGGGGTCATTGCGGTCACCCCTTCTCACACTATGGTGGAAGTGCTGCGGCTGTTTCGCGAAAGCAATATCGGCTTCGTAGTCGTCAGCCGCGCCCCCGGAGAATACCTGGGTACGCTTTCGGAACGGGATTGCTGCAACGCATTGGCGGAATACGGGGCCGAGGCGGCGACGATGCGGGCTGTTGACATCATGAACCGCAGTGTCGCGACCTGTTCGACACAGGATTTGCTGCCCTACGTGATGGCGATGATGACCCAACGGCGTACACGCCACGTGCTCGTGCTCGAAGGCGACAGCGTTGTCGGCGTGGTCAGCATCGGCGACGTGGTCAAGCACAGGCTCGACGAAGCGTTGCGCACGGAGCAGGACCTGCAGGATTACATTTGCGGGAACCGCTATCACTGACGAGAGCAGGTGCGGCACGCCTCCTTCGAGAGGAATCACATCGACACTCGGGAGAGCGGGGGGTGCTCTGCTCGGCAACTCCAAGATGCTACCCCACGCGGCGTCCCCGGGTGGTCGCGCAACGATCCGATCAAATCCGATCTTGCTCAATGGCGGAGCCCGTGGAAGCAGCGCTCTCGAAGACCGGTGCGGCCTCGCGCACTTCCACAGGACATGGATATTCATCCCGCCGCATCAGGCTGTTGAGACGCAGCGCGCTGTAGTTCTCGGGCACAAACACGAGGCCGCTCGGAAAGCGCCGGTTGACCTTGAGCTTTGCCGTCAGTTCACCCTGAGCGGAACGCGCCACCACCGGGGCGCCATCCGAAAGGCCAAGCTTAGCGGCATCCTCAGCGCTCATTTCGACATAGGGATCGTCCGCAACGGTATTCAGGATTTCCGAGCGTTCGGAAAGATATCCGTTGTGGAACAGGCAGTTGCCTGTCACCAGCACGAGCCCGTCGGTTGATGTCGGGGCAGGCGGCGGCGGGAAGAATTTGCCAGCCGCTGGCATCGGCACCGCCTTGGTGAAGGCGCCGTCGGCGCCGAGCCCACCCTCAGTCAACCCCTGATAGGCTGGAACCAGCCGGGCAATCTCGTCGAAAATCTCGCCTTGCGTCGAAGGCTGAAGCAGTTCCTTGCGGAGCGCCGCGACGAAATCGAAGATCGCCAGATTGCCTCGCGCCTCGAAGGCTGGTTCGCGGAATTTGCGAACCGTCTGAAGCCGGCCCTCGTTGTTGGTGAACGTGCCGGCTTCCTCGCCGAAACCCGCCGCGGGCAGGACGACCTCCGCCAGGCCCGCAGTCTCCGTCAGGAAGGTGTCCTGCACGATCAGGAGATCGGCGGCGCTAAGCGCACGCGTCACGAAATCCCGGTCGGGAAAGGCGATCAGAGGGTCGGTTCCGGCGACGTAGAGCGCGCCCATCCGCCCGTCGACGCAGAGCTCCAGCATCGCGTCGAGACCGGCGCCCGGTTCGGACGGAAGCTCGGTGCCCCAGGCCCGTTCGAGAGTTGCGCGCGCCGCATCGTCGGTGACCGCGCCCGGCCCCGGCAGCGCCGCCGGCAGAACCCCCATGTCCCAGGCGCCCATCTGGTTGGCGCGGTCGAAGAGAAACTGCATCGCCGGGCCCTTGCCGAGCAGGTGGAGGACCTTGAGCAGGTTGTTGAGCTGTTGCAGTGTCGCGCGTGCTTCGGGTGATCTCAGAAGGTCGATGCTGACAAGAACGCTGACACTGCGGCTCTCCTTGAGTGCGGAGGCCAGACGATCCAGCGCGTCGCTGCCGCTGCTCGCCGCTGGACTACGGATTGTCGCGCCGATATCGGCAGAAACGTCGCCCGGCAATGCCTGACCGTCCGCCGCCACGAGCCCGGCCACCACCGCCGCAAGGCTCGCCGCTTCTTCGCCCGGCCGCACGCGAACCACCGTACGGGCATCGGCGTCGAGACGCGACGGCCGCGCCGAGAGCATGAGCAATCCGGTCTGCCGCTGTCGCGCGGCATCCCTGAGCAGGTATTCGGTAACGGGGTTTTCCTCCGTCACATTGCCGCCGATCACCAGCACACAGTCGTTCGCGATCACCTCTTCCAACGGCGCGCGGCTATGGAACCCCGCCACCAGCGGGCCGAGCGCATCGTAGGGCGTAGACCAGCGCGACGAACAGTCGATGTTGTTTGTGCGGAACACCGTCCGCATCAGCTTCTGGAACTGATAGAGCACCTCGTTGGGCAGGCGCGCGGACGCGAGCCCGCCGGCGGCCTTGCTCTCGACGGCCGAGAGGCGCCGGCGCAGGTAGTCGCCGGCCTCATCCCAGGAAACCGGAGTGAGCACGCCATCGCGACGGATCATCGGTCGCTTGATCCGGTCCCGGCTCTCGATGAAGTCGAGGCCGAAGCGCCCGCGCACGCAGAGCGTTTCTCGATTGACCCCGTGCTCCCAGTCCGAGCGGACCCGCATGAACTCGCCCTTGCGTGCTCCGACAGTCAGTTGGCAGCCGGTGCCGCAATGCGGGCAGATGGTGTCGGTCTCGGCGAGATCCCAGGGCCGTGCCTTGTAGCGATAGGGGAAGCTCATCAGCGCGCCGACGGGGCAGACCTCGACGCAGTTGCCGCACTGGTCGCAACTCGCGAGACTGCCCTCGAAACCGGTTACGGCGGTGTCCATCCCCTTTTCGACCGTCCCCAAAGCGACCGCGCCGACGACCTCTTCACACATCCTGACGCAGCGCTGGCACTGGATGCAGCGGTTGACATTCATGATGATGACCGGGCTCAGGCGGATGTCCTTCGAGTGGAACACACGTTTGGGATCGCGGAACTCGCTTTTGCGGGGACCGTAGGCCATCACCATGTCCTGCAGCTCGCACTCTCCGCCCTTGTCGCAGATCGGGCAGTCGAGCGGGTGGTTGGCGAGCAGCATGTCGAGCATGGACGAGCGCGTTTCCTCGATCAGGGGCGTGTTCGTCCTGACCACCATGCCATCGGTGACCGCGGTCGCGCAGGACGGTTGCAACCGCCTGAGACCCTCGATCTCCACCAGGCACATGCGGCACGAGGCAAGTGCCGGCAACCGCTTCCAGTAGCAGAAGGTCGGGATGTCGATGCCCAAACGCTCGGCCGCATTGAGCACCGTGGAGCCAGACTCAACTTCCACCGTTTGACCGTCGATCGTGATACTAACCATACTTCCTCTCAGCCCTGTCCGCGCAGGTCTTGTTTTCATGCATGTCGTTGTCCCAAAAACACTTTTGGGCGACATGCATTAGTGGAACGGGCACCTCCCCTCCTCGATATGGGCGACAAACTCCTCACGAAAATGCTTCAGTGCTGCCCGCAATCCCATCGCCGCGCCGTCGCCCAAGGCACAGAACGTATTGCCGAAAATGCCCTTGCAGAGCATGTCCAGCTGCTCCAGGTCGCCGGGTGCGCCCTCCCCGGCCTCGATCCGACGCAGCACCTTGACGACCCAGTTCAAGCCCTCCCGGCATGGCGTGCACTTGCCGCAGGACTCATGGTGGAAGAATTCGATGATCCGGGTCGCGACCTTGACCATGCAGGTGGAGTCGTCGACCACGATCACGCCGGCCGAACCGAGCATCGATCCGGCGGCAGAGAGCGAGTCGAAATCCATCCCCACTTCGAGCGCGTGCTCCGGGATCACCGGCGCCGAAACTCCGCCCGGGATCACCGCCTTGATCTTTCGTCCCGGCAGCGGCCCGCCGGCGTGCTCCTCGACCAGTTCCTTGAGCGGGATGCCCATCGGCAGCTCGTAGAGGCCGGGTTTGCGCACCTGCCCGCTCACGCAATAGAGCTTCGGACCGGGGCTCTTGTCCGGGCCGATGCCGCGAAACCAGGCAGCGCCGCGTGTCACGATATGCGGCACGCAGGCGAGCGTCTCGACATTGTTGATCACTGTCGGGCTGGCGTAGAGCCCGGCCACGGCCGGAAACGGCGGTTTCAATCGCGGCTGCGCCCGCTTGCCCTCGAGCGACTCGAGCATCGCGGTCTCCTCGCCGCAGATATAGGCGCCGGCGCCACAGTGGATGTGGACAGTGAAATTGAAATCCGTGCCCAGAACGCTCCTTCCCAGGTATCCCTTTTCGTGAGCCTCGGCGATCGCCTGCTCCAGGCGACGGATCGCCGCCACATATTCTCCGCGGATGTAGACATAGGCGGTTTCCGCCCCGATCGCGTAGCCGCTCACCGCCAGCGCCTCGATGAGCTGGTGGGGGTCGCGCTCCATGATGATCCGGTCCTTGAAGGTGCCGGGCTCCCCCTCGTCCGCGTTGCAGCACAGATATTTCGGCTTGTCGGCCCCTTTCGGCACAAAGCTCCACTTCATTCCCGTCGGGAATCCGGCACCGCCGCGACCGCGCAGGTTGGACTGTTTGACGAGCTCGACGACCTCGTCAGGCGTGTATTCGCTGAGCACTTTCCTAAGCGCCTGATAGCCGCCGCCGGCCTCATAGGTCGAAAGCAGATGGCCGTTCGCGACCTCGACATTTTTGAGAAGAACCGGCTCGAACAAGGCGCTACCCTCCCGGCAATGGCTGAGGAGCGTGCTCGATGCCCGCTGCCCGCCCCGCCGCAGCCCGAAGGCTGTCCAGCAGTGCGTCAAGCCGCGCGACATCAAGGTTGCCATGGTAGTCGTCGCCGACCTGCATTACCGGAGCCATCTCGCAGGCACCAAGGCACTCGACGGTCGAAAGGGTGAACAAGCCGTCCGCCGTGGTGTCGCCCTTCTTGATCTTGAGCACCGTTTCCAGATGCGTCAGCAGGTCTTCGGATCCGCACAGCATGCAGGAGACATTGTCGCAGAGCTGCAAGTGGAACCTGCCCACCGGCTCGGTGTGGAAGAGCGTGTAGAAGGTCGCCAGCTCGTAGACCCAGATCCGCTCGACTCCGAGGATGTCGGCGACCTCCTCCAGCACGGGACCGGGCAGATGGCCGTGTTCCTTCTGTGCGATCACAAGCGCGGGCATGATCGCCGAGCGCTGGTCTGGATACGCCGCCGCTGCCTGTTCGATTTTTTCGCGCATGCTCATCGCGTCCAAATCTCCTACTTGTCCACCTCCGCCATGACAGGGTCGAGACTGCCGAGCACGGCGATCATGTCCGCCAGGTAGCGGGCGTTGGTGACCCCGAAGAGCGCCTGAAGATTGACGAACGAGGGTGCCCGCACCTTCATGCGGAACGGTTTTGGCGACCCGTCGCTGATGATGTAGAAGCCGAGCTCGCCCTTCGGCGCCTCGATCGCCGAATAAACCTCGCCGGCCGGCACGTCGAAGCCATAGGCCGACAGGTCGAAATGCTGGATCAACGCCTCCATCGAGCAGTGCACGCGCTCCTTGTCCACCGGGAAGGCGATCGTCGGCATGTCGATCTGGAACGGTCCATCGGGCATCTGGTCGATGCATTGTTCGATGATCCGCATGCTCTCGCGCATCTCTTCGACCCGGCACCACCAGCGCGCATAGCAATCGCCCTCTTCGCGGGTAATGACGTTGAAATCGAGCCGGTCGTAAATTTCATAAGGTTCGTCGCGGCGGATGTCCCAGTCGACACCGGAAGCACGCAGATTCGGACCGCTTAAGCCCAGGTCGATGGCGTCCTCGGGGGAGATCACGCCGATCCCCCGGGTGCGGTTCAGGAACACCCGGTTGTTCTCGAGCAGCCGCTCGTAGTCGCGGATCCGGCTCGGGAAGATGTCGCAGAACTCCCTGATCTTCGGAAGGAAACCGTCGGGCAGGTCTTCGCGCACCCCGCCAACCCTGCAGAAGGAAGTGTGCATGCGCGCGCCGGTGATCATTTCCAGGAGGTCCATGATCATTTCGCGCTCGCGCATCACGTAGAGAAGCGCCGTCATGGCGCCGAGGTCCATAGGCAGCGCGCCGGTGATCAGGAGATGGCCGGAGATCCGCGCCAGTTCGGCCATCAGCACGCGGATATATTGCGCCCGGATCGGCGCCTCTATGCCGAGGAGCTTCTCCACCGCCAATGCGAAGGCCAGGTTGTTCGAAGGCGGACAGAGATAGTCGAGCCGGTCCGTCAGCGGGAAAATCTGGGTATAGGTGAAGCTCTCCGCCAGTTTTTCGGTGCCGCGGTGGAGATAGCCGATATGGGGATCCACGCGCTCGACATACTCGCCATCGAGCTCAAGCACGAGCCGCAGCACCCCATGGGTGCTGGGGTGCTGTGGACCGAGGTTGAGCAGCACTTCCTTGGTATTGAGCGCTTCGCCTTCCGGTCTCATGAGCTCGGTGACTTCGGTCATCTCATCTCTCCGGCGTCAAACGGCCTCCTTCAAATCAGTTCGAGCGGGTTGCGGGCGGACACACTTTCCCCATCCGGCTCAAGGAATCTCCCTGGTGGCAAGGTCGGGCTGCGTCGGCGGCGGGCCTTCGGCGCCAAACGGGTTCAGCTTGTCCTTGTAGCCCCGGAGCGGAAAATCCTTGCGCTGCGGAAAGCCCTCGAAGCCTTCCCACATGTAGATGCGGCGCAGGTCGGGATGCCCCGTAAACCGGATGCCGTACATGTCCCAGGCCTCGCGCTCGTGCCAGTTGGCGGTGCGCCAGACTCCCGTGACCGAGGGAACCTCAGGGGGATCGCCAAGCCGGCACTTGATGCGGATCCGCCATTTGTTCGGCAGCGAATAGAGGTGGTAGACCGCCTCGTAACGCGGCGTCTCGGGATAATGATCGACCCCGCAAATGTCCGAGAGGAAATTGAACTTGAGCGCCGGATCTTCTTTCAGAAACCGGCAGAACTCGACGATCTTGTCCGGAGGAACAGCAAAGACTTCAATGCCGTGCGCGGTGCCTAGATCCTCGATTGCTTCTCCGAAGCGCTCCATGATCGGAGCGCGGTTGAGAGACGGTTCCACCCTCATGACGCTGCAACCCGATCGAGAGGTGTGCCGGTCAACGCGCGGGACTTCTTGATCTTCTCCTGCAACAGGAGGAAGCCGTGCATCAACGCCTCGGGCCGCGGCGGACAGCCGGGCACATGCACATCGACGGGCACGAAGGTTTCCGACCCCTGCACCACGGCGTAGGTGTTATAGACGCCGCCCGAAATGGCGCAGGTACCCATGGCGATCACCCAGCGCGGCTCCGGCATTTGGTCATAGAGCCGCCTGACGACCGGCGCGAATTTCCGAGTGACCGTACCGGCGATGATCATCACGTCGGACTGGCGTGGCGACGGGCGGAACACCACGCCGAACCGGTCGAGATCATAGCGGGCGCAACCGGCCGAGATCATCTCGATGGCGCAGCAGGCGATGCCGAAGGTCTCCGGCCACAATGCCGACCTCCGGCTCCAGCTGATGACGCTGTCGGCCGTGGTGAACAGGACACTGTCGCGGATCGCGTTGTTTACTCCTCCCATTCAAGCGCTCCCTTCAGCCACGCGTAGGCGAAGCCTACGAGAAGCAGCACGATGAAAACGAACATCTCGACAAAACCGACCAGCCCGATCTCCTTCAGGACGACGGCCCAGGGAAAGAGGAACATCGTCTCGACATCGAAGACGACCAGCAGGATCGCGAGGATATAGAACTGGACCCGGAAGCGGCCCCCCGCGGCCTCGCCCGCAGGGTCCATGCCGCATTCGTAGGGCATGTTCTTTGCCGGATAGGGGTTGGAGGGGCGCAGCAGCGAGGAAACAAACAGCGTTGCCCCCGCCACCAGAACAATTCCGGCGACCATGAAAAGAACCGGCAGGAATTCCATTGCCGTCATATCATTACGCCCCGCTCAACGAGGGCTTTGCTCAGTCGCGATATGGGGCCGGTACTGTCGTCGCCCCGAGAAGCAACCTGGGCAATCCTTCGGAGAGTCTATTCTGTCGGGCGGATCATTGCAAATCCAATCGATTTTAAACATTTAGAGCGGGATGCGAGCGGAAAACCGCGCACACTTTTCCTCATCCCTCTCTACCCCCCAGACGCCGACTGTTGAGCAAGCCCAAGGAACCACGCCGGAAATAGCCCGATGCCGATGGTGCCGAGGGCGGTGAAGGCAAGCGTGGCGCGCACCATGGGCGTCAGCGCGGGCTCGAACGCCCTCTCCGGCTCGCGCATGTAGATCACCATGACGATGCGGATGTAGAAGTAGGCGGCGACGGCGCTCAAGAGTACGGCAATCACCGCAAGCATGACGAAACCTCGCTCGACGAGTGCGACCAGCACGTAGAACTTGGCGAAGAAGCCGGCCGTCGGCGGGATGCCAGCGAGCGAGAAGAGATAGAGCAGCATCAGAAGCGCGAGTCCCGGATGCGACTTGGCGAAACCCGCGTAGTCGTCGATGACCTCGCCCGAGAAATCGCCGTTCCGCATCATGATGACGGCGCCGAAAATGCCGAGGTTCATGAAGGCGTAGATCAGCATGTAGAGCATCACGCTGGCGATCCCGTCCTGACCGCCGGCCACCACGCCGAAAATGGCGAAGCCGGCATGGGCGATGCTGGAGTAGGCGAGCAGCCGCTTGAAATTATCCTGCACCAGCGCCACGAAACTGCCGAGCGCCATGGTCACCACCGCGATGACTGCGACGATGATCCATGCGTCCGAGGCGGCGACCAGGGGATTGAGGAATACCCTGAGGATAACCGCGAAGCCCGCCGCCTTCGGCCCCACCGACATGAAGGCTGTGATCGTCGTCGGCGCGCCTTCGTATACGTCCGGCAGCCACATATGGAACGGCACCGCGCCGACCTTGAAGACCAGCCCCGCAACAATGAAGACCACCGCCAGCAGCAATCCGGGATCGAGCGGAGCCCCAGTCACCGCCTGAGCCATCGCATCGAGTTGCGTCGTGCCGGTCAACCCGTAGACCAGCGAGACGCCGTACAGGAAAATCCCGGTCGAGACCGCGCCAAGGATCACGTATTTCAACGCGGCTTCGTTCGAGCGCTGCTCGCGTCGCATGAAGCCCGTCAGCACATAGGTGCAGAGCACCATCAGTTCGAGGCCCACATAGATCGACAGAAGATCTGTCGCCGAGGCCATGATCATCATTCCGAAAAGCGCGAAGAGCAGCAGGACATAGTATTCGCTGCTCGCGATCCCTTCGATATCGGCATATTTTCGCGACAGGAGGAATGTCAGGACGGTCGCCAGGTAGAACACGAGCTTGAAGAAGACCGCGAAGCGGTCGGCGATGAACATGCCGGAGTAGGCCGGCCGCACCTCGTTCGCCAGCAGGAGCGTCGCCAAGGCGGCGATCAGCACGATCGCGACGGAGGCCGAAACAAAGAAATGCTCCTGCCCCTTGCGCACAAGCTGCCCCAGGATCAACAGGATGCAGGCCCCGGTGACCACCACGATCTCGGGCAGGCTTGCAATGATCGATTGGAGAAGCGCGGCGTCGGTCATTGGCCGCTCTCCCTGCCGTGAACTTCAGTCAGCAGATGTGTCACAGAGGCGTCGATGATGGCGAGAAAGGGTTTTGGATAGAGCCCGACCCAGAGCACGAAGACGGCGAGCGGCAGGATCGCCACCATCTCGCGGGCGTTCACGTCGCGGATCTTGGACCGGGCGCCGACGCTGGCCGGACCGAGCGCGACCCTTCTATACATGCCGAGCAGATAGGCGGCGCCCAGCGTCGCACCCAAAACGGCGGCCGCACCGACGGCGAGGTTGGCCGCAAACCCGCCCGATAGCACCAGCAACTCACCCACGAACGAATTCGTTCCCGGCAGCGCCATCGACGACAGGGTGAAGAGGGCAAGAAAGACGGTATAGACCGGCGCCACCTTCATCAGCCCGCCATAGTCGGCGATGCTGCGGGTATGGGTCCGCTCGTAGATCAGGCCGACGAACAGGAACAGAGCGCCCGTCGTCACGCCGTGATTGAACATCTGCAGGATGCCGCCCTCGAGCCCGCGGATGTTCAGCGCGAAAATTCCCATCGTCACGAAGCCCATGTGGCTGATGCTGGAATAGGCCACCAACTTCTTCAGGTCATCCTGCGCGAGCGCAAGCAACCCGCCATAGACGATGGCGAGAGCCGACAGCGCCAGCATCAGCGGCGAAAAATATACCGAGGCCTCCGGCAGCATCGGCAGCGAGAAGCGCAGGAATCCGTAGGCGCCCATCTTCAGGAGCACGCCGGCAAGGATGATGCTGCCCGCCGTCGGCGCCTGCACATGGGCGTCCGGGAGCCAAGTGTGGACCGGGACCATCGGCACCTTGACGGCGAAGGCGATCAGGAAGGCGAAGAACAGCCAGGACTGGATCCGGAACGGCAAGTCCTGCGCCGTCAAAGCGAGGATGTCGAAGGTCTCGCCGCCCTGGAAATAGAGCACGATGACGCCGACGAGGAACAGGAGGCTGCCCGCCAGCGTGTAAAGGAAGAACTTGAACGCGGCATAGACCCGGCCCTCGCCACCCCAGACGCCGATGATCAGGTACATGGGGATCAGCATCGCCTCCCAGAAGACATAGAAGAGAAACAGGTCCAGGCTTAAGAACACCCCGAGCATCAGGGCCTGCATGGCAAGCAGGCTCGCCATGAACGCCGTGACCTTGCGCTCGATCGCGACCCACGAGGCGAGCACCGAGACCGCGCCCAGCAGCGCGGTCAGGAACACGAAGAGCGCGCTGATCCCGTCGACGCCGAGCGCATAGGTGATCCCGAGCGCGGGCACCCACGGCACCTTCTCGGTGAACTGCATCTCGTGGGTGGTCGTGTCGAACCCGGCCAGCAGCACGATCGAGAGCGCGAGATCGAGGACCGTGACAATGAGCGCTGTCCACCGCACCGCATCGTCGCTGCGGAGAAACATCAGAACCGCCGCCCCGGCGACCGGGGTGAATATGATGAGACTGAGCAGCGGAATTCCCATCGCGCCCCCTACCGCCACACCACGGCGAAAACGACGATAGTCGCGATCACACCGGCGATCATCGCCAGCGCGTAGTGAGTGACGACGCCGGTCTGCAGCCGCCTCAGCACCCCGCCGCCGGTAAGGATCGAACGGGCGACGCCGTTTACGACACCATCCACACCATTGAGGTCGAGCCGCAGCCCGGCCCGCGCCGAACCGTGCAGGAAGGGCAGCACCGCAGTCTCCGAAACGTCGCTCGCCGCCTTCTCGTAGCGCGCCAGCGGTTTTTCGGCGAGCCACATGAAGCCTTGTGCGCCCTTGCGGTAGAACCAGTCCGTGTCGAGGCTGATCGTGTTCTCCGGATCGAGCGCCCGCAAGAAAATGACGAAGCCCAATGCCGTGAACATCAGGATACCGAGGCTCTCGGTGACATGGGCGCCCGTATAGGGCTCGAAGTCGACCGGATAAGGCAGAAGCGTATAAAGCGGCCCCGGAAACACGCCGATCGCAATGCAGAGCGCCGCCGCCATGCCCATCGCAACGAGCATGTTGCGGGGCGGCTCCCGCGCCTCGAGCTTTCGGTCCGTGCCGAAAAACATGTAATAGGGCAGCTTGAGCCCGGTATGCAGGAACGTCCCCGACGATGCCATCGTGAGTGCCAGCATCACCAGCGCGCGGTGATCCTGGCCTGCGGCTGCCACCACCATCGACTTGGTGACGAAGCCCGAGAAGAACGGAAAGGCCGAGATCGCGAAGGCGCCGATCATGTAGAGCGCCACGGTCAACGGCATGGTTTTATAAAGTCCGCCAAGCTCGGTGAGCTTGCGCCGCCCGGTGACGTGGATCACTGCCCCGGCCCCCATGAACAGGAGCGCCTTGTAGAGGATATGGGCGAAGGCATGGCTGGTGGCTCCGTTCACCGCCATCTCGGTCCCGATGCCGACGCCCGCCACCATGTAGCCCACCTGGCTGACGATGTGATAGGCGAGCAGCCGCCGACTATCATTCTCCAAGACCGCGTAGACGACACCGTAAAGCGCCATCACCGCGCCGAGCCAGACCAGAAGCTCTGTCCCGGGAAAGGCTCGCGCCAGCACATAGACGGCGGTTTTGGTGGTAAACGCGCTCATGAACACCGCCCCGGTGACGGTCGCTTCCGGATAGGCGTCGGTGAGCCAGGCGTTGAGCGGCGGCACGGCGGCATTGAGCAGGAACCCGGCAAGGATCAGATAGGCGCCAGCACCCATCCCTGCCTCTATCGAGCCCCCCTCCATCGGCCCGAAGAGCAGCGATCCGGCGGCAGCCCCATGGAGAAGGATGCCGCCGAGCAGGACAATGCCGCCGGTGACATGGACCATGAGGTATCGGAATGCGGCGCGGACCGCCTTCTCGCCACCTTGAGCGAAAACCAAGTAGGCCGAGGCGAACGCCATGCCCTCCCAGAAGAGGTAGAGCGTCAGGTAATCGCCGGCGAAGACCACGCCGAGCGCGCTGCCGACATAGACGAACGCCGCCACATGTTGGCCGGCGCGTGTGAGATGCAGCGCGTAGACCATGCCGATCAGTGCCATGATGGTGAAAACCGTGGCAAAGACGATGCTGAGCCTGTCGACTTTCGCGATCAGGATTTCCTGCCCGATGAACGTCGCCGCGCCGTAACTCCCCGGCTCAATGGTGAGCACGGCGAAGAACGCCAGGAGCGGGACCAGCACCAGATAGGCCTTCCGGATTGTCCCGTTCAGGAACGGGATCGGCACAGCGCCAAGAATGAACAGGAGGGCGGGATGGACAAAGTCAGTCATAATAGTCCTCGCGCCGCATGAGCCCGCCCTGATGGCCGAGAAACTTGGAAACGAAAATCAAAAGCACGCAGGAGCCGAAGCCGTAAACGGCCGACCAGCCCGGCAGGCGCTCCCATAGGTATTCGGCATGTTCGCGGGAGACCAGAAAATCGGCGACGACAATCAGA
The DNA here is from genome assembly GCF_029892065.1 of Sinorhizobium garamanticum. NCBI lineage: Bacteria > Pseudomonadati > Pseudomonadota > Alphaproteobacteria > Hyphomicrobiales > Rhizobiaceae > Sinorhizobium > Sinorhizobium garamanticum. The sequence continues at coordinate 1,704,641 of NZ_CP120374.1, read as the reverse complement.
ACGAGCACGAGATAGAACAGCCGGCGGCGGCGACTTGCATAGGTCTCGTCGCCAAAGAAATCGACGATGCTTTCGATCATCTGACCACTCCTTCCGCCAGAGCGAGGAAATAGCCGGGGAAGACTCCCATCAACACCGACAGGATGGCGGTCGCGACCAGCGGGATCGTCACCAGCGGAATCTCGCGAATGGCCGCTGGGCTCTCCTGTGCCTCCGCGCCGAAAAAGGCGACATAGCTGACCGGCAGGAAATAGGCGGCATTCAGCACCGAGCTTGCCAGGAGAACGATCAGGAACGCCACCTCCCCAGCCTGGACCGACCCCAGCGTCAGATACCACTTGCTGACGAAGCCCGCGGTCGGCGGCACCCCGATCATGCTGAGCGAGGCGACGAAGAACGCCCCCATCGTCCAGGGCAGCCTGCGGCCGATACCGGCCATGTCGCTGATGTTGCGCTTGCCGGACGCGCAATAGATCGACCCGGCGCAGAAGAAGAGCGTGATCTTGGAGAAGGCGTGCGCCGCGATATGGATGATCCCGCCGACCATGGCGACCGGCGACAATAGAACCGCGCCCAGCACGACGTATGAGAGCTGGCTGACCGTCGAATAGGCGAGCCGCGCCTTCAGGTCGTCCCGCGTCAGCGCATAGACGGACGCCATCAGGATCGTGAACGAAACGAGATAGGCCGTGGCGATACCCAGTCCCAACCCGCCCACCAGCCCCGCGCCGAAGACATGGAACACCACCCTCAGCACGCAGAAGACACCCATCTTGACCACGGCCACTGCATGCAGGAGCGCGCTGACCGGTGTCGGCGCCACCATCGCGGCGGGCAGCCAGGCGTGCATCGGCATCACCGCGGCCTTGGCGAAGCCGAAGAGATAGCAGAAATAAACGACAGTCAGCAGCGCCGCCGGGGCGTTGGCGCCCGCGAGCAGTCCCCCGGGCACGAAGTCAAGCGACCCCGCAATGGCATAGGTCAGCGCCAGCGCGGCAAGAAGCACGCTTTTCGATGCGCCCATCAGATAGACGAGGTATTTGCGGCTGCCCTTCCACCCCTCTTCGTCCTCGTGGTGGTAAACGAGCGGATAGGTGACGAGGCTGAGTACCTCGTAGAAGATCACCAGCGTGAAGAGATTGGCGGCAAAGGCGCCCCCGACAGCCGCCGCGAGGCTCAACGCGAAGCATGCGAAGAATCGGGTCTGCGCGTGCTCGTGGAGGTGCCGCATGTAGCCGATCGAATAGACCGCCGCCACGATCCACAACAGCGACGAGACGGTGGCAAACACCATGCCGAGCGCATCGACCCGGAAGGCGAAGTCGATGCCCGGCAGGATCTCGAAGAGGCGCAGCTCGACAGTTCCGCCCGAAAGCACCGTGGTTGCCATCGAGGCGACGATCGCGAACATGGCGACCGCGGCCAGCGGCGAGACGAGATCGCGGAGTTTTTCGCGCTTGTGCAACAGGAGAACTGAAAGGGCCGCCAGCCCGGCAATGGCGACGGCAAGCAGCGGCCGGATCGAGATCACCGGTTCCAAGCCGCTATCCTTTCATCACGGTCACATCGTCGACCTTGAGGGTAGCCTTGTTCCTCACGAGGGCGACCAGGATGCCAAGGGCGACGGCTACCTCCGCAGCGGTGGTTGCGATGACGAAGATCGCGAAGATCTGTCCGCGGAAATCAGCGTAGTAACGCCCGAAAGCGATGAAATTGATGTTGACCGAGTTGAGCAACAACTCCAGCGACATCAGCACGACCAGAATATTGCGCCTGAGCAGCACGCCCGCCGCCCCGATCACAAACAGGACCACTCCCAGCAAAATGTACCATGAGAGGGGAACCATCAGCCCGGCTCCTTCCGCGCCAGCACGATCGCACCGACAAGGGCGGCCAGGAGGATGACGGAGGCGATTTCGAACGGCAGGAGATAGTCGGCGAAAAGCGCCGTGCTAAGCGCTCTGACCTCATCGCCGCCACGGATGGCGACGGGCTCCGCGACCGAAAAGCGGTCGCTCCAGAGCACCAGCGCGAGCATCTCGACCCCGAGCAGGACAAGCAACACCAGAGCCGGCAGGTTGCCGCCCGGCAAGAAACGCTGCAACACCGCTTCGCGCACGTCGATCATCATGATCACGAAGAGGAACAGGACCATGATCGCGCCGACATAGACGAAGATCTGGATGACCGCGAGCAATGGCGCCCCGAGCAGGACGAAGATCGCGGAGACCTGCAGGAAACACGCCATCAGTGCCAATGCGCTGTGAACGGGATTACGCGCCAGGACCACAGTCAGGGCCGTGATCACGGACACCGCAGCGAACAGAAGAAAGAACCCCTGATCCATCGACGCCGACCCCTCCCACGCGAACTGTCACTCGGCGCGAGGCGGCCGGACTGCGATAGCTCCGCACTTCGGGTGCATTCACAAATTGTGCCCTAGTATCGGATTTTTCACAAGATTATTGACATCGGCCGAGCAAAACCACGGCAGTCAGGAGGTGTCGCAAGCATCGCTCCTCGAACGGGCGCTGCGAGCCGATGGACGATATCTTCGTTCGAATGCCGCCTCTGGATGCCGGAAAGCATTAGTCGACAGGCGGTCCGCAATTTCTGCCATAGAGCTCCAATAGAGTGCTGTTGTACTCGCCAGCGGCGCAACAGCTGTCATTCTTTGTACCTGTCGTTGGCAACCTCTTGCCCGGCCAATGCGTTCTGCGCAACAAGCAAGGCGATCCGAACCGAAGTAAGATGTCGGGAGGGTCGCGTCGCGCGCTACATGGCGGCGTTGGCGCAGTCGTTGGAAAAGAGTTCACGCATGGCGGACAATAACGCCGCTCCGGCTGGAGGCGCGGAAAAACAGGGGCCATCCGGGCCCAGCATTGAAGGGGCAGAAAGCCCCGATGGCGCAGCATTTGCGCGTACGGGGAGCGCTCTTGCAGAAATAGGCCGGGCATTACTGAGACTTGGACAGGCAGTGCGTCACGATGCGGTTGGAGCGACCTCTCAACTCGCTGAAAAGCTTGATAGGCTCCGGCAGCAACGGCAAGGGACGGAGGCCCCGGACGTAAGGCACAAGCTTACCGGGTTGGCTGGAACCATTTGGACAGGCCTCCGGCGCCGGCGTTCGAGAAACGTGCCTGCTGGCCCAGGGGGTGCACGCAGCGGGCGCACCATCCTCGCGCGGAGCGCGGCCATTGCAGGCGCGGTGTTGCTTGTCTCGCTGATCGCTCTTTTCTCGTGGGCGTTGAAGGATGTGCCGTGGGAAGAGATTGCCGATGGCTCGCTGAAGCCGGTGGTGGTGCTCGAAACGGCTGCCGGCAAGCCGCTGGTAACCCAAGGACCGCTTCAGGGCCCCTATGCGGCCCGAGCAGATTTCCCTCCGCATCTCATCGATGCCGTGCTGACCAGGGAGGACCGGCGCTTCTATGAGCACTTCGGTATCGATCTGAGGGGCATTCTTCGTGCGCTTTACACGAATGTCGGTGCAGGCGAAGTCGTGCAAGGCGGCAGCACGATCACGCAGCAACTGGTCAAGATCCTCTATCTGGAGCGAGACCGCACCTGGAAGCGGAAGATCCAGGAAGCAGTCATCGCCTTCTGGCTGGAGCAGAAGCTTGGCAAGGACGAGATCCTCACGCGATACCTGAACAACATCTATCTTGGTGCCGGCGCAACGGGCGTCCCGGCGGCCGCCCGTATTTTCTTCGACAAGGACATGCACGAACTCAATGTGAGTGAATCGGCGATGCTTGCGGGCATTATCCGCGCGCCCTCGCAGCTCAATCCCATAAGCAACCCGGACGGCGCGCGCCGGCAGGCGGAGTTCGTGCTCGATGCCATGATCAAGAGCGGCAAGGTAACCGCAGAGCAGGCCAAGACCGCGACCGCGGAACTTCGTCCGGTAAAGCCGGCAACACGCTCAGGCAGTTGGTTTGCCGACTGGGTGATGCAGGAGGCGCGTGAGCTTGCGGGTCCTTACCGTGGCACGATCAAGGTCAGAACGACGATGGTGCCGCGGCTGCAAGCGATCGGCGAAAAGGTGGTTGCCGAAGCACTTGAGCAGGAAGGCACAGAAGCGGGAGTACAGCAGGCCGCGTTGGTGGCAATGACGCCAGAGGGCGCTGTGGTCGCCATGGTCGGCGGGCGTGATTACTCGAAAAGCACGTTTAACCGCGCAGTTTCAGCGATGCGCCAACCAGGCTCTGCCTTCAAGCTCTTTGTCTACTATGCCGCATTGAAGGCCGGCCTCACTCCCTTCGACTGGGTTGACGATGCGCCGATGGAGATCGACGGCTGGTCTCCGGGAAACTACGATGGCGGCTATCGCGGACCAGTCAGTATAGCGGAGGCGTTCGCGCGATCGCTGAACGCCGCGACGGTGGCTCTGGCGATGGAGGTTGGCATCGACAAGGTTATCGCCGCCGCTCACGAATTGGGGATCGATGCCAAACTTTCCGAAACGCCGAGTCTCGCCCTCGGCACGTCGGAGGTGAACCTGCTTGATCTTACCGGCGCCTACGCCTCGGTTCGGGCGGGCGCGGCCCCGGTCGAGCCATGGGGCATCGTATCCTTCCGAGCCGATGGCGAGCCCCGCGCGTTCCGCTTGGGCGCTCCAAAGCAACCCACGACCGATCTTCGCCAATACCAGCCGGATCTGGTCGGTTTGTTGCGGCTGGTCGTCGAGCGAGGGACCGGCCGAGAGGCCGATCTTGGGATGTTTGCAGCGGGCAAGACGGGCACCAGCCAGAACCATCGCGATGCCTGGTTCATCGGATTCAACGAACGGCTGGTCGTTGGCGTTTGGGTCGGCAATGACGACGAAAAGCCCATGAACGAGGTAACAGGCGGCAAGCTGCCGGCGCGGATCTGGCGCAACTTCATGACGGCAGCGTTGGCCAACGGTGGCGAAAGTCAACCAAGCGAATCCGATGCGACTATGAGTTCCGCAGGTGACGGCGGGGCGCCTGCTTCCTGCAATGTTCACGCCTGCGCGCGCGCCTATCGTTCGTTCCGTCCGTATGACTGCACGTTTCAGCCATATGCAGGGCCTCGTCGGCTTTGCGAAAAATAGGCCCGCCCCGCAACCTCGCAACAGGCTGCAGGAAATGAGTGGAGGTCTCGAAATCAGCGACCAAGCGACGCTCGCGGCCTTCGCGGGCGGTATGCCGGGGTTCAAGTAATTCCAGGAAAACCGTGTAACGGTTTTCCGTCCGGAATCGCGTCATTTCAAAGAGTTAGATCATTTCACCGTTTCAATGAAATGATCTAGGACTTCCGCCTGGCGATGGCTTGCATGTCTTCCAGTTTGAGGTCATCGATCGCCGATAAAGCCTCCTCGGCGGACCAGCCGGCGCGCATGGCCGCTGCCACGAGCTTGGCCTCTGCTTCCTGCTCAAGGTGCAGATATAGCAGTTCCAAGGCCTCGCGGGCCGTCACGACGTGCCCGTCGGGAGTGGCGACGGAGTGAGTCTGCTGTGACATCGCACTTCTCCCATGGTGGTTCATTGTCCTGGTAATGCAATGCATGCGCGGCTCTTCGGTTCCCTCGCCCGCCGCGGAGCGTCGGATGTTGTCCGAAAGGTCGCCAGCTAAAGCAACTCCAGGAGAGTATGCAGCGGAATTGCCTCGTTTCAAAGAGTTAGTTCATTTCACTGGTTCAACGGTCTAGGCTCAGGGCCTAATAGCCGCCCGACATGATCACTGCCTCGCCGGTCATGAAGCTGCAAGCGTCGGAGGCGAGGAAAAGCGCTGCACCGACCATTTCGTCAGGGCTGCCGGCGCGGCCCATCCAGTTGAGTGTGCGGACATAATGCGCCCAGCCCTCAGGATCACTGTCACGACGGGCGGCGTTGCGGTCGGTGTCGACGAGGCCGGGAGCGAGGGTGTTGAGCAGCACGCCGCGCGGCGCGTAATCGCGCGCAAGGCTCTGGATGAGATTGTGCTGCGCCGCCTTCGTCGCCGCGTAAATCGACACGATCGACTTCGGTCTCAACTGATTGATGCTGCCGATATTGACGACGCGGCCCCAGCCGCGCTCGGCCATGCCGGGCAGAACGGCCTGCAGCATCTCGACCGTCGCGCGGAGATTGACCTCGATCTGCGTGGCGAAGTCTTCGCTGTTAACGTCCTCGAACGCGCCGTTGATCTGCGCCGATGCGTTGACGACCAGTATGTCCAAAGGACCGGCAGCCGTCTCGGCTGCTGCAACGATCTCCCGGCCGGCACCGGCTTGCGAAAGTTCACCGTGGATCGAAACGGCGGCGCCGCCGGCGGCGCGTATCGCCCGCTCGACCTCATCCGTCGCGCCAGGTCTTTGTCCGTGTAACACCACACGCGCGCCATAGGCGGCAAACCCACGCGCGATCGAAGCGCCGATGCCGCGGCTCGAGCCCGTCACCAGAGCCGTACGGCCCTTCAGCGAGAAGATGTCCAGATATTTCGTCACAAGACCTCCTCATCCGGCAAACAGATTGGTGGGCAGGCCGCGCTCGCCGGGTTCGCAGGCGAAAATGCCACCCGAAAGGGGGGCTTCGGCCAAGGTCGAGGCGGGCAGTCGCGTGCGGGCGCTGGTGATGAACAGGGTCGCGAGATCGGCGCCGCCGAAGGCCACGCTGGTCGGGCGCGGGATGGGCAGGTCGATCGCCCGATCGAGCCGGCCGTTGGGCAGATAGCGGTTCACACGCCACCCATCCCAGATGGCGCACCAGACGCCACCATCGGCGTCGACGGCAAGGCCGTCCGGGCGGCCCTCGGCTTCCGGCACCGTCACGAAGACGCGGCGGTTCGAAATGGTGCCCTCGCGTGCATCGAAGTCATAGGCATAGATCCTGCCCGGGACGGTATCGACAAAATAGAACGTGCCGCCGTCGGGACTCCAGGCGAGCCCGTTGGCGACCGTGAAGCCGCTATCGGCGCGGACCGCCTCGCCCGCACCCGTCAGCCGGTAAAGACTGCCGCTCGGGCGGCTCACATCGAGTCGCATCGAACCGACCCAAAGGCGGCCGCCCGGATCGACCTTCGCATCGTTCAGGCGGTTTTCCGGCAGGCCCGGCTCCGGCTCTGCAAACGCGGTGAAGAGACCACGGTCGAAATCGAAGCGCTCGACTCCGTCCTGCGATACCGCGAGCAGTCCAGTTTCACGTGTCGGCAGGACTGCACTGACGAGCTTGGAGACATTGCAGCTCTCGTTCTTGCCGGTGAGCGGGTCGAAGCGATGGATGGCCGGATGCAGGATGTCGACCCAATAGAGCCGCTTTTCGCTCTCGACCCATACCGGCGCTTCGCCGAGCTGCGCACCCCACGGCAATGCACAGTGGACGTCGCTCAGGCCGCTTGCCCGCACGCGCGGCCGCGGACCGGAGCTGATGGCCACAGCGCCGACCGAGCCGGTGATGCGCCGCGCCGCCGCCATCAGCTCGCGGCCAACCGGATGGATGGCGGAATTGTCGAGGCGGGACGCTGGTCCGAGCACCACGAGCACACCAAGTGGAACCCCGTCACGTCCGGCGATCGGCGCCGCGACCGAATTGACACCAGCCAGGTGCTCCTCGTAGGAAACGGCATAGCCACGGGCCCGCGTCAGGAGCAGATCGGCCTCCAGCGCATGCGGGTCGGTGATCGTTTGCGGTGTAAAGCGATCGTAGACGATCTGGCCGGTCAATGCGCGGGCGAAGGACGGTTCCTGAAAGGCGAGCAGAGCCTTGCCGGCGGCGGTGCAGTGTATCGGTACGCGGCGGCCGACGTCGATCAGCACGCCGAGCCCGTCGCTCGACCGCTCTTCCAGATAGACGACACGCTGACCGTCCAGCCGGCAAAGGGCCACTGTCTCGCCGAGTTCGACCGAGAGGCGTTCGAGTTCCGGGATGGCAGCGCTCACAAGATCGAATTTGTCCCAGACCCGATGTGACAGCTCGAGAAAGCGATGCCCAAGCAGATAGGCGCCGCTTGCTTCGTCCTGGCGGACCAGGCGGTAGACCATCAGCGTCTTGAGCATGCGCGCCAGCGTCGGCTTTGGTACGCCGCTCTGCTTCTGTAAGTCAGCGAAGCGCAGCGGCTTCGCCGATTCTGCGATGAGGTCGAGGAGAGCGAGGCCCTTGGCAAGCGCTGCCGCGCCGGCGGGGGCTCCACGATCTTCGAGCCCGCCTACACCTGCCTTCTCTTCCATGCCTCTACTGCCTCGTCTAGCATGCGCATGATCGGCCATTCCGGCTCGAAGCCGAGCGTTTCGCGCATGCGCTGGTTGGACGTGTGATACCACACACCGGCGCCGGGAAGATCTACAGTCACAAGCGGCAGCCCGGTCTTGTCGGCCATTACGGGCAGGACGTCTGCGAAGTCAACAGGATCAGTTGCCCCCAGATTGAAGACGCCGCCAGCCGCCTTCGGATGGGTGAGTGCGATGACCACGCCGCTCGACATGTCGCGAGTGTCGGTGATGTGCATCCGGAGCGGCCGGCCGTTTTCGTTGCGGGCGAGAACCAGCGCCGCCTGCCCGGGATCGGCCGCTCTCAGGAGGTCGGCCGCGGTCTGGTTGCCGAAGCCTTCCTGCTGCGTGATTTTCGGACGCAGGAAGAAGCGCGGACCGGAGAAGAAGCTGTCCGGATCGAGCAACTCGCCGGCATTCTGCGTGTGCGAGAAACGCAGGATCACCGTCTCCATCGGCGATGCACGGCCCTGGAACTTCACCAGTTCCTCGCCGATAAGCTTGGTCACGCCATAGGGCGAAAGCGGCTTCGTCGGGTGGTCCTCGGTGATTGGTTGGAACTGCGGCTTGTTCTCGGGATAGACCTCGCCCGAACTTGCGAAGACGAAGCGCCCGACCTTCGCGACGGCTGCCGCCTCGAGCACGATCCGCGTTCCCTCGACATTGGCGCGGAAGAGCTTGTCACGGTCACCTGCGAGCCACGACATGAAGGCACCGAGATGGAGGACGGCGTCGACGCCCTCGCAGGCGCGGCTTGCTGCCTCGCGATCGTCGAAGGCGCCGACGACCTCCTCGAAGGCTGCGTCTTCCAGATCGGCCGCGCGCAGGTCGAAGCCCCGCACCTGGTGTCCTGAGGCGAGCAGTTGCCGTGCGACAAAGGAGCCGACCCTGCCGGCGGAACCGGTTACAAGCACCTTCATGTCAGTTCATTGCCTTTTCTGTCTCTGCGTCGAAGAGATGGATCTCGGAGGCCTCGAAGGAGAGCGTGAGCTCCTCGCCCTCGCGAATGGGGCCGGAATGCGCGATGCGAGCGATCAGGCCCTTGCCGCGCTCTTCGTCGCGCGAAGCCGCACTGTGGGCATGCTCGCCGGGCTCGAAGTAGACATATTTCTCCGATCCCAGGCTCTCGACTAGCGTCGGCTTTACGGTGAATGTGACCTTGCCCTGACCGAGCGCAAGGTGTTCGGGCCGGATGCCGACGATGACTTCCCCGTCGCCACCGCCCGCGGGCGCATCGAAGGTCTGGCCGAAGAGGGTCAGCCTGCCACCTTCCACCCTGGCACGCAGGAAGTTCATGCCCGGCGAGCCGATGAAACCGGCAACAAAGAGGTTTGTCGGTCTGGCAAACAACGTATCCGGATCAGCGATTTGCTGAATGACGCCGTCGCGCATGATGACGACACGGTCGGCCATGGTCATCGCCTCGATCTGGTCATGGGTGACGTAGACCGTGGTGACGCCGATTCGCTTGTGCAGCGCGCTGATCTCGGCGCGGGTATGGACACGCAGCTTGGCGTCGAGATTGGAGAGCGGCTCGTCCATCAGGAAGGCGCGCGGCTCGCGCACGATGGCGCGGCCAAGCGCGACGCGCTGGCGCTGTCCGCCCGACAGTGCCTTCGGGCGGCGCTCAAGCAGATGGTCGACAGCCAGGATCTTCGCCACCTCGCGAACCCGCTTGTCGATCTCCGCCTTCGGGGTGCCGCGCATCTTCAGGCCAAAGCCGATGTTCTGCCCGACCGTCAGGTGCGGATAAAGCGCATAGTTCTGGAAGACCATGGCAATGTCGCGATCACCCGGGGCGAGGTCGGTGACGTCCCTGTCGCCGATCAGGATCTTGCCGCCGCTTGCCGGTTCAAGCCCGGCAAGGATTTTCAGCATCGTCGATTTCCCGCAGCCCGAGGGGCCGACGAGGACCACGAACTCACCGTCTGCGATCTCGAGTGAAAACTCCTTGAGGACGTTCAGCGCGCCGTAGTTCTTGTAGACGTTTTGAATGCTTATGCCGGCCATTTCACTTCTCCGCGCCGGCTGTGAGGCCGCCGACCAAATAACGTTCGAGGAACAGGTAGATGAGGAGGATCGGAAGCGCGATGAACACGGCAGCGGCCGAGATCTCGTTCCAGTCGGTGACGTACTCGCCCTTCATCGTGGTGATGCCGAGATTGGCCGTCCAACTGCCCTGTGCGTTGGTGAGGAAGGTGCGGGCATAGGCATAGTCCGCCCAGGAGAGCACGAAGGCATAGAGAGCCGTCGCCGCGAGCCCCGGGGTTGCGACCGGCAGTACGACCCGGAACATGGCGCCGAGCGGAGAGCAGCCATCGACCATCGCGGCCTGCTCGAGCTCGCGCGGGATCGTGTCGAAATAGCCCTTCAGCATCCAGGTGGTGAAGGGGATGATCAGCGTCGCATGGGCGAGCACCAGCGACCAGAGGCTGCCGATCAGCCCGATCGAGCGGAAGATGCCGAAGAGTGGGATGACCAGCAGCGTTGCCGGCAGCATCTTGGCCGTGAGGATGAACAGGCCGAGCGATCGCCCGCCTCTGAGGCTGAAGCGCGAGAGGCTGTAGCCGGCGAAGACCGAAACGATCATCGACAGGCCGACCGAACCGATCGCAGCAAGGCTCGAGTTCCACAGCCACAGCAGGATTGGTCGCTCGAAGGCGACCTTGGTAAAGGTGCTCCATTGCGGCTCGGCCGGCCAGAAGGACGGCGGCAGCTGACGGATCTCGGCGAGCGTCGAGAGTGCAGTGACGAACAGCCAATAGATCGGAAAGAGCAGGATGCCGCAGACGACTGCGAGAACGGCATAGAGCGCGAAGGATTGAAAACGAGTGCGTTCCATTGCGTGGACTCCCTAGTACATCGCCTGGGACTTGCGGCCGAGCATCAGAAGGCTGGCGACGACGCACAGGATGAGCGTCACGATGCCGATCGCGGAGGCGTAACCCATGTTGAAGAAGCCGAAAGCCTGATCGTAGGTCATGATGGAGAGCGTCTGGGTCGCCTTCAGCGGGCCGCCGTCGGTCAGCACCTTGATGATCGAGAAATCGCGGAACACCCAAAGAATGACGAGCACCAGTGTCACGCCGAGCACGGGCATCAGCACGGGAATGGTGATGTACCGGAATCGCTGCAACGCACTGGCACCATCGACCTTGGCGGCGTTGTAGAAGTCCTCCGGGATAGACTGCAGACCCGCAAGCGTCATGATCGAAACAAAGGGATAGCCCTTCCAGATCATGGTTATTGCGACCACCCAGAAGGCGGCGGTCGGCTCGGAGAACCAGTTGATCATCTGGCTCGTGACGCCGAGCTTGATGAAGAGCCAGTTCATCAAGCCGAAGGAAGAATCGAAAATCCAGGCGAAAATGACGACCGCAATCACCTCGGGAACGGCCCAGGGCAGGGCGACGAAGAGCCGCGCCAGCGTCCGCCCTTTGAAGCGGTTGTTGACCAGGAGCGCCGTGCCAAGGCCCACGACAAAGCAGGCGGCACTGACGACCACCACGAGTTTGATGGTCACCCAACAGGCGTTCCAGAAATCCGGTGACGTGAAAAGCTTGTGGTAGTTGTCGAGCGTAAACGGCTTGCGCGGCGCGTTGAGCGTGGCCATGCCGATCTTTTGAAACGACAGGTCAAGCGAAACGAAAAGCGGATAGACGATGATCAGCGCCACCAGCGCGACGGCCGGCAGCAGCAGCAGATAGCCCAGCCAGTGCTGTCGGCTTGGGCGTGCCAGATCGAGGAAGCGTAGGCTCATGGCTTTGCCTTCAAATTTGCAAGGGCGGGCGCTCCCATGCGAGCGCCCGGAATTCTTCAGTGGCCAGCGGCGGCCGCCACGGGCGGACAAGACCCCTGGACAAGGCCCCTATTGAAGTGCCGCCGCCTTCTCCTGCATCGTCTTGGCGACGGCGGCGGGATCAAGATCCTCGATTATCATCCGCTGCGCTTCCTCCTGGATCATTTTCGAGAATTCGTTGAACTGAACCTCGAGGCCCACCGGAATGCGGTCGATCTTGTGCTCTGCCGCCGCCTTTTGCGATTCCACCATCAGGTTGAAATGGGGAATCTGCGCCTTCGCTTCGGTCAGGTCCGCGCGCGGGCTCGGAGGCGTGGACGCGGCGAGCGTTGCAAAACTTGTCTGGAATTTGTCCGAGGTTGCGATCGCGATGAAATCCCAGACCAGTTGCTTCTTCTCGTCCGGGATCTCGCTCGGCATCGCCAGAACGTTCGACGAGCCGCCGAGCGGCGGGTCGAAGGGGACGCTTGCCAGCTTCAGTTTGTCCTTGGCTGCCCCCTGCTGCATGATCGAATAGATCCACGGACCGTCGACCTTCAGCGCGATCTTGCCATCGGCGAAGAGCTTGCGCACTTCGCCCGCCGAAAGGTCGCGCGGCGTCAGGTTTTCCTTGACGATCGTCTTCCAGCGCGTCAGGCCTTCGACCATCTCGGGCGTGTCGATCGTTACCTCGCCTTCAGCATTTGTGAAGCGTGCGCCGGCATCGAATAGATAGCTCGCCATTTCCGCGATGTATTGGCCGCCGCCGCCCTTGGTTTCGTGCCCGGTTCCGAACTGGTCGACAATGCCGTCGCCGTTCAGATCCTTCGTGGTCGCTTTGGCGGCTGCGAGGAACTCCGCATAGGTCTTGGGAACGGCGACACCTGCTTGCTTCAGGATCTCTTCGTTGTAGCCGAAGATCGTCCCGTAATAGAGCATCATGATGCAGACGGTCGTGTCCTGGAACTTGCAGATCTCCTGGCCGCTCCAGCCATCGAGATTGAGCCCCGCCTTTTCGACCCAGGGGCCAAGATCCTCCAGCCAGCCGTTATTGGCAAAGGCCTGGAACTCGAACGAGGCAAGATGCACGATGTCCGGCGGCGTGCCGCCGGCAAACAGCGTCGTCATGGTGTCGGCATAGGCGCTGCGTTCGACCTTGGTCCATTCGATGGTGCTGCCGGGATGCTTTGCTTCCCACTCCTTGATCACCGAGGCCCACCAGTCGCCGACGCCCTTCTCGTCCTTCTGCCAGGAGACGAATTTGAGCACTTCCGCGCTGGCCGCGGTGGGCAGGGCGGCCCCGACGAGCATCGCGGCAACCGCAGACGCGGCGATCCGTTTTCCTATGGTTTTCATGTTCTCCTCCACTCCTCCGCAAACTATCCATGTTCAGTGCTTCTTGAGCAGTTCCAGAGCCTCCCTGGACGGCTCGACGCCGAGGCCGGGTCCTGTCGGCAGGACGTACTCGCCCGCGGCGCAATCCATGTCGCCGTCGAGAAGCCGGCGGTTGGGCTCGAAAATTGAATGCTGGAACTCGTGACAGTCGACATTGGCGAGCGCCGCACTCGCCTGCAGGCTTGCCGCCAGGAAAATGCCGGAGCCGATCGTTGCATGCGGGATGATCTTGATGTGGTGCGCCTGGGCATATTCGCCGATGCGCATGAATTGGGTGATGCCCTTGTGTCCCATTTCCGGCTGCACGATCGCAACCGCATTGCGGGCGACGCGGGGCACCATGTCGTAGACCGTGCGCCATTCCTCCCCGACAGCAATCGCGGTCGACACGCCGGCCGCCACCCGCGCCAAGCCGTCGAGATCCTCGGTGCGCACCGGCGCCTCGGCGAACCACAGCCCATGCGGCTCCATCGCCTTGATGAGCGCGATCGCCTCGCTTGCGGTTTGCGTCCAGTGCATGTCGCAGGCGATGCGTGCTTCGGGACCCAGTCTTTGGCGCAGCGCTTCGATCTCCTTCGCGACGCCGTCGTCGGCAACCGGAGAGGCAAATTTGAAGGATGAAAAGCCTTTGGCCTTCCAGTGCGCGGCGAGTTCGGCGCGCTTGGCGCGCGTGTCTTCCGGCAAGCCGGAGACATAGGCGGCTATCTTGTCGCGACGCTGTCCGCCAAGCAGCTTGCAGATGGGCAGACCGGCGAGCTTGCCGGCGAGATCCCACAGCGCAATGTCGATCGCGGCCAGGGCATCGAGGTAGAAACCGCCGGTGTAGCCCCGCACGCGCATCAGGTCGTAGAGATCGTCGTGTATCGCCGAAGCATCGAACGGATCGCGACCGATGGTGAAATCGGCAAGAAGATCGTCGATGATCTCCATCGTGGCCGCGGGAGCAGCCAGTCCGTAGGTCTCGCCCCAGCCAAGCGCGCCGTTCGTTGTCTCGATCCGGACGAGCACGCTGCGATCGAAGGTCGGATAGACCGTGCAATTGCCCTTGCGCACCAGATAACCGCGCGGGCTCGGTTCCTCGCCCGGACGCGGCTTCCCGAGATAGGGCCTGTCGCGCGGCAGGGTCAGCGTGAATGTCTCGATCTTTCTGACGCGGTCACTCATGCGCCAACTCCCCCTGCGATCGGTGCCGATACCAGAGATTGTAGCCCACATTCGGCGAAGCAGCTTTCGATGTCCCGCACCGCCAGTGCATCGAGCTCGGGCGTCGGCGCGCGCACGGCGCGATTGTCCAAGACGCCGCGGAGCCCGAGCACATGCTTGGTGAGGCGCATGCGGTAGACGGCCTGCAAAACCAACAAAGGCAATGATTTAACGTAGAGCGCCCTCGCTTCGCGTCTACGTCCGGCACGGTAATCCCGGTCGAGGGCAACATGCAGATCGGCTATCTCGAGCGCCGGCATCGCGGCACATGCTCCGCGATCGTACTCGTCCAGGATGTAGCGGGCGCCGCCGCCGCCGATCACACCCAGCAGATGTTCCGGCGCATCGGCGAGGATCGCCGTGATCGCCGGGCCTGCGGGCAGCGTCTCCTCTTTCACGTAGCGGACCGCTGCGACCTGACGGACGACCTCCAGCACAGCCTCAGGCGACAGATCGGAGCCGCGCGGCGCAGGCGCATTTTGAAGAATGATTTCGGCGCCCGGCAACTCGGCCGCCACTGCGGCGAGAAAGGAAGCCACCGCACCCGCGCCGGCGCCGATCGACTTCGGCGGCTGCACCATCAGGCGCGTGACCCCCAAGGCAAGCGCCTGCCTGCCGTAATGGACGACCTCTTCCACGCTTGGCGCGCTCGCGCCCGCTACGATCGCCACGCGTCCGTCGACCTCGGCGACAACGAGGTCAAGCAACGCTGCACGCTCGTCGACGCTCAGCGTTTCCACTTCGCTGGCAAATCCAGGGAATACGACTCCGTCGACCCCGGCAGCGAGCGCGAAGCGGACGACCCGACGCATCGCGTCGAGATCGACGCCAGCATCCGCAAACGGCGTCGGAAGCACCGGAAGTATTCCCGTCAGAAGCATCAATAGGTCCATATCATGAGACTTATGTTTTATGTTGTGGACCATAAGCGAGAATGGTAGGTGATGTCAATCACACCCGCGATGTGAAGGAGACCTGACTTGTCCAGCGCTTCCCGAGATTCAGTCACAGTCGTGCTCGATTGGGGCACCACCAGCTTCCGCGCCTTTCTGGTGGATCGAGAGGGTTCGATCGTTGAGGCGAAGGAAAGCGCGCAGGGTATCCAGTCCGTGCCGAAGGGCGAGCATGCGCGCGTGCTTTCGCACGCTCTCGCAGCCTGGCGCAATGAACATGGCCCACTCGCGATCGTCGCGGCAGGAATGATCGGCAGCCGCAATGGCTGGCTGGAGATGCCTTATGTGCCAACGCCGGCGAAGGCCGCCGATTTCGCCGCGGCCAGCCGCATGATCGACCTCCCGGAAGGAGACCGGGTGATGTTCCTACCGGGACTGACCGACCCGACCGCCTTTCCCTTCCCCGACGTGATGCGCGGCGAGGAGACCCAGCTTGTCGGCTTCGGTCTGGAAGAGAACATTGTCGTCGTTCTGCCCGGCACCCATTCGAAATGGGCCGAGATCCGCAACGGCCGCATCGAGCGATTCCGCACCTTCGTCACCGGCGAGATATTCGCCACACTGGCCAACCATTCATTCCTGTCGAAGGTCGCGACGGCGAAGGCCAACCACGCCACCGACGCTTTTGCCGAGGGAGTTGCGCTAGCGCGGGATGACAGTGGGAAGGCCGGCGGCCTGTTGACTCGCCTTTTTGCCGTGCGCACCGGCTGGCTCGCCGGAAAAATTGCGCCCGAGGAAATGAAAAGCCGGCTTTCGGGGCTCATCGTTGGATGGGAATTCGCCGAGGCGCGGGCGGGCGGCTGGTTCAAGGATGGCGACACCATCGCGGTTGTAGGCGACGACGACATGGTCGAGGTCTACGAGGCCGTGGCCAGGGCCTTCGGCGTGAGACTTGCCGCCGCCCCCGCCGACGCAGCGATCCGCGGCGCGCTCGCCATTTCGGGACGAGGCCGCCGGTAGCCTGCGTGGCCCTTGCCGGCCGCAAAGTTGTCGCCGGTCAAAAAAGGAATAGGGCGCTCGACCCTGTGAGGGGAGCGCCCTATTCGACCCGGAGATGCTTTCCGGCCAGACCAAGCGTCGGCTCGAAGCGCCTCGATACGGGCAGTGTGCGATAGATGGGTCTTGACCAACTGGTTTCAAGGCCTGATCGACCAAATTGCTTCCCAATACCCCCAGCCCGCACGTCCTTGAGGGTCGAGACAGTCCCGCTGATTGCCTCTTTCCGGGACCGGCCTTGGGATCCGGTCCACATCAAACGCGATGGGCTCCGCCGATATCCAGGCCAAACACGTCAAGTGCGTAGCCGCAAGAAACGTATCGTCTTGAGGCCTGTTGGTTTCTTGCGCGCCATCGATCGTCAAAACCACGCGATACAGGCGTTGCATTATGTAATACTCGAGGATATTCGCGTTACCATGCGCGACATGGCGAATATATTTCGCGATATTTTTTCAAAATATAGTCTTCACGTTTTATTTTAAACTTTAACATTCCGCAAATATGCGGAACCAATCCACATGCCCCGCGTTTAATCTTCCACAGAAGAAGGAGGATTGATCATGATTGCGAAAATTCTTCTGGTTCCCGCCCTTGCAGCCGGGCTTATGGCAGCGCCTGCAATGGCAAATGACAATAATGACGCCGCCGTGACCGGTGCGGCCGGTGGCGCCGTGACGGGCGCGATTGTCGGAGGCCCTGTAGGCGCTGCTGTCGGCGGCGCGGTTGGTCTCATCGCCGGTGCCGTCATCTCGCCGCCGCCGCAGCAGGTGGTTACCTATGTGCAGCAGCAGCCGATGCCGGCGGATACGGTTGTTGTTCGAGAGCGTATCGCAGTAGGTCGTCCGCTTCCACGGACCATTGCTCTAACGCCGATACCCGAGAATCCGACCTATGCCTACGCTATCGTGAACAATCAGCGCGTCATCGTTGATCCAAGAACCTATACGGTAGTACAGGTCATCCGGTAGGTTACCAGTGCTCCCCGCGCGCTCAGCAGCGGGGAGCACCTTCGTTTCCGTCTTTCCCTGCCATTCCGCCGTGCCTTTTCGGTAAACACTAAACAAAGGCAGCTTGGCTCTCCGAGGGCACGCTTCGCGTCGTGCCGGTCCATCCAGATCAACCGCAACGACGTCGAAGCGGCTTCAGCCGTCAATGTGAATGTGGAAGCGGCTTATGAAGTCGCCCTCCCACCACATCGGGAAATTGGTGCCCCATTTGTTGTTGTGGAGATTGAACGCGAGCCCTGTCTCGTAGGCGGGCGGCCTGTCGGGGAACTGCATGAAGGGCTGTCCGAGCGGTCCCGCGAGCGGCGACTCGAGCGGTTCGATCGTCATTTCCCTACCGCCGGCAAGTGCGGCACGCGCCGCGAAGATCGCCTGCAACGCTCCGCCACCCCGCCGGACGGTCCGCGCCGCCTCTTGCCAGAGCCCGGTCTTCAAAAATTCCCAATCGTGGGCACCCTTCGGCGCAACATCGAGAAAACCGGCCTCCGGCATCCGGTTGGCGGGCTTGCCGCGCAGCACCACGGCGAGTTCCACACCGTCGCCTGTCGGCCGCACGACATAATCCACCCGGGCGGGGGCGCCTAGCTGCTCCTGCGCTGCGCCGGAAAACCGGCAGGCGATCACTAGCCCGCCGTCATCCCTTGCAACGCCAATCAGTTGCGGCCTGAAGGAGGCGGACCGCGCCGTCTGCGCTTCGCCAAGCCCCGGCTTGCCATGATCGAGGATCGCCCATTCCGGCCGGTCGGTGAGATAGCTGTCCATGAACCGGGCCACATCGTCCGCGTCGTAGCTCTCGTAACGGTAGCTGAACAGCCGTCCGTCCCCTTCGAGCCGCCAGTTGCCGACGGCAAGCGCCAGGATGTCGCCGGTCTCGGGATCGAGTTCCACCTCCATGCCGTCGATCGCGACCTTGCCCGTCGGCGCCAACGGCTGGACGTCGACCGCCGCCGGCACCTCCGTCTCCCGAAGTGCCGCCTCCGCTCGCGTGCGGTCCTCCGGCGAAAGCACCTCGACCGCCTGGCCAAGATAGGTGCGCTGCTCGCCCCAGGACGCTTCGGTATAGCGGAAGCGGTAGTCGCCTTTCCGCGCCACCTCGAAGGCCGGCCGGTCCCAGGCCGTTTCGTCGCGCAGGAACGTCTTGATATCGACGCCACAGGTGTGTTCGGCGACCAGCGTCAGCTTGCGCCCGAAGTCGCGCCGCGCCGGCGACAGCCCCTCCGCCTCGAAGGTGTCATAGAGCCGCTGCAAGGCCCGGAACCGCGCAATCTTTACCGGATCGCTGGCGCCGCCGTGGATCCAGCTGTCGCCGAGTTCCATGTCCACCACGGGGAAGCGCTCCCGATGCTCCCACAGGAACGCGCCGTAATCCTCAAGCGTGGCCGCGCGGATCTCTGCATCCGGATGGCGGTGGCCCATTTCCCGCAGGACCTCCACCACCTGATGGATCTGCTGCGGGCCGATATTGTCGTTGGTGTGAGCAAAGCTCAGGCCTTCAGAAAGCCCTTCGGGCAGGTGCGTGGCGCCGTAGCTTTGCTGGTACATGACGACGATCTCCTCGCCGCCGGGGGCCCGCCATCGGAAGATCTCCGGGACGTCGGGAGGAGGACAGGCGGTGTTGACGCCGATATGCAGGAATTTCAGTCCGGCTTCCGCCATCAAAGGCACAATTCCGCGCGTATGGCCGGGCACGTCAGTCATCTTGGCGGCGATCGTCTTCTTTCCAAAGCGGCGGTCTAGCTCGGCCGCATAGGAGAGCCCAGCTCGGAAAAGCGCGGGACTCATCAGTTCCGAGTGGGTCGTGAACGGCAGGCCGTGCCAGCGGATCACCCCTTTCCCGATCGCCTTTTCCAGCCGCGCCACCTCTTGCGGCGAACGCGTGTTGAGATGGTCCCAGATCAGCCAGGCGCCCGTCGTCCAGATGAACTTCGGGTTTTGCGGATCCTCGGCATAAAAATGCTCGCCCGTCGCGATCGCCTGCGGGATGAAACGCTCGTGATAGAGCCGCCGCACGTTTTCCGCATGCTCCGTGAAGCCGATATCGAGGTGGGTCTTGAAGACCACGTGAATGCGTCGAGCGGTCATTCCATGCCTTTTGTTTGGATCAGTTCACTGTGAAGCGGTGAACTGATCCAACTCCTTGAAATTACGCAATTCCGGACGGAAAACCGTTTCACACTTTTCCTGGAATTGCTCTAACCCACCGTGCCGCGCACCACGAGCCGCGTGCGTACGGTTTCAGAAAGGGCTGGCGCTGCCGGATCCTTCAGGCGACGAAGGATCAATCGGACGAGCGCGCGGGTGCGCGCCTCGAGATCCACTTTCACGGTCGTCAGGTTGTAGCTGCGCCAGTGCGACTGGGAGATGTCGTCGAAGCCGACCACCTTCACGTCTTCCGGCACGCGCCGCTTTAATTCGTAGCGCAGTGCGTCGAGCGCGCCGAAGGCGCTCTCGTCGTTGGCGGCGAAGATGGCGTCCGCCCCCTCGCCGACCCGGAAGAGATCGAGCGTGCCGGCATGGCCCGCATCGTAGCTGAAATCACCAGGGATGATGGTCGGCGGGTTCAAGCCTCGCCGCGCCAACAGCGCTTCCAGGGTCCTGCGGCGCGCCTGCTCGGCAAGAGAATCGCGCTTGCCGGAAAGATAGGCGATGCGCCGGCAGCCGTAGCCGGCAAGAAGCGCCACCGCCTGCTCCATGCCCTCCCACTGATCGACATCGATCCGGTCATAGAGCGCCTCCGGCTCGCGTGCGGGCAATCCGTCCGCCGGTTCCTCGTCCATCAGGTAGTTGATGTAGATCGGCACTGCCCGGTCGAGGAAGCGGGTGAGGATGTGTGGACGCACGTTCTCCGTGAAGGCGATCACCGAATCCGGATTGAAGCCGCGCATGTAAGCGAGCAGCGTCTCGTCCATGCTGAAATCCGTGCGTGTCTTGAAGAGCAGCGTGGCGAAGCCCTCGGCCTGGAGGGCCGTGGTGAGCGCATCGATCTCCTGGCTTTCCCAAGGGCTGCAGACATCGGGCACAATCATGCCGACGAGGTGGGTGCGCCGGGTCACGAGCGCGCGCGCCGCACGATCGGGGACATAGCCCAGTTCCTCGGCGATCCTCAGGATGCTTGCCCGCTTTTCCGGCTTCAGCGGCGCGTCCGGATTGAATGCGCGCGAAACGGCGGCTCTGGAGACTTTTGCCACCTCGGCCACCGTCTCCGCCGTGATGCGCTGCGGCGTCTCGTTAGGTTTGTTGGTCAAGCGATCGACCTGATTTTTCTCGCAAACTGAAATCGTGTTCACCATTATCCTTCCGCACAAGGCTCGGACGGTCAAGCCCCGTACGGGGAATTCCGCGAAAGTGCCGTGGTTTTTCAAGTATTTCAGCGGGATACATCTGCCGGGTTCCGCGCCAGCAAATGAATTGCTCCCGCTTCGGGTTGACGCGAAAGTGAAAACGTGTTCACTTTTCGACGTGAGGGGACGACGGCCATTGCCGCGCGGCCCCTCGTGGCCGCGGGAGCCGGCCGAACCAATCGCGAAGGGAGGAAAATCGCGATGCGCATTCACCTGCATGCATTTTGGCTGAGTCTTGCCGCGGCAACGACGTTCGCCTCGCCGACAATCTCCGCCGATCTTTCGATCACCTGCCGCTGCGTCGAGGGTGGCGTGAACTCCGAACTCGCCGCATGGGTCAAGAAAAGCGTCATTCCCGGCTTTACCAAGATGAAGGGTGACGGGGTCAAGGTCACCCTGACCGAATTCGCCGGTTCCGACGAGCAGTTGACCCAGCAGCTCGCGCTCGACTTTTCGACAGGCGCCGGCCCTGATGTCGCCGGCTTCGACGGCTTCCTGATTCCCAGTTTCGTCGAAGGCGGGCTCTTGAAGCCACTCGACGAACTGGCAGGCGATGCCGTGACGAAGTGGGACGGCTGGAGCCATATTACCGAGGGGGCCAAGGCGCTGATGTCCTATCAGGGCAAACCCTACGGCCTTTCACTCGGCACCGATGTGCGCGTGATCTTCGTGCGCGCCGATCTCTTGAAGGAGGCCGGCATCGACCCCGCATCCTGGCAGCCCACCTCCTGGGCGGATCTGCTCGATACGGCCCGCAAGCTCAAGGCGAAGAAGCCCGACTCCTTCCCGCTGCAGATCAACGCCGGCGTGCCGATGGGCGAGGCGACGACCATGCAGGGCTACTGGATGGCGCTACTCGGCACCGGAGAGCAGGTCACCGACGACAAGGGCCGCTACATCGTCTCGAGCCAGGGCATTCTCGATACGCTCAATCTCTACAAGACCATTTACGTGGACGAGAAGCTCGGTGACCAGCGGGCCCAGCTGCTGGGCGACGGGCGCAACCGCACGTTTGCGAACTTCCGCGATGGCAAGACCGCGATGCTTCTCGAGAGCGACTGGTTCTATCGCTCGGTCACCGCACCCGGCTCCGAATTCGCCGTCGAAAATCGCGACCAGGTGGTGACCTGGGCAAAGATGCCTGCCAAGGAGCCCGGCAAGGGCATTCGTGGCCAGGACTTCGTGACGATCTCCGGCGGCACGGGCTTCGTCCTCAATCCTAATACGGATGAAAAGGAACTGGCCTGGGAACTGCTCGCCTTCATGAACAGCAAGGAACAGCTCGCCGAGTTCCAGAAGTACGAGCCGCGCATCCGCATTCGCGACGACGTGGAAATCGCGGACGCCCCCTTCCTTGCGGAAACTTCGCAGGCGCTGATGCCGCTCACCACCGCGCGGCCGAACGACGCCAAATACAATGCCGTTTCGGCCGAGGTCCAGCGCATGACCGAGGCGGTCGTCTCGGGCGAGCTGTCGCCGGAAGACGCGATGAGCCGCTATCGCGACGCCGTGATCCGGATCGTGGGCGAAGAAAACACCGTGAGCCTGCTCTAACGATTACGGTCGCCCGCATCTTACACAGCAGTCATGACAACCCTCCGCGCATATGGGTCGACGCCCCATATGCGCGGAAGCAGGAGGTCGGATGAAATCCTTTTCCCTTCTATCCCGCGGCACCGGGGTCGCCTTCCTCGCCCCGGCGGGGTTGCTGATCGGCGCGTTCGTCATCGCGCCGTTCTTCTGGGTCATCTATGTTTCCTTCACCAACCGCTCGCTGCTGGGCCGCACGGCGCTGGACCCGGATTTCGTGGGGCTCGCCAATTATTTCTCGCTCTTCGACGCGGCGACCTTTTTTACGCGCGCCGAATTCGGCTCCTCACTGATCCTTACCATCCAGTTCGTTCTCCTCTCGGCGGTCGTCGGCCAGGCCGCACTCGGCATGCTGCTGGCGTGGATGCTGCAATCGGTGCCCAAATCGCTGAAGCACGTGACCGAGACGGTGGCGATCGGTGCGTGGATCCTTCCCGAGGTGGTGATCGCCTTCGCATGGTTCGCCTTTCTCGACTACGAGAACGGCACGCTCAACATGATCATGGAAGCGTTGGGCTTCCCGCCGGGTGACTGGCTCCTGTCCTTTCCATTCTGGGCGATCGTCGTCTTCAACACCTGGCGCGGAACCGCCTTCTCGATGATGTTGTTCAACTCCGCCTTCTCCTCGATTCCGCCGAGCTATTTTCAGGCGGCGGACGTCGCCGGTGCTTCGAGCTGGCAGAAATTCCGTGATATCGGCCTGCCGCTTATACGCGGCCATGTGGTGACCGATCTGATCCTCATCACGATGTGGAGCTTCAATGTCTTCACGCCGTTCCTGCTGACGAGCGGCGGGCCGTCCTATCGCACCGAGATCCTGCCGATCTACACCTACCGCATCGCCTTCCGCGATTTCGACTTCGGCAAGGGTGCGGCGGTCGGCGTGGTCGTCATGCTGATCAACCTCGTCTTCGCCCTCTTCTATCTCTGGGTGATGCGCCGTCGCGCGAAGGGAGTCGTCGCATGACACGTTACCTCGGCCTCTACTTCACCCGCATCGGCTTCTCAGTGGCAACGGCGCTGATCGGGGTCTTCTTCGCGCTGCCGCTCGTCTGGTTCATCTTCGCGCCGTTCAACCCGCGCGCGGAGCTCGGCCTTTCCATTCCGGAGCCGTTCTCGCTTGCCAATTTCGAGACCGTCTTCCAAAACAGCTTCGCGATGCGGGGCCTCTGGAACTCCCTCGTCCAGAGCGTCGGCGGCGTCATCCTCGTCGGTGCAGGTGCCACGCTTGCCTCCTATGCGCTGTCGCGCTCACCGATCCCCGGCAAGAGCGTCATCGCCTACATCCTGCTGCTTTTTTCCTCCGTGGTATCGGGATCGGCGGCGATGGTGCCGATCTTTCTCATCATCAATGGCATCGGCCTCATCGACACGCAGGTCGCGGTGATCCTAGTCTTCGCCGGCGGGCTTCTGCCGACCGCCATGTTCATCCTGCGCGATTTCATCGACAGCATCCCGAAGAGCTATGAGGAGAGCGCCATGGTGGCCGGGGCCTCGCCCGTCCAGGCCTTCTTCGACGTGGCGCTGCCGGTCATCCGCCCGGGCATCGTGGTCGTTGTCGTATGGGCATTCGTCAGCATCTGGGGAAGCTTCCTGATCCCCTTCATCCTGCTGCGCTCCAGCGAAAAGATGCCCGCTTCGGTGGCGATCTATTCCTTCTATTCGGAGGCGGGAACCCCGATCGTCACGCTGCTCGCCGCCTATTCCCTGCTCTACTCGCTTCCCGTCGTCATTCTCTACCTGTTCGTGAGCTGGAAGTTCGGTTTCCGGTTCTTCGGCGGTATCAAGGCTTAAGGTTCCATGGCTTCCATACGCTTCAAAGGCATCACCAAGAAGTTCGGCGAGTTTGTCGCCGTGTCGGATCTCAACCTCGAAATGAATGACGGCGAATTTGTATGCCTGCTCGGTCCCTCGGGCTGCGGCAAGACGACGACCTTGCGCATGATCGCCGGCCTGGAGACGCCGACCTCCGGCCAGATGCTGATCGGAGACCGCGATGTCACCTTCCTGCATCCGAAGGACCGCAAGATCTCCATGGTCTTCCAGGATTATGCGCTCTATCCGCACATGAACCTCGCCGACAACATCGCCTACCCGCTGAAGGTGCGCGGAGAAGCGGAAGCCAAGCGCCATGCACGGGCCCGCGAAGTGGCGGATGTGCTGAAGATCGGCCACCTCATGGAACGCATGCCCTCGCAGATTTCCGGCGGGCAGCAGCAGCGTACCTCGCTTGCGCGCGCGCTGGTCTATCCGTCCGAGGTCTACCTCTTCGACGAGCCGCTCTCCAATCTCGACGCAAAGCTCAGGCTGGAGGCGCGCGGCTTCCTGAACCACCTGCAGCGCGACATGGGCATGACGGCGGTCTATGTCACCCACGACCAGGCCGAAGCCATGGCGCTCGCCACCCGGGTTGCAGTGATGGACGCGGGCAAGGTGGTGCAATACGCGCCGCCGATGGAGGTCTACCGCCGGCCCGCCACGACGTTCGTCGCCAGTTTCGTCGGCAGCCCGCCGATGAACCTGCTGCCCGTCGAGGCGATGATCGCCGATGGCGCGCTCCACCTGAAAGCGGAGAGGGTTTCCGTCGCGCCGTTGCCGGTCGCACGCTCAGTCGCCGCGGCATTGAAAGGCAACAGCAAGCTGACCCTCGGCGTTCGCCCCGAGCATCTATCGATCGCGCACGGCGGAGAAGCAAACGCGATCTCAAACACGATCTCGGGCCAGCTCTTCGCCAACGAAAACATGGGTCCGGAGAAGCTGGTCACGCTCGAGCGGGACGATGCCGCGCGCTTTACCGCCCGCATCTTCACCGACGATGTGATCGCGCTCGACGCGACCGTGACGCTCGGCTTTTCCTCCGAACACATCCACCTCTTCGATCCGGCTGGGGCCCGGCTTCCGATGGATGGGGAACCGGTCTGAGATGCTCAAGTATAACCTGCATCTGACATTGGCCGACAAGGCGCGCTCGCCCTATTTCTACGTGCCTTTCGACGTGCCCGTGGGCACGACGCGGCTCGACGTGACGATGCGTTACGAGGGGGCCAGCGACTGCATCATCGATCTCGGTTGCGCCGATCCGCGGCTTGGCGATTTCCCGAGCGAACAGGGCTTTCGCGGCTGGAGCGGCGGCGCGCGCGACCGCTTCTTCGTGGCAACCGACGACGCCACGCCCGGCTATGTCCATGGCGAGATGCCGGCCGGCACCTGGCGCGTGATACTGGGGCTCTACAGGGTTCCCGAGCACGGCGTCGATGTGGAATTGATCTTCACCTTCGATGACGCGCCGCGCCTGCACACGCCGCAGCCGCAACGCCCGCACCCCGTTCGTCAAGGGGCTGGCTGGTACAAGGGCGACCTCCACTGCCACACCTTCCACTCCGATGCGAAGGGCAGCCCGGAACTCTTGCATGCCGCAGCCAGGCAGGCAGGGCTCGATTTTCTCGCCGTGGCCGACCACAACACCACCACCCAGCGGCGCTATTTCCACGCCCATTCCTCGCCGGAGCTCGTCTTCGTGCGTGCCATGGAACTGACCACCGCCGAAGGCCACGCCAACGTCTTCGGCGTCGATGACTGGATCGACTTCCGCATGACCAGGCGCGAGGACGCGCACAGGTTGTCGCAGATCGTGCACGAGAAGGGCGGATTGCTCTCGATAAACCACGACAAGCCGACCATCCCCTGGGATTACGAGTTGCCGCGGATCGACTGTATGGAGGTCTGGCAGCAGGCTTGGTTTGCCCGCAACTGGATATCGCTTCGGCGCTACCAGGAGCGGCTCGTTTCGGGCTGGAAACTGTCGGCGATCGGCGGCAGCGACTATCACCAGCCGGCCCGATTGCCGCCGGAAGGGCCGTTGGTGCTCGCCCGTCCGACGACCGTTCTGTGGCTGCCGGAGCTGTCGGAGGACGCCGTGCTCGCGGCGATGAAGGCAGGGCAAGGCTATGTCACCGAGAGCCCTCGCGGCCCGCATCTCGCGCTGACCGTCGACGGCGCACCGATGGGATCGACCGTTTCTGGCGGGCACGCCGAGGCGCATGTCACGGGCGCGCCCGGCGACCTCCTGGCCTGGTACGACGCCAGCGGCGAGATCGCGCGCATGCCGATCGACGGGGACGACCAGAGGCTCGTTCTCGAAGCCGCCCCGCAAAAGTTCCTGCGTTGCGAAATCTTGGCAAATGCCAGCCACGCCGCGCTCGTCGAGGAGTTTCGCGCGGCGCTTGGTGATGGTCCCCTTCCCTGGGGCCTGACCGAAGCGGAGCTCGAGGCCGAACCGCTGCGCCGCGCAATTTCCAATCCCGTCTATTTCGCGCCATAGGAGAGCCGAATGCTCCTATCCAACGCCCCGTGTTCCTGGGGCATTTTCTATCCCGACAATCCGCGCGCGAGCGCCGAGCAATATCTCGACGAGGTCGCAGCAGCCGGCTACCGGGGTACCGAACTCGGCCCCTACGGTTTCCTGCCCACCGACCCGGCAGCGTTGCAGGATGCACTTGCCGCTCGGGGCCTTGCACTCGTCGGCACGGTGCACGTGCATACCTTCTCGGATCCCCTGAGCGGCCCGCAACTGTTTGCGGATGCCGAGAAGATCGGCCAGCTGCTTCATGCCATCGGCGCCCGCTCCTTTACGCTCATGGACGAGGGCAACGTCTATCCGCCACAGGCGGTCGGCCGGCTCACCGACGCACAGTGGCGGGCGATGACGGCGATGCTGCGGGACGTCCAGGTGATGCTCCTTGAAAGGTTCAACATCACTCTCGCCTTCCATCCACATGTGGCAACGGCGGTGGAGTTCGAAGAGCAGATCGACCGCCTGCTGCAGGATACGGAAATCGACCTCTGCTTCGATACCGGCCATCACGCCTTCTGGGATCAGGACCCGCTCGCCTACATGGAAACGGTCTGGGACCGCATCGGCTGCATGCACCTGAAGAATGTCGACGCAAGCGTGCGCCGGCGCATGCTCGCCGGAGACCTGACCGTGCGCGAAGCCTTCGAGGCGGGCGCCATGTGCCCGCTTCCGGACGGCGTTGTCGATATCGCCGCGGTGCTCCGGATGCTGAAAGACCGCTGCTTCGCCGGCCCCGTGGTTGTCGAGCAGGACTATTTCGAGATCATGAGCGAAGGCCCTGCCCAGCTTGCAAAGCGCAACGCCGAATTCCTGAAACCCCTTATCTAGGAGCAGTCGCCGATGCAGATTTCTGTCGGCCTGATCGGTCTGGGCGAGGTCGCCCAGCTCATGCATCTTCCCCTCCTCGCGGATAACCCCGGCTTCCGGATCGCCGGCGTCTGCGACGTTTCGCCGATGCTGGTCGAGGCGATGGGCGCGCGCTATGGCGCCCGTCTTCGCACCACCCGCGTCGAGGAAATGTTCGCGGCACCGGATATCGATGCGGTGTTCATCCTCGCGCCGGACTACCTGCACTCGGAGCTTCTCGGCAAAGCGATCGAAGCGAACAAGCACGTCTTCATCGAGAAGCCGGTATGCCTCACGCGGCGCGAGCTTCTGCCGCTCGTAGAGCGCAACAGAAACAACCCGAAGACCGTCTTTGTCGGCTACATGCGCCGCTACGCCCGCCCGTTTTTGGAACTCAAAAAGCGGATGCCTCCCGCCGAGGAGATCTGCCATGTCCGCATCCGCGACCTGATCCGCGAATCGCGCTTCTTCGTCGACCAGACACGCCATATCGTTCGTGCGACCGATGTTTCGGCGGCCGTCATCGCCGACGGTCGCGCTCGGACGCAGGCGCTTCTGCGGGAAGTGATGGGCGAGGATCGCCCCGATCATGCGGTGCGCGCCTATCAGGTGCTGACCGGACTGTCCTCGCACAGCTTTTCCGCCATGCGCGAGCTCCTGGGCCAGCCGAAGGGCGTTGCGGCGGCGCGGCAATCGGGCGGGGAATCACTGGTGGTGCTCTTCGACTACGGTCACTTCACCGCGGTCTACGAGGCGGTGATCCACGACGTCGCCCGCTTCGATTCCGGCATCGAAGTGCTGACCCAGAACCGGCAATACAAGATCAATTACGACACACCCTATATCCGCAACCTGCCGACCCGGCTCGAAATCACCAGCTCCACCGACACCGAGACCGGCACCGAGATCATCGGGCCATTCTACGAGGATGCCTTCCGGGTGGAGCTCGGCGCCTTCCATGACTGCGTGACGCAAGGGACACGCCCAAAAACCGATCTCGAGGACTCACTTGCCGACCTCGACCTCTTCGCCGAAGTCGGGCGGCATTTCTGAGGCCGTCGCGCCCGCCCGAGACCATTTCCGTGTTTCTTGAGGCCGCTACTGCATGTTTCCTTAAATCGTATCCGATTTAAGAATAAAAACATGCAGCAATTCAAAGTGCGACAGCGTCCTTTGAGCGTCTGATAAGACGCGCGGCGCTGTAGGGAACGATTGCCAAGCCCTGTTCCAGAGATGACTCCTTCCAACGGTCCTGCTGTGGTATCTTTCCCGCTTGCGCTTTCTCTCGGGGGGGAAAGAAAATGGAAGCCCTTGTAGCTTTGGCGCGAAACCGGGTTTTCACGATTTTGTGCGGGTGTATGCTCCTGTCGTCTTCGGTGGCTGCTGAAGAGGCCGCCGATGTGGCGACCGGGGAGCGGCTCGCCGAAGTGCTGAGGGCCGCCCGAAGCGTCCTTTCGAATTATCAATCGCTCATCAATGATCCGGCCGTCGGCGACAAACATCTCGATGGCGAGCGTTTCACGGCAGAGGCGATTGCTCTTTATACCAAACGCACCGGTCATCCGTTGATCACCGATGATCTGGCAGAGCGCGATCGCAAACTGCTGCAGGCGCAGGTCGAGGCCATGCGCGAGGTCGTTGACGAAGAGCAGGACGATATCAACCGCCCCGGCATCGGGTTCAAGGGCTTTGTGCCGGCCGTTTTCGCGCGCCTGATGAACGAGAAATTCGCCGCCAAAGTGGGAAACGAGGCATTGGTTCGCGTCACCGCGCCGGAAGTCCTGGTGCGTAACCGCAAGTCGCTTCCCGATGCCTGGGAGACCCAGGTCATCACTGAATTCTTGTCAAATCCGCAGAAGCCCAAGGGTGAGGCCCATACGGAAGTGACGAAGGTAAACGGACGCCCTGCCTTCCGGATGCTGCTGCCGGAATACTACACGGAGTCCTGTCTTTCCTGTCACGGTTCGCCCAAGGGCGAGATCGACGTCACCGGCTACCCGAAGGAAGGGGGGAAAGCAGGTGATCTGGGCGGTGCTATCAGCATCGTCTTGTTCAAATGAGCGCGTTAGGGCAGCGGCGGTCGATCGAGGCTGCCCCGGCGCCGGCCAGGAGCCTCGCCAGCCGGCTTGCCAATCTCCCGATCTCCGCCCGCGTGGCGGCGCTGACCGCCGCTGGCCTGATCAGCCTGATTCTCTCTTCGGTTTTCCTCACCCAGGCGCTCTATCGCAGTGCCGAGCGGACGGCGGAGACCAGGGAACTGTTCGATCGCGCGGCTTCGGCGGCCGCGGCGCATGTCGCCTTCGGAGACCTCAGATACTGGCTGACCGATCTCTCCGTCAGCCTGCTGATGAATTCACAGCGCAACGCCGACGAGGCCCGTGAACGCCTGCAGGTTCAACTGCAGCGTCTTGCAGAGCACTCGCCCGACGCGGTCGAGAAAATCCGCACCGAGGTCGACGCCTATGTCGAGACGGCGCTCCAGGCAACGGACAGCTATACTCAGGACAATCGCATCGTCGGCAACGCCTTCCTGGCAAAGGCGCGCACCCACAGCGGCAACGTCGACGCAGACCTCAACAGACTCGTCGAGCAGGTAAGAGCCGATGCGGATGCCGCCCGCAACGAGGTCGTTGCGCAAACACAGAAAACCGCCACAGCGGCCGCCATCCTCGTGGGCGTCTTGGTTCTGGTCGGCTCGTTCCTTACTCTTCTTGTCCTGCGGTCGATCGTCGGCCCACTTCGGCGCCTCAGTCGTGTGGTCGGTGAGCTGACGGAAGGACGCTATGACGTCGAGATACCCCAGGAGGGCGGCGACGATTTTGGAGTGATGGCGAAGGCGCTTTCGCTTTTCCGAGAAAGCGCGATCGAAAAGAAAAGGCTCGAGGACGAGGCAGAGCGGCAGAGGCGGACGATCGCGGCGGCGCTCGAAGTGATCTCCGACGGATTTGTTCTCTACGATCCGGACGACCGAATCCTGATCGCCAACAGCAAATATTGCGAAATCTTCCCCAGCCACAAGCCGTCAACGCTTCGTGGCAAGAGCTTCCGCGAAATCGTGGAGCAGAACCTGGAAAGAGGGCAAGTAGACCTTGAAGGCAAATCGCCGGAGGAGTGGGTCGAGGAACGGCTGCGCCTCCACAGGGATCCCGCTGGCCTGGCCGACGAGAAGCGGTTCGGCGACAAGTGGGTTCGGATCAGTAAGCGCAAGATCCCCGACGGCGGGACCGTCGCCGTCTATACCGACATCACCGAACTCAAGCAGAGGCAAGTCGAGCTCGAGCGCGCAAAGATCCATGCGGAGTCGGCAAGCGAGGCCAAGAGCCGTTTTCTCGCCTCCATGAGCCACGAGCTGCGCACACCGCTGAACGCGATCATCGGCTATAGCGAAATGCTGATCGAAGAGGCACGCGACCACGAGGACAACGAGCTTGTCCCGGACCTCGAGAAAATAGCGTCCGCCGGTCGGCATCTCCTCTCGCTCATCAATGACATCCTCGACCTGTCGAAGATCGAGGCGAACAAGATGGAGGTTTTTCTCGAGGTTTTCGACGTCGCCGAATTGCTCCGCGACGTGGCCGCCACCGTCGCACCGCTGATGGCGAGGAACCGGAACGAATTTATAGAAGACCTCGGGGCCGATCTTGGGCAGATGCACTCCGACCAGACCAAGCTGCGCCAGAATCTTTTCAACCTGCTCAGCAACGCGGCCAAGTTCACCAATGGTGGCCGGGTCACGCTCTCGGCCCGGCGCGAAGGGCGCGCCGACGGCGATTGGCTTGTGTTCAAGGTATCCGATACGGGGATCGGCATGACCCCGGAGCAACGGGAACGACTCTTCCACGCCTTCACGCAGGCGGACGCTTCCACCACTCGCAACTACGGCGGCACGGGACTGGGCCTGAGTATCACTCGCAGCTTCAGCCATATGATCGGCGGCGGCGTCACCGTCGAAAGCGAAGTTGGGAAAGGCTCTGTCTTCACAATGGAAGTGCCGGCGCAGTGCAGGCGAGAAGCCGAGGAGCCTCAAAGCGCCGCGCCGGCGCCGAATTTGCAGCCGGGTCGCACGGCCCTCATCATTGACGACGAACCGGCTGCCCGAACCCTGATCGCCAAGGCACTCGCCGAGGCGGGGCTCGCCTCGATCGAGGCTGCAAGCGGGGCGGAAGGAATAGCCGCCGCCCGGCAGCATCGGCCAGCCGCGATCATCCTCGACATCATCATGCCCCATCAGGACGGCTGGTCGGTGTTGCGCACGCTGAAGAGCGATCCCGAACTCTGCACGATCCCCGTGATCCTGGCGACGATCCTGGCGGACCGCGAACTCGGCCTCTCGCTCGGCGCCGTCGAATATCTGACCAAACCCATCGACACCGACAAGCTGATCCGGACGATAGAGGCTCACGGCGGCGGCAACCGCGACGTACTGGTCATCGACGACGACCAGGCTTCACGCGACTTTCTCCGGCGCATTCTGGTGAAGAGAAATTGGACCGTCCACGAGGCAGGTGACGGTATTCGCGGGCTGGAAATGATGAAGCGGCTTCTGCCGCGCCTCGTCCTGCTCGATCTTCTGATGCCGGAGATGGACGGATTCCAAACGCTCAGCGAGATGCAGAAGAATCCGGAACTGCAGAACATCCCAGTCGTGGTGGTCACGTCGAAGGACCTCTCTTCAAACGAACTGATATGGCTACGCGATCGAGCGGTCGCGGTCGTAAACAAGGGCGCAAATAGCAGGTCCCAATTAGTCAAAGCACTCGAGCGCCAGATAGCAATGCAGGAAACAGTCGGTAAGGCCGTTGCCGATGGCTGAAGCCTACAGCGCTGCGCGTCATTTCCGACGCGCGGCGCTGTCGCACCTAGAATCGCTGCATGTTTTTAAGGAAACATGCGGCAGGCCGGAGGAACCGGAAATG
The DNA here is from genome assembly GCF_029892065.1 of Sinorhizobium garamanticum. Classification (NCBI taxonomy): domain Bacteria; kingdom Pseudomonadati; phylum Pseudomonadota; class Alphaproteobacteria; order Hyphomicrobiales; family Rhizobiaceae; genus Sinorhizobium; species Sinorhizobium garamanticum. The sequence goes on along the minus strand of NZ_CP120374.1, from coordinate 1,672,056 downwards.
ACGAGAATCCTTCTGGTGGAAGACAATGAAATGAACCGCGACATGCTTTCGCGACGATTGTCTCGTCGCGGCTTCGACGTGCTGATCGCCGAAAATGGCAAAGCCGGTGTCGAGCTTGCCGCAGCGGAAAAGCCCGACCTGATTCTCATGGACATGAGCCTACCCGTGATGGACGGCTGGGAGGCGACCCGGCAGATCAAGGCCAATCCAGTGACGTCGGGAATACCGGTCATCGCGCTCACTGCGCACGCAATGGCGAGCGACCGGGACATGGCGCTCGAGGCTGGCTGCGACGACTATGACAGCAAGCCCGTCGATCTGCCGCAGCTCGTCCGGAAGATTGAGCAGTTGCTCGCGACCTAGAAGGGCATCTGCAAGATGAGTATCAGGAACGAATTCCAGCGCCAGGCGATCGCCGCGCATGTGGCCCAGCGGTTGGCCGGCCCCGCTCGCGCGATTTTGGGTTTTCAGGAGCTGCTTATCGAGCAGGCGCGGGATCTCGGCTTGCCCCACATGCAGCCCGACCTGGAGCGGATCGGCACCGCCGCCAGGCAACTGAACGGTCTCATCGATCACCTGCTCGACGGCACGGCCTGCTCCCCGGAGGTCCCGTTGGCGGAGGCGGAGGCAAGGCTCCGCCATGATCTGCGCACACCGCTCAATGCCATCATTGGCTATTCCGAAATGCTCCTTGAAGACGCAAGGGATGCGCACGAGCACCCGCTCAAGGAGGATCTCGGCGTCATACTTGCGGCGGCGGGCGAGCTCTTGAAGCAGGTCGACGCCATTGCGGGCCTTTCGCGCGGGCCAGCGATCGAGATGCTCCAGTCGGGGGAGCAAAGCGAAATCGACGCGGCGGGGCTTGAACGGCTGCTGTTCACGACCAAGCACGATGCATGGCCGGATCAGGGCGGCAGAATTCTCGTCGTCGACGACGTCGCCAGCAATCGTGATCTTCTGTCCCGCCGGCTGCGGCGCGAAGGTCATCGCGTCGTCGCCGCCGAATCCGGACTGTCAGCGCTCGCGAGACTGGCGGAGGACGAGTTCGATCTTATCCTGCTCGATATACTGATGCCCGACATGAACGGCATAGAGATGCTCTCGCGACTGAAGTCGGAGGACCGATGGCGGCATGTCCCGGTGATCATGATATCAGGCTTGAGCGACGTCGCGGCGGTGGCGAAATGCATCGAGGCTGGAGCCGACGACTACCTGACGAAGCCGTTCAATCCGGTCTTGCTGCGCGCGCGCATCAACTCCACGCTCGAGAAGAAGCGCTGGCTCGACCGCGAGCATCGCTATCTTCAGCGAATAGAAACAGAGAAGCGACGTGCCGATACGCTCATTCATGCGATCCTCCCCGACCAGATCGTTAACCGATTGCAGGATGGCGAAGAGATCATCGCAGACCGCTTTGAAGAGGTTTCCATTCTTTTTGCAGATATCGTCGGCTTCTCCGCCATCGCGAAAAGGCTGCCGCCGTCCGATCTCGTCAGCCGGCTGGACGGGATGTTCAGCCGGTTCGACCTCCTGACGGAACAGCACCGGGTGGAAAAGATCAAGACCATCGGCGATGCCTATATGGCCGCTTGCGGGATCCCCGAACCCGCAGCGGACCACGCCGACAGGATCGTGGCTCTCGCGAAATCCATGCTTGAATCTTTACGGGATTTGCCTCCCGAACGGGATCGCTTTCGGGTTCGGATCGGAATCCATTCGGGACCGGTTGTGGCCGGACTGATCGGCCGGCTTCGTTTTGTCTACGACGTGTGGGGAGAAACGGTAAACATTGCAAGCCGCCTCGAGTCTCAGGGAGTTGCCGATGGCATACAGATCTCCGAGGCGACCAGGCGATCACTTCGTGGCCAGTGGACGCTCGAGCCGCGTTGCGCCTTGGATCTGCGCGGCATCGGTCCGATCGAAACCTACCTTGTGCAATAGATTTCCAAAGGCGATCAGCAACTCCTCAGTTCCACCCGCGCCAACTTGCTGTGCCTTACAGCGCCGCGCGTCCATTGGACGCGCAAAGGTCGCTGTCACTTTGAATTGCTGCATGATTTTGTCCTTAAATCGCTTCCGATTTAAGGAATCATGCAGTAGCGACCGTGAAGCTCGAACACGTGATGGTGGATCTGCCCTTCGAACATTTCGAGCAGGCCCTTCGTCAATTCGCGGCTTTCGTAGCGCACGGGTGATTGAAGGGCCTGCGCCAGGGCCTCGCGGTCGTCATAGGCGGTGGAAAGAACCATCGCGAAAGGCGTCGCTCCTTCATCGTGCTCCACAGCATGGAGAACCCGGACTTCCCGGACGCCCGGAAAGGCCTGCCAAAGCGGCATCAGCTTCTCGGCGACATAGGCACGGAATGCTTCTTCCCGCCCGGGATGGATCACGCCCTCGAACAGGGCCTGTCGAACGATCATGCTGTCTTCTCCCGCTTCAGTTGGCGATGTTCGGCGATTTTTGGCCGGCGAAATGGGCGGCGAGATTGGCGAGCACAAGTCTCCCCATGGCCAGCCGCGTCTCGACCGTCGCACTGCCCTGATGCGGCATGAGCACGGTATTCGGCGTCGAATGGAATTCGCTGCGGATCTTGGGCTCGTTGACAAAGACGTCGAGCCCCGCGCCGGCGATCGCTCCGGACCTCAGCGCCTCGATCAAGGCGTCCTCGTCGACGACGCTGCCGCGCGCGACGTTTATGACGATGCCCTTCGGGCCGAGCGCTTCAAGCACGGAGGCGTCGACGATGTTGTGGGTTGCGGCACTCGCCGCCACGCAGACGGCGAGCACATCGCTGTCGCGGGCGAGATCTGCTGGGCTTTCATGGGCAACCCACTTGACGTCGGTCAGCCTGGACCGGTTCCAGTATCGCACCGACATGCCGAAGGCCTCGCCGCGGAGCGCCAATGCACGCCCGATCTGACCGAGGCCGAGCACGCCGATCCTCTTGCCCTTCGGGCTATGGCCGAGCGGCAATTGTTCGCCCGCCGCCCAGCGGCCTTCGCGCACCAGCCTGTCACCCTCGCCGAGCCGGCGCAGGACCGCAAGCATGAGCGCGATACCGAGATCCGCCACGTCGTCCGTGAGCACGCCCGGCGTCGTCGTCACGTCGATGTTGCGGCTACGCGCAAAGGCAAGATCCACCTTGTCCGTGCCGACCCCGTTGATCGCGATAATCCCAAGCGAAGGAAGCTTCTCGATCCAGTCATTGGACAGGCCCGTGCCGCCGCCGGTCGCAACCGCACGGATCGACGGGAGTGCCGCCTCGAGCGCCGGCCGGTCGGCCGCCTCGTAGAGCCTGTGAACTGTGTAGTCCCGGTGAAGCTCCTCCATGACGAGCGGCATCATTGGCTCTACGAGCAACAGATCTGGTTTCACGTCTAAACTCCAATTGCTGAGATGTTGCCCAAAAGTGTGCAGCGATTGCCGGCCATCAGGAAATCTGGCCGAGGAAGAATCGCGTCCGTTCGTGCTGCGGAGCGTCGAAGAAAGTATCGGGCGTCGCGACTTCGAGGATCTCGCCACGGTCCATGAATACGACACGGTCGGCCACACTTCGCGCGAAGCCCATCTCGTGCGTCACGCACAGCATGGTCATGCCTTCATTCGCGAGATCGACCATGGTGTCCAGCACCTCCTTGACCATTTCCGGATCGAGCGCCGAGGTTGGCTCGTCGAAAAGCATGATCTTCGGATTCATGCACAGCGCACGCGCGATCGCCACGCGCTGCTGCTGTCCGCCTGAAAGCTGCGCCGGGTATTTCGCCGCCTGCTCGGGGATACGCACACGCCGAAGAAACTTCATGGCGATCTCCTCGGCTTCGGCTTTCGTGATGCCGCGCACCTTCATCGGAGCGAGCGTGCAGTTCTCGAGCACCGTCATGTGGGGGAACAGGTTGAACTGCTGGAAGACCATGCCGGTCTCCTGACGGATCAGGTCGACATTCTTTCCACCGGCGGTCAGGTCGTGACCATCGACGATGATCCTGCCCGAATGAATGGTCTCGAGCTGATTGATGCAGCGGATCATGGTCGACTTGCCGGAGCCCGAAGGCCCGCAAATGACGATCCGTTCGCCGCGGCCAACGGTCAGGTTGATGTTCTTGAGAGCATGAAAGGACCCATACCACTTGTTGACGTCCTCCATGCGCACGGCCGGATCAGAAGCCCCGCGCGACCCGGGGGCGGAGGCGATTTCGCTTACCATGTTCATCGCGAGGGGCTCCCGTTTTCTTATTTCGCTTTGGTCACGAATTCCGGCAGCGGAGAACCGAGCCATTTCTCGTGGATGGCATTGAGCTGCCCGTCCGCCTTGACCTTGTCGAGGAAGCTGTTGACGAAGGTGAGCATCTCGCTCGATCCCTTGCGGACGGCGATGCCCTGAACCTGCTGGTTCAGCACGAGCTTCTGATTGAACCGCCCGGGAGCGGCCGCCTCGATCTGCTGGGCGACGACGTTGGACACGCCGATCAACTCGACCTGGCCGGAAAGCAACGCCTGCACCGCACTGGCGTCGTCGTCAAAACGCTGGATGTTGGCGTCCGGCGGCGCGATCTTGGTGACCGCCGTGTCCTGCGTGCTGGCGCGCGCCACGCCGATCGTCTTGCCGGCCAGATCTTCCGGTTTTGCGACAGCCAGATCCTGGGCACCGAACACGCCGATCGAGATGCCGGCGTAAGGCTGAGAGAAATCGACGTTCTTGGCGCGCTCTTCGGTGATGCCCAGCGAAGCGACGAGCAGGTCGACCTGGTTGCTCTGCAGATAGGGGATGCGGTTCGGCCCCGTCACAGGCACGATCGCCACCTCGACGCCGAGTTCCTTGGCAAGCAATTTCGCGACGTCCGCGTCATAGCCGTCCGGATTGTTGCTCGCATCCATGATCCCGAACGGCGGAAAATCGACCAGCATTCCAACCTTGACGGTCCCGGCCGATTTGATCGCCTCCACCGTCTGGGCTGCGGCGGGGGACACGAAGCCGGCAAGAAGTGCGGCGCCAAGAACTGACATGGCCATGCGTCTCGATATATTCATTCTTCCTTCCCTTTCAGATGCCGGCCCTCCCGCCGGCGGGGCCCGTCAACGTGCCGTTGCGCGGGAGAAACGGGTTTCCATTCGACGTGCGACCAGCGACAGCGGCCAGCACAGCAGGAAATAGATGGCGGCCACCGTGCCGAAGACGAGGAATGGGCTGAACGTCGCATTGTTGATAATCTGCCCTTGTCGGGTCAGTTCGGTGAAACCGATGATCGACGCAAGCGACGTGCCCTTTATCAGTTGGACCAGGAAGCCGACCGTCGGCGCGACCGCGATGCGGGTCGCCTGGGGCAGGATCACGTGGCGCATGGAATGATAATAGCGCAGGCCAAGCGCGGTGGCGGCCTCGCGCTGCCCCTTCGGCACGGCCTCGATGCAGCCGCGCCAGATCTCGCCGAGAAAGGCGCTGGCGTGGAGCGCAAGCGCAATGGTTGCTGCAACCCACGGGTTGATCGCAAAGCCGAAGATGTTCATGCCAAAGAACACCAGGAAAAGCTGCATCAGCAGTGGCGTTCCCTGGAAGACGCGGATGAAACCGGTGGCGAACAGGCGGAAAGCCCGCACTTGGGACACGCGCATCAAAGCAATCAACAGTCCGCCGATGCTGCCACCGGCAAAGGCGATTGCCGAAAGCGCGATCGTCCACTGCGCCGCCACCACAATGACAAGGAATTCGTTCCAGCCGAAGACTCTGATCATGGACGTGCTCCTAGCGGCTGAGCGGATATTTGAAGGCCATTTTCTCGACCGCGTAGAACAGCGCGGAGAAGCCGACCGACAAAGCGAGATAGATCAGGGTGACGGTGATATAGACCTCGAAGCTCGCAAAGGTCGCGGACTGGAGGTCGTTTCCGGCGGCAGCCAGGTCATCCGCAGAGATCACCGACACGACGCTGGTATTCAGCATCAGGTAGATGAACTGGCTGGTGAGCGCGGGATAGACGGTGCGGAGCGCCGGCTTCATGACGATGTAGCGAAAGATCTGCACCCTCGACAGGCCAAGTGCCCACCCCGCCTCCACCTGGCCCTTATGGATCGACTCGATGCCGGCACGGATGATTTCCGTCCCGTAGGCGCCGAAATTGACAACGAGTGCCAGCAGCGCGGCACTGTTCGGCGAGAGCTTGGGACCAAACGAAGGCATGGCGAAGTAGATGAAGAAGATCTGCACGAGGAAGGGCGTGTTGCGGATGATCTCGATGTAGCCATCGATCACGGCACGCAGCATCGCAGGCCCGGACGTCTTTCCCCAGGCGCAGGTGATGGAGACGACAAGGCCGATCAGCATGGCGGCGCAGGACAGGCGAACGGTCAGCCAGGCGCCGACCAGCAACTGGTCCAAGGACGCCAACACCGGCGTAAAATTGAACTCGTACATGCAGGGACCTCCTCCCAAAACGTCGAGACCGGACGCCGCGCCTCCTCGCGTCCTCCTTACTTAGATCGATCTAAAATGTTTCCCAGCAAGCGTCAACCGCAAAATGACCGTCAAATTTCACAGGGGTCGGCCGCAGGACTGCCGAATGTGCAAGGTGGTGTCGTTCACCACGCGGCGCGGCGGTAGGTCGGGCTTAGCGATGCGTTCGAGGAGAAGCCGCGCCGCCATTTCGCCGATCGTCACCGGCCCGGTCGAGACCGACGTGAGTTTGGGCCGGATGGCTTCTTCATCCGCCACATCGTCGAAGCCGATCAGCGAGAGGTCGCGACCGATCGTCAGTCCGCAGTCGTGAAGCCCTGCGGAGAGCCCGAGGGCCACAAGATGATTGAAGCAGATCGCCGCAGTTGGCCGCGTCGCCTGTTCGAACAGAAGATGCGTCGCGCTGGCGATTTCTCCGAGCGGCGTCGGAAAGTGGATCAGGATCCCGGGATCAAGCCCCTTAGAAAGCATGGCGTCACGGAATCCATCGACGCGCTCCTGATAGGCCGATTGGACCGGGCCATGGGCGGCAAAGGCGATCTTCTCGTGGCCGAGCGAAGCGAGATAGTCCACCGCCTGGCGCATCCCGGCGGCATAATCGGCTCCGACATAGTCGATGTCGAAGGAGATATGGCGCAACACCTGTACGACCGGCATGCCCCAATCCGCGATCTCTTCAGACAGGGCCGGCGCCGTGCCTGCGGCGGGGCAGAGAATGACCCCATCCACACCGTGTTCGCGCATGCGCTGCAGAAGCGTAGCCTGCCGCTCGACCTTGTCCCCGCTATTGGCAAGGAGGACCACCTTGCCGGTCTCACCGATCACCTCCTCGATGCCCGACAGGAGTTCTGCAAAGAAAGGGTTGGTGAGGTTTGGGACAATGGCGCCGATGATCTGGCTGCGTTCGACGCGCAGGCGGGCCGCGCCGATATTGTAGACATAGCCGAGGTCTCGCATCGCCTGCTCGACGCGCGAGCGCGTCTCGCTGCCAACCAGCGGGCTCTTGCGAAGAACAAGGGATGCTGTCGCGCGGGAGACGTTTGCATGTCGCGCAACATCGAGAAGCGTAACGCGGCTCTTTTTTCGTTCGTCAAAGGACATTGAATACCAATGGGAAAAGAATGGGGGTGGGAAGAACTATAGTCAACAACGAGAGTCGGGCAAACGCTGCCGCGTATCTGGCGCCGCCACCCAAAGGTTCCGTTGCTAATGCAGGCTACCAACACCCAGCAGCCGTTCGACCGCCGTATGATCCTGCGAAAGCTTCTCCGGCGTTCCGGTCCAGGCGAGCCGTCCCCGCTCCAACACGATGACGTGGTCGGCAAAATCCAGCGCGCTCTGTATCCGCTGTTCGACGAGCACTATCGTCATGTCGCCGGTTCTGGCAAGCTCGGCAAAGACCTTCATGAGCTCTTCGCAGATGACCGGTGCCAGGCCTTCGAGCGGCTCGTCCAGCAGCAGCACGGACGGCCGTCCGAGGATCGAGCGGGCGGTCGACAGCATCTGTTGCTCTCCGCCGGAAAGTTGCGAGCCCAGATTCCTGCGCCGCTCATGGAGGCGCGGAAACATGTCATAGGCTTCCTGGAGCGCACTCTTCGGCCGGCCCTTGAGCCCAACGAAGAGGTTTTCCTCGACAGTCAGGGTCGGAAAGATGCAGCGCGCCTGCGGCACGAAGCCGAGACCACTCAAGGCCCGCGACGCGCTCGGCAGCGCGGTGACATCGGTCTCGCCGATGCGGATGCGCCCTTCGTAGCGGCGCGTCTGGCCAGCGAGCGTCGCAAGCAGCGTCGTCTTCCCCATGCCGTTGCGTCCGAGCACGGCGAGACGCGCGCCGGCCGGCACCGAAAAAGAAATGCCTTCAAGCACCCGCGTCGGCCCGTAGCCCGCGGACAGGTTCTCGACCTCAAGCGGCGTGGCCGGCATTGGCATAACTCCCGAGATAGGCTTCGCGTACCCGCGGATCTTTGGTCACATCCGACGGCGAACCGTCGAAAATGATCGTGCCGGCGGCCAACACGATCACCCGCCTGGCGAAGCGAAACACAAGGTCCATGTCATGCTCGATCATCAGCACGGCAAGGTCGGGCGGAAGATCGGCCAGCGCCTGCTCGATACGGCCCGTGTCGCTTTGCGGCACGCCGGCGGCCGGTTCGTCAAGGAGCAGCACCCGCGGCTTCAGCGCCAGTGCCACGGCGATCTCCAGAAGCCGCTGCTGGCCATAGGCGATCTCGCGGACACGCCGGTGCATCTGGTCGCGCAGCCCGAGCTTGCCGATGAGATCGCCAACCTCCGCCATGACCTCGGGCATTGCGAGGTAGTTCCCGAAGAAGCGCCCTGCCCGGCCGTCGCGCTGCAGGACCGCAAGCGCTACATGTTCCGCCGGAGTCATGTCCTGGAAGAGACGCGTCACTTGGAACGACCGCACGAGGCCACGCCGAACGCGTCCGATGGCTTTGACTCGGGTGATATCTTCGCCGCCGATCCGGACCTCGCCGGAATCGGGCGTCAGGTTCCCGGTGACGAGGTTGACGAAGGTCGTCTTTCCGGCGCCGTTCGGGCCGATCAGTGCCACGCGGTCGCCCGGCGCCATGGCGAGGCTGACATCGTTGGTGACGGCGAGGCCGCCGAAGGATCGCTTCAGATTCCGAACCTCGAAGATGGCACTCATCGCCGCGCCTCCCGCCACCGGGTCGCAACGGCGGCGATCGTGCCGTAGAGGCCTTTGGGCGCAAACAGCACGACGGCGATCAGCAGGGCACCGACCATCGTCAGCCAATGGAAGGGATTGGCGGCCGAAACGATATCCTCGAAGAACATGAAAACGATCGTGCCGGTAAGCGCGCCGAACAGCGAGCCGGTGCCGCCGAGCACGAGCATGACCAGGCTTTCGGCTGAGAGAGTGAAGGAGAGGCTGTCGAGACCGACCACCTGCGTCGAGATGGCGTTGAGCGCACCGCCGGCCCCGGCCACCGCACCGGAAATCATGTACATCTTGACCAAGGCAACCTTGGGCGAAGCGCCCATCGCACGAATGCGGATCGGATCCTCCTTGATGCCGCGGCAGAGCATGCCGAAGGGCGAGCGCACGACAACGCGCAGAATCGTGAACACGACCGCAAGAAGGACGATGCCGAAGACGTAAGCCGTGCGGCCCCAAAGGTCGAACGCGAAGAGCCCGAGCAGTGGCTCGGGCGCAATGCCAGCGAGCCCGTCGCTGCCGCCCGTCCAGGATGAGGCCTTGTTGGCGAACTCGTGAAACAGATGGATGAGTGCGATCGACAGAACGAGCTGCGGAAGGCCGTGGGCTCTGAGGATGACCACGCCACAGAGAAGCCCCGCAACAACACCGCCGAAAATGCCGCAGACGAGCATGAGCAGCGGATCCGTGATGCCGAAGCGGACGGCGGCGATTCCGGCCGCATAGGCGCCTGTCCCGAACAGAGCCGCATGACCAAGTGTCGCCACCCCGCAATAGCCGGTCACGAGATCGAGAGACAGCACCAGCAGCGCGATCGCCGTCATGCGCGTGAGCAGCGCCAGGTTGTTTGGAAACAAAAGATAGCCGACGACGGCCAGTGCGAGAATCGCGGAAAGGCCGGCAAGGTCGCGGCCGAGTTTTCGCCGATTGCCACGTGCTGCCGCCAGTGTCTCGTTCATCGTCGCCATGGTCACTATCTCGTCCTCCCGGCAAGGCCGCGCGGGAAGACGCAGACGATTGCGATGACGGCGAGATAGAAGAAGAACTCTCCGAATTCTGGCACCAGGTAGCGGCCGGCGGTATCGATACCGCCGAGCAACAGGCAGGCAACAAGGGCGCCCGGTATCGAGCCCGCCCCACCGACAGAAACGACGACCAGGAAGGTCACCATGTACCGCAGGGCGTAGTAGGGTTCGACCGGAAGCAGTTCGGCGCCCACCACGCCACCCAGCGCAGCGAGCCCCACGGCAACGGCAAAGCTCACCGCATAGACGACTTCGGTGCGCACCCCGAGAGCTGCCGCCATGGCCGCGTCGTCGACGGCCGCCCTCAGTTTCACGCCGAAAGCGGTCTTCTCGATCAGGTACCAAAGAGCGGCGGCGACAGCGAGACCGCAAAGGATCGCGAAAATGCGGTGGGTGGCGATCGAACGGAAGCCGAGATCGACGGAGCCCTGGAGCTCCGGCGGCAGGGGGATCGTCTTCAGCGTCGGACCGAAGACATAGTTGGCGATGCCGATGATGCAGAAGGTGATACCGATCGTCATCAAGACCTGCGTCAGCTCCGGCGCCCCGTAGATGCGGCGATAAAGCAGCCGCTCGATTGGGATGGCTATGAGGATCGTGCCGAAGACCGCAATCATCAGGGCGATCCCATAGCCGAGCCCCATGTCGCGTGCCGCGTAGGAGGCTATGTAGCCGCCGATCATGGCGAAGGCGCCATGAGCGAGATTGACCACCCGCATAAGCCCCATGGTGACGGAAAGACCGATCGAGATCACGAACAGCACCATGCCGTAAGCGAGCGCGTCGACCGCTATGCTGAAGACGGTTTGCATGTGTCCATCCTGTTTCCCGATGACGCGGGGCCGATCCGCCACCGCATCCGAGTCGCTGGCCGTTGCTATTTCAGCGCCGCAAGGCCGGGATCGCCCTGCTTCTCGAAAGTCTGGATCTCCTTGTTGTAATAGGATCCGTCATCGGCTTTGGCGACCTCACGCAGATAGATGTTCTGGATGATGTGGCGCGATTCCGGGTCGATCGAAACAGGCCCGCGTGGGCTCGTCCAGGAAAGCCCCTTGACCGCGTCGACTGCCTTTTGCGCGTCCTGCTCGCCGCCGGTCGCCTCGATCATCTTGTAGATGACATGCATGCCGTCATAGGCGCCGACTGCAGGGAAGGAAAGTTCGGCGGGATTGCCGATGGCCTTGCCGGCCGCCTCGACAAAGGCCTTGTTTTCGGGCGAGTCGTGCGAGACGGCATAGTGGAACGTCGTCTGAAGGCCGAGCGCGGCTTCACCCAGCGCCGGAAGGTCGGACTCCTGCGTCAGGTCGCCCGGCGCAAAGAGCTTGATGCCTGCGTCCTTGAGCCTGTTTTCGTTATAGGCCTTGACGAAACCGAGCGTCGTCGGGCCGGACGGCAGGAAGGCGAAGACACCCTCCGCGCCCGAATCCTTGATGCGCTGCATGATCGGCGAGAAATCATTGGTGGCGAGCGGCATGCGGACAGCCTCGACGATCTCGCCGCCCACCGCTTCGTACGCTTTCTTGAAGGCGTTCTCGGCATCGACGCCAGGGCCGTAATCACTGACGACCGAAATGACCTTCGAGACGCCGGCATCCTTCGCGACCTTGGCGATCGGCGTGGAGGTCTGCCAGAGCGTGAACGAAGTGCGCACGGCCAGCGGGCTTTTGGTGACGATCGCCGAGGTCGCGGCATTCATGATCACCAGCGGCACATTCCCCTGCTCGAGCAGCGGCGTCACCGCCATCGCGTCGGGGGTGAAATAGAAGCCGGCGAGATACTGAACACCCTCCTTGACGACGAGCTCCTGCGCCAACGCCTTGGACTGGGCTGGATCCGCCTGCGGCACATCCCGGTAAATGACCTCGACGTCGTCGTCGCCGACCTTGCTGCCGTTCAAAGCCATATAGGCGTCGATGCCCGCCTTGAAATTCTTGCCCTGCAGTGCAAACGGGCCTGAAAAAGGCCCGATCACGCCGACCTTGATCGTGTCGGCCTCGGCTGCCCCGCTCATTGCCAGTGCCGCCAGCGCGGCGAGAATCGTCCGTTTCATTTTTCCTCCCCGCGATACCCGGCTCACTCCCGTCCGGCATCGCCTAGATATCAGCGTCAAACTACATCAGTCTGTCATGTCCAACAGCGATAAATAATGAAATGTCAGCGCGTGTTCCATAACTGATGGGTTATGTTACCGTGACGAAGCTTGCGTGTAGGTTCTCCTGCTAAAGGTCGGGCGTAGGCGCGCAGGCTCCAGCACCATGTCGAAGTCGTGATCAAAACGGCAGACCCACATAGTTTTCCGCGAGCGCTGTGGCGGCCGCTCGAGAATGGGTGAGATAGTCGAGTTCGGCCTCCTGGATCTTCTGGTCGAAGTCGCTGGTATCCGGGAAACGGTGCATCATCGTCGTCATCCACCAGGAGAAACGCACCGCTTTCCAGACGCGCGAAAGCGCTCGCGCCGAATAGGCGTCGAGGCCGGCATTGGAGCGATCCTCGTAATGCTCGATCAGCCCCTCGTAGAGATAATGCACGTCGCTTGCGGCGAGGTTCAGCCCCTTGGCCCCGGTCGGTGGCACGATATGGGCAGCATCGCCGACGAGAAACAGCCGGTGAAACCGCATCGGTTCGGCGACGAAGGATCGAAGCGGTGCGATCGATTTTTCGAAGGACGGCCCGGTCACCACCCGGTCGGCATGGTGGGCCGGCAGGCGGCGGCGCAGTTCGTCCCAGAAGCGTTGGTCGTTCCATTCCTCGAGCTTTTCGTCGAGCGAGCACTGGATGTAGTAGCGGCTGCGGGTCATTGATCGCATCGAACAGAGCGCGAAACCGCGCGGGTGGTTGGCGTAGACCAGTTCGGGACTGACCGGCGGCACATCAGCGAGAATGCCGAGCCAGCCGAAGGGATATACTTTTTCGAAGGTGCGGATGGACTTTTCCGGTACCGACCTGCGACTGACCCCGTGCGACCCATCGCAACCAGCGATGAAATCGCACGCGATGCGGCGGGTGCTCCCGCCCTTCTCGTAGGTGACGTAGGGCGCGTCTCCGTCGAGATCATACGGCGTTACATTCGCCGCCTCGTAGACCGTCGATGCGCCGGTTGCTTCCCGACGATCCATGAGATCGCGGGTAAGTTCCGTCTGGCCGTAGATCAGCACGCGCTTGCCATTGGTCAAGCCGAAAAGATCGATGCGATGATCGCGACCGTCGAAGGCGAGCGAGAACCCGTCATGCGGCAGCCCTTCGGCATGCATGCGGGTGCCGGACCGCGCCTCATCCATCAGCCGCACCGTCCCCTCCTCCAGCACGCCGGCCCGCACCCGCCCGAGGATGTGGTCCTTGCTGGCACGATCGAGGATGACATTGTCGATCCCCGCAAGGGTCAGCAATTGCCCGAGCAGGAGACCGGACGGTCCCGAGCCGATAATGACGACCTGGGTTCGCATGGACCTCCTCCCCTCGAGCACGTCGCGCCCGCACCGAACTTGTCTTTTGTCAGGAAGTTTGCGCGCCGCCCGCGTCTGTCTCAATGGACATTTCAGCCAAGAAATTGCACTTATTGAACATTGACGCCGGGTGAGAACAATGAAGCGGGCGGTGCCGACATATGAGCTTTACGGCGAGGAGTCCGGAGAACGTCCGGATTTCTGGCTGCATTGCGAGACGATCCCCTCGCGCAGCCGCCTGCACCACTGGGAGATCGGCCTCCACCGCCATCAGAGCTTCTTTCAGATCCTGTACATCGCCGGGGGTTCGGGTGACGCCCTGTTCGGCGAGACGTCGCAAGCGATCTCTCCCCCGGCCGTAATCACCATTCCGCCCACCGTCAGCCATGGCTTCCGCTTTTCCCGCGACATCGACGGTTTTGTTTTCACAGTCCTTGCATCACACCTGCCGGCTGCCCCGGGCGGCCGCAGCAGGCTGGGCAAATGGCTGTCAATGGCTTGCCTGACGCCGCTCGGCGAAAGCGAAGACGGTCGCTACATCGCCGAGACCTTGCAGCGCCTGGCAGAGGAATGGCAAGCGCGGCGCAGCCACCGCACGGGCCTGCTCGACGCCTATCTCTCGACGGTACTGACGCTGACGGCGCGTCTCGCAGAAGCGCCGCGCATTGACGCAGCTGCCGCGGAAAGCGAGAACGAGCGCCGGATGGAGCGCTTCGACGCGCTGCTTCGACAGCACGTTCTTGCGCACCGGCCGGCCGCGTTTTACGCGCGAGAGCTCGGTCTGTCGCAAACCCATTTGAACCGCGTGGTCCGGGCGATGACCGGGCAGAGCGTACACGAGGTCATTGCTGAAAGGCTGTTGAACGCCGCGCGGCGCGAGCTCGTCTTCACGCGTGCGAGCGTCCAGGAGATCAGCTTCCGCCTCGGCTTTTCAGACGCGGCGTATTTCTCACGTTTCTTCGTGCGCCACATCGGGACCACGCCGCGGGCGTGGCGCATGGCGGAGCGGCAAAAGCTCGGCGTGTGACGGTACGCGCTGTCTCGTCGGGACGGTTGAGCAGGCAGCCTAAGACGCCGGCAATTCCTCGATCGAATCCACCCGATCCGGATAGAAGGCCATGTGGTCCTTGATTTCACGCACCGCCGCATGCGGGTTTTCATAGGTCCAGATGGCGTTTTTCGAGCGCTCGCCTCCTGGGGTAATGCTGTAATAGGACGCGTCGCCCTTGTAAGGGCAATGCGTCGAATGCTCGGTGCGTGCAAGCAGCGACATGTCGACGTCCTTGCGGGGAATATACTGCACCGGCGGATAGGACGCCTCGCGGAGCGTCAGTGCATCGCGCGTATCGGCAACGACGCGGCCGTCGAGCTTGACGACGACGCGCGCTGGGTTGTGGTCAATGGTGATCGGATGATCGGGCCCGGGAATTTTGAACGGCTTGTCTGACATGAGCGAACACCTTTCGATTTCATCCTTCCTACATAGGGTCAGGCCTCCCGCTTCCCAAGGGCGGCAGTGGGCCGCGCGGGCTTCACCCGGCCAAACGTCGAAAAAACAGGGTTGACGCAGCGGCGATATCGGTGACTATTTGCATCCATTCACCAGGGGGGTCCCGGCAAGGGGCTGAGATACTGCTAAAGCGCGCAGTGACCCGTTGAACCTGATCCAGTTCATACTGGCGTAGGGACGGTGCGGACGTGCGAAGGCCAGGATTCCGATTCTCCGTGATCCATCGGCGTAGCGTCTTTTCATCCTTCCGGCTTCAGAACTGGGTCTCCAACGCGAAAACTTTGGAGCCTCAAGATGAATGTTTTCAAGCCTCTCGCAGCGCCCTCGGTCACGCAGGGCCCTCTTCCGGCCTCGCAGAAAGTCTACAAGCCCGGCGAGATCCATCCAGATATCCGCGTGCCGATGCGCGAGATCGCGCTGCATCCGACCTCGGGCGAGCCGCCGGTCACCGTCTATGATTCCTCCGGCCCCTATACGGTGGAGGGCGCGAACATTCGCATCGAGGCGGGCCTGCCGCCGCTTCGCCGCGACTGGATCCTTGGACGCGGCGACGTCGACGTCTATCAGGGCCGCAGCGTCAAGGCGGAAGACAACGGCTTTGCGACCGGCGAGAAACTGACGCCCGAATTTCCCGTTCGCCATGAGCCGCTGCGCGCCAAGAGCGGACAGGCCGTTACCCAGCTTGCCTATGCCCGCGCGGGCATCATCACGCCGGAAATGGAATTCATCGCCATCCGCGAAAATCTCGGCCGCAAGGCGGCGAGGGAGGCGCTTCAGCGCGACGGTGAAAGCTTCGGTGCATCGGTTCCCGATTTCGTCACGCCGGAATTCGTTCGCCAGGAAGTCGCCGCCGGCAGGGCCATCATTCCGGCCAACATCAACCATCCGGAATCCGAGCCGATGATCATCGGCCGCAATTTCCTGGTAAAGATCAACGCCAACATCGGCAATTCCGCCGTCACCTCGTCGATGGCCGAGGAAGTCGAGAAGATGGTCTGGGCGACCCGCTGGGGCGCCGACACGGTGATGGACCTTTCGACCGGCCGCAACATCCACAACATTCGCGAATGGATCATCCGCAATTCGCCGGTGCCGATCGGCACGGTTCCGCTCTATCAGGCGCTCGAGAAGGTGAACGGCATCGCCGAGGATCTCACCTGGGAGGTCTATCGCGACACGCTGATCGAGCAGGCCGAGCAGGGAGTCGACTATTTCACCATCCATGCCGGCGTGCGGCTGCCCTACATCCCGCTGACGGTCGACCGCGTCACCGGCATCGTCTCGCGCGGCGGCTCGATCATGGCCAAGTGGTGCCTGCATCACCACCGCGAGAGCTTCCTCTACGAGCATTTCGAGGAGATCTGCGACATCTGCCGCGCCTATGACGTCTCCTTCTCGCTCGGCGATGGCCTGCGTCCCGGCTCGATCGCGGATGCCAACGATGCCGCGCAGTTCGCGGAGCTCGAAACGCTCGGGGGGCTCACGAAGATCGCCTGGGCGAAGGATTGCCAGGTGATGATCGAAGGGCCCGGCCACGTGCCGATGCACAAGATCAAGGAGAACATGGACAAACAGCTTTCCGTCTGCGGCGAGGCGCCCTTCTACACGCTCGGGCCGCTGACGACCGACATCGCGCCCGGTTACGACCACATCACGTCGGGCATCGGCGCGGCGATGATCGGCTGGTTCGGCACCGCCATGCTCTGCTACGTGACGCCGAAGGAGCATCTGGGGCTGCCCGACCGCGACGACGTCAAGACCGGTGTCATCACCTACAAGATCGCGGCCCACGCAGCTGACCTCGCCAAAGGGCATCCGGCCGCCCGCGTTCGCGACGATGCACTTTCCCGCGCGCGTTTCGAATTCCGCTGGGAAGACCAGTTCAATCTCTCGCTGGACCCCGAGACCGCCCGTAGCTTCCACGACGAGACCCTGCCGAAGGAAGCGCACAAGGTCGCGCATTTCTGCTCCATGTGCGGCCCGAAATTCTGTTCGATGCGGATCTCCCACGATATCCGCGCCGAGGCGCAGAAGGAGGGGCTCGCGGCCATGGCCGAGAAATATCGCGAGGGCGGCGACCTCTATATACCGGTTGACGAGGCAGAGCGGCTGGCCCGGCGGACACCGGCCGAATGACCATGCGGGTGCTCGTCAAAGGAGCCGGCGTTGCCGGCCTCACCGTCGCGCGCGAACTCGTCGCGCGCGGGGCCGACGTCACGGTCGCGGAGCCAGAGCCGGGCTTCGCGGCAGCCGCATCCTGGTACGCCGGCGGCATGCTCGCCCCCTGGTGCGAGCGGGAAAGCGCCGACGAAGCCGTGCTCACGCGCGGCCGCGGCGCCGTCGACTGGTGGGACCGCGCGCTTCCCGGCGAAGTCCGCCGCAATGGAACGCTGGTGGCCGCCCTGCCGCGCGACGTCGGCGAGTTGAAGCGCTTTGCTTCCAAGACCTCCGGCTTCGAATGGCTCGAAACCGACGGCGTCGCGGCGCTGGAGCCGGCGCTCGCTGGACGGTTCCGGCAGGCGCTGTTCTTTCCCGAGGAAGCGCATCTCGATCCGCGCCGGGCGCTTTCGCTTCTCGGCGAAAATCTGGCGGGACAAGGCGTCGCTTTCGTTCGCGACGAAGACGACGGCCACTTCGACCTCGTCGTCGATTGCACCGGCACGTCGAAGATCGGCAGCCTCGACGGACTGCGCGGCGTTCGCGGCGAAATGCTGTATCTCGAGAGCGATGAACTGGAACTGTCGCGGCCGGTGCGCCTGCTGCATCCGCGCATTCCGCTCTACATCGTGCCGCGAGGCGACGGGCTCTTCATGTGCGGCGCAACGATGATCGAGCGCGACGATGCCGGCCCGATCACCGCCCGCTCGCTCATGGAGCTCCTGAACGCTGCCTACGCTCTTCATCCGGCCTTCGGCGAGGCGCGTGTCGTCGAGACCGGAACCGGCGTGCGCCCCGCCTTCCCCGACAACCTGCCGCGCGTCATCCGCGCGGGAAATACCATCATCGTCAACGGCCTTTACCGCCACGGCTTCCTCCTCTCGCCGGCACTGGCAATCGAAGCGGCTGGATTGGTCCTGGGCGAACAAGACCGAAGGGAGATTTCTCGATGAGACTGATCGTCAATGGCGAAGAACAGGACGTCTTCGCCGCCACACTTTCCGAGCTGCTGGCGCAGCTCGACTTCGAAGGGGACTGGCTCGCAACCGCCGTCAACGGCGAACTCGTTCACCGGACCGATAGGGCAAACCATCGGCTCAATGATCGCGACCGGATCGAAATTCTCTCGCCGATGAAGGGAGGCTGAAGATGCTGACACTGTACGGACAGGAACTTGGCTCGCGCATGCTGCTCGGCACGGCGCGCTACCCCTCCCCCGCCATCCTCGCCGATGCTGTCCGACAGGCGGGCACCGAGGTCGTCACCGTATCGCTCCGCCGTGAGACGGCCGGCGGCCGACAGGGCGGCGCTTTCTTCGAACTCATCCGCGAACTCGGCGCGCGCGTTCTGCCGAACACCGCCGGCTGCTACTCGGTGTCGGAGGCGGTGCTGACGGCGAAGATGGCGCGCGAGGTCTTCGGCACGAGCTGGATCAAGCTCGAGGTCATCGGCCATCACGATACGCTTCAGCCGGACGTCTTCGGGCTTGTCGAGGCGGCGCGCATCCTTGCCGGCGAAGGTTTCGAGGTCTTCCCCTATACGACCGACGATCTGGTCGTCGCCGAACGGCTGGTCGAGGCGGGCTGCAAGGTGCTGATGCCCTGGTGCGCACCGATCGGCAGCGCCATGGGGCCGCAGAACATCGCGGCGCTTCGAAGCATGCGCGCGCATTTTCCCGATGTGCCACTCATCGTCGACGCCGGCATCGGCCGGCCGTCGCATGCGACGACCGTGATGGAGCTCGGATACGACGCGGTGCTTCTCAACACCGCCGTTGCCGGCGCCGGCAATCCGGCGCTGATGGCCGCAGCCTTTGCCAAGGCGATCGAGGCAGGGCGTGCCGCCTTCGAAGCGGGCATGCTCGAACCGCGTGACATGGCCGTCCCCTCGACCCCCGTCATCGGAAAGGCAGTCTTCTCGTGAAGCTCGACCCGTTCTACCTCATCGTCGACAGCGCCGACTGGATCGAGCGCCTCGTGCCGCTCGGTGTGAAGCTGGTGCAGCTTCGGATCAAGGACCGCCCCGACTCGGAGATCAGGAGCGAGATCCGCCGCGCCGGAACAGTCTGCGCCGATCACGACTGCCAGATGATCGTCAACGACTATTGGCAAGTCGCGATCGAGGAAGGCTGCGATTTCGTTCATCTCGGTCAGGAGGATCTTGCCGCGGCCGATGTCGCGGCGATCCGCGCCGCCGGGCTGAAGCTCGGCCTCAGCACCCATGACGAGACGGAGCTCGAGACCGCGCTCGCCGCCAAGCCCGACTACGTGGCGCTCGGACCGATCTTCCCAACGATCCTCAAGAAGATGAAATGGGAGCCGCAGGGGCTTGCCCGCATTTCCGCCTGGCGCGAGCGCGTGCGGCCGCTTCCGCTGGTCGCGATCGGCGGGTTGAACACTGACCGGCTCGAAGGCGTCTTCGCCCACGGCGCAAACAGCGCTGCCGTCGTCACCGACATAACGCTGAATGCCGACCCGGAAGGCCGGACGCGGGAATGGATCGAAAAGACCGCGCGCTGGCGCTGAACCCGACTACTGCATGATCCCTTAGATCGGGATTGATTTAAGGACAAAATCCTGCAGCAATTCAAAGCGCTACAGCGACCTTTGCGCGTCCGATTGGACGCGCGGCGCTGTAAGGAGGTCACGCCGCGCGATCTGCGCCTTCGCTGGAAGTCAGCTGCGGATTCTGAGCGTAAACCAGTCCAGGCTGGACGATCCATTCCCCCGCCTGGAGCGACTGGACATCGAACCGGCCTCTCTCGTCGCGCGGCGCGACACCCACGAACCGATAACGAAGCCCGTCATTGTCGACGACGGTCTCGCGGATCGGGCGGCCGGCGAGATGGCCGATGACTCTTCCTTCGAACTGCACATTCGCCAGGATGAAATACTCGATTGGCAGATTTCGGCTGGTCTTCCAGGTGATCCTGAAGCCATTCTTGATCTTCATCGTCTCTTACTCACTGCTCGGCGGTCACGCCGCCGATACTCGTCTCCAGGTCGGGCCCGCTTGACGCAACAACTATGGAATTCTGAAGGCAACGCTGCGCGAAAACGGTGTCCCGTTCCATGTCACGCTGACCCGAAGTCGCATGGGAAATCGACACGGAACTCATGCCAAAAGACATAAGGAACGCATAAGTTCCCGGCGGGCCCTGTTCTGGTCACCATGCCTTTGCTTGCCTATTGGGTATTCCCAACCGTCGACCACGCCGCCACGCGCCATTCTGGCGCGCTGACAGTCCCCTGTAGCCATGGATCTACCGAGATAATTCTCGTTTAATCGGCCCCCTATTAGGAGCCTGCGGTCAAATCCGCCGACGCGGAATTGCCGGAAAACGCAAAGACATCGATCGGCTCGTCGAGCCCCCTTACCGAATGGGAGCCGAGATTTTCCAACTCGCCCTGGCATTTCGCCATTTCGACGAACGCCCTGGAGAGCAGAACCGGCCGCTTGATCACCTTTGTCAGGCTTTCGAGACGGGAAGCGATGTTCACCGCCGGCCCGATCACCGTGAAGTCGAGGCGCTTGCGCGAGCCGATGTTGCCATACATCACGTCGCCCACATGGACGCCGATGCCGTAGCCGAGCGGTTCATGGCCCTTTTTCAGGTTCTCCTCGTTCAGCCTGGCAAACGCCGCCTGTGCTTCGCCGATTGCGCTGAGAAGATTGTTGCAGGCCATGGGGTCGCTGAGCGGGAAAATCGCCAGAAGGCCATCGCCCATGAACTTGAGTATCTCGCCGCCGTGCCGCTCGATCGGCTCGCACATCGCGTCGAAATAGCCGTTCAACAGCTCGATCACGTCGTCCCGCGGCCACAGGTCGGACAGCTTCGTGAAGTCGCGAAGATCGCAGATCAGGATCGCGGCACCGACCGTCACTCCGCTGCCGCGCGTCGTTGCACCGGCCAGGATCTGTTCGCTCGCATGCGGCCCGACATAGGTCTCCAGCAGCGTCCGGGCGAAGCGGTTCTTCAGCCTGATCTCGCTGACGAGCGCCAGCGCTGGCAGGAGATCGGCGAAGACCGCCATGTCGTCCTCGCTGAAACCGCCCGGCCTGTCGCTTGCGAAGGTCACCGCATGCCGCTTGCCGAGCGTGTGCTCGAGCGGCCAGATGAAATAGTCTGTGAGACCGCTGGCGCTGAGCTCGTCATAAAGGGGGTATTGCGGACCGTCCGCCGCGGGGTCATCGAGGTGCCGCCGAACCTCTGCTGCTCCGTTGTTGAACTCGTGCAGCGGGCTGTTCAGATATTGCTCGGTGTCCTCGATGCCGTATTCATAGGTCTGGAGTTCCGCCTCCGACAGCCCTTTGCGCCAGAGAATGCGCGCGCCGATCCATTGCGGATGGTGAATTCGGAAATGAAGCGTCGCCCGCGCGACCGGCACGCCGGCCGCCACCAGCCGTTCGCACATTTCAACGAAGATGTTGTCGATGAAACGCTCGCCGCGCGTCTCGTTGATCAACCAGTCGAGGATTTTCCGGCTCCGCATCGGCCGGGTTTGGTCTTCGTGGCGTGCCTCGGCAAGGCTCGGATTCAATAGCGACTGCATTGCGACACTCCGTCATCGCCGACAGCGCCCTTGCGTCCTTTCGGACGCACGCAGGCCGCTGTGGCACTTTGAATCACTGCACGTCCTTAGCCTTAATCGACACCGATTTGAGCAAACATGCAGGATATACGTTCAGGTAATGTGGCGCACCGGCGCGCAATTTTTAAGAGGCCGCTCACGGAAAAGCCCCGGAACTGCCGTTCCGGGGCTTTCTTGCCGCCTGACCGGGAGAAAAAATCAGGCGGCCTGAACCTTTTTCGAAACACGCGCCCATTCGGGGATCCAATCGCGATGGGCGGCGAGCAGGTCGTCGACGAGCGACCAGATCTGGTCGAGGTCGAGTTCGGCGGCCGTATGCGGATCCATCATCGCGGCGTGATAGAGATGCTCGCGGTTCTCGGTGATAAGCGCCTGAACCGTCAGTTCCTGGACGTTGATGTTGGTGCGGATCAGCGCGGTGAGCTGCGGCGGCAGCGCACCGATATAAGTCGGCTGGATGCCCGACGCATCGACCAGGCACGGCACTTCCGCAGCGCAGTTCTCCGGCAGCGAGGTGATGCAGCCGCTGTTCCTGACGTTGCCGTAGATGACCGAAGGCTCGCCCGTCCAGACCGAGTTCATGATCGAGGAGGCGTATTCATGGCTTTCCGCCACCTCGATCGTCTCGGCTTCCTTATAGGCGGCCGCCTGCCCCTTCCATCGCTCGATCTGCTCGATGCAGCGCTTCGGATATTCGTCGAGCGGAATGCCGAACTTCTCGATGAGATCCGGACGCCCGTCCTTGATGAAATAGGGCGTGTACTCGGCGAAATGCTCGGAACTTTCGGTGACGAAGTAACCGAGCCGCGTCAGCATCTCATAGCGCACCTTGTTCGGGCAGCGCGGGTTCCAATGGCTGGGCTTCGGGAAACGGCCTTCGCGGTAGCCACGGATCAGATCCGGATAGAGGTCGCGATAGCTTCCGTTGTTCTGACGGTGCTCGAACTTCAGATAAAAGGCCATGTGGTTGATGCCGGCCGCACGGTAGCGGATTTCCTCGACAGGGATGTCGAGGTCGCGGGCAAGCTCGAAGGCCGTGCCCTGAACCGAATGGCAGAGGCCCACCTGCCGGATCGTCGGGTATTTCTCCGCGATCGCCCAGGTGTTGATCGCCATCGGGTTGACGTATTGCAGCAGGATCGCTTCGGGGCAGGCCTCCAGCATATCCTCGCAGATCTTCCAGAGATGCGGCACGGTGCGTAAGCCCCGCATGATGCCGCCGACGCCGAGCGTGTCGGCGATCGTCTGGCGCAGACCGTATTTCTTCGGCACTTCGAAGTCGGTGACCGTGCAGGGCTCGTAACCGCCGATCTGGAAGGCGACGACGACGAAATCCGCCCCTTCCAGCGCCTTCAGCTGATTCGAGTGCGTTTCGATCTTTGCCTTGACGCCGAGCGTGCGCACGAGCTTGCCGGCGACGATCTCGCTTTCGGCGAGACGTTCGGGGTTCACGTCCATCAGCGCGATGGTGGCGGCAGAAAGCGCCGGGCGCTGCAAGACGTCGCCGATGATGTTCTTCATGAAGACGGTGGAGCCGGCGCCGATGAAGGTGATCTTGGGTTGCCTGGTCATGGATACCTCTGTTTTGAAGGTCATGCGGCTACATCGAAGGCGGCCCTGACGAGCCGTTCGGTGTAGGCGGTCTTGGGATTGGAAAGGATTTCGCTCACCGGCCCCTCTTCGACGATCTTGCCGTGCTGCATCACCACCACGCGGTGGCAGAGCGCGCGCACGACCTTAAGATCATGGGAGATGAAGAGGTAGCTCAGGCCCCGCTCGTCCTGGAGCTTGCGCAAGAGCTCGATGATCTGCGCCTGCACCGAAAGGTCGAGCGCCGAGGTCGGCTCGTCGAGCAGGATGAACTCCGGCTCGAGCGCAATGGCGCGGGCGATTGCTATGCGCTGGCGCTGGCCGCCGGAAAACTCGTGCGGAAAGCGCGACAGGATGTTGGCCGGCATGCCGGCGCTGACGAGCGCGTCCTCGACGCGCGCCAACCGGTCCTGGCGGTTCTCGCCGATGCCGTTGACGACCAGGCCTTCCTCAATGATCTGGCCCACCGACATGCGCGGGTTGAGCGAGGCGAACGGGTCCTGGAAGACGACCTGGATCCGCGAGCGAAGCGGCCGCATCGCCTTGCGGTCCTTGCCGTGGATCGGCTGACCGTCGAAGTAGATCTCGCCGCCGTCGGTGTTGATGAGCCGGATCAGCGCCTGGCCGAAAGTGGTCTTGCCGGAGCCGGACTCGCCGACGAGGCCGAGCGTTTCGTGCCGCCGCAGGTGAAGGTTCAAGCTGTCGACGGCGACGAGTTCCTTCAGCTCCGGTTTGAAGAAGCCGCCCTTCTTCAGCATGAAGGAAACCCTGACGTCCCGGCCGTCGAGCATGATCGGCGCATTGTCCGGCAGCGAATTGGCCGCGCCCGAGGGTTCGGAGGCCAGCAGCCGGCGCGTATAGGCGTGAAGCGGGTTGGCGAAGAGTGCAGCCGTCGTGTTGTGTTCCTTCACCTCGCCGTATTGCATCACGTAGACATAGTCCGAGAACTGCCGGACGACCGTCAGGTCGTGGGTGATCAGGATCACGGCCATGCCGAGTTCCTTTTGCAGCTTGCGGATCAGATTCAAAATCTGCGCCTGCACGGTGACGTCGAGCGCCGTCGTCGGTTCGTCGGCGATCAGTACGTCCGGGTCGTTGGCGAGCGCCATGGCGATCATCACCCGCTGCCGCTGGCCGCCGGAAAGCTGATGCGGATACTGGTTGAGCCGCGCCTCCGGATCCGGTATCTGCACGTGGCGCAGGAGTTCCAGCGCCCGTTCGTTCGCCGCGCGACGGCTCATCCGCCGATGGGCGCGGATTGCCTCGACGATCTGGCTGCCGATCGTATAGACGGGATTGAGCGAACTCATCGGCTCCTGGAAGATCATCGAGATCCGATCGCCGCGCAGCGCCCGGCGCTGCTTCTTCGAAAACTTCAAGACGTCGCGGCCGTCATATTCGATGCGCGCCTGCGGAGCGATCGTCGCACGCTTGGACAAAAGCCCCATGACAGTCCGCGCCGTCACCGACTTGCCGGAGCCGGACTCGCCGACGATCGCGACCGTCTCACCGCGGTAGAGCTGGAAGGAAACGTCCTTTACCGCTTCGACGGTTCCATGCTCGACCTTGAAGGTGACCGCCACCTTGCGTGCGTCGATGACCGGCCGCGTATCCTTGGTATGGCGGTCGCGCCTTTCTTCAGGAGCCGGGGCAATAGTTTCTGTCGTCTCCATCGGCGTGCTCCTCAATAGGGGTCGATTGCGTCGCGCAGGCCGTCACCAAGCGCGTTGAAGGCGAAGACGGTGACGAGCACGAAGGCGACGGGCGAGAGAATCCAGGGATAGGACCCGATCGCCGAGTAATTCGCCGTATCCTGCAACATCAGCCCCCAAGAAATGAGCGGCGGTTTCACCGCGAATCCGAGGAAGCCGAGGAAGGATTCGAGCAGCACGACCTGCGGGATCGACAGCGTCACCGCAACGATGACGTGGCTCATCACATTCGGGAAGATGTGCTGGAAAATGATGCGCCGGTCCGTCGCGCCGATCGCGATCGCTGCACGGACATAGTCGATCCGGGCCAGCGCCAGCGTCTTGCCACGGACCTCGCGCGACATCTGCGCCCAGCCGAGCGCCGACATCACGATGATGACGAAGGCGAGGAACACGCTGGTCGGCGCCGTCACCGGGATCAGCGAGGCGAGCGCCAGATAGAGCGGCAGTTGCGGAAAGGCGAGCACGAGCTCGACGAAGCGCTGCACCCAAGCATCGAAGCGGCCGCCGAAATAGCCGGACACCATACCGACGGTCGTGCCGACCACGGTGACGATGAAGACGACGATGAGCGCGATCATCAGCGAGATGCGCGAGCCATGGAGGATGCGGGAGAGCACGTCGCGGCCGAACTTGTCGGTGCCGAGGAAATGGACTGCCGTTCCATCAACAGCGCCGAAAAGGTGCCGCTCCGCTGGGATCAGGCCCAGCAGCCGGTAGGGCGCACCCTTGACGAAGAAGCCGAGGATCTGCGGATTGTCGTAATCCGGGCCGACCACCGGCTGGAAGGTGATCGGGTCGAGTTCCTCCGTTTCGCGCACCGGATAGCTGCGCGGCGGGAAGACGAAATTGCCGTCCTTGTCGTAAAAGCTGACCGCCTGCGGTGGTACGAAGCCGACCCCGGTCGCCTTCGGGTCGACGGGCGACAGGAAATCGGCGAAGAGCGCCATCAGGACCAGCAAGCTGACGAGGATCAGGCCGAGAAGGCCGGTCCAAGACCGTTTGAGACGCCGCCAGACGAGAGCCGAATAGCTTTCATTGTGGTGCTTTTCCTTCGGTTGCTCCTTCGGCTGCGTGGCAACCGGAATGGTGCTTTGCGCTTCCATGGTCATGCGTAAGCCCCCCCTCCCATGCGAACCCTCGGATCGAGGGCGGCAAGCAGCAGGTCGGCGATGATGTTGCCGACGATCAGGGTTGCCGACAGGACGAGCATGAAGGTCGCGGTCACATAGACGTCGCCTACCCACATGGAGCCGACGATCGCCGGGCCGACGGTCGGCAGCGCGAAGATGATCGCCGTTTCGATCTCGCCGGTCAGCATGTAGGGAAGCACGACACCCTGGTACATGATCAGCGGATGCAGCGCGTTGGGGACGGCGTGCCGCATGACCACCGCGCCTTCGCTGAGCCCCTTGGCGCGCGCCGTCTCGACATATTGCGCGTTCAGCGTGTCGAGCAGATTGCCGCGCATGACGCGCATATTGTAGGCGAGGCCGCCGAAGGTGGCGATCGCGACGACCGGCCAGACATGCTTCACCAGATCGACGAACTTGTCCCACGACCAGGGCGCGCCGCCGTAGCGGGCGGAATGGAAGCTGTTGATCTCGCTGACATTGAAATGGAAGACGAGGACATAGACGATGATCAGCGCCATCAGGAAGCGCGGCACCGTCATGCCGAGAAACGACACGGTCGAAAGCAGGCTATCGACCCAGGAATATTGCCGCGTCGCGGCAAGGACGCCGAAGGATATGCCGATGACCGATGCCAGAAGGTGGCACACCAGCGCCAACGCCAGGGTTCGTGGCAGGCGCTCGCCGACGACGTCGGCAACCGGCTTGTTGTAATAGAGGCTGTGGCCGAAATCGCCGCGCGTGATAATCCCGGTCATCCAGTTGACGTATTGGATCGGCAGCGGCTTATCGAGGCCGTGCTCCTTGCTATAGGCCTTTGCCTGCGCGTCGGCTTCCTCGAAGGAGGCTCCGCCCTGATTGATGAGCTGCGAGCGGATGTAGTCGCTGTAGTCGCCGGGCGGCGCCTGGATGATGGCAAAGGTCGCCACGCTGAGCACAAGCAGTACCGGAATGGCAGAGGCGATGCGGACAAGCAGAAACCTGAACATGCCGTTTCCTTCTGTCGTTCTTCGCGCGGGACGCCGGTGTTTCCGGCCTCCCGGGCGCATTGAGAGGACGCTCACCCTTCCGGCTTCACTACGGAAGCCGGAAGGGTGGTTCGGGGCTCAGTTGCTCGGGCCGCTATCGCCGGGCTTGCCGGGAAGCTGCTGCGGATAAAGCTCGTAATCGCCCTGCTTGTCGGCCGCGACGAAGACCCGCTCGCGGATGATCGTATCTTCGGCCCAGTTGAACATGAAGATCGGTGCACCGGTCGGAATGTTCGAGAAGCGCTTGTTGATGATCAGCGCACCCGGGTATTCCGTCAGACCGACCGTATCGACATTGGTCGTCGCGGTCTTCTGATACTGCTTCATCAGCGCCGCCCGCTCGTCATTGTCGTTGCTGGCGATGAACTTGTTGACGAGATCGACGAGTTCCTGCTCGTAGGGCATCAGATCGACGGCGCCGCTTTCAGGAGCCCGGTGGTGCCAGCTGGTGCGAGGACCGGTCGGCGCAAGCTGCGTCGTGTTCTGCACCACCGACGTCAACTCCTGGTCGTTGCGGCGGATGAGCCAGTCGAACTTGCCGGCATATTGCGTCGCGTCGCGCTTGGTGCCGTCGACGGCATTGATAACGACCTTGAGGCCGAGCTGCTCCATCTGGCCGATCAGGCCCTCGGCGAGGTTGCGGTCGGTACCGTAGTCGGAGTTGACGAGCATGACGATTTGCACATCCCCACCGCCGGCGGTTCCTTCGGGGAAGTTGACGAAGCCGTTGCCGTCCGTGTCCTTGAGCCCGGCCTTTTCGAGCAGCGCCTTGGCGCCGTCGAGGTCGAAGGGATAGTAGATCGTCGACTGGCGGTCGTAGAAGCTCGTGCCGGAGGAAAGTCCGCCCGGATAGATCGCCGTGAACGGCCCCTTGACCAGAGCTTCGCCGAGCCTCTTGCGGTCGATCGCCATGGTGACGGCCTTGCGGAAGTCGAGATTGCGGTTGAGCTCGCGCACCGCCTGGGCCCGCGCATCCGGTTCGCCCCAGCCATTGGCCGAGAAGTTCATGCGCAGATTGTAGCCGATGACACGGGGACCGAAGGCGAGCCGCGCAGGCGCCGCTTCATCGGCCGCACGTTTCAGCGACTCGACGAAATTCTCCGGTTGTTCCAGGTTCGAGAAATCGCCCGAACCGGCAATCGCCTGCACGTCGCGGTCGGCCCAGGTCGACAGCTTGTAGTGTAGCTCGTTGAGGTAAGGCAGCTGGTTGCCGGCTTCATCCACCTTCCAGTAGTAGGGATTGCGGCGCAGCACGATGATGTCGTCCGCCCGGTAGGCGACCGGAACCCAGGCGCCCATCACCGGAATATTCAGGTATTCCGCCGGAAAGCCGTTCTTGTACTGGTCATAGGTCGTGCCGGCGTATTTCGGATGCTTGGTCTTCAGGATATGCGACGGACCGGGGCAGAAGGTGCCGTAGGCCATGGCATAGAGATGCTGGCGCGGAAAAGCCTCCTTGAAGGTCCATTCGACCGTGTATTTGTCGATCTGCTTGAGCGTGGTTCCAACACCGAAGGTCTCGGGAGTCGCGCCGTTCAGCGGCGAAACGTTGGGATCGACGACGTTGTCGTTCCAGTAGAACATCACGTCCTCCGCGTCGAAGGGATCGCCATCCGACCACTTCGCGCCCTCGACAAGATGCATGGTGAGCTTGTGGCCGTCCTCGGACCACTCCCAACTTCTCGCAAGGTTCGGCAGGGGCTCCACGTCGGCAGCTTCGACCTGGTAGAGCGGTGCCGTGCGCGTCAGGCACTCGGACATGCCGATGTCGATGCCGCCCCAGCCCTGAGTCTGGCCGGCGCTGTAGTTCCAGCCTTCCGGCCGGCCGCCGATGACGTGGCGGAGTACGTCGCCATAAACGCCGACGCCGTCGGGCATGTTGCCGGTCTTGAAGACCATCGGCTCCTTCGGCAGCCGCTCGGCAACCGGCGGCAGCTTGCCGGCCTTGACGAATTTCTCCGTGACCCAGTCCGGCTCGTGATATTCCGGCAGCGCCTTGAATTCGATAAGCGCGTCGCGCGGCACATAGGTGATCTTGCCCTGCGCCGGAAACGGCGGCTGCTCGGGCACGACAGTCGGCTCGGATGCGACGGCCTGCACGGCAAATGCGGATATGCCGACCAGCAGGGCGGTCGTTGTTTTCAGTCGGTACGTTTTCATTGCCTCTGGTTCTCCCTCCACTGATCGCCACGCCGGGACGGGTGGCGCTCCTCCTAACTCTCACCGGCGGCGAACGCCGGGCGGCTGCCGCGTCTCCTCACGCAGATGCCGGACGCGACCGCCGATCAGCCGGCGGCGCGCATCGCTTCCTTCTCCTGACGGATCTCCTCGATCGAACGCACCTCGCGGCGCGCCGCACCCTTCCAGTCGCGGGTCTTGACGGTCGCGCGGGCGAGTCTTTCCTTCGCCGCATCAATCGCGTGGGCGTATTGCGGCAGCCATTCGGCCTGGGCAACCACCATCTCGTCGACCATCTGCCACACCTCCTCCGGCGTGCAGATGGCGCCGACCAGCGGATCGTGCAGCACCGCGAGCTTCAGAAGCTCAATGTCGCCGGAAATCGCCGCATGGACGGACATGCGCTGGACATTGATCGACGAGATGCAGGTCGCCGCGCAAGCCTCCGGCAGCGTGATGCCCGAAACCATGTTGATGCCGAAGCGATCGACGAAGCCGGGCGATTCGATGATCGCATCCGCCGGCAGGTTGGTGATGACGCCGTTGTTCTTGACGTTGAAGTGACCGCGATAGACCCGGCCCGTCTCGAGCGCTTCGAGGATATGGCTCGCATGCTCGTTCGAACGTTTCGCCGGATCGATCGGCTTGCCGGCAGCCGCCAGGAGCTGCGGATACTCCGTTTCGAACCAGTTGCGGGTCTCGGTCGAATAACGCAGATAACCGCCTGTCTCGCCATGGATCCAGTCCGACATGTCGATCCATTTGGTGATCTCGTCCGGACGCTTGCGGTACCAGGGCAGATATTCGGAGAGATGACCGTTGCTTTCCGTCGAATAGACGCCGAAACGCTTCAGCACGTCGATCCGCAGCTTTTCCTGCTTCGAGAAGACCGGATGGGCCTCGAAAGCGGCGACGAGCTCGTCCTTGCCCACCTTGCGGCCGTTGAGGCGCACGTCGATGAACCAGGTCTGATGGTTGATGCCCGAGCAGATATAGTCGAGCTCGCCCTCCTTGGCACCAAGGATCTCGGCAATCTGTTCGGCCCCGTGCTGGACGCCGTGGCATAGGCCGACCGTGTCGACCTTGCCGTATTCGATCGCGGCCCAGGTGTTCATCGCCATCGGGTTGGCATAGTTCAGGAATTTGGCGCCCGGCTCGGCCACCTCGCGGATATCCTTGCAGAAGTCGAGGATGACAGGAATGTTGCGCTGGCCGTAGAGAATACCGCCGGCGCAGATGGTATCGCCGACGCACTGGTCGACGCCGTATTTCAGCGGAATGCGAATGTCGTCGGCATAGGCGCCGAGCCCGCCCACCCGAACGCAGCTGATGATGTAGCGCGCGCCCTCGAGCGCCTTGCGGCGATCGGTGGTGGCGGTCACCCGCGTCGGCAGGCTGTTCGCCTCGACGATCCGGTCGAGGATCGTCTTGATCATGCCGAGGTTGTGTTCGCTGAGATCGGTCAGCGCGAATTCGACGTCCTGGAGCTCCGGCACGGAAAGAATGTCGGTGAAAAGCTTCTTCGTGAAGCCGATGCTGCCGGCACCGATAATGGCGATCTTGAAGCGGCTCATGGTCGTCTCGTTCCTCCTCGTCCTGCGGCATTCGCGCTATAAGGGTAAAATCAATTCATCGAATTGACGCTGATCGCAAAGCGCGACCCCTCCTCTCGCAGGCCCTTTCCCGCTACAGAAAAGTGGCCGTCTTGCGCGGTCTGCGGTCATTATGTGTATAATCGACCGCGCGACTAGAGAGGTATTGTGCTTTCATGGGTAATTCTGTGCTGCAAGATTTGATCGACCGCGGCCCGGTGATGCGGACCGTTTCGCTGCCGCGGGGAAGACAGAGCCTGCACACCATGCCGACCAGCACCGGCTATGAGATCCGGACCGACGCGACCTACAATTGGGACGGACGCAAGCGCGGCCAGACGCCGTTCACCGTGCTGCAGCACACGATCGGCGGCGCCGGCAACCTGCGCTACGAAAACCGCACCTATCGTTTGCGCGAAGGCGAGACGCTGCTCCTGCTCGTGCCGCACAATCACCGCTACTGGCTGGAGGACGGCGGCCGCTGGGAGTTCTTCTGGATATCGATGAACGGCGAGGAGGCGCTGCGCATCCATCGCGCCATCCTGGCGGTGACGGGCCCGGTGTTGAAGCTGCAGCCCAAAACGATCGAGCATCTCGCCGATTGCAGCCTGCGGCTCATTAGCGGCGGCGAGACGCCGGGCCGCGCCTCGGCGATCGCCTACGAGGCGGCGATGGCGCTCTATGACGACGTTTTCGGGTCGCACCCGGTCTTCAGTCAGGAATACCGGACGATGCATCATGTCATCGATCACATCATGGCGAACCTCGAAAAGCCGCTGCCGGTCGAGGAACTGGCAAGAGTCTCGGGCCTCAGCCGGGCGCATTTCTCGCGCGTCTTCGCGGCGAGCGAGGGCATGCCACCGGCCGAATTCGTACTGCAGAAGCGGCTGCAGCGGGCGGTGAAGCTGCTCACCAAGACCGCGGACCTGCCGGTCAAGGAGGTCGCGATCCTGTCGGGCTTCGAGGACCCCAATTATTTCGCCAAGGTGTTCCGCCGCGTCTTCGGCGCAAGTCCGACTGAGTTCCGCACCACCGGCATGTATGCGAGCGTGCCCGCAAGGAAGGTAAGTGAGTCTGTGACCACGCTCGCTGCTGCTTGCGATTGAAAAAGCAGCGATAAAAATTTACTAAACGGATGAGCAAAGCAAAAGCAGCGCGCGGCTGACAGGCGGGACGTAAGAGAATGGTGACAATCAAGGAAATCGCATCGGCCGTCGGCGTCTCGTCGGCGACCGTCTCGCGCGTCTTGAACTACGATCCGACGCTATCGATCTCCACGAAGAAGCGCCAGGCAATCATCGAGACGGCCGAGGCCCTCAACTATGCTACACCGCGCAACCGCATCCGCGCTGCGGCTCAAGCCGTCGGCGCCGGGCTGAAGATCGCGCTCGTGCATTTCCTCGACCCTGCCCAGGAACTCGCCGATCCCTATTATGTCGGCGTCAGGCTCGGCATCGAAAGCCGCTGTCAGGCGCTGAAAAGCGAGGTCGTCAAGGTCTTCCTGACCGGGAGCGCGCCCGAAGCGGCAATGCTGGAGGGAGCCTCGGGCGTGGTGGCAGTTGGCCACTACTATGGCGACGAGCTCGAATGGCTGCGCCGCCATAGCCGGCACCTGGTGTTCGCCGATTATGCGCCTGCCGGAGACGTGGACGACGCCGTGCTGAGCGACGTTTCCCTCGCCATGAGCCGGCTGCTGGCAGCCATCCACGGCATGGGCTATCGCCGCATCGGCTTTATCGGCTGGATCGACGCCTTCTACGGCCCCGACAACATCCATGCGGAACGTCGCTGCCGCACCTACATCGATTGGATGACCAAGGCCGGGCTCTATGATCCGGAATTGTGCATGGTCGAGCGAATGACACCGGACAGCGGCTATACGCTCGCCAAGGCGATGCTGACGAAGCCCAATCCGCCGACAATCCTGATCACATGCAACGACAACATGGCCCTTGGCGCCTACAGGGCGATCCACGAGATGGGCCTCAGGATCCCGCAGGACATAGCCGTAGCGAGTTTCAACGACATTCCCGTCGCCCAGTTCCTGGGTCCTCCGCTGTCCACCGTGAAGATCCCGGCGGAATTGATCGGCGAGACGGCGGTCGACCTGCTTCTTGAGCGCCTTTCGGGGCGCGAGATCGCCAAAAAGGTGGTTCTCGGAACCGAGATCATCTGGCGCGGCAGCACGCCGGCACCAGCCGCCGCGGCGGCGGAGTGAAAAACCGAAGTAAAAATTTACTGAAAATATTGCGTCGTTCCCGATTTTGAGAAATACTCCGCGCCGAGACAGGGAGGACTGTCTCGGGGAACACAAGATTCCGGGAGGAAACAATGGACAATCTGGCGCGTGCCTATCTGCCACGCATTGCCGGCCTTGCACTGGCGAGCGTGAGCTTCCTGGCGGTGACTGCCGCGGAGGCAAAGGAAATCACCATCTGGTGCTGGGATCCGAACTTCAACGTCGCGATCATGAAGGAGGCCGGCGCCCGCTACACGAAGACTCATCCGGACGTCACTTTCAACGTCGTCGATTTCGCCAAGGCCGACGTCGAGCAGAAGCTTCAGACGGGCCTTGCCTCCGGCACTGCGGACGCCCTGCCCGACATCGTTCTGATCGAGGACTACGGAGCGCAGAAATATCTCCAATCCTTCCCCGGCGCCTTCGCGCCCCTTTCCGGCACCGTCGATTATTCCGGCTTCGCCCCCTACAAGGTCGAAGTGATGACCCTCGACGGCCAGGTCTACGGCATGCCCTTCGATTCCGGCGTCGCCGGGCTCTACTACCGCAAGGATTACCTTGAGCAGTCCGGCTTCAAGCCGGAAGACATGCAGAACCTCACCTGGGACCGCTTCATCGAGATCGGCCAGCAGGTCGAGGCGAAGACCGGCAAGAAGATGATTGGCCTCGACCCGAACGATGGCGGCCTTGTCCGCGTCATCATGCAGTCGGCCGGGCAATGGTATTTCGACAAGGAAGGCAAGCCGAACATCACCGGCAATGCGGCGCTGAAGGCGACGCTCGAGACCGTCGGTAAGATCATGTCCGCCAACATCTACAAGCCGGCCAACGGTTGGTCCGACTGGGTAGGAACCTTCACTTCCGGCGACGTCGCCACCGTCGTCGCCGGCGTCTGGATCACCGGCACCGTCAAGGCCCAACCGGACCAGGCCGGCAAATGGGGCGTCGTCCCGATTCCGGCGCTTTCGATCGAGGGCGCGACTCATGCCTCGAACCTCGGCGGATCGAGCTGGTACGTACTCGAAAGTTCCGCAGAGAAGGCCGAAGCGATCGACTTCCTGAACGAGATCTACGGCAAGGACATCGATTTCTACCAGAAGATCCTGCAGGACCGCGGCGCGGTTGGCTCGCTGCTCGCCGCCCGCCGCGGCGCAGCCTACGAAGCAGCCGACTCGTTCTTCGGCGGCGAGAAGGTCTGGCAGAACTTCTCCGACTGGCTCGCCAAGGTGCCGTCAGTGAACTACGGCGTCTTCACCAACGAGGCGGATCTCGCGGTCACCGCACAATTGCCGGCGCTGACGCAGGGCACGCCGACCGATGAGATCCTGAAAGCGATCGACGCCGAGATCAGCGGACAGATCCAATAAGACGAGGCGGTCAATCCTTCACCGCTCCTGGCCGTGGCGGCTTGAGCCACGGCCAACGCGCCTTCCTGTCCATGAGGTAGACGATGATTCTCGCACGCCGCGGCGGCATCGGCCGATATTATGACATCAATGGCTGGCTCTTCGTCGCGCCGGCGCTCGGGCTGATCGCCCTTTTCATGGTCTATCCGATCCTCTGGTCGCTCTGGATGTCCTTCCAGTCCGGCCGCGGCATGATGATGAAGTTCGCCGGCTTCGCAAATATCGTCCGTCTCTGGAACGATCCGGTCTTCCTCAAGGCGCTCACCAACACGATGACCTATTTCGTCGTGCAGGTGCCAATCATGATCCTGCTGGCGTTGATCCTCGCGTCGCTCCTCAACAATCCGCGGCTCGTCGGCCGGGGCTTCTTCCGCACCGCGATCTTCCTGCCGTGCGTGACTTCGCTTGTCGCCTATTCGGTGCTCTTCAAGGGCATGTTCGCGCCCGACGGCATCGTCAACTCGACGCTCCAGGCGATCGGCATCGTCTCCTCGCCGATTCCGTGGCTGACGCATCCCTTCTGGGCGAAGACGCTCGTCATCATTGCGATCACCTGGCGCTGGACCGGCTACAACATGATCTTCTATCTCGCGGCGCTGCAGAACATCGACAAATCGATCTACGAGGTGGCGCGCATCGACGGCGTTCCGGCCTGGGCGCGCTTCACCCACATCACCATTCCGCTCCTGAAACCGGTCATCCTCTTTACGACTGTGATTTCGACAATCGGCACGCTGCAGCTCTTCGACGAGGTCTACAACTTGACCGAAGGCAAGGGCGGCCCCTCCAACGCAACGCTGACGCTGTCGCTCTACATCTACAACCTCACCTTCCGCTTCATGCCGAATTTCGGCTATGCGGCGACGGTCTCCTACGTCATCGTCGTGCTCGTCGCATTGCTCGCCGTCCTCCAGTTCTACCTGGCAAGGGAGCGCGACCGATGAGAAGGAAACCCACGAACATTCTCCCCGCAGTGCTCACCTATGGTTTCGTCGGGCTGATGGCCTTCCTCTCCGTCTTCCCCTTCGTCTGGATGGTGCTCGGCGCCACCAATTCGTCGATCGACATCATCAAAGGCAAGATGCTGCCGGGTGAAGCGTTGGCGACGAATGTGGCCAACTTCTTCACCCAGGTGAATGCGCCGCTCGTCTTCTGGAATTCAGCCAAGGTCACGATTCTTGCGACGGTGCTGACGCTCGCCGTCTCGTCGCTTGCCGGTTACGGCTTCGAGATATTCCGCTCGCGCCGGCGCGAGGGCCTCTACCGCGCCATGCTGCTGACGCTGATGATCCCCTTTGCGGCGCTGATGATCCCGCTCTTCATCATGATGGGCAAGGCGGGCCTCATCAACACGCATATCGCCGTCGTGCTGCCGACGATCGGCTCGGCCTTCATTGTCTTCTATTTCCGCCAGAGCACCAAGGCGTTCCCGTCCGAATTGCGCGATGCGGCGAAGGTCGACGGCCTCAAGGAATGGCAGATCTTTCTCTACATCTATGTACCGGTGATGCGCTCGACCTATGCGGCGGCCTTCATCATCGTCTTTATGACGGCGTGGAACAATTACCTCTGGCCGCTGATCGTCTTACAATCCAACGAAACCAAGACGATCACGCTGGTCATCTCCTCGCTCGCCTCCGCCTACTACCCCGACTACGGCGTGGTGATGGTCGGCACGATCCTCGCGACACTCCCCACCCTCGCCGTTTTCTTCTTCATGCAACGCCAGTTCGTCCAGGGCATGCTGGGCTCAGTCAAATAGGAACGATGATGCGCTCTGTTACTTCCTTCAACGATTCATGGGTCTTCTCCGAGGGCTTCGCCGATGCCGGCACACTTAGGAACGGCCAGGCCGTCAGCTTGCCGCACAACGCCGTCGAGCTGCCCTTCAATTATTTCGACGAGACGTGCTACCAGCGCGCCTTCACCTACCAAAAGGTTCTTGCCTGGCGTCCGGACTTCGAACGCCGCGAAGTTTCGCTCGTCTTCGATGCGGCGATGGCGGATGCCGTCGTCTACCTGAACGGCGAGGAGATCATCGCCCACAAGGACGGCTACACGCCGTTCGAGGCGCGGCTGACCGGCAAGCTCGGGCAGGGCGACAACCTGATCACGGTCAAGATCGACGGCAGCGAGAACCCGGAGATCCCGCCCTTCGGCGGCCGGATCGATTACCTGACCTATGCCGGCATCTATCGCGATGTCTGGCTGAAGATCACCGACGCGGTCTCGATCGCCAATATCAAGATCGAGACCCAAGACGCACTTGCCGAGACGAAGTCGGTCACCGTCCGCTGCGATCTTTCTAATCCGCAAGGTCTCAGCTTCTCCGGAACGGTGACGGCGCTCTTGAGAGACGCGGAAGGCGAACTCCTGGCTGAGGCGGTCGGCGAGACCCGCGGGGAAAGCATCACGCTCGAGATGAGCGGCCACACAGGCCTTTCGCTCTGGGATATCGACAATCCGGTGCTTTACCAGATCGACGTGCAGCTCAGGACCGATCACGGCCGCGACCTGCTTTCCTCGCATTTCGGCTTCCGCACGGCGGAGTTCACGACGGAAGGCTTCCGGCTGAACGGCCGGCCGCTCAAGATCCGCGGCCTTAACCGCCATCAGTCCTTCCCTTATGTCGGCTATGCCATGGGCCGCAGCGCACAGGAGCGCGACGCGGAAATCCTGAAGCACACGCTTCACTGCAACCTCGCGCGCACCTCGCATTATCCGCAGTCGAAATGGTTCCTCGACCATTGCGACCGGATCGGCCTGCTCGTCTTCGAGGAGATCCCGGGCTGGCAGCACATCGGCGGCGAGGCGTGGAAAGACGAGGCGATCCTGAACGTCCGCCGCATGATCGAGCGCGATTGGAACCACCCGTCAATCATCATGTGGGGCGTACGCATCAACGAGTCGCAGGATTCGCACGACTTCTACGTCGAGACGAACCGGCTGGCACACGCGCTCGACCCGACGCGACAGACCGGCGGCGTGCGCTACATCACCGACAGCGAATTTTTGGAAGACGTCTACACGATGAACGACTTCATCCTCGGCAACGAGGAGCTGCCGGGCGCGAACCGGCCGCGCACGGCGCTCCGCCCGCAGCAGGAATGCACAGGGCTTTCCCGCCAGGTGCCCTATCTCATCACCGAGTTCGGCGGCCACATGTATCCGACGAAGATCTACGATCAGGAACAACGACAGGCGGAGCATGTCCGCCGGCATCTCGAAGTGCTGAACGCCGCCCATGGCGACCCGAGCATCTCCGGCGCGATCGGCTGGTGCATGTTCGATTACAACACCCACAAGGATTTCGGTTCCGGCGACCGCATCTGCTATCACGGCGTCATGGACATGTTCCGCGAGCCGAAGTTCGCGGCTTACGTCTATGCAAGCCAATGCGATCCTTCGGAAGAAGTCGTGATGAAGCCCGTCACTTTCTGGGCGCGCGGCGAGCGCAACATTGGCGGTGTGCTGCCGCTGATCGTGCTGACGAACTGCGACGAGATCGAGCTGAAATACGGCTCGCTCACAAAACGCGTCGGACCCGATCGCCAGAACTTCCCCCATCTGCCGCACCCTCCGGTTGTCATCGACCACCGCCACTTTACCAAGGACGAGCTCGGCGTCTGGGGCATGAAATGGGATGGCGCGGAATTCACCGGCTTCATCGCCGGCAAGCCCGTAGCTAGTCTGCACATGGTCGCCGATCCTGTTCCGACGACCTTGCAGGTCGAGGCCGATAGCAGCACGCTCCATGCCGAAGGCCGCGACAGCGTGCGGGTGATCGTCCGCGCGCTGGACCAGGTCGGCAACGTCCTCCCCTTCCTGAACGACGCCGTCGACATCGCAGTTCAAGGTCCGGTACGGCTCATCGGACCGAGCCGGATTGTCTTCCAGGGAGGTTCGACCGGCTTCTGGCTGGAATCGACTGGGAAGGCGGGCGACGTTGTCGCCACCGTCACTTCGTCGCGGCTCGGCTCGGCAACGCTTGAGCTCTCCGTCGAAGGAGCAGCGAGCGCATGAGCGACCTGCAACTGAGCGACATCTGCAAATCCTATGGCAGCATGGAAGTCATCAAGGGCGTCGATCTCGACATAAAATCCGGCGAGTTCGTCGTCTTTGTCGGACCGTCCGGCTGCGGCAAGTCGACCCTTCTGCGCATGATCGCCGGTCTCGAGGAGATCACCGCCGGCGATCTCCTGATCGACGGCGAGCGAATGAACGATGTCGATCCGTCGAAGCGCGGCATCGCCATGGTGTTCCAGTCCTATGCGCTCTATCCGCATATGACCGTGCGCGAGAACATGGGCTTTGCGCTGCGCTTTGCCGGCGTCGCCAAGGCTGAGATCGAACGCCGCGTCGGCGAGGCGGCGAAGATCCTCGAACTCGATCCATTGCTCGACCGGAAGCCGAAGCAGCTTTCCGGCGGGCAGCGCCAGCGCGTGGCGATCGGGCGTGCCATCGTCAGGCATCCGAAGATCTTCCTTTTCGACGAACCGCTTTCCAATCTCGATGCCGAGCTGCGCGTGCACATGCGCATCGAGATCGCGCGGCTCCACAAGACGCTCGCCGCCACCATCGTCTACGTCACCCACGATCAGGTCGAGGCGATGACGCTTGCCGACAAGATCGTCGTCATGCGCGGCGGCGTTGTCGAGCAGGTCGGCACGCCGCTCGTTCTCTACGACGATCCCGCCAATCTGTTCGTCGCCGGCTTCATCGGTTCGCCGAAGATGAATTTCCTGAAGGGTGCAATCGAGCCCGGCGACGGCGGGCAGCTCTGTGTGCGCCTGCCGGACTACGCAGACACGAAAATCCCGATCACGGTGAAGGAGGCGGCACCGGGAATCCCGGTAACCGTCGGCATCCGCCCGGAGCA
This sequence comes from Sinorhizobium garamanticum, assembly GCF_029892065.1. Classification (NCBI taxonomy): domain Bacteria; kingdom Pseudomonadati; phylum Pseudomonadota; class Alphaproteobacteria; order Hyphomicrobiales; family Rhizobiaceae; genus Sinorhizobium; species Sinorhizobium garamanticum. The sequence continues at coordinate 1,632,426 of NZ_CP120374.1, read as the reverse complement.
CTTCAACGAGACCGGGCCGGCGGCGCTCGATCTCAAGATTGACATGCTGGAGCATCTCGGCGGCGAGACCTTTGCCTATGCCCGCCACGGCAATGGCGATCTCGTCGTCATCGAAACGAAAAACGGCCGCGGGCTGAAGTCCGGCGACTGCATCGCCGCCCGCTTCGATCCCGCCTGCGCGCTCCTCTTCGACGTCAATGGCAGGCGGCTGAGGTAGCGCGATTTTCAGGGAGCGAGCGCGATCGACACCCCTTGATTGTCTGCATCGATCCCGCGGCCTTCGGCAGCGGCACCCTCGAACGCTTCGCGGCCATGGCCGACATGGTCTCGGATGCACCAGGCGCACGGCTTCCCGGCCGCTGTCGCCAAGCCCTGAGGCAGACCCTCCTCAGGCAAAGAATTCCCGTCGACGAGCCTGATAGCGGAAATTGAATCAATTGGCCGCTAACTGTGCCACCACATAAGAGGAAGAACCCACATAGAAACCCAGGCAGAGAATCGAGACGGCCAACATAGGCAACCGCTGGCTCTTCCCGCGAAACGTAGCCGCGGCCGCGAGTGCGGCAAGACAAGCAATCGCGGCGGCAAGAATGGCTCCGGCAGAGAGATATAGGCCCAACGCTCCGACAAAAACCGTGGTTCCGACCGTCGTTTCGACGGCGGATTTCCAGTTATAAGGCCTATCGCCAAAAGCCGTCAGAAACGCGGGGCCGCTCAATCCCAGAGCAAGCCAAATCAGCGCGGAGGAGAAGTCGAAGAAGTCCAAGCTGCACCCATACCGACTGTTGTCGTGTAAGGAGGAGCAATTTGCGTGCCAATTTCTAAGCCCGGCGGAATGTATTGCGACAGCGAACGATAATGACGCGGTGCCTACATAGAATTCCGTCCGCGCTATTGCCTCGCCCTTTTTATAGGCACATAAGCCTCGAAAAATAAGCAAACGCAATTTGACGCCCCGAAATGACTATCCAGCCTCCGCCTCACCAAAAATCAGGCTATTCGCCCAAATTTAAGCTGTTCTCGCCGATCCTGGCGGGCGCAACGCTAAAAGAGCGCCTGATCGGCTGCCTCGGGGCGTTGATCGGGATCTGTTTGACCGGCCTGGTCTGCGGGTTTGTATTCGGCGACGATCCCCAGCTGCCGTTGATCGTTGCACCGATCGGCGCCTCGGCTGTCCTGCTCTTTGCCGTTCCGGCCAGTCCGCTTGCGCAGCCCTGGTCAATCGTTGGCGGAAACACGATTTCCGCCCTGATCGGCGTCACTGTGAGCTATTTTGTGAAGGACCAGATGCTCGCCATCGGCCTCGCAGTCGCTCTGGCGATCCTTGCAATGTCGCTCACGCGCTCACTTCATCCGCCAGGCGGCGCCTCGGCCCTAACGGCCGTAATCGGTGGAGCCGCGGTCGCACGCGCAGGCTTTTGGTTCCCATTCATACCGGTCGCTATCAACTCTTTGATCCTCGTCGGATTGGGCATGCTGTTTCATCGGTTGGCTCGCCGCCAATACCCTCATCGACCGGCAGCCGCGCCGGTAAATACGCATAAGACCGCCGATCCTCCTCCTGCGCTTCGCGTCGGCTTCAACTCCGAGGATATAGATGAAGCAATCGCACGCTTGAATGAAACACTTGATATCAGCCGGGAGGACATCGACGCCCTGCTGAGGGAAGTCGAACTGCAGGCGCTTGTCAGGCAGAGGGGAGAGTTGACTTGTGCTGACATCATGTCGCGCGACGTGGTTACAGTCCCAAGCGACACGACGCCGGAGCACGCACGATACCTGTTGTTGCAGCACGACATTCGTACACTTCCGGTGCTTGACGAGAATGAGAAGCTGCAGGGTACAGTGGGGCTGCGAGAGCTCGCCGGCAAAGAAGTCGACAGCAAACTTCCGATAGCGTTGGCAGCTACCGCCAAACCGTGCGAGCCGGCGATTGGCCTGCTTCCCCGCCTGACGGATGGCAAAACACATGCCGTTGTCATAGTTGATGGCGACGGCAAGGTCGTGGGCATCATATCCCAAACCGACCTGCTCGCGACTTTGGCCAAAAGTCTCTCGCAAAATGGTCCGTCCGAAATCATGCACGGCAACGGGCAAGGCATCTGACCCAGGCTAGGGACACCGTCTGCACTGTCGCCACGCCCAGGAAGCGTCGACGGAACCGCCAGCCCGTCAGGGACAACCCGGGCATGCAGGTTCTTGCACCAAATCCAGGAAGAGTGTGCAACGGTTTTCCGTTCAGAATTGCGTAGTTTCAAAGGGTTAGATCATTTGGTGTGTCAACGAAACAGTAAAATGAACTAGTCGTTGAAGAGTCGGCCCTCAAGCGTCACCGAAAACCTCATCCTGTCGTTACCCTTGCGCCTGGTCGCCAAGAAGGTAGAATATAGATAGTTAGGAACCTAGGAACCAGAAAATGGCGCTCAGCATCAAAGATCTAGAGACGGAACGCCTTGCAAAGGCACTGGCCGAGAAAACCGGTGAAACCATTACCATGGCGACGCGGCGCGCACTGGAAGAGCGGCTGCGGCGTCTCGCAAACGCGGGAAATCGCGATGTTCTCCTCGAGGAGCTTGCCGCCAGTCGTGGACGCTGGGGCAAGCTGCCGGTACTGGACAACCGCTCTGCTGACGAGATTTTGGAGTATGACGAAAACGGGGCTCCCAACTGATGGTCATCGATACGTCGGCCATCGTCGCGCTCGCATTCAATGAGCCGGAAGCGGAAACCTACGAACGGAAAGTCGTCGATGCTCCACGGCGCTTCATCTCCGCAGCGACAGTCCTTGAACTCGCAATCGTTATCGAAGCCCGCCTCGGCGAGGCAGGTGCCGCAGAGCTCGACCTATGGCTCTACAAGGCGGGTGTCGAAATCGTCGCCGTCGACGCAGAACAGATCGCCGTAGCAAGGCGGGCCTGGCGCAGCTACGGCAAAGGCCGACATCCGGCAGGTCTGAACTATGGGGACTGTTTCTCCTATGCGCTGGCCAAAACGCGCAACGAACCGCTGCTTTTCAAAGGCGATGATTTTTCGCGCACCGACATAGAGGCTGCATGACAATGCAGCCGGCAGCCGTCGCGCAACATCGACCGACGAGCACCAGTCGGTCAACTTGATCGTGAAACGCCGCTGCCAGCACGGTGGTCTCGATCCCCGGCACTGCGTTCCACACACGGACTCCGCCGCGGCCATCTCACCGAGACCGCAAACCGTGGCATTCCGCTGCCCGAAGCGATGCAGCAGCTTAAGGCGGCGAGCTACTACCCCAACGCCGAGCGCAAGCAGGGACGAGCAGCAAGGCTGCTCATCTGACTGTTCTACAGCGTCGCGCGTCGTTTGAGACGCGCAAAAGGTCGCTGCAGCACTTTGAATCACCGCATGATTTTATCCTCAAATCGATTCCGATTTGAGGAATCATGCAGTGGCGGCTCTCAATCCATTAGCCCTTCTTGGTGCGAGCTTTGGAAGCAGGGCTCCTCTTCGGCTTCGCATCGTCTTGCTTCTTCGTCGTTGCGGATTTCCTCGGTTTGTTCCCTTCGGACGGATCTGCAGATGCAATGGCGTCGCCGGAAAGCGCGGCATTCTCCGGCTCGCCGCCCGGATTGCTCCTCGCGGATTGAATCTCTTCCGCCGCCTCGAGCCAGTGCTTCAGACCGTCGCCCTCCGGCCGTCCTGCTTTCTCCCACAGTTCGTAGGCCCGCTTCCTGACCAGTTCTTCGCCGTCCGTCTTCATGGCAAACGCTCCTTATAAGCTGAGGTGGAAAATGGCCGGTGGGTGGCCGTGAAGCCTGATGATCGAAGGAGAGTTTAGGCAGAATGCTGCATGCTCGCAATCGCAACACGTTTGCACTTGGTCACTTGTTGCAACTCATGAGACGGGACCAGGTGGAAGCTCGCCGGCTGCAGTGCGCAATTTGCGATGATCTTGCTGTTCGTTGTAAACATTCCGCCGCTTGATTTTAAAGGAGACGCAGCATGGACCGATTCACCGGCGGTTGCCTGTGCGGCAACGTCCGAATTGTGGCGTCGGGACGACCATACCGGGTCGGCCTTTGTCACTGTCTCGACTGCCGCAAGCATCATGGGGCCCTTTTTCATGCTTCCGCGATATTCCCTCAGGATGCGGTGACGATCGATGGCGAAACACGCGACTATGCCGGGCGGTTTTTCTGTCCTCGCTGCGGCTCGCCCGTTTTCGCGCGCACCGCAGACGAAATCGAAGTGAACCTGGGATCCCTGGATGCGCCCGACCAACTGACGCCCACCTACGAACTGTGGACCGTCCGTCGCGAGTCCTGGTTGCCGCCATTTCCGCTCACGAGACGATACGAGCGCGATCGTGACCCCACGAGTCGCATTGAGGAGTAGGTCGCACGGTGCGAAAGCGCCGTTACTACAGCGCCGCGCGTCTTATCAGACGCGCAAAAGGACGCTTGTAGCACTTTGAATTGCTGCATGTTTTTATCCTTATATCGGCTACGATTTAAGGAAACATGCAGTAGGTCGCGTCACTCCGGAAGACCGGCCTTGCGAAAGCCTTCAAGGAAATGCTCAAGCGTCGCAGCGTCACGGAATGGCTCCGTCGCGGCCCAGTGGCGGGTTGTGAAATTCGGGTTGCCGACGAGGAACAGTTCGGCCTCTGCGCGCGCCTCGTCGAGCCGGTCCAGTTGGGCAAGGCTTGCCGCTAGGAAACGGCGTGAGCTTGTACGATAAGTCTCGTCCCTGCGCAGTGTCTCGACAGCGGCTTCGTATTCGCCGGCCGCATATTGCGCCTGGCCCAGCGCCAGATAGTACCAACTTGCCGGAAACGGGTTCAGCCGAAACGCCTTGCGAATGTGCTCAAGGCCCTCCTCGACCCGGCCGGCCAGGACCGCGATGTCAGATAACGCCGCCCAAGCGTCGGCCTCGTTCGGGTCGAGCTCGATCGCCTTGGCGAATTCCGCATCCGCCTCGGCGAAACTGCGCTCATAGGCAAGCAGGTATGCCAGCACCCAGTGGCAGCCAGCATCATTGGGATCGAGCGCGACAGCTTTGCGCGCCAGTTCCAAAGCAATGCTCCGGTCAGCTTCGGTTGGTCCGCCCGAATGCACCCATCCCATCCAGTGGTTCATGGCAAGCCAGCGATAGGGCTCGGCATATCCCGGATCGAGCGAAACCGCGCGCGTGAGCATCAGATGCGCTTCCTGCGCCGACTGCGGCGAATCATCCATCAGCTTACGCGCCCGCACGCAGAGATCGTAAGCGTCGAGATTTTTAGGCCGATTGCGCGGCGGCGCTGCGCGCAGCCGGCCGAGTAACGCCTCCACGATCTTGCCGGTGACCTCGTCCTGAACGGCAAAGATGTCTTCCAGGCTGCGATCGAAGCGTTCCGCCCAAAGATGATCGCCACTCACCGCGTCGACCAGCTGAGCGTTGATGCGCACGCGCCCCGCGGCGCGTCTTGCTCCGCCCTCCAGCAGGTAGCGCACGCCAAGGTCCTCAGCGATCGTGCGCACGTCCATCGCCTTTCCCTTGTAGGCAAAGGCCGAGTTGCGTGCAATGACGAACAGGTCGGAGATCCTGGACAGGTCGGTGATCAGGTCTTCGGTCAACCCATCCACGAAGGATTCCTGCTCGGGGTCGTTGCTGACATTCACGAAGGGCAGCACGGCTATCGATGGTTTGCTGGGCAGCGGCAAAGGTTTTCGCTTGGCGCTACCGAGCTGTTCGACGGCCCCGGTGAAGCGATAGCCGACGCGCGGAACCGTCGAGATCCATTCACCGCCGTCGGCGGCCGGACCAAGCAGCTTCCGCAGCTGCGCGATCTGGACGGTGAGGTTGCCTTCCTCGACTGCGGTGCCCGGCCAGGCCGCATCCATCAACTCGGCCTTGCTCAGGATTTCGCCCGGCCGTCCGACGAGCGCCGCAAGCAGCTTTAGCCCGCGGTAGCCAACGGCAACGGGATCGCCGTTCCGAAGGAGCGTTCCCGCACCCGGATCAAGCACGAACGGACCAAAGGCAACGCGCGATCCCTGCATGAGACGCTTCTATAGTCGGTTTGGAAGTTTTTGCGAACTATTTGGGAGGCCTTAATTACGAGGCTGTTCGTATCCTGCAGAGTTCAACCTCCAAACCAGATGGAGGTTGCCATGAACCATACTTCCACCCTTGCGCCGGCCCCGCATCAGACAGCGCGGCCGGGAACGCCCATCGAGCTGGCCCACGTGTCGCGCCGGCACTACAGCCTGGCGACGCTGCGAAGCCTTATCGCGACCTGGAACCAGCGGATACGCTTCCGCTGGGATCTTGAGCAAAAGTCGAAGGACAATCCCCATTTGATCGACGATATCGGCCTGACGAGGCAGCAGGTCGAGGCAGAGATCGCCAAGCCCTTCTGGCAGCAATGAGGCGAATTGCTGCAATGACACCGGATCGCCAGTTTCCGCGTGCCGCAGTGGATCTCCGGCACGTGCCCTTCATCCCTCTCTCATGGGCTTGCCTAACGCGCACCCATCCGCAACGCGCCGTCGAGGCGGATGACCTCGCCGTTCAGCATGTCGTTCTCGCAGATATGCCGGACGAGCGCGGCATATTCCGCCGGGCGGCCGAGGCGAGGTGGGAAGGGCACGCTTTTGCCGAGCGAATCCTGCACCTCCTGCGGCATGCCGGCCATCATCGGCGTCTCGAAGATGCCCGGTGCGATCGAGACGACGCGGATGCCGAAGCGTGCGAGCTCGCGCGCGATCGGCAGTGTCATCGCGACGATCCCGCCCTTCGAGGCCGAATAGGCCGCCTGGCCGATCTGCCCGTCGAAGGCGGCAACCGAAGCGGTGTTGATGATGACGCCGCGGGCGCCGTCGCCATCCGGTTCCTCCTTCGCGATCGCCGCCGCGGCAAGGCGGATCATGTTGAAGGTGCCGACGAGATTGATGCCGATCGCCCGCGTGAAGCTTTCGAGGCGATGCGGTCCGTCGCGCCCCAGCACTTTTTCGCCGGGCGCGATGCCGGCGCAGTTCACCAGCCCATGGAGATGTCCGAAGCTCTCAAGCGCGACGGCGACCGCCGCCTCGCCCTCGGCCTCGCTGGTCACGTCGGTCGGCACGAAGCGCGCCTTTGCGCCGAGCTCGGAGGCGATCGCCGAGCCCGCGTCGGAATTGATATCGGCGATCACGACGGAGGCGCCATCGGCGACCAGTGCGCGTGCAACGGCGGCTCCGAGCCCCGACCCGCCTCCGGTCACCAGAAAGACCTTGTCCCGGATCAGCATGGGAATGCTCCCCTAACGCGGCTGGCCGTGTTCCTCTGCATCATATATTCCTCCCGTCCGTATCTACTGCATGTCTCCTTGAATCGACCTCGATTCAAGGGCAAAGACATGCAGCATTTCAAAATGCTACAGCGACCCTTGCGCGTCTGATAAGACGCGCGGCGCTGTAGGATCACGTCTCAGCCCCACGGCGCGGACTATAGCCAGACGTGCCGTCGGAGGCGATACCGAAAGGACGCGCGATCGGTCACGCGCTGGTGCGCGCGACGACCGGAACGTAGTCTTCGAGCTCCGGCGCCGGAAACGTGAGCGTCGCGCCGATCTCGGCCGACCGATAAAGACCCATCAGAATCTCGACCACGGCGAGGCCGTCCTCGAAGGTTTCGAGCGGCTTCACGCCCTTGCGGAAACACTCGACCATGTGCCGGTTTTCGTCCGTGTAGCCATAGACGGCCGCCTCATCATCTAGAATCGGCATCAGCCCCTGCTCGGCATTCTGCTTTTCGACGAGATCCTCGCCCTCGGACCCTTTGACCTCGCGCGACAGAAAGATCTTCAGGCCCGTCCCGAGCGAGTTGTATTCCAGTGCATATTCCGGTCCCAGGAGTTCGAGCTGGATGCGTAAGCCGGCGCCGACATAGGCCCAGGAGGTCGTCGCCTCGATCATCAGCTCGTTGCCGTCCTCGTCCTCAAGCGTAACGGTCGCGCGGGCGAAATCCTCCGCCGGGCGCCTGCGGTAATCGACCGCCTTTCCGAAACGCTCTGTGAGCTGCTCGGCATAGCCCGGACGGGTCCACTTGAGGTTCGCAACCGTTCCATTGACCGCCTTCACCTTCAGCGAGTTGCGCGGCGCGCCCGGCGCAGTCAGGAGATGACGCGCCACCTCGACGCTATGGCACATCATGTCCGAGAGTACCCCCCCGCCCTGTTTGTCGCCCTGCCAGAACCAGGGTTCGTGCGGGCCGGAATGCTCTTCCGCCGCGCGTGCCAGATAGGGGCGGCCGGTGCTGGACGCTGCGCGGCGCCAGATGATCTCCTTGCCGCGCAACACCGGCGTGCAGAAAACCTGATTCTCGAGATAGCCGTGGTTGAGACCGGCATCCTCGGCAAGCCGCAGCATTTCGCGGGCTTCGGCAACCGTGCGCGCGAGCGGCTTTTCGCAAGCGACGGCGAAGATCTTGCTGCGCCCGGCCTTGATCGCTGCGGTGAGTATCCGCATCACCTCGATCCGCGTATAGTTCGGCGAGAGAATCCAGATCGCGTCGACATCGTCGGCGGTAACGAGCGATTCAAGACTGTCATGCGCCCGGCAGTTCCCGAGATCGAGAGCCACTACCTCTCTGGCAAACCGCGCGCGGTGTTCGGCTGTAGGGCTGAAGGCACCCGTCACCTCGACATTGCGCACGCCGACCAGCGATTTCAGGTGGAAATGGGCGATGAAGCCGGTTCCGACGAATCCGACGCGCAATGTCTGCCTTGGCAGTTCAGTCATTCTCTCCTCCCGAATGTGTGTGCCGATGCGAGCGCACCACAGTCCCGCACGTGTTTGTCATTCCCGCGGCGGAGCCGTACTTCCCCGAATGTGCAAGACAGTCGGAAGGACGATCGGTTCGTCGCAATCGATCTCGGCGCCGGACAGGATCTTGAGAAGCAGTTCCATGGCGACATGTCCGATCTCGGCGCGCGGCTGGCTGACGGTGGTCAGCGGCGGGTAGAAGGCCTTGCTCAGGTAGAGATCGTCGAAACCGACCACCGACACGTCGCCCGGCACATCGTGCCCCATGCGGCGCAGTTCGTATGCGGCGCCATAGGCCATTTCGTCGTTGGCAACGAAAAGCGCGGTCGGCGGCTCCGGCAGGGTGAAAAGCTTGCGGCAGCACTCCTGCCCGCTTTCGAGCAGATAGTCGCCGCGAACTTCATAGGCTTCCGGCACGTCGAGCCCGGCATTGCGCATGGCCTCGCGATAGCCTTCGCGCCTATGAAGGCTCATCAGTTCCGGCAATGGTCCGCTGATATGAGCGATGCGCCGATGGCCGATCGAGATGAGGTGCTCCACCGCTTCCCGCGCGGCGCCGACATTGTCCACCTGCACATGTGGCAGGCCTGCGCCCTCGATGATCTCGAGCGCCACCACCACCGGCAGGCGGCTCGGTGCGCCGGTCCAGTTTCCGCCAGCCGGCGGTAGCTTGCCGGTCATCAGGATCATGCCGTCGGCGTGGCCGTCGCGCAGCATGTTGAAATACTCGATTTCTCGGGCCGGATCGCTTTCGGTGTTGCCCATCAGCACCGAATAGCCGGCCTCCCGCGCCGTCGCCTCCACCCCTTTCAGGATATCGAGATAGAAAGGATTGCCGACATCGCGCACGACGAGCAGCACCGACATGGACTTGCGGGTGCGCAGGCTGCGCGCGCTGACATTGGGGCGGTAGTTGAGCTCGCGCGCCAGATCAAGAATGCGCTGGCGCGTCTCGGCCGTCACCAGCGCCGAGTCGCTGAGCGCGCGCGATACCGTCGCGACCGACACGCCCGCCCGTTTGGCGATATCCTTGATCTTCGGCCGCTCTCTCATGCGCGCATCGCCCGGCCCCGACCATAGAACATCATGAGCAGGAGCAGCGTCGCCCCGAACACCATCTGGCGCCCGGATTCATCGATGTTCACCGTGGTCAGGATGCTCTGGAGAATGACGAGCAGGATCGCGCCGGCCATGGTGCCGGTATAGCCGCCCTTGCCGCCGGCAAGCGACGTGCCGCCGAAGACGACCGCGATGATCGATGCGAGCGTGTACTGCTCGCCGACATTGGCGAAGGACGACCCGGAATAGCCGAGCAAGCAAAGGCCGGCGATCGCGGCGAACATGCCGGAAATCATGAAGAGGGCGATACGCATCAGCCTGACCGGAACACCTGCCATGTAGGCCGCATGCTCGTTCGAGCCAATGGCATAGATGCGGTGGCCGAAAACCGTGCGGTGGAGCATGAAGGCCATGAGCACGCCAATCATGATCCACAGCCAGATGATGCCGGGAATGCCGGCGGCGAGCGGTTGCGTGACGAAGCTCGACAGGCCCGGCGCCGCACGGCCGGAGGGTATCCCCATGCGGATGACGACGAGCAGGCCCTGGAGCACGCCGAGCATGCCGAGGGTCATGACAAGGGGCGGGATGCGCAGGAGCGTCACGCCCAGTCCGTTCAGGAGACCGAAGAAGGCGCCGGCGGCGAGGCAGGCGAGGATCGCCGGCACAATACCGCTGTCTGCGCCGTTCATGACGTTGCCGGCGATGATCGCCGAAAGCGAAACGACGCCGCCGACCGAAAGGTCGATGCCCTCGCGCCCGCCGAGAATGACGACGTTCTGGCCCGCCGCGACGATGCCGAGCAGCGAGGCGACGATCAAGAGCCGCAGAACCTGTCCGCCGGAGGCAAAGCCCGGCGACAGCGTTTGGCCGAGGTAAAGCAACAGCGCGATCAGCACGAGCGCGACGACGAGCGGCTGACGCACGAAAGAGAGGATCCGGCTCATGCGCGCGCCCTCCTGCCCGCCAGTACGCCTGCCATCAGCACGACGAGAATGGCGAAACCCTGGACGAAATTCTGCCATTCTGACGGCGTGCCCATGAAGAAGACGACCGAGTTGATGAGGCCGATCGTCAGCGCCCCGAGCAGCGAGCCGACCACCGTTCCCCAGCCGCCAGAAAGCGCGCTGCCGCCGAGCACCACGGCGGCGACGCTGTAGAGCGTCATCTTGCCGCCGACCAGGGGGTCGCCGCTCGCCGTATCGCCGGTGATGCAGAAGGCGGCGAGCGCGGAGAAAAGCCCGCAGAGCAGATAGCCCTTGATCCGCACGGGCACGACCGGCAGGCCGGTCTGGAAGGCCGCCTGCTGATCGTCGCCGACGGCGAGCAATTGCGTGACGAGGCGCGTGCGGCTCAGCACCAGAAGCAACACGACCAGCACCGCCAGGATATAGAAGACGAAGGGCACGCCGAGCAGCCGGCCGCCATAGGTCCGCCAGAACAGCGCCGGCGCCGGCGTGCCGGCAACGGGAAGGATGTAGAGGGCGAACCCGGTGAAGAAAATGCTCGTCGCGAAGGTCGCAACGATCGCCTGCAGCCGCAGTGCGGCGACGACGATACCGTTCAAGAGCCCGCAGCCGAGCCCTAACAGAAGGCCGAGGGCGAGCGCAAGCAGCACGGCGCCGGCCCCGCCGCCCCACCGCTCCATCAGGACGACGATTGCGACATTGACGAGCGACAGGATCGATCCGGCGGAGAGGTCGATGTCGCCGGCGTAGACGACATAGGTCTGGGCGATCGCGAGCAGGATCAGCGCCATATAGGTGCTGAGCAGCCCCGTCAGCGACCGGTAGCTGAGGCTGTTGGGCGAAAAGATGCCATTGAGCAACAGCAGCGCCACGACGATCACGAGCGCCGGCAGAAAGGGATAGCGCTCCAGAAGCTTGCGGATGCCAACCCCGCGCGCCCTCGGGGTGATTGTGATCTCTGCCATCACGCGGCCTCGTAAGCGGCTTGATAAAGATTGTAGCGCGTGCGGTCGGCCCCCGTCAGTTCGCGGCTGACCGAACCGCCGTTGAAGACGAGGATGCGGTTGGCGTTCCCGAGCAATTCGGCGTCCTCGGATGAATAGAGCAGGATGCCGAGGCCCTCGGCCGCCAGCTGGCGGATCAGAGCGAAGAGGTCGGCCTTCGCCGAAAGGTCGATGCCCTTGGTCGGGTCGTCGAGCAGCAGCACATCGGGGCGGTCGATCAGCCAGCGGGCGATGATCACCTTCTGCTGGTTGCCGCCGGAAAGCGAATTGATCGGGTGGAACAGGCTCTCAAACTTGGTATGCATGCTTTGAAGCGCCGGCGCCACCTTGTCGCGCAGCTTGGAGGGCCGGGCTATCATCAGGCGATCGCGCAGATAATGGATCGGCGTGACGTTCTCGATGATCGGCCTGCCGCTGATGACGCCGTCGCGGCCGCGATCGCCGGAAACATAGGCGCAGCCCCGCCGGATGGCGTCGCGCGGGCTCGACGCGTCAAAGCGGCCATCGCCGATCAACACTTCGCCGGACGAGAAGAAGCCGGCGCCGAAGATCGCCCGGAGCAGCGCCGATTGGCCCTGCCCGTGAAGGCCGCCGAAGCCTAAGATTTCGCCTTTGGCGACTTCGAAACTGACATTGCGGAAACCGCGGCCGGAGAGATTGCGGACGGTCATCGCCGCGCCGTCCTTGCCGTCGACAACGGCGGGGGCCGAGGACTGTGAAGCCGGCATGTCGCCGGAGCCGCCGACCATCAGCCGGATAACCGAGGCCGCGTCCGTCTCGGCAAGATTGAGCGTCGTGATCGTCTCGCCGTCGCGAATGATCGTCACCCGGTCGCCGATCGCCTTGATCTCGTCCATGCGGTGGGAAATGAAGATGATGCCGCGGTCCTGCCACGTCAGATCACGCAGGATCTCGAAGAAGCAATCGACCTGCGCACGGTCGAGCGCGGAGGTCGGTTCGTCGAAGATCAGAATCGGCGCCTCGCTTGCGAGCGCCTTCATGATCTCCACGAGTTGCCGCTGGTCGGGGCGCAGGTTGCCGACGAGGGTGTCGGCGGAAAATCCTTCTCCGGCTACTTTCTCGAAGAGCCTGATGTAGCGGGCAGCGCGCTGCTTGAGCGAGGCCCGGTCGACGAACAGGTGGGACTTGATCGGCAATGCGGCAAGGCAGATGTTTTCCTCGACCGAGCGATGAGCCGCAAGGCTGAGCTCCTGATAGAAGATGCCGATCCCCTGTGCGCGTGCCGAACGCGGCCCGGTGATCGTGACCGGCCTGTTGTCGATAAGGATTCTCCCTGCATCCGGCCGCACGCTGCCAGCGATGATCTTGCAAAGCGTGCTCTTGCCCGATCCGTTCGAGCCCATGAGCACATGGACTTCGCCGGCCAGCACCTCCAGATCGCCGCGACGTAATGCCAATGTGGCGCCGTAAGCCTTGCTTACGCCGCTCAGTTTCAGTTTCGACATCGAACTTCGTCCGTTGCAGTGCGAAGGCAAGCACGGGCCGAGACTCGGCCCGTGCAACCATTGGAAACACTCACTTGAAGAGAGCTTCCGCGTCTTCGATCGAAAGCGAGCTGGTATAGGAATAGTAGCCGGGTTTGCCTTCGAGCTGCTTTGCGGCATCGCCCACGTTCTTGCTGTCGATGAACGGGATCGGCAGGTAGAGAGCGTTACCGTATTGGCCGGCCTTGGCGGGCTCCTTCAACTCCTTGCCCTGCAGCATCAGCACCGCGACATTCAGCGCGCTCGCCATCACGCCCGGCGGGTTGACGGTCGCGCCGGAGTTCAGCTTGTCCTTGACCCAGAGGTCGATGAAGTCCTTGCGGATCTCGCCCGTTGCGGCGATCTGGTCCGTCTTGCCGGCGTCCATGATCGATTTCCAGGCGCCGGCGGCCATGCCGTCCTGCACCACGACGCCGTTCACGTCGGGATAGGTGGCAAGGATGTTCTGCATCGCCTGCTGGCCCTGCGCCTGATCCCAGTTGGCGCTGACTTCGTTGACGATCTGGATGTCCGGATAGTCCTTGAAGACCTGCTTGTAGCCTGCCACGCGCATCTCGTTGGCCGGGTGACCGGCAACGCCGTTTATCGCGACCACCTTGCCCTTGCCGCCCAGCGTTTCGGCAAGCCATTTCGCCCCGGCGGCACCCCAGGCGGTCTGGTCAATGCCGACATAGAGCGCATCCGGAGACGAGACTTCCGCGTCCGTGGCGATCACCAGGATGCCGGCTTCCTTCGCCTGGGCGAAGATCGGGTCGAAGGCGGTGGGGCTGTTCGGGTTAACGATGATGGCGTTCACGCCTTCGGCGATGAAGTTGCGGATATGGGCGATCTGTCCGGGTACGTCGACATTCGCGCTCTGGACCGAGACTTCGACGTCGACGCCCTTTTCCTTCCACTTCTCCGCGGCGGCCTTGGCCTCGTCGATCATCTGGGTGCGCCACTCGCTGCCGACCCAGCCGTTCGAGAGACCGATCTTGAAGGTCTCCGCGTTGACTGCCGATGCCGAGATGACGATGGACGCGACTGTGCTGAGCGCTGCTGCGATAAGCCTTCTCATAAGATCCTCCCAAATCTTGAGGAGGACATGAAGCCAGAAAATGTAATCGATTTCAATGGCGTTCTGGCGGCCGCACCGTCGCGGTGGCGCCGATGGAAGGGCGGCAAAGACGTCCAGAGGACGCCACGCGCGGCGCCAGCGGACCATTCCAGCGCGCGACTTGCGGGAGCCGCGCGCGGGGTCTTGGAGCGGGATGAGGAAAAGCGTGCGCGGTTTTCCGCCCGCATCCCGCGTCTCAATTCATCGTGATCTCGTGCGTGCCGCGAACTCAGACCACGACATTGCCGACGATGTCGCTTTCGCAGAGAACGAGGTTCGGCGAATAGCCTTGCGCGAGGAACTGCTGGCGATCGTTTTCGGCAACGACGAAGACGGCCGTGCGCGCGATTTCCGTTGGCTCAAGCTCCGGCGCTGGGGCAACGACGGCGATGTCCTGGCGCAGGCCCAGTTCGCGCAGCAGACCTTCAAGCGATGACGGACTGTCGACGCCATGCAGGATCACGCGGTTGACCTCGGCAGCCGCATTGACCTGCCAGGCAAGCGTTTGCACGGCCACCATCAGCGGCAGGGAATCCTTCAGTTGCCGCGCCGTCGGATGGTGCTCGAATCCGGCGAGCGCCATGCGGGTATAGATTTCATAGGCCTTGACGTAGTCTTTCTTGGCCGCCCACATGCGCATGGCGACGGCCATGCGCATGGAGGTGAAGTGCCTGATCTGCGCGTCCCGCGCGGTACGACGGTCGGGTGTCATGCGCAAGGCTCCACGCTTGGCTCCGACGTGGAGGAAATATTCCAGGCCGCCCCGGTAGCGGTCCCAGGCGGTCAGCAGTTCGTCATGGCCGGCCTGGGGCCGATCCCGGCCCAACTTCGATTGGATGACCTGCCGGTAGAAGGGTTTCTTCAGAAACGCGACGCCGCCGCTTTCGAGAAAATGCGCGAGGTTGGAAAAAGCCCAGTAGGCAAAATGGCGCGGCAGCCACGACGTGCGCAGCGCCCCGGTCCGATAGATTCCGATTTCGGGAAAGATGTGCCGCTCGACGATAAAAGCGAAAAGCCGCTCGAATTCATCCTTGTCGAATTTGGTGTCGGCATCGATCTGGTAGAAAAGTTCGGTGTCCCGGCCTTCGACCTCGTTGTGGACATGCCACGGCGCATAACAGGCGGAGAGCGCCGGGTTCCTGTCGAGGTAGGCAATGGCCTCGACGAGACCATCGACCGCCAGCATGTCGTCGTCTGCGAGATAGATCGCATACGCGCCCGCCGCATGGCGGAAGGCGCTGCCGAGATTCGCGTCGACGCCACGATTTTCCAGCTGGCGGAAATAGCGGATCGGCAATCCTTTGCCGGCGAACGTCTCGACAATCTCCCGCGTGTTGTCCGTGGACGCGTTGTCGGAGATGACGATCTCGAAGCTGAACGGGATCTGATAGCTTTCGATAAAGCGGCCGAGCGCATTCTCCAGGAACCGCGCTCGGTTGTAGGTCGGGATGCAGATGCTGAGCTTGACGGGATCCACCGCGTAATCCTGCTAGAGCAATTCCAGGAAAAGTGTGTAACGGTTTTCCGTCCGGAATTGCGTAGTTTCAAAGAGTTAAATCATCTCGAATGACGCTTGCTCGTCACCGAGACGCCGCCGCTCCCGCGGGGCAGAGAACCGATGGCAATACTTATTCCGGTGCGATCTTGTGTGAGGCTTGCTGCTGCATGTTTCCCTACAGCGCCGCGCGTCTAATTAGACGCGCAAAGGGCGCTGTAGCACTTTGAATTGTCGTCGCCGATTTGAGGAATCATGCAGCAGGCTTCACGCGTAGGATTTGACCGTCGCGGCAGCGCCTTCCGACATCAACCTGGCGAGCGTGCGGACGAGCGTGTCCCGGAATGCTCCGTCCGACGACAGATCGTCGCCGAACACCTCTGTGATGCGCAGAAGCGCGGCCACGATCTCTTCGGGCCGTTGCAACGGTTGCGCCACGCCGGCGATCCGGCCGGCAAGCGGGTCGCGGACGTCGATGGCGTTGCCTTTTTCGTCGATGCCGCGCGCATATCGCATCCAGGCGGCGACGCCGAGGGCCAGGCGGTCATAGGACGACTTCGCAGCGATGCGGTCCCGGATGGTTCCGAGCAGTCGCTGCGGCAGCTTCTGCGATCCGTCCATGGCGATCTGCCATGTCCGGTGGCGCAGCGCCGGATTGCGGAACCGCTGAAGCAGCGCCAGGCGATAGGCGGAAAGATCGAAACCCGGCAGTGCTGGCAAGGTCGGCGAGACTTCCTCGACCATCAATCCCTCGATCAGCGCCTCCATGCCCGGCAGCGCCATGGCTTCGGCGACCGTTTCCGCCCCGGCGAGGTAGCCGAGATAGGCGAGCGTCGAATGGCTGCCGTTGAGCAACCGCAGTTTCATCATCTCGAAGACGGCGACGTCGTCGACGAACACGACTCCCGCCTTCTCCCAGGCCGGACGGCCAAGCGGAAAATCGTTTTCCACCACCCACTGCCGGAACGGTTCTGTCACGATCGGCCAGGCATCGACGACGCCGATCGCCGTGGAAATGTCCGACCGGTCCTTTTCCGTCGTCGCCGGGACGATCCGGTCCACCATGGTCGACGGCGAGGCAACCTGCTGGACAATGCGGCCAAGGGCCGGATCGCGCAGTTCCGCGAAGCGCGTGACGACGTTTTTCAGCACATGGCCGTTCGACGGAAGATTGTCGCAGGAGAGCAGCGTGAACGCGGGCACCCCGGCGCTCGCCCGCCGCGCAAGCGCTTCCACGATGAAGCCGACCGCCGACTTCGGCCGCGCCGGATTCTGGAGGTCATGGACGACGTCGGGATGAGCTTCATCAAGCTTCCCCGTCGCCGGATTGTGGCAATAGCCCTTCTCGGTGATCGTCAGCGAAACGATCCGCGTCGCCGGGTCGGCCATGCGTGCGAGCACGGCCTCCGGGTCCTCCGGCGCGCAGAGAAGCTCGACGACGCTGCCGATGACCTGTAGCTGCTCGCCCTCGCCATCCTGGACCTTGAGCGTGTAGAGCCCGTCCTGCGGCGCGAGCGCATCGCGCGTCTCTGGGCTGCGCAGCGAGACGCCGCAAATCCCCCAGGCAGGATCCTCAGCGAGCACCGCGTCGGTAAAGACCGCCTGGTGCGCCCGGTGGAACGCGCCGATGCCGAGGTGGACGATGCCGACGGCAAGCCCGGCGGGATCGTATTCCGGCCGTTTGACGGTAGCCGGCAACCGGTCGAGTGTCTGTCGTGAGAGCCGCATCATGAAGCCTGCTGTTGTTTGGCCCGCGCGACGATCTGCGTCGGGCTGACGAATTGTACCGCGAGGACCGACACAGTCGCGACTCACAAGCGATACGCCCGCTTGGCGAGCCCGTAGGCAAGTTCGCGCGCAAGGTCGTGCGCCTCCTCCTCGTCGAGGCGGTGGTCGGCGACGAGGCGGGCGAGATAGGCGCAATCGACCCGGCGTGCCATGTCGTGGCGAGCCGGAATCGACAGATAGGCGCGGGTATCGTCGTTGAAGCCGACGGTGTTGTAGAAGCCGCACGTCTCCGTGGTGGTCTCGCGGAAACGGCGCATGCCTTCCGGGCTGTCGAAGAACCACCAGGCGGGACCGAGCCGCAGCGCCGGATAGTGGCCGGCGAGCGGTGCCAGCTCGCGCGAATAGGCGGTTTCGTCCAGCGTGAAGAGAATGATCGTCAGCGAAGGGTCGTTCCCGACTGCATCGAGCAGCGGCTTCAACGCATGCACATAGTCGGTCGCCTTCGGGATATCGGCGCCTTTGTCCGGTCCGAAGTTCGCAAACAGCGACGGATTGTGGTTGCGGTAAGAGCCGGGATGGATCTGCATGACGAGGCCATCGTCCTGGCTCATGCGCGCCATTTCCGTCAGCATCTGGCCGCGGAAGGCTTCAGCCTCCGCTGGTCCCGCCTTGCCGGACAGGACCTTCTCGAACAGGCTTGCAGCGTCGGCGGGCGAAAGGTTCTCCGTCCGGGCGGTTGCGTGGCCGTGATCAGTCGCCGTCGCGCCGCGTGCCTTGAAGAAGGCGCGGCGGGCACGATGCGCGTTGAGATAGCCGGTCCAGGTCGCGGGTTCGCCGGTCAGTGCAAGGAGCTTCCCGACATTCTCGACAAAGCCCAGCGCCTCGGCATCCACGACAGCGTCCGGCCGATAGGTCGGCACGACCCGGCCATGCCATCCCGAGCTACGGACTGCGTCGTGATGGACGAGGTCGTCGAGCGCACCATCGGTCGTCGCGATCACCTCGATTCCGAATTTGTCGTAGAGAGCACGCGGCCGCAGTTGAGGTGTCGCAATCGCCTCGGCGATGCGATCGTAAAGGGCGTCGGCATTGGCCGGCCCCAGCCGCTCGGTAATGCCGAAGACGGCCTCCAGCGAATGTTCGAACCAGAGCCTCGTCGGCGTGCCGGCAAAGAGATGGAAATGCTGCGCGAAAAGCCGCCAGATCGCGCGGCCTTCCGGGGCAGTACCTGACCCGTCGCGCCTCCTGACCCCAAGGTCCTCCAGCCTAACGCCCTGCGAATAGAGCATGCGCGTCGCATAATGGTCCGGCGTGATGAAGAGCGCCGCCGGATCGGGAAAAGCCCGATCCTCGGCATACCAGGCCGGTTCCGTATGGCCGTGCGGGGAAATGATCTTCAAGCCTGCGACAGCATCGTAAAGGCGCCGGGCGATGGCCCGCGCTTCCGGCTCCACCGGAAACAACCGTTCGGGATGCAATGCCATTTCCGGGCCTCCCTTCCCTATCCATATTGGCAATCTGGTCGAATTGATATACTAGTATCCAAAACCGAGTCAACCGATGGAATTCGCCTCCATGTCGCAACGCCAACGCCCGGATGTGTCGTCGCCCATTTTCCCAATGTCGGGCGGCGCCAGGATTCGCCGGGTCACGACGGCGTCGGCGATCTATCAGCAGCTTCACGCGGCGATCCTCTCGCTGCAGATGAAGCCCGGCGTCGCCTTGCAGGAGAAGCGCATTTCCGAGGAATTTGGCGTCAGCCGCACGCCGGTGCGCGAGGCGCTTCTGCGGCTGGCGGAAGCCGGGCTCGTCGAAATCTTCCCGCAATCGGGGACCTTCGTGTCGCGTATTCCGGTCTCCGCCATTCCCGAAGCCGTCGTCATCCGCAAATCACTGGAGCGCGCGACGGTCGAACACGCCGCCGAAATCGCAACCGCCGACGATATCGCCAGGCTCGACGCAATCATCGCCCGCCAGCGTGTGCACGCCGCGCTCAACGAACCATCGCAGTTCCACGAACAGGATGAGGCCTTCCACGAAGCCATTTCGGCAATCGCCGGCTATCCCGGCATCTGGACGATCCTCAAAACCGTGAAGCTGCAGATCGACCGCGCCCGCCGTCTCACCCTGCCGGTGCTCGGCCGCATGGACAGCGTTATCGAGGAGCACATGACGATCCGCGACGCCATTGCGGCGCATGATGTCGACCGAGCGCGCGGCGCGATGATGCATCACCTGAGCGCCGTCATTCTCGACATCGACGAACTGCGGCTACTCTATCCGGGCTATTTCAGCTGAACGGCGAGCGCCCCCTGGACAATCTCAAGAGACGATCTCAAGAAAAGAATCAGGACTCACAGGAGGAATACCAATATGCGGCAAGGCTGGAGATGGTTTGGACCGGATGCGCCGGTCACGCTGGACGATGTGCGTCAGGCGGGCGCGACCAATGTCGTCTCAGCGCTGCATCAGGTGCCGATCGGCGAGGCCTGGACGGAAAAAGCCGTGCGCGAGCGCCAGTCGCTCATCGAGACCACGCCGGCCGGCCGCACGCCGCTTAAATGGTCGGTAGTCGAGAGCATACCGATCCCCGATCTGGTGAAGCGCAAGGGCGGAAACGCGAAGGCCGAGATCGAAGCTTGGATTGCCAGTCTCGAGGCTGTCGCCGCCTGCGGCATCAAGATCATCTGCTACAATTTCATGCCGGTCGTCGATTGGACCCGTACCGAGCTCGACTTCGTCACGCCGACGGGCGCGACCGCCATGCGCTTCGACCACGAGCGTTTCGCGGCCTTCGAGCTTTTCGTCCTGAAACGGCCCGGCGCGGAAAAAGAATACTCGCAGGAGGATCGCGAGCGGGCCGAGGCGGTTTTCCGCTCGATGTCAGAGGAGGAGATCGCCGAGATCACCCGCATCATCACCTCTGCCCTGCCCGGCTCCACCACCGAACCGCTGACGATCCCCGCCTTTCGCGAGCGGCTTGCGGCCTATCAGGGCATAGACGCCGCACGCCTGCGCCAGCACCTGATCGAATTTCTCGAGGCTGTAACGCCGGCGGCGGAAGCACGGGGCGTCAAGCTGACGCTCCACCCGGATGATCCGCCGCGACCCCTCTTCGGCCTGCCGCGCATCGCCTCGACGGAGGCCGATTACGCCGCGCTGTTCGATGCCGTACCTTCAGAAGCGAACGGCATGTGCTACTGCACCGGAAGCCTCGGCGTCAGGGCCGACAACGACCTGCCGAAGATCGCCCAGCGCTTTGCGTCGCGCATTCATTTCGCCCATCTTCGCGCCACCAGCCGCGAAGGCGACGGCCGGAGCTTCCATGAAAGTGCGCATCTCGAGGGCGACGTCTCGATGGTCGATGTCCTGAAGGAGCTTGTCGCCGAGGATCGGCGCCGGGGAGCTGAAGACACCATCGTGTTCCGCTCGGACCATGGCCACCGGATGCTCGACGATTTGCAGAAGACGGTCACGCCCGGCTATCCGGCGATCGGCCGCCTGCGCGGCCTCGCGGAACTGCGCGGCATCCTGCACGCGCTGGGCGCGCCGCCGACCTGATCGGTCCGCGGCGCGAAAGCGCTGCTGCCACAGCGTCCTTTGCACGTCTGATCACCGACTATTTCCGGATTTCGCGCGATGGCGGAAGAGAGTGGGAGTCGAACCCACCAAAGGCCGTCTCTCGACCCCTCCCGGATTTGAAGTCCGGACGCCCCACCGGGGACGAATCTCCTCCTGAAACACCCGCCCTGTCACTCGCACCATTCGACAAATTGCCGAAAAGGTCCAGACGGTTGCGATTGAGGCGGCGCATGTCGCCGCGCCTGAGCGTCACGCTGTGACGATCGAAGAAGTCGAGGATCTGGATCGCAACCTTGCGGCCGTTTTCGAGACGATCGCGGAACTGCATCGCCGTGAACCAGCCCTTGTCGGCGGCCGCGCTGATCTCGGCGATGACCGCGACCATCTCCGCCACCACCTCGCGCAGGAAGAAATGATCGTGCGCCACCTCATGCACCTTGCCCATGCGGCTGCCGAGCTTCATGAGCCGGCGGACCTGCGCCTCGGGCACCGCCAGCAACCCGGCAATGTCGCGCACGCGCGGCGGGCGGAACCGCTCGGCTCCATCGAGCAGGGGCGCGATATCATGCCAGAGCCGTTCGTCGGCCAAGGTCATCGTCACCCGATGGTCGGCAAGCCGGACCCAGGCTCCGTCGAGTGCGATCTCTCCCGGTCGAGCGAGCGCCTGCAATGCCGCCCGAAAGGCCGGCACCGGCAAGCGAAATTCCGCCTGTGTGCGCAGCCGCTCGACGCCCATTCCCAAGAGGTCCGGGTTGTCGGCATGGAAGGCCTTGAGCCGGGCAAGGATATCGTTGCGGAAATTTTCCCAGCTCGTCTGAGACATGGCGAGCGTCGTCGCCTCCAACGGCAGCTGCACGACGCCCAGCGCTTGCGCCAACGCGGGCACGTCCGTTGTTGCGATCGCCCGATCGCGAGCGAAGGCACCGAGTTCGAGATAAAACGGCGGCGCGGCAAGCAGCGCCTCGATCGCCTGCTTCGGCTCGGTCAGCGCGTGGGCTTCGAGTTGCGCCATCCGCTCCGGGGTGCGGCGCTTGCGTGCCGGCGCGCGCAGGTCCAGGAACCGACCGCCGCCGATCGTGCGACGCGCGGAGGTGTCGCGAACGACGTAGCGGTCTCCCGCCGCCGCCGCGATCGGCCGCTCCAGCACGAGCTGGACCAGCGTGCGGGCTCCCGGCTCAACCGGCTCTTCAGCCAAAAGGACGATCCGGGCTCCGACTTCCACCGAGGCATGATGAAGGCGCACGGGGAACCAATGGCCGATCGGCTTGGGTTCCGAGCCAAGCACACGCAATGTCGCATCGATCCGGCTCGTCGGCGTATGCAGGCCTGAGTCGCAGACCATGTCGCCGCGCCCGACCGCCGTTTTCGTAATGCCGGGACCGGCGAGGTTGAGCGCGCAACGGTCACCCGCGCGGCCGGTTTCGCTCGGTCTGTTTTGCGCATGGATCGATCGTATCCGGACGTTAAGGCCGGAAGGACTGATGATGACATGGTCCTCCACCGAAACCTTGCCCGAAAGCACGGTTCCGGTGACCACCGTGCCGACGCCTTGAATGGTGAAGGAGCGATCGACGGCCAGCCGAAAGCGCCCGCTCGCCTGCCGTCGCGCGAAGCGGCGTGCCGCACCGACGATTTCGTCGCGAAGCGGCGCCACCCCCCTGCCCGACACGGTCGAAACCGGGATCATCGAAATACCGGCAAGCGCCGTGCCGGCAAGCTCGTCTCGCATCTGCCGCTCGACTTCTTGAAGACGTTCTTCCGCCACGAGATCAGCCTTGGTGATGGCGACGATGCCATGTTCGATGCCGAGAAGATCGACGATCGCCAGATGCTCGCGCGTCTGCGGCATGACGCCGTCGTCGGCCGCCACCACCAGGAGCACGAAGTCGATGCCACCGGCGCCCGCCAGCATGGTGTGGATGAATTTCTCGTGGCCCGGGACGTCGACAAAGCCGAGTGTCTCCGCGCCCTCGACGGGCATGTAGGCAAAGCCGAGGTCGATCGAAATGCCGCGATCCTTTTCCTCCTTCAGCCGGTCGGTGTCGACACCGGTCAGCGCGCCAATGAGCGACGTCTTGCCATGATCGATATGACCGGCTGTGCCGACGATCACTTTTCTTCCCTCCCGCTTGCCGGCTGGGACGGATCCGTTGTTTCGGACAGCGGCAGCGCAGCGCGGCGCTCGGCCTCCGTCAACTCCTCCGCATCGAGCGCGTCACGCACGACGTCGAAGAACGGCGTCGCCAGCGCGCTGCCGCCTTCACGCGCCCGCAAGAGCCAGGAGAAGGCTTCGATGGGATCTCGCGCGATGCCACGTCCGAGATGATAGGCTGCGCCAAGCATCGCCTGGCCGTCTGCGTCGCCGGCGCGCGCGCCAAGTCCCCACCAGTAGACCGCCTCGATCGGATCGCGCGCGACGCCGATGGCATTGTGATAGAGCATCCCGAGCCGTGTCATCGACGCAGCGGAACCGTTCTTCGCGGCGGCCAGCGCCCACCGGTGCGCTTCCGCGAAGTCGGGCTCGATGAGATCGCCCTCCAAAAGCATCCAGCTCAGCATGTCCTGAGCCTCGACGTCATCCTGTTCGGCAGCCTTGCGGTAGAGCGCCGCCGCTCTTTGGTAATCCGGTGTGATCCCCTCGCCCTTGAAGAGCAGTGAGGCGAGGTTGCGCTGGCCGACCGGATCGCCGGCCTCGGCGGCGAGACTGAGCCAGCGATAGGCAAGGTCGGCATCGCAGGCGACGCCCAGTCCACCGGCAAAACATGCGCCGATATTGTTCTGCGCCCGCGGATTTCCCGCCCGCGCCAAGGGCATCCAGGTCGCAAGTGCCGTCTCGTAGTCGCCGTTGCGGGCGGCGGCGAGTGCTTTCTCCATCGGCGCCTCGACGGACGCATCGCTCTCGGTCGATCTTCGCAGGAAGCGGCTGAAAAGACTCACGACGACGATCCTTCGCTCGGCGGATCGAGATGCGCCAGATTGGCGAGGAAACCCTCCTCGTCCTCAAGGCAGCGCAAATCGAGGATGAGTGACCCGCGTTCGATGCGGCCGATGACCGGCATCGGCAGACGCCTCATGGCCGCGGCCAGTTCGGCAAGCGTGCGGCCGCCACCCGAATGCGGCGTCAAGGCGAGCCCAACGCTTGGCACCGTGGAAAGCGGCAAGGCGCCGGAGCCGATCTGGCTTTCGCAATCCACGACCGAAATGCGAAATGCGCCCTTCACCGCACGCTCCACCAAGGGTGCCAGCCGCGCCGCCTGATCACCGATGTCCGTCTTCGGACGGGAAAGCAGCCGCATCGTCGGAAGCCGCTCGCCGAGCCGATCCGGGTCGCGATAGAGCCTGAGCGTCGCTTCCAGCGCCGCAAGGCGGATCTTGTCGACCCGCAGCGCGCGTTTCATCGGGTTGCAGTTGATCTTTTCGATGAAGGCGCTGCGTCCGACGATGAAGCCGGCCTGCGGTCCGCCAAGCAGCTTGTCGCCGGAAAAGGTGACGATGTCGGCGCCGTCGGCGACCGCTTCTCCGACGGTCGGCTCATGCGCGAGCCCGAAGCGATCGAGATCGGCAAGTGTGCCCGAACCGAGGTCGTTGACGAGCGGCAATCCGCGCTCGTGCGCGATGCCGGCAAGTTCCCGTGCCCCAACCTCCTTGGTAAAACCTTCGATGCGATAGTTGGAGGTGTGGACCTTCATGATGAGGCCCGTCTCGGGTCCTATCGCGTCGCGATAATCCCTCGCATGGGTGCGGTTCGTGGTGCCGACTTCGACGAGGCGGACGCCGGAGCGCAGCATGATGTCCGGCATGCGGAACGCGCCGCCGATTTCGATCAGTTCGCCGCGCGAGACGATCGCCTCCCTGCCCGCCGCGAGACTGTTCAGCACCAGAAGCACAGCCGCCGCGTTGTTGTTGACGACGGTCGCGTCCTCCGCACCAGTCAGCTCGCATATAAGTGCGCGCAGGTGATCGTCTCTTTCGCCGCGTTTACCGCTCCCAAGGTCGAATTCGAGCGCCACCGCCTCGCGCATCGCCGCCGTCGCGGCATCGATCGCCGCCTCCGCCAGCAAGGCGCGGCCGAGATTGGTGTGGAGCACGGTCCCCGTCAGGTTGAACAGGGGGCGGAGCGTCGACCGATCATTCTCCTCGAGCGCCGCGACAGCGGTCGCGATAATGGCGCCCGGAGGGGGAACCTCTGCACCTTTCAGCACCTCGTCCCGGGTCGTGGCGAGCACGTGCCGCAAGACTTCGGTAACGGCAGGCCGCCCGAAGCATTCGACCGCTTCGAGGACGGTGGCCGATCTCAGAAGCTCGTCGACCGACGGGATGTCACGCAGCCGGACATTGGCATCCATTCCGGTCCCTCCCCGGTGCATCAGAACCCGGCCAGAAGCGGCGCGAATCCGCCCCGGCGATAGGGGCCTTCGCGCATCAGGAGATCGAGGCCGAGGCTTGCAACGTCGTCGGCAACCGGTTCTGCCGCCGGCTCCTTGTTCTGGTAGAAAATCTTCGTCCAGCCATGGCATTCGTCGCAGATTTCGGCCTTGACCGTGCCGCCGTGATTCTCGATCTCCCGGTAGGAGATCCCCTTGGTGGAGCCGCAAAGCACGCATTTGATCCGGACATAGTGCCAGTAGGTGCAGCAAAGCGAGCAGGAACAGAACCGCGCACCGTGCGAACCCGGCCAGCCGACGACCATGGACGATACCGGCCTGCCGCCGCATGATGGGCAGACACCGTCCGCGACCGGCGTAAGCTTCTTCGCGTCGAGAAGCGAGGCGAGGCGGGAGAAATGCACCTGAAGCGCGGCCCAAACGAAAATATGTTCCGCAATCGCATCGGCGGGCAACGAACCGGAGAGCACGGTATCGGCCATGAGAAGACGCGCTTGCCGATCGGCGGCGGCGACACGTGCCAGCGCGGCGGCGGCCGGCGCCGGTTTCTCCATTGCGTCAGCGGCTGCGAACAGACGGTCGAATATCGTGTTGATCGCCTCGTCCTCCATCCCATGGCGATGGAGCGGCGGCATTTCGAACTCTCGTGCGCGCGTGAGCGCGGCGGCGTCCGGGCCTTCAGCCGGCTGAAGGCCGTCCTGGATATCGTGTTGAGCCGCCGAAAGCCCGGCTACGAAGTTGAGGTAGGGCGCCAGGTCGCTCGCTTCGGCCAATTGCCGAAGGCGCAGCGATCGGGCGGAGAAAAGCGAAGCGGGATCAGGCAGGCGCGCAAACGGCGGCGACGAGACATCTCCTATGGCGGTGGGATCCGGCGCTGCGGCGTCTTTGCGTGTCATCACACTCCCTCACGAACCCGACGGGCCACGTGATATAACCCTGAAACTTGGTTTCGAGCGGGACGCGGGCGGAAAACCGCACACACTTTCCTCATCCCGCCTATTCGGCTGCGGTCCTCTTCTCGTCCTTCGCAGGCGGCGGCTTGGCGACCAGTTCGCGCAGCCATTTGCGGTGGTACCGCCACGCCCAGCCGCCGGTGACGGAGCCACGTACCATCCCGCGTATCGTACCCTTTACCCAGATCGCTGCATAGACATGGGTGATCCAGACGCTGATCGCGAGGATGGCGGCGATCGAGTGCACGAGAACGGCCCATCGCTTCTGCTCGATGGTGGTGTACGGCGCAAAATATTCATCCCATATGACGATGCCGGACGTGATCAGCACGATGATCAAAACCGACATCGACCAGAAGACGAGCTTCTGCCCGGCATTGTACTTGCCGATTTCGGGCAGGCGTTCGTCGTGAGCGGTGAGTACATCGCGCACCCGCGCAAGCCAGGTTCCGTCCTCGCGCTTCCAGAGATTGAGCTTCCAGAAACGCAGGAACAGCCCGAGGAAGCTGAAGAACAGGACGACGCCGATCCACGGGTGGATGGCGCGTACCAGCTGGCCCCCGCCGAACAGCGCCGACAGGAAGAAAAGCCGCGGGTGGAACAGAGAGAGGCCCGAAAGCGCGAGCAGCACCAGACTGCCGGCCGTAATCCAGTGATTGATCCGCGCCCCTCCGGTGTAACGATCGACCATGACTGGCTTGCCGGGGTGCACGCTATTGCCCTTGCCGACGTCAGATTCCGTGTTGGTACTCATGAGGAACGATCTCCCGTGAGCCTCTCAGCGGCCTCCTCGTCCTCTTCGGTAACGCGGTTGGGGCCGTTGACCATGTAATGCAGGAAGCCGGTGACCGCCGCGACGCCCATGACGGCGAGGCCGGCATATTTGGTCATCCCCTTCCAGGCCTCGACGATCGGGCTGATCGTCGGGTTGTTGGGAAGGCCGGCGTAAATCTCCGGCTTGTCGGCATGGTGCAGCACATACATGACATGCGTGCCGCCGACGCCCGGCGGATCGTAAAGACCGGCATTGGCAAAGCCGCGGGATTTCAGGTCGGTGATGCGCCCTTCCGCATGCTTCTTCATCTCCTCCTTGGTGCCGTAAACGATCGCTTGCGTCGGGCAGGCCTTGGCGCAGGCCGGGCCCTGGCCGACGGCGATGCGGTCGGAGCAGAGCGTGCATTTGTAAGCGGTGTGGTCGACCTGCGAGATCCGCGGAATATTGAACGGGCATCCCTTGATGCAATAACCGCAGCCGATGCAGTTCTCATGGACAAAATCGACGATGCCATTCGAATACTGCACGATCGCGCCGGGTGCGGGGCACGCCTTGAGACAGCCCGGATCCTCGCAATGCATGCAGCCGTCCTTGCGGATCAGCCATTCGAGATTGTTCGTCTCCGGGTTCTCCCATTCGGTGAACCGCATCAGCGTGAACATGTCCGGCGTCAGGTCGTGCGGGTTTTCGAAGACGCCCACATTCTCCTCGATCTCGGGATGGGTGTCGTTCCACTCGATGCAGGCCGCCTGGCAGGCCTTGCAGCCGATGCATTTGGAGACGTCGATAAGCTTGGCGACTTCGGTCTGGCGCTCGGCGGGCGGCGTCACGTTCGACGCCGAGCGCCGCATCAGGTCCTGTTCGCCGAACTTCGGGCTTTGAGGTCCGGTGCTGGGATTTGGGACGGGCGGGAACATGGCTCTAGCTCCTCAGGCCACCGGCCCTGCAATGGGCTCGATATTGACCAGAAACGCCTTGTATTCCGGCGTCTCGATGTTGGCGTCCCCGACAAACGGCGTCAGCGAGTTCGGGCCGAAGCCCTTCCTGGCCACGCCGGTAAAGCCCCAATGCAACGGTATACCGACGACGTGGATGGGTTTGCCGTCGCAGATCAGAGGCTTGATCCGCTTGGTAACCATGGCCTTGGCCTCGATCGAACCGCGCTTGGACCAGACGTGCACCCAGCCGCCCTTGGTGATGCCCTTCTCCGCCGCCAGTTCCTCCGAGATCTCGACGAAGAACTCCGGCTGCAGCACGGCGTTCGTGTGGACATGCTTCGTCCAGTAGTGGAAGTGCTCCGTCAGGCGATAGGACGTCGCCGCATAGGGGAACTCTTCCGAGGCGGTCTCGGCAAACTGCTCGAAATCCCCTTTGAATACCCGCGCCGCGGGATTGCCGCGCACATTCGGGGCGACGAGATTGCCAAGCGGGGATTCAAACGGCTCGTAGTGCGCCGGGAACGGACCGTCTCGCATCATGCCCCTTGTGAAGAGGCGCGAGACGCCTTCCGGGTTCATGATGAACGGCCCGACTTCGCCGGGCTTCGCCGTCGGCGCGATATCGGGCACGTCGTAACCCGCCCATTTCGCGCCGTCCCATTCGATCACCTTGCGGCTCGGATCCCATGGCTTGCCGTTAAGGTCCGCCGAGGCCCTGTTGTAGAGGATGCGGCGGTTGGCCGGCCAGGAGAAGGTCCATTTCGAATAGGCGCCGGTCTCGTCCGGGTCCGACGTGTCGCGCCGGGCCATGTTGTTGCCGTTCTCGTTGAAGCAGCCGGAATAGACCCAGCAGCCGCACGTGGTCGAGCCGTCGTCGCGCAGCGCCGCGAAGCCGGGCAGGAGCTTGCCGGCTTCCGCCAGCACCTTCGTCGGATCGGCGGTGTCGTAGACGGTTGAAAGCGCCTTGCCGTTGATCTCCTTGGCGAGCTCCTCGGCGGTCGGCTCGTTCGGATCGGCATAGGCCCATTCGAGATTGACGATCGGGTCGGGGAATTTCCCGCCCTCCTTGCGGTAGAGCTCCTTCAGCCGCACATGGATCTGCGCCATGATCCAGTTGTCGGTCTTTGCCTCGCCGGGAGGCGTGCCGCCCGGCCAGTGCCATTGAAGCCAACGGCTGGAATTGGTGAGCGAGCCTTCGTCTTCGGCGAAGCAGGTGGAGGGCAGTTGGATGACCTCCGTCTGGATCTGCGAGGGATCGACATCGTTGTACTCGCCGTGGTTCTCCCAGAAACGCGCCGTCTCGGTGTCGAGCGGATCCATGGTGACGAGGAACTTGAGCTTCGACAGCGAATCCGTCACCTTCTTGCGGTTCGGGGCGGCAAGCAGCGGGTTGAAGCCCTGGCAGAAGTACCCCGTCATCTTGCCCTGGCCCATGAGCTCGAGGGCGCGCAGGATGTCATAGCCCGAGACGTCGAGCTTCGGCAGCCAGTCATAGGCGAAGTCGTTCTGCGGCGTCGCTGCCGTGCCCCACATCGCCTTTTGGAAGCTGACGAAGAACTTCCTGTAGTTCTGCCAGTAGCTCATCTGGTTGGGTCTGAGCGGCTTGAAGCCGCGCGTCGACATGTAGGTCTCGAGATCGACCTCCTTCTCGTTCGGTATCGTCAGATAGCCGGGGAGCAGGTTCGACATCAGCCCGACATCGGTGAGCCCCTGGATGTTCGAGTGGCCGCGCAGGGCATTCATGCCGCCGCCGCGCACCCCGATATTACCGAGGATCAGCTGCAGCATTGCCATGGCGCGGATATTCTGCGAGCCCTTCGAATGCTGCGTCCAGCCGAGCGCATACATCGAGGTCATCGCCTTGGTCGGCGACGAGCATTCGGAGACCATTTCGGCCACTTTCAGGAACTTGTCCTTCGGCGTGCCGCAGATGCGCTCGACCATTTCGGGGGTGTAGACGGAAACGTGCTCCTTGAGCAGGTTCCATACGCAGCGCGGATTCGCCAGCGTGTCGTCCACCATCGCATAGCCGTCGGGGCCGATGACATAGTCCCAGGTCGATTTGTCGTAATCGCGCTTGGCCTCGTCATAGCCGGTGAACAGCCCGTCCTTGTAGGCGAAGCCGTCCTTGACGATGTAGCTGGCATTGGTGAACGCCTTGACATAATCCCACTGCACCTTGTCGTTCTGCATGCAGTAGTTGATCACGCCGAGCAGGAAGGCGATGTCCGTGCCCTGGCGGATCGGCGCATAGAAATCGGCGACCGATGCGGAGCGGGTGAAGCGGGGATCGACGACGATCAGCTTCGCACCGCGATTGGCCTTCGCCTCGGTCACCCATTTGAAGCCGCACGGATGCGCTTCTGCGGCATTGCCGCCCATGATGATCACGAGGTCGGTGTTCTTGATGTCCGTCCAGGAGTTGGTCATTGCGCCGCGGCCGAATGTTGGAGCCAAACTGGCTACCGTAGGGCCGTGTCAGACACGCGCTTGGTTGTCGAAGACCAGCATCCCGGCACTGCGGACGACCTTGTAGGTCTCCCATGCCGTTTCGTTCGTTGTCGCGGAGGCCGCAAGGAAGCCGGTCGTTATCCACCGGTTCACCGGCACGCCCGCCTCGTTTCTCTCGACGAAATTGGCGTCGCGGTCGTCCTTCATCAGCCGGACGATCCGATCGAGAGCCTCATCCCAGCTGACCCGTTCGAACTTGTCCGACCCGGGTTTGCGGATCATCGGATATTTCAGCCGGGTTTCGGACTTGACGAAATCGAGCAGCGCCGCGCCCTTCGGACAGAGCGTGCCGCGATTGGTCGGATGATCGGTGTCACCCTCGATATGGATGATTTCCGCCTGCTCGCCCTTCGTCCGGTCGCCCTTCGAATACATGATCACGCCGCAAGCGACGGAACAATAGGGACAGGTGTTGCGGGTTTCGGTCGTGCCCACGAGCTTGAAGGCGCGGATCGCTTCGGCATGCGCGGCTTCGATTTCACCGAAGCCCAGAGATCCGAGCGCCGTAGCCGCCGCCCCGGCACCGACGGCACCCAGGAATTGGCGCCGCGAGAGTTCCATGTTCATAGCATGACACCTCCCTGAAACCGGCCTTGCCGACGAGGGCATGCCGGAAAAATTGGTCCCGCCTCTGACAAGAAAGACGTAAAACCGGCACTGCAAGTTTAAATCTTAGTCCTCCCTATCCTATTGTCAAATCGATAAGAACTACAAATCACGAGCATGATATTCCACTTACATCTAAATTGACTCGCGCGTGTATAAAGCGCCGAGAACACAATCGGACCGCACCGGTGTTTCAGCGTTTTCTCTCACATCTCCGTGAACCCCACTTGATCGTTGCTGGCGAGTGCTCCCCCGCAAATTGACGCGCTCACCAGGATCAACCATAGTAACATTATGGGCTTGCACGCCGCTCCCGAGGTTCGGGGCATTGCGCACTGGCTGTCACCACAGGACGCCGCCGAAGCGGTGGGCCCTTCCGGCCCGCGCCCGACGCATTTCCGGTTTTCCGCGAAATTTTCATCCGGCCTGCTGCACCGCGCGTCTCATCAGACGCGCAAAGGTCGCCGTAGCACTTTGATTTGCTGCATGATTTCCCCCTGTTCGACTCCGATTCAATTCACGCAATCGCGCGGCGTCACGCGCGGTCCATACGAAACATTGGGAGGCAACCATGGATACCGCGACTTTGCCGCGCCTGACGGCGCTTGCCCATGGCGGCGGCTGCGGCTGCAAGCTGGCGCCATCCGTCCTGCAGCAGCTGCTTGCCGATCAGCCGGCGGGCGGGCCTTTTTCCCGGCTCATCGTCGGCACCGAGACAGGGGACGACGCCGCCGTCTGGCGGCTCGACGATGAGACCTGCGTGATCGCCACCACCGATTTCTTCATGCCGATGGTCGACGATCCCTTCGATTTCGGCCGGATCGCCGCGACCAACGCCATCTCCGACGTCTATGCCATGGGCGGAAAGCCGATCATGGCGCTCGCCATTCTCGGCATGCCGATCGACAAGATGCCGGCAGAAATGGTGCGCGAGATCCTGAGGGGCGGCAGCGCGATCTGCGCCGAGGCCGGCATTCCGGTCGCCGGCGGCCACTCGATCGACTCGCCGGAGCCGATCTACGGTCTCGCGGTGATCGGTACGGGCTCCTCGTCCAGCATTCGGCGCAACAGCGGCGCGCGCGCCGGCGATGCGCTGATTCTAACGAAGGCGCTCGGTGTGGGGATCTATTCGGCGGCGTTCAAGAAGGGCGCGCTGCCAACGGATGCCTATGCCGAACTCCTCCAGTCGACGACGCTCCTGAATCGTGTCGGCGCCGAGCTCGCCAAACATTCTCACGTCCATGCCGTCACCGATGTCACCGGCTTCGGCATTCTCGGCCACGCGCTCGAGATGGCGCGCGGATCGAACAAGCGGATAGCGATCGACGCGGACGCCATTGCGCTCTTTACCCGTTGCGCCGAACTCGCAGAGCAGGGCTTCGTCACCGGCGCATCGCACCGGAACTGGGCAAGCTACGGCGCGGCCGTCGTTCTGCCGGACGATCTCCCGGCATGGCGGCGCCACATCCTCACCGATCCCCAGACCTCCGGCGGTCTTCTCGTATCATGCCGCGCCGATCAGGCGGACGCACTGCTCGAAGAGATCTTGGCCGCAGGCTATCCCGCAGCCCGGACCATCGGGGTCGTCGAGGAAGGCGAGCCGGGCCTGCGCGTCACGGCCTGACCCGCGATTGT
This sequence comes from Sinorhizobium garamanticum, assembly GCF_029892065.1. NCBI lineage: Bacteria > Pseudomonadati > Pseudomonadota > Alphaproteobacteria > Hyphomicrobiales > Rhizobiaceae > Sinorhizobium > Sinorhizobium garamanticum. Next base: position 1,599,424 of record NZ_CP120374.1, on the reverse strand, counting down.
CGACAAAAGCGAAAGCGCGTCTGCGAGCTGAGCCGAACGAAAGCCATGCGAAGGCGCACGCTACCACGTGCCGGTGGCGAGCGCGAAGGGTGACCATTCGGCAAAATCGTAGCGGATCGGCAGCGCGTCCGGCCGCCAGACGATACGGCGCGGACGGAAACGCCAGTAGCGCTCTGCCCCTTCGAGAGGCTTGCCGTCGGGGTGATCGAACATGAGCTCGGCCGCGCCGGTCATCTGCAGCAGGCCGCCCGTCGAGAAGTCCGGGAAGACGAGTCCGGCGCGCGGATTAAGAGCGATATTGCCGAGCGTGTTGAAGAAGCGGTTGCCGATAAAATCCGGGATCGTCAGCCAGCCGTCTTCGCCAACATCGACGAACCCCGCGCGGCCGCCGCGATGGGAAACGTCCACCTGCCGACCGCCGGGAAGGTCCGCATAGGTGGCGACGAAGAAGGTGTCCGCTTGCCGGATCAGGGCGCGGGCGGGTGCATCGAGCTCTGAGCTCCAGGTGGGAGCCGCCGCCGGCGGCTCCCACGGATCGCGGACGAACTGCACCTGGCGGAGCTGGATGTATTTCGGGCAGTTGCCGAAGCTCTGGCCGACGCTCAAATCGAACCCTCGCGGATGCCGGCTGAGGATGCCGTTCAGCCGGTTGCGGCGGCGCGTGGCGAGATCGATGCCGAGGAGGGCGAGCGAGGCGCCATCCTCCATGCCTGCCTCGGTCGGGTCCGCCGGCTCTCTGGCGAGATCGACGGTGAGCCGGTGAGCGTCCGGCGCATGGAGGAAGTCGGGGCGCCCCGCCCGGAGCGTCGCCCACACGTCGCCGTCCTGGTCGACCGCCCCCAGCACCACCATTGGCAGGAGGGGATAGAATTCGCGGTGCTGGTCGATCAGATGGTCGCGCAGGACCCGGCGGCCGACCTCGTCCATGCGCGCTTCCACGCCGAACCGCGTCTGCAGCGCAAGCTCGCCCGCATGCCAGGGCGAAGGATCGACGAGGGGACTGTCCATGACTTGTGCCTCCCTAGATCACGATAATTTTCGTCGTATCGACCCAGAATCATAAACGTGATCGATTCTAATAAGTTAGAGCGGGATGCGGGCGGAAAACCGCGCACACTATTCCTCATCCCGCTCTATGCTGCCAGACCGACAGGCGTCTTCTGGAAATCGACAAAGCCCGGCAGCGCCTCGATGCGGCTCAGCCAGGCGCCGATGTTGGGATAGGGCTGAAGATCCACGTCACCTTCCGGCGCGCTTGCCACGTAGCTGTAAAGCGCGACATCGGCGATGGTCGGACGGTCGGCAGCAATCCAGCTCCGGCCCGCAAGCGCCGCCTCGATCAGCGTCAGGATCGCATGGGCGCGGGGAATGACCTCTTCCGGCCGATAGGGCGCCTTGAACACGTTGATGAGGCGCGCCTGCGCCGGGCCGTGGGCGATCTGGCCGGCGGCGACCGAAAGCCAACGCTGAACGGCGGCCGCGCCCTCGGGGTCTTCGGGCAGCCAGTCCGTGCGTCCCGTCTTCTTCGCGAGATAAACGAGGATGGCGTTGGAATCCGAGATGATCGTACCGCTGTCATCAAGAACCGGAACCTGGCCGAAGGGGTTGAGAGCGAGGAACTGCGGCTCCTTGTGCTCCTTCCTGGCGAGATCGACGAGCACGAGTTCGTGTTCGATTCCGATCAGCGAGAGAAAGAGCCGGGCGCGATGCGCATGGCCGGACAGCGGATGATGATAGAGCTTCATGCTTGCCTCCTGGAAAGATAAGAACGACACCACGATGATTGTTAAACGCAAAGTTGATAAGCGCCCAGAAAAACACTAGACCATTTCACTGAACGCAATAATGCGCGACGCGGAAAACTCATGGATCGCTGGCAGGCAATGCGGATCTTCGTGCAGGTGGTGGAAAGCGGCGGGTTTGCGCCCGCCGCCAAGATGCTGCACATAAGCCCGCCATCGGTGACGCGGGCGATTGCGAGACTGGAGGAGATGATCGGCACGCGGCTGCTCGTCCGCACGACCCGTTCGCTGAAGCTGACGGCGGCGGGCGAAGGCTACGCGGCCGATTGCCGGCGTATTCTGGCGGAGATTGCCGAGGCGGAGGCCAATGCGGCGGGCAGCTTCACGCATCCGGCGGGGTTGCTTACGGTGACGGCGCCCGCCCTTTTCGGGCGCATCCACGTGCTCCCCGTCGTTCTCGATTTTCTCGATCGCTACCCCGCCTTGCAGGTGAAAACCATCTTCGTCGACCGGGTGACCAACCTGGTCGAGGAAGGGTTGGATGTCGCCGTGCGCATCGCGGCGCTTCCCGCCTCGGGCCTCATCGCTCGCCGCGTCGGCTCGGTCAGGCAGGTGCTCTGCGGGTCGCCGGATTATTTCGCCCGCTTCGGCGAGCCGTTGGCGCCGCAGGATCTTGTTCATCACCGGATCATCGGCCGGGAAGGTCTTTTCGGCCATTCGGAATGGCTGTTCGGCCGTGACAGCAGCATTCGCGTTCCGATCAGCGCCCGCCTCATCGTCAACACCAATGACGCAGCCATCTCTGCCGCGGTCGCCGGTTGGGGAGTGTCGCGCTTTCAGTCGTACCAGGTGGCGCCGGAGATAGAGGCCGGCCGGCTCAAGGCGGTGCTTGCCGACTACGAGCGCGCGCCGGTGCCGATCCACATCGTGCACGCGGAGGGGCGCATGGTTTCCGCCCGGGTGCGTGCGTTCGTGGATTTCGCGGCCGAGCGCCTTCGGCGCCGCGCGGGCGTGAATGCCGCTCCTTGAAGAAGAGTAGAGGCGGGCAAGGCAAGCCGCGCCTCCGGCCGGCAGTCCGCCTCACGCTTTTCCATAGCCGCCGCCGGTCGGCGTCACGACGGTGAAGGCCTCGCCCGCCTCCAGGACCGTGTGGGCGCAACCCGGCAGTTCCTCGATACGGCCGTCATTGCGCCGAACGCTGTTGCGGCCGAGTTCGCCCGGCTCCCCGCCCTTCAACCCGAAGGGCGCGACACGGCGGTGGCCGGAGAGGATAGCGAAGTCCAGCCGCTCGCGGGCGCGAATAGTGCGCTTGGTGCCATTGCCGGCCGACCATTTTCCGCGGCCGCCGGAACCTTCGCGAATATGGAAATCCTCCAGCACCACTGGGAACCGGGTTTCGAGAATTTCGGGATCCGTGAGCCGCGAATTGGTCATGTGGGTGTGGACCGCGTCGGCGCCGTTATAGCCGGGACCGGCCGGGGCGCCCGAGCAGATCGTTTCGTAATACTGGTAGTTCGCATTGCCGAAGGTCAGGTTGTTCATCGTCCCTTGCGCGGCGGCCTGCGCCTCGACGGCGCCGAACAGGCAATTGGTCACCGCCTGGCTGACCTCGACATTGCCGGCGACGACGGCCGCCGGATAGCGTGGCGTCAGCATCGTGCCTTCCGGGATAATGATACGGATCGGGCGCAAGCAGCCGGCATTCATCGGAATATCGGCTTCGACCAGCACCCGGAAGACATAGAGCACCGCGGCGCGCGTCACCGGCGCCGGCGCGTTGAAATTGTCCGAACGCTGCGCGGAAGTGCCGGTGAAATCGACCGTAGCCTCTCGGCTTTCGCGATCGACGGAGATCTTCACGACGATCCGGCAGCCCTGGTCCATCTCGTAGGAGAATTCGCCGTCGCGCAACTGGTCGAGCACGCGCCGCACGCTTTCGGCGGCGTTGTCTTGAACGTGGCCCATATAGGCCTCGACCACGTCCTCACCGAACTGGGCGATCATCTTCTTCAGTTCCGCCACACCCTTCTCATTGGCAGCGACCTGCGCCTTCAGGTCGTTGACGTTCTGCAGGATGTTGCGCACCGGATAGCGCGCGCCGCTCAGAAGCTTCTCCAGTTCCTCCTCGCAGAAGCGGCCGCGGTCGATGAGCTTGAAGTTGTCGATATAGACGCCCTCCTCCTCGATATTGGTCGCAAGCGGCGACATCGACCCCGGCGAAATGCCGCCGATGTCCGCGTGATGGCCGCGGCTTGCGACCCAGAAGCGGATCTCGCGGCCGGCATCATCGAAGACCGGCGTGCAGACCGTCAGGTCCGGCAGGTGCGTGCCGCCGTTATAGGGCGCGTTGATCAGGAACACGTCGCCCGGATGGATGAGCGGGTTTTCGCGGATCGCGGTCGCAACGGAAGCATCCATGGATCCCAGGTGCACCGGCATATGCGGCGCATTGGCGACGAGGTTGCCGTTGTTGTCGAAAACCGCGCAGGAGAAATCGAGCCGCTCCTTGATGTTGACCGAATAGGCGGTGTTCTGCAGCGTGACGCCCATCTGTTCGGCGATCGACATGAAGAGGTTGTTGAAGATCTCCAGCATCACCGGATCGGCCTTGGTGCCGATGGCTGTGCGTTCCGGCAGCGGCTTGATGCGCGTGAGAACGATGTGGTCCTTTGCCGTGAGCTCCGCCTGCCAGCCATCCTCCACGACGATCGTCTGGTTGGCTTCGATGATGATCGCCGGACCCGCCAGCCTCTGGCCGGGCGAGATTTCCGAGCGCAGCGCCACCGGCGCATCATGGAATTCGCCTTGCGAATAGAAGCGGGTTCGCCGGCTAAGGACGGGCTCGCCAGCCGTCACCGTCAGCCCCTCCGTTTCCATCTGCGCGGCTCCTCCCCCGACGGCCTCGACTTCGACGGCGTCGATTACCAGCGGCTTGTTCTCAGCGATGAAGCCAAAGCGGCGCTTGTGCAGGAGCTCGAATTCGGAGCGCAGCCGCGTCGCATCGTCCTGCTCCGGGAAGCTCGCTTCGACGGCGAGAACCGTGTCCGTGCCGGCATAGCGGATGTGGGCGCGCAGATGAGTGCGCGTGCGCTCGCGGCCGATACCCTGCGCCTGGAGTTCGGCAAGGCACTCGGATTGCAGTTCAGCGCCGAGAGCGGCGAGCGCAGCCGGCGCCGCATCGTCGAGGGCGACGCCAAGCGCTTTCTGCCGGGTGGCGCGGATATCGGCGAGGCCCATGCCGTAGGCAGACAAAAGGCCCGACATCGGATGCAGGAGAATGCTTGTCATGCCGAGCGCGTCCGCCACCAGGCAGGCGTGCTGACCGCCGGCGCCGCCGAAGCAGCTCAGCGCATAGCGGGTCACGTCATAGCCGCGCTGGACGGAAATCTTCTTGATGGCCTCGACCATGTTGGCGACGGCAATACGGATGAAGCCGTCGGCGACCTCTTCCGCGCTCCGCCCGTCGCCGATCTCCTTCGCCAGCGCCGCGAAGCGCGTCCGCACAGTCTCGACGTCGAGGCGCTCGTTCTGCTCCGGTCCGAACAGCGCCGGAAAGAATTCCGGCATCAGCTTGCCGAGCATCACATTGGCATCGGTGACGGCAAGCGGGCCGCCATTGCGGTAGCAGGCCGGGCCCGGATTGGCGCCGGCCGAATCCGGCCCGACGCGAAAACGCTCGCCGTCGAAATGGAGGATCGAGCCGCCGCCGGCGGCGACCGTATGGATCAGCATCATCGGCGCGCGCACGCGCACGCCGGCGACCTCGGTCTCGAAGGCGCGCTCATATTCGCCGTCGAAATGGGCGACGTCGGTCGAGGTTCCACCCATGTCGAAACCGATGATGCGGTCGAATCCCGCCGCCTCTCCGGTCTTCGCAAGGCCGACGACACCGCCGGCCGGTCCGGAAAGGATCGCATCCTTGCCCTGGAACATGCCCGCCGCCGTCAGGCCGCCGGACGACATCATGAACATGATGCGCGCCCCGGAGCGCTTGACGTCGAGTTCGTCGGAGACCTGCGCCACGTAGCGGCCGAGCACCGGCGAAAGATAGGCGTCGATGACGGTGGTGTCGCCGCGGCCCACATATTTGACCAGCGGCGAGACCTCGTGGCTGACCGAGACCTGCTCGAAACCCATCGCGCGAGCCAGCCGCGCTACCAGCGCCTCGTGGTCGGGAAATTTGTAGGCGTGCATGAAGACGATGGCGATCGCCCGATAGCCCTTTGCCTTCAGGTCTTCGAGCGCGCGTCGTGCCGCATCTTCACTCAAAGGCTGCTCGATCGTACCGTCGGCGAGCACGCGCTCGTCGAGTTCAACGATATCCTGGTAGAGCGCCTCCGGCTTGATGATTTCGGTCGCAAAAATCTTCTTGCGCTCCTGGTAGCCGATCCTCAGCGCATCGCGGAACCCGCGCGTAGTAATCAGCGCGAGCCGCTCGCCCTTCCGCTCGAGAAGCGCGTTGGTGGCGACGGTCGTTCCCATCCGCACCTCGTCGATCAGGCCGGCCTGTATAGGTTCGCCCGCCGGAAGCTTGAGAAGCTGCCGGACGCCGTGCACCGCCGCATCGCGGTAAGCCTCGGGATTTTCGGAGAGAACTTTCAGCGCATGGAGCGCGCCCGCAGGGTCGCGGCCGATGACGTCGGTGAAGGTGCCGCCGCGATCGACCCAAAAATCCCAGGTCCCGGTTCCGCTCATCTTCACTCCCTTTATTTGCCGTATCCGCTTCGACAGCGCCGCGCGTCTAGTCAGACGCGCAAAGGACGCTGTCGCACTTTGAATAGCTGCATGTTTCCCTAAATCGGCTACGACTTGAGGAAACATGCAGTGGCCCACTGAAACCGGATAAGATGCTCAAGATCAATCCGAAATCGTCGCGGTCAGAGTCGCGATAACGCGAGGGAGCGCTTTGCATCCGTCATTCAGCGGCGGCGAAGCGGTAAGCGCCGTTCCTACGGTCCCAAGAAGACGAAATTGCTGGTCGCCGCGCCGCCGTCAAGGCAGCGTAGGGCGCTTCGGAGCGAGCAACGCTGGTACATCAAGTTCAAATGTCAGGTCACTTCCGACCTAGAGGCTGTCGCCGCATTCGAATTTTGGCTGGGAGCCTAAATTCCGGCAAACGAATGGGAAATGTACTCGCTACCGACTGGCAGCCGCGCATTCGACTGAGTGATCATAACGTTGAAATTGCCGTTGACCTCAACTTAGTTTGAGCGTCTGTCCAACTAGTCCTGCGATACATTAAGCTGTGTCGCAGTAAGTGGAACGCACCGGCGATGTCGTCGCGTTCAGCGGCCGAGTAGAGCGACCTTCGAACTCCTGCCTTTGGATTAGGCTTCGCGCTGATCGTGTTCAGCGGCGATCCCCAACGGTGTGGATTCAGTTCGAAGCTCTTGATCAGCATCTCGGTGAGAACCCGTACTTTCCGCGCGGGATGCTGACCAGGCGGGCCGATGACATACGCGCCTGCCGAAGGTGGTGGATAGCGTGTCATAATCGGAACGAGCGATCCGGAGGTCACATAGTCATACGTGATGCAATCGGGGAGCCAAGCGATGCCGAGCCCTGCCACTGCGGCGGCGGCAAGCGCTGTAGCGTTGTCGGCCTTGAACCTGCCCTGCGGCTGAACCGTGACGATCTTGTCGCCATCCATGAACTGCCAGGCTTCCGTCCCCTGCATGAGTGCCTGATGGGTGGCGAGCTCATCTGGCGTCTGAGCTGAACCGCGTTTTGATGTAACCCGGACTTGCGACGAGCTTTCCATAGATCGGTCCAATGCGCTTCGCGATCAGGTTTGAATCCTGATGGTATCCGACCCGGATCGCGCAGTCGAAACCCTCTGCGATGAGATCAACGAAGCGATCGCTGTAGGAGGTCTGGATCGGGAGCTGTGGGGGCAGATGCGCCATTTCCGCGAGCACGGGGGCGAAGTGGCAACTCTCAGGCGGCCGCGCAGATCACCGGTGGGGAGGATAGTTTCCCTGGCCGCGTCGATCTCGGCGCTGGCTCGGGCCGCATGATCCCTGAACGTGATCCCCGCTTCAGTAAGCGCGGCCCCGCGGGTCGTTCGCGCAAGAAGCTGAACGCCGAGTTCTGCTTCGATCCGGAAGAGTCGCCGACCGACGATTGACTTGGAGACGCCGAGCCGGCGCGCGGCGGCCGATACGCCCCCTGCATCGGCCACTGCGACGAATGTCTGTAGATCTTCGATGTCCAATTCGGCGTTCCTCTTTTTGCGACACAGCTCGCCTGACTATGGCACTACCCCATCACCTAAAGGAACGGCAAATTGCGTCCAGGCGACCTCGCCCGCTGGCGCATGTCTCCCGTGAACCCATTGAGAAAGGAAGTCTTGATGACCCATCGCAACGGCCTTGATTCGCTTCCTCGTCCCGAAGATTCGGTACTCGTTCTGATCGACCACCAGCCTTACCAACTCGCGAACCTGAATAGCCACGAGCCGCAGATGGTGGTCAATAATGCGACGGCTCTGGCGCCGGCCGACTACGTGGAAAGCATGAGGCTCGAGGCCGGTCGGCGACTGGCTGAGGACACCAGCATACCACTCAAGAAGATCGCCACTGATATCGGCTTCAACGACGATGTAGCCTTTCGGCGGTCCTTTGCTCGCAGGTTCGGCACGTCTCCGGCTGCTTATAGAAAAAGCTTCGGATCGTAGCGGATGCTAGTGAGTGTTCCGCCGGACAGTGGCTAAACTCCACTCGGAACGCGAGGAATCGACCCTTTGCGGCCAAAGGCGATAGAGGCGATGAACGGCTCGCTTGAGCCTTTTGGCGACAGTCGACTAGGGGCCCAGCGGGGGGCATTTCGTAGACGCAGCAACGTGCCAGGCCCTAAGCCGCCAATCGGCCGTTTCCGTATGGATGGCCGCTTCGTGCCTCATGCTGTCGTCCAGATCAAGATAGCGGGCACCCGAAAGCAGCCATCGTATGTGGTCCTCCTCCTTCGTCAAGCTCTGACCTGCGCGATCAAGCGCACGTCGATCGGCACGCCGCCTCGGCCATCGCCAGTCGGCGCGCGCGGCACCGAGCGGTCGAGCGCTCAGCTGTCCAGCCAGGCGGCGAGGCCGTCCAGCGTCTGCAGCCCGTATTCCACAGCGCCGAAGCTGATGACCGCCTGACGCCGCGCGCGACTGGGGTGGAGCTGACGCATGGTCAGCACCGTCTTGCCGACGGCCTGTTCATCGAACGTCACTACCATGTGGAAACGATCGGGATCGTCGGGGTCGGGCGTGCCATAGTCCATCACGATCCGCTCGTTTGGCGCGATCTCCACAAAGCGCATCAGGTTCTCGAAGCGCTGCTCCTGGCCCTCGAACATGCCCACCATGTCGAACCGCCAGACCCCGCCCTCGCGGATGTCGGCTTCGCGGGTCTCGATGCTGAGGCCCGCCGGCCCGTACCACTCGGCCAGCGCTTTGGGGTCCATCCAGGCGGCAAAGACCTTGTCGCGTGGGTGGTTGAACACCTTCACCAGAACGATTTCGCGATCGGGCGACCAGGTCTCAAACAGTTTTGCTGTATCCGTCATCATTTGTCGTCCGCATTGTCCAAATAGACTTCCAACCGATCCAGCCGCTCGGTCCAGCGCCGGCGTTCCGTTTCCATCCAGTCCGCCGCCTCTTCGAAGCGAGCCGGCACCAGCCGACACCAGCGACTGCGCCCGCGCTTCTCGCTTTCGATCAGTCCGCAATCCTCCAGCACTCTCAAATGCTGTGAAAATGAGGGGAGCGCCATATCGAAAGGCTCCGCCAAGGCGCTAACGGGCAATTCCCCCTCCACAAGTCGCGAAACCACAGCTCGGCGAGTCGGGTCGCTGAGAGCATGAAAGGCCAAGTCAAGCGGCGCTGAATGGTAAGGCATGTGGATTAGTAATTCGGTCCGCGATCCTCGTCAAGGATAAAAAGGTACTTGCCTTTGTATCGCCTTCGGAATACAAAGGTACATGCCTTAGTGTTTTATCCTGAGGTTCAACCACAACAAAGGAGGACTTCAGTGGCAATTCGTGTTGATCTTCTCATCTCACTCGATGGCTTCGCGACAGCGACGGACCAGACACCCGATAACCCATTCAGCGAGGACTGGTCGCGTCTCGTTGATGCTTATGTGGCTACAAAGACTTTTCAGGAGCGGGTTTTCAAGGACACCAGTGGCAAAGGCACGACTGGCATCGACAATAAGTATGCGAAGGATTATTTCGAGAATATCGGTGCGGAAATTATGGGTGCTGGCAAATTCGGCTTCCACGACCACCCCGATGACCCGAACTGGCGTGGCTGGTGGGGTGAAGAACCCCCGTTTCATTACCCGGTTTTCGTCCTCACCCATAATCCACGGCCTTCCATGAAAATGGCAGGTGGCACCATATTCCATTTTATCAACACCTCGATTGACGACGCGCTCCAACAAGCCACGGACGTTGCCGGGCAAGAAGATGTGCGGATCGGAGGTGGTCCGACCGTCGTTCGTGAATATCTCAAAGCTGGTCTGGTTGACCGTCTTCATGTGGCCGTTGCGCCGATCCTACTCGGACGAGGGATCAGGCTGTGGGATGACCTGCGCGGCCTTGAAAAAGACTACACCGTGAAGTCGGAAACGGCAGAAAGCGGCACCATCCACCTTACATTCCAACGCTAGCCAATGACGCAGCATAATCACGGACTGTCCGCAGGTGGTCAATGATGTCGGCTTCTCGAGCTACCGGTTAAGTGCTGATCGTCTGCTTTCAGCTAAATCCAACCATGCGGCCACACGGCATATAGCGACCGTTCTCCACCCTCCATGTCGGTCTTGCCGCAATAGTAAACAGAAATTGAGAAGCCGCAGCCAACGGCAGGAAAGTCCGCTTTCTTCGCGTTCAGATCGACGGTGGCGATGAGAACTTTCCACCCACCTGAGACGATCGATGGCAGGCGCTTGCGCTCACCGACTTGGGAGTCGACGTGCATCTGTCGCCTTGAGATCCCCATCAGGGGTGATGGGGATGTCTAATCGCTGCGTTGCGGTCAATAGCCTATTCATCGCTAAGACGACGCTGCCGGTGCATGGTTGTCTTCGCGGTCGACAGCAGTCGCCGCATGATGGAGCTTCGCGGGAAGAGCCTTCAATGTGGACGACGACGCACTCTGCTGGATCAGCGGTGCAACCCCATCAGCGGAATGGCTCGGCCCACGTCCCGGCAGGGACGTTTCAGGCGTTGAGATGCTGTAGGCTATTCGTAAGATCTCACGCTGCGGCTCCTACATTTGGATCAAAGAACTCGCCTGCCTTAAGCATGGCATGCATGATCACCGCCAATTTCCGCGCCAAAGCGACGGCGGCCCGTTTGAAGCCAATCCTGTCCCGGAGCCGGAGGCCCCACGTGCGCAGGCTGCTGCCGGCTGAGCTGCGCGTCAGAATGACTGACGCCGCCTCGTAGAGCAGGCTCCGCAAATGGCCGTCGCCCCGCCGGGATATATGGCCGTCATAGTCGACTTCCCCGGATTGGTAGCGCCGGGTGGTCAGGCCGACCCAAGCGCCAACGGACCGGGACTTCCTGAAGTTGTCGGGGTCCTCAATAGCTGTGGTGAAGGAGGTTGCGGTGATCGCTCCGACACCCGGAATCGACATGAGGATACGGCAGGCCTGGCTCTGGCGCGCCTCTCGGACGAGCTGGCGGCCAAGTTCGGCGGCGCGGATGCGAATACCGCGCCAGGCTTCCAGCATCGGCAGCACGATCGATGCAAGCCCATCCTGATCAACAAGAAGGCGTCGGACGTTCTTCTCGAAGGTGCTTCCCTTTCCGGCCGGAACGACGAGACCGAAGGTCTTCATGATGCCGCGGATCTGGTTGGAAAGCTCGGTGGTGATCCGAACCAGCCGGGTTCGCGTCGCGACCAGCGTGCGGGTCAACATGCTGTCGAATCCTTTCACCCGCACCTCCCGAAAGAACCCGACCTCCGCGAGATGCGCCAAACCATCGGCGTCGTTCGCGTCGGTTTTGTTCGGCGCCATATCGAGCGCAGCTTTGGCATGGCGGGCATCGATGCAAATCGCCGGCACTCCCTCCGCACAGAGCGCGTGATAGAACCACACGGACAGGGGGCCGGTCTCGAACACCACGCGTCTCACCGCCGGTGCCCGCTTGCGGATGAGCTCGGCAATGAGCTTGGGATCCGAGGCGCACTTCCCGCGCCAGATACGTTTGCCGTCGCGGCGGATCGACACCGCCGTCTCTTTCATCGACACGTCGAGACCGATATATTCTTCCATGGCTGTTCTCCATTCGATGCTTGGGCCCGGCGTCCAGTCGTGAGCCCGTATTTCCATCCTATCGGGGAACAGCCACCCTCCAAGGCTATGATTGATTTTCAGGGCGACGCGCTCCCGCGATTACCCCATGTGGACGCCCCCCGACGGCATCGCTGTGCCAGAATGGCGGTGTTGCAACCATTGGAGGGAGGCGTCCGTGCCCGAGGTTACCACGATCGGTCTGGATATCGCGAAGAATGTTTTCCATGCACACGGTGCAGACGAGCGCGGCCGCGCGCTTTTCAGCAAGAAGCTCAGCCGGGGAAAGGTGTTGGAGTTTTTTGCTGCCCAGCCTGCCTGCACCGTCGCCCTGGAAGCTTGCGGCGGTGCCCATCACTGGGGTCGCGAGCTGATGGACATGGGCCATACGGTCCGATTGATCCCGCCGGCCCACGTGAAGCCCTTCGTGAAGCGAAACAAGAACGATGCCGTCGATGCTGAGGCGATCTGCGAGGCGGCGCGGCGCCCAAACATGCGGTTCGTCGCCGTGAAGAGCGAGGAACAGCAAGCAGCGGATGCTGGGTGTTCCGGACTCGCGATCTTCTGGTTCGCCAGCGCACCCAACTGATCAACGCGATCCGCGGCCACCTGACGGAATATGGCTGGGTCGCGCCCAAGGGACCGTCCTATGTGGGGATGCTGGCCGACCTGCTCGATGAGGAGGAGATGGGCTCCTCGTTGCCGCCAGCCGCCCTTGCGATGATCAGGCTAATGTTGGACCTCCTGGCCGACCTGGACGGCAGGATCGCCGAACTCGACGGCGATCGCGCGGCGCGCCCGCGAGGACGCGGTGTCGCGGCGGTTGATGACGATTCCCGGCGTGGGCCCGATCACTGCAACTGCAATCGCGGCCCTCGCTCCGCCGGTCGAGACCTTCGCAAAGGGGCGCGACTTCGCCGCTTGGCTCGGGCTTGCCCCGCTGCAGAAGTCGACGGGCGGCAAGCACAAGCTCGGCGCGATCTCAAAAATGGGCGACCGCACGCTCAGGCGTCTGCTCATCATCGGCGGCATGGCGGTGATAAAACAGGCGGCAAGGCGCGGCGCACCGAAGGTGCTCTTGGCTGGAACAGATGCTGGCGCGCAAACCGCGGATGCTGGTGGCGGTCGCGCTCGCCAACAAGATGGCGCGGATCGTTTGGGCGCTTCTCATGAAGCAGGAGAGTTACAAGGCTCCGGCCGCGGTCACGGCGTAAGCCGGACGGGCCTGAGGCCGTCGGAGACGTGGCGGCCCTGCAAACGAGGTCGCCCGAAGGCACCCGAGTGGAAGTGATGCGGGTCAGCCTTGCCAAGGATCAACAACAACGACGCCAGTGCCCTCGAAGTCTCTAATGTTTCGCGTCACGACGATCATATCGTGGACGAGAGCGGTCGCCGCAATCAGCGCGTCGGCCTCGTTGCGCCGGTCGGGGATGTGCAGGTGCGCGCAACGTGTCGCAACCGCATCGTCAACCGGCAGGATACGGCCGGTGAATTCCGGGCGCACATGACTGTCAAGCCAAGAACGCAGCCGAGCGCCTTGTGCGGCGTCCCGGCGCTGCACCCCGAGTACGCCGCGCTCCAGTTCAAGAATCGTGATCGCTGAAAGGAAGAAGCGCGTCGCATCTTCCGCTCCGACCCACGCTGCCACGTTGCTGTCGGCCTTGCCGTCGCCGACCTTGCGCAGTTCAGAAACGACGTTCGTATCCAGTAGATATCTCAAGACAAGTCCACTTCGCGCGGCCGGATTTCAACGCGGTGCGGCTCGAAATCGATCGCCGAGAGGCCAGGCATGGCGAGAGCTTCGACAAGACTGCGGTGCTTGCCCGTCAAGCGCTCAAATTCGTCATAGGTCATTAGGACATGGGAAGGCTTGCCGCGGTCCGTGATGATGACCGGACCGCCTTTTGCCGCCTTCTTAGCGCTACTCACGTCATGGTTCAGCTCTCGGCTTGAAAGGGTCGTGATGCCCATTGCCACCTCCGTGTAGGTAATTACCTACATATAGCATCAAAGGAAAAAATAACAAGTCAACGGGACCCGAGCGGGTGCACCAGCTCCAATGGAGGTATCCGCCGCATACGACTTGAAGAGCACGGAAGTGATCTGAGCGCTAAGCGCGCTTTGCGCTTTCACGTCAGCGCCGTAGTTCGCTTCGACCGTTCACCGTAGCGTAGCGACCGTTCGCGAGGCCTGATCTCCTTGCGCTTGCAGGACGCTCGATTTGGAATCGGACGGCGCCCGGCTCTGCAGGGCGCGGCGCTCACCACCTGTTGGAATCGCGAGCTCGCTCGTCTACGGCACGATGCATCGCCTCTTCTCGGCCACACTCATGCTTTTCCATGTAGTAGCGGATCAGAGACTGCCGTCGACCTTCATCCATGATGGAAAAGACGTTCCCGAATTGTCGCTCGGTTACCGATTTGTCCTTGGATGGTCTACCGCGCCCAACGAGCTGTGCCAGCGCAACATACGCCAGCAGTCCGACAAAAATTCCAACCAACAGCGCGAGAACTGTTTCCTCATTGAGGAAATCTCCAGCGCCGGTCATCTGTACGCCTTCCGCCAACCTGCGGCCCACGCCTCTTCCTCGGAGCAGAACCAGCGCTCCCCATATTCCGGTCGTATCCGGGTCTGCGAGTAATATTTCTGGCCTGGCACATGAAATATCCGCTCGCCTGAATCGATGCTGACGTTGCCCTTGACGTTGCAGGAGGCCCCGATGCTGCCCAGACTATCCCACTTGGCAATCAGGTCGGTTGCGGTCATGCCGCCGGCCGCACCCACCGCGACGGCCGCAATCACTAGCCCAGGCGCCGTGCGGAGCACCGAACGCTGCTGTGGACTCCTATCCCTTTGACGATAGCTCATGCCCCTTCCCCGGCGAATTCGCGCGAAGATGGTAATTCAAGGCATGAATTAGCAAAAGCTGCACAAATGGATTAGTCACCGCCAACGTGGCCCCGCGGCGCGGCTACGAACGCTGGCTGTCGTTTCGGCGACCTGCAGCCGGCTGAAGACATAGCCGGTCTGCGCAGGCTCGATACCGGTGATCTCCCATGGACCGGCCACTTTGAGGGCCTCGGCGTAGGCGCAGCCGAACGGCATGGACGCTCCGAGCGCCAGCGTGAGGAAAAGCGCCTTCATGATGCGCATCGTGTTCTCCTTGTCTGATTGAATATTCTGTCCAATTGTCACTTCGACCCCGCTTCGGAGGCCGCAAAGGCATATTCGACGTCGTCCTTGGTGACCTCGGACATAGCCTTATGGATCGATACCTGCCTGGTCTCGCCCTGCTGCATCACCAGGATTGCGGTTTCCTTCGGGGGGCAGCCCGGCAAATGGCAGGAGAGCTCGTTCACCGACACGACGCCCTCATCGGTCAGGCTCAGCGCATTCCGGGTCCAGTCCTTGATCTGACGTGCCTTGCGGACCACACCGGGCATGCCGCGCGCCAGGGGATTGACAAAAGCGCCACTCATGCCGATCTCCGCGTCTTTCCGACCGAGCTTGGCACAAGCACCTCGAAGAGATCACGAATCGGCTTTTCCGGCATGTCCTGACCGATCAGGACGACGCGGCTGCGCCGATCGCCGTCCGGCCATGTTTCGAGACGCTGGAGGGGATAGAGCCGGTTCTGCACCGCATGGGCGATCAGCGGCCGCTCCGGATCGTCCGCAAGGGCGAACAGGCCCTTGAGCCGAAGAAGGCCCGAATCGATATTGCTGGTGACGATGTGCAGAAAGGTCTCGACCGACTGCGGCTGGAGCGGCACGTCATGCGTAAGACTGAAAGCCTCGATCTCGTCGCCATGGCGGTTCAGATCGCGCGCATGATCCGGATGCTGGCCGATCCTCTCCATTGCCAGCCAGCCCGACACGTCCTCGGCCTTGCCGGATATGGAATAGGCGCCCTCGCCGAACAGGGCATGGAGATCGAAGCCTGCCCCGTGCCGATCGTGAAATCGGGCCGCAGGGTTGAGTGCTTTGAGCTCCGCAGCCCAATCATGCGAGCCATCTGCAAGATCGGCCTTCGTGACAACCACGTGATCGGCGAAGGCAAGCTGCTTCCAGCCTTCAAGGAAGCCGTCGAGCGTGGCGCGACCGTTCAAGACGTCGAAGGCGGTAACAACGCCGGCGAGACGAAAATGACGTGCGACGACATGGTCGCGCAGGCCCATGGCTGGCGCGCCGCCTGGAATGAGACTGTTAATGATCGGCGCGGGGTCGGCGAGGCCGGTGGTCTCTATGGCCACGCGCGACACCGGAGGAACCTCGCCTCGCATGCGCGCCTCGTGCAGTTCGTAGAGGGAGATGCGGATATCGCTGGTCGCCGTGCAGCAGATGCAGCCCGTCGTCGTCTGGAAATAGGCTTCGGATCCGGTGCGCACGAGGCTGTGATCGATCGCGACCGTGCCGAATTCGTTGACGATGGCCGCAGTGCCCACCATCCGGGGGTCGGCGAGCACATCGTTGAGAAGCGTCGTCTTTCCGGAACCGAGAAAGCCTGTCAGCAGCGTAACAGGCACGGGATCATACAATCCTCTCATGTCATTCTCCGGGGCGCTTCGCATCGCCTGGCGCCGTTTGAACAGACCACCGATCATGTTCCGATCACACCCGCTTTCGCTTTCATGGAATGAGGCAAGCAGGCCTGCCTGCCCGGTGCTCCTCGGGCAGGCGCCGCAATCAGCTGCCGAGAATGGCCGACTTAATCGTCTCCACATTGCTGCGGAACATGTCTAGGTATGTGGATGCTGGACCGTCCGGGCCGGAGAGCGCGTCGGAATAAAGCGTGCCGCCGACTGTAAGCCCGGTCTCGCTGGCAATTTGCTCGACGAGCCGTGGGTTGGTGATGTTCTCGACGAAGATTGCCGATGCCTTGTCTTCCTTCACCTGGTCGACGAGCTTGGCGACATCGGCCGCGGAGGCTTCCGCTTCCGTGGAAACGCCTTCCGGCGCAATAAACTTAAGGCCGTAATCACGCTCGAAATAGCCAAAGGCGTCATGCGAGGTGATGATGGTGCGCTTACCTTCTGGAATGGTGGCGATCACCGCCTTCATTTCGGTCTCCAGCTCGCCGAGTTTTGCCACATAGGCTTCGGAATTGGCCGTGTAGGTGGCGCAGCCAGCCGCGTCCGCCACGCAGAAGGCATCGGCGATGTTCTTCACATAGATTTGGGCATTGTGGATCGACTGCCAGGCATGCGGATCGAACTCGCCGTGATGATCGTGTCCTTCGTGGCCATGATCGTGACCGGTTTCGGCTTTCTCCTCAGCATCGTGATCGTGGTCGTGACCCGCCTCGACCTTTTCTTCACCTTCGTGGTGATGGTGCTCTTCTTCCGCCGACTTCAGCGGCTCGATGCCCTTGCTCACCTCGACGACCGGCGCCTTGGCACCGCTCGTCTCGATCAGGCGCGACATGAAGCCTTCAAATTGCAATCCATTGACGAGAACGACACTCGCCTGCTCAAGGGCCGCGACGTCGGCGGGACGCGGTTCATAGACATGCGCATCACCATCGGCCGGAACCAGCGTCGAGATATCAACCCGGTCGCCACCGACGTTTCTGGCGAAATCGGCGATGATCGAAAAACTGGCGACGACCTTCAACTCGGCGGCCGATGCGGTGGAGGCAAACCCGCCCAGCGTGATGAGGCTGGCATAGGTTGCAAAACGCAAGGTCCTGAACATGGGAATCTCCTTCTGTTGATCAGGCGGTCTTATGGCGGCGAGAGGGAAGCGCGCTGGCGAGCATGCCCCTTCGGCCGAAAAGCGCGGAAAGGATGTAGGCGACGCCGGCGACCATGATGATCGCCGGGCCGGACGGCATGGATGCGTGATAGGAGAGCAGGAGGCCGCATAGCGACGAGACGACGGCAATAGCGATGGCGATCAGGCAGAGTCCGCGCACGTCGTTCGACCAGAAGCGGGCGGCGACCGCAGGAAGCATCATCAGACCGACCGAAAGCAGCGTACCCAACGCCTGGAACCCGCCGACCAGATTGAGCACGACCAGCACGAGGAACAGCAGATGCACTGGGCCGCCCATCCGGCTGACCGAACGCAGGAACAGAGGATCAAGGCACTCGGCCACCAGCGCTCGCCAGAAGACGATGAGGGCGACGAAGGTAAGGACGGCAATGCCGACGATGAGGCCCAGTGCCTCGTTGTTGAGGGCAAGCACGGAACCGAACAGCACGTGCATCAGATCGACGCTGGAACCGCGCCAGGACACGAGCAGCACCCCGACCGCGAGCGAGATCAAGTAGAAGGCCGCCATCGATGCGTCTTCCTTCTGCACCGTGAAGCGGGACACGAAGCCTGAACCGAGCGCGACCAGCAGGCCGACAAGAAGCCCGCCGATCGTCATCGGCAGGATATCGAGCCCGAAAAGCAGGAAGCCGAGCGCAGCACCAGGCAGGATCGCATGCGACATCGCATCGCCCGTCAGGCTCATGCGTCTCAGCATCAGGAACACGCCGACCGGGGCGCAACTCACCGAGAGCACGATCGAACCGAAGAGCGCCCGCTGCATGAAACCGTATTGCAGGAAGGGAGAGATCAGCCAGTCAAACACGCGCGACGGTCCTTTGCGTTTCCCCGTCGTGACCGCCCCCGCGGCCATGGGTGTGATGCAGCGCGACCGGAGATTCTGCGCACCAGCCGGCGGTCTCGTCCCAGGCCTCCTGGAAATTGCGGGCGCGCAAAAGTTTGTCCGGCGTCAGGATCTCCGGCGTCGGCCCCCACCCGACCAGCTTGCGGGCGATCAGCAGCGTCTGCGGAAAATGCGCGCGTACGAGGACATGGTCGTGAAGGACGCAGAGGACCGTCCGGCCTTCGGCGGCCCACTGCCTCACCAGGAGAACAAGATCGCGGATCGTCCGCTCGTCCACCGCAGTGAACGGCTCGTCCAGCAGGATCAGATCCGCATCCTGCAGCATGGTACGGGCGAAGAGGGCCCGCTGCATCTGTCCGCCGGAGAGACTGTCGAGGGAGCGCTTCTCGAAACCCGAGAGCCCAACGGCTTCGAGACACGCCGCGAGTTTCGCCTTGTCGTCTTCCGTGACTCGGCCGAGCAGGCCCCTGTCCTGCAGGAAACCTAACGCTACCAGGTCGACCACCCGCGCCGGAAAGCTACGGTCCAGTTCGGATTGCTGCGGAAGATAGGCGAGCCGCTTGAACTTCGATGCACAGCCGCCGCTGATCGGCTTCAGGATGCCGGCGATTCCCTTCATCAGCGTCGACTTGCCCGAACCGTTGGCACCCACGATCGCCGTCAGCGAACCGCACTCGACAGTGCCGGTAAGGTGATGGACTGCCGCGTGGCCCTGATAGCCGAGCGTCAGATTTTGGAATTCCAGGCAGATGTCGCTCATCGCGTCCTCGGGGATTGACAGCGACTGCATAGGTAATGTTATTACGTTCGTCAAACGAAATGTTACGTAATAACATAATCTATCGTTGCCCCCCGGGCGCGTCACTCCAGGAGATCAATCATGTCGAAGCAGAGCGAACCGACACCCGTGACAGTGCTGACCGGCTACCTTGGCGCCGGTAAAACCACGCTTCTCAACCGCATCCTGACGGAGCCGCACGGCAAGAAGTTCGCGGTGATCGTCAACGAGTTCGGCGAGGTCGGCATCGACAACGATCTCATCGTCGAATCCGACGAGGACGTATTCGAGATGAACAACGGCTGCATCTGCTGCACCGTGCGCGGCGATCTCATCCGTATCATCGAAGGGCTGATGCGCCGCCGCGACCGCTTCGACGGCATCCTGATCGAAACGACCGGCCTTGCCGACCCGGCGCCGGTGGCGCAGACCTTCTTCGTCGATGAAGACGTCCGCTCGAAGACCCGGCTCGATTCGATCATCACCGTCGTGGATGCCAAGCATCTTCTGGGGGAAATCGACCAGGCTCATGAGGCGCAGGAGCAACTGGCGTTTGCCGACACGATCATCCTCAACAAGACCGATCTGGTGAATGAGGACGAACGCGCGGCTGTGGAAGAGCGCATCCGCCGGATCAATCCGACCGCGAGCATCCTGACATCAGAGCGCTGCAACGTGGATATCGCCACCCTCCTGGATCGAAAGGCGTTCGGCCTCGACCGGATCCTCGAGGTCGAGCCCGATTTTCTGGACGAGGAACATGACCATGAGCACGACGATCACGTGACGAGCTTCTCGCTCGTCGAGCGTGAGCCCATGGATCCGGGCAAGTTCCTGAACTGGCTGCAGATGACCGTGCAGGCGTTCGGCATCGATATGTTGCGAATGAAGGGGATTATCGCCTTTGCCGGCGATGATGATCGCTTTGTCGTCCAAGCCGTCCACATGCTGCTGGAAGGCGATCACCAACGGCCGTGGAAGGACAGTGAGGAACGTGTCACACGCCTTGTCTTCATCGGCCGAAACCTCCCGAGGGACATCATCAGCGACGGCTTTGCGAAATGCCGAGCGGTGCGGCAGGCGGCCGAATGATCGCTCCATATCGCTGAGAAAGAACGTTTCAAAACGAAGGAAGGAACATAATGGGACTGTCTCTCACCCGAAACCGGCTCTTGGCTGCTGTGGCGGCTACTGTGCTATTTGTCGCGCCGGGCGCGATGGCAGATGACCACGAGACGATGGAGGCCTGGCGCCTCTTCGTCGCAGATCACACGCAGCCCGTCGTACGGGCCATTGATTTTGCAAGCGGCAAGGAGCTCGGTCGCTACGACCTCAAAGGTTACGCTGCTTTGACGGCAAGCGCCTCGGGTCAGATAGTGTTTGCCGCCCAAACGGAAGCTGATCTCATTCACGCCATCAAGACTGGCATCAATTTTTCAGACCATGGGGAACACCGCGATCTGGACGTTTCCGATCCGGCACTCTTGCCTATCACCCTCAAAGGCAAGCGCCCCGGTCACGTCGTGCCGCACGACGATCATGTGATCCTCTTCTACGATCGGGGCGACAAGGCCGAAATCGTCGATGAAGCGGACATTCTCGAGGGTAAAGCGGAAAAACGTACGGTCGATACGATCAAGCCGCACCATGGAGTGGCCGTCACGATGGGCCGGTACATCCTCGTCTCCGTGCCGAATACGGAGATCGAAACAAAACCGGACGAGCTGCCGCCCCGCGTCGGACTGCGGGTCGTGGATGAAAAGGGCGAGCAGGTCGGCGACCTCGCCAAGTGCACCGACCTCCATGGTGAAGCAACGTCGGCGCGCCTGGTGGCTCTCGGCTGCAAGGAGGGTGTCCTTATCGCACGGCCGGGCGGGGTCGATGGTCCGAAGCTGGAGATGCTGCGCTACCCTGCTGATTTTCCGAAGGCGTACACGGGAACGCTCCTCGGCGGCAAGGCGATGCAGTTCTTCCTGGGTAACTACGGCGAGGACAAGGTCGTCCTCATCGATCCGGATAGCGAGCAGCCATACCGCCTGGTCGAATTGCCGACGCGGCGAGTGGATTTCGTGCTGGATCCGGCAACGCCGCGCAGCGCCTACATCCTGACAGAGGACGGCGACATTCATGTACTCGATGTCATCAAGGGCGAGATTACGCGCAAGGCCAAGGTCACGGAGCCGTACAGCAAGGACGGCCATTGGCGTGACCCACGCCCGCGGCTTGCAGTGGCGGATGGCCAGATTGCGATCACCGATCCGCGCCATTCGCTGGTCCGGGTGATTGATGCCAAAACGCTGAACGAAACGCGCACGATCGCGGTCGAAGGCCAACCCTTCTCGATCGTCGCTGTCGGCGGCTCCGGCGCGTCCCATTGAGCGATGACGCGACAGGCGGGAGTTGCTGGCGCAATTCCCGCCCATCCAACAAAGAGCCATTCCGGAGAGCAACGATACCGCAGGCGGTCCATGTCGACGATCTCAAGTTGACGAAGAACCAGAGCCTGGTGCTCTCCGTGCTGCAATCATCCGATCAGCCGCTCAGTGCCTACAGCATCTTTGGATTGTTGAAGCTTTGCTGGCGGGATTCGGCTGATTTTCAGGAAGGACCGACGGAATGTCTTCCGGTTCTCGCGTGTACTTGGATACGGCGATCCGGAAAGGGCACCGGGTCGTCGCTGCGCTCGGTCGATGCTTCTCATCGGGCACTTGATCGCACGAGGACAGACGATGAGCGGCGTGCCGGATCGGCGACAAACTCCGCCTCGATTCCGTAGACGGCCCGCAGGCTCTGCGGTGTGACGGCCGTCTCGAAGGCACCCAGTCCGGCGACCTTGCCCGCGTTGAGCAGGAGCACCGTGTCGCTATGCGACGGAACCCCGACGATCAGTCAAGCGAGCACTGGCACTCTCGAGGAAAGAAGCTCATCCTGAGGGAATGGGCGGACGGTACCAAGCGCTCTGTATAATGTGACGCAGGAGGAGACGATGTTTCGAATGCTTGTTTTCGCCGCTGCTGTGATTGTTGCGATGGACTCCGCCAGTGCCGAAGACCTGAATTTGATCGTGAAGGAGAGCCCCGCCGAGTTTGCGACGACCGTACAGCGCCTTCAGGCAGAGATCGAAAAGCGGGGCGCGACGATCGTAGCGACCGTCGACCATGCGGCAGCAGCTAAAAAGAACGGTCTCGAACTGCGCCCGACGACGGTGATCATTTTCGGGAACCCGGCGCTTGGCACCCCGCTAATGCAGGGCCAGCAAACCGCCGGGCTCGACCTGCCTCTGCGGGTACTGATCTGGGAAGATGCAAGCGGCAAGGTCCAGATCGGCTATTGGCCGCCGTCGCGGATTACCGATGCGCATCGGATTGCAAAAGCCGATGAGGTGACGAATAAGATGACGGCTGCCCTGAGCGCGATAACGGACGCGGCCGCAACCCGCTGAATATTAGGCGGTGGCCAGGCCCGTCCGGCTGCGGCGAGCGGGTGTCGGGTAGGCCCTTGTCGGGCTCTCGCCATCCTAATCTTTATGGCGCAGCTTCCGGAACTCATCGGCGTGCCGCATGCGACTTATGTGATGATCGCGGCGGGACCCGTGATCATCTATCTCTTCCCATATGCCACAAAGGCCATTGCTATTGGGGAGATAGAGGGCGTTGCTCTCTCCCCCCAAGCAGCAACCGGCGTTCCAAGGTTCGGCCTTTGCCCAGTAACACCGGCCGGGTATCGGCCTCATCGTTCCGTCGTTCTTGCTCAAGGTTACCGTTGATGCGAAGGGCTTTATGATGTCTCGCTAACGATTGGGTCGCCGGCGGCCGGCAATGACCTGACTGACGCAGCGCGATAATGACCGAGACAATAGCCGGAGAGGAAAAGCATGGACGCAGAAACAGACCAGCTCCGCATTATACGGCTGCACAAGCGGTGGGCCGATAGATATACGCTGCTCTCACAGGCGCTTATCCTCATACTCTTCGCTGCCATCTATTTTCTGTTCGACCGAGCGGGGCTCGGAGCGGCTGAGCGAGTTGGGGCGTTTGTCCTATTGGGGACAATAATTCTGGCGACGATCATATGGCAGGCATTGGGCTTGGCGATCGCCCGACTCCACATGCTACATGACGGCTTGGATCTGGAAAGACTGCCGCCGGCACTCGATCCGGCTGACAAGGTCAACTGAAGACATGCAGGACATTCTTCATGCCATCCTCTGGGTGGCGTTGGGCAGCGTGATTGGCGGTCCGACCCGTTATTTCATTTCGGGGCTGATCGGGCGGGTGATCGGCGAGACGTTTCCCTGGGGGACGATGGTCGTTAATGTCACCGGCGCATTTGCGATCGGTCTGGCCGCAGCGGCAAACGTCAGTGGCGTCCTGCCGATGCCCGTGGCGTGGCAGTTCATCGTCACAGGTTTTCTGGGCAGCTACACGACGGTTTCCTCTTTCACCCTGCAGACGATGGCGCTTGCCCGCGATGGTCAACTCCTCCAAGCCGGCGGAAACGCGGCTCTGTCTGTGGCTCTCTGTCTGGTGTCTGTCGCGGTCGGATACGGCATCGGGGCAATTATTTTTGGAGCCAGCCTGTGAAAACCGAGCTTCAGCAATCTGTGAAGCGAAAGATACCTTTGGCACCGCATCTGAAGCCAGATGAGCAGGCGAGATCGCGAAAGGTGCGAGAGACTGCCTTGCTCTACTTGTGCGTCTCCATCGGCTCTGTCATTGGCAGCGTCTTGCGCGCGTTGGCCTCGCTTGCGGCGCTTGCGTGGTTCGGCCCCGCATTTCCTTGGGGCACGCTCCTCGTGAATATAGTCGGCTCATTTGTCATCGGATTCTATGCGACGTTTGCGGGGCCGAACGGCCGGCTCTTCTCGGGAACATATCAGCGCCAGTTCGTAATGACTGGGATTTGCGGCGGCTTCACCACCTTCTCGGCGTTCAGCTTGGAGGCGTTTCAGCTCATGCAGCGCAGCGAGCTGGTCCTGGCCGGACTATATATCGGAGCCTCAGTCGTTACATGGCTCGCCGCGGTCTGGTGCGGTCATGCACTGGCTTCGCGGCTTAATCGTTTGGGAGGGTAGACCATGCAGATACCGAGACAGGCTTTGCTTTTGAGGATATTCATCGGCGAGAATGACCGGGATGACGGCCACCCGCTCTATGAGTCGATTGTGCTCAAGGCGCGCGAAATGCAACTTGCCGGCGCAACGGTGCTACGGGGGGGAATGGGTTTCGGGCACTCTAGCCGGTTGCACACGACAAAGATTCTCCGTCTTTCGGAAGACCTGCCGCTGATTGTCGAGATTGTCGACAGCGAGGAAAAGATTAATGCCTTCCTGCCGGTGCTTGAAGGGATCATGTCGAGCGGGCTGGTCACCTTGGAGAGGGTACAGGTGCTCCAATATGGTTTGAGCGGCAAATAGCACTCTTGTGTCTGTCGTCGCCACGTCACGTGGATCCTGTTTAGCGGATAGCGTCGGATTGAACGTAAGCATTCACCGGTGCTCGTGGCGACAGAATAACGTAACCCGATGGCGAGGCAGATTTGTCTGTGCCGGCTGCGTTAGTTGGTTATGCGGCGTCGATTATGGAAGCCCTGACCCGAAAATGGTCAGGGCTCATTCGTTCTCCTAGGAGTGTTGCACAATATAAAGCACAGACACGGCAATACGACCTCAAGTCGCTCCATGCTAAATCGCTCTAATACTTGTGGCTGTGCCCGCACGCCCAAAAGTATTACACCCAAGCGTGTATGAAGCAATTCATTTTAAGGGACTTTTGGTCAAGATCGACGTAAACCATTGTAAGCCAGTCGAATTAAATACTTCGAATTGGCCATCAAGCTGCTACAGGAAGGGTTTCGCGCTCCATTCACCCTTGGCGCAAGGTTCCGCCCCTCCCGCGATCGCCCTCGTAACCGCCCACAAGGGCGTGCATTCTGCATGACTATGCACGCGCGGCCTTCGACGTTCTAGCACCGAGCTTGAGGACGGCATAGCCAGCCGTTCCGGACACCAGGGATCCTGCAATAATGCCGAACTTGACGCGCTCTTGCATAGCTGGATCGTCGAACGCTAGCAGACCGATAAAGAGACTCATCGTGAAACCGATGCCACAGAGAAATGAAAGGCCAAGCGTCTGTGCCCAGTTGGCCCCGGTGGGAAGGTCGGCCAGTCCGCTTCGCACCATCAGTGCGACCGTACCGAAAACGCCAATCAGTTTCCCCGCGACTAGACCGACGACCACGCCGAGCGTAAGCGGCTCAACAAGCACGGAGAGCGTCACTCCTGCCAGCGAAACGCCCGCATTTGCAAAGCCGAAGAGCGGCACGACGAGAAAAGCAACCGGCTTTTGCAGCATGTGCTCGAGCTTGTGGAGCGGCGAAACGGACGGCGACGCCTCCGGCGCGCCGCGCGTCCGGCGGACCGGGATCGTCAACGCCAAGATCACGCCGGCGATCGTCGCGTGAACGCCCGATTGGAGAAGCAGAATCCACAACGCAGAGCCGATCATAAGATAGAGCCAGAGACGCGTGACGCCAATTCGATTGAAAGCGACGAGGTTTGCAGCGACGATCACGGCGCCGCCCAGTGCGACAAGGTTCAGATCGGTCGCATAAAACAGCGCGATAACGATCACCGCGCCAAGATCATCGATGATGGCGAGCGCGGTGAGAAATATCTTCAGCGACGCCGGCACGCATGGCCCGAGCAGCGACAGCACCCCCAGAGAGAAGGCGATGTCGGTTGCGGAAGGAATCGCCCAGCCTCTCAACGCGTCGGCATTGCCGGCATTGAAGACGACGTAAATCAAGGCGGGAACGAGCATGCCGCCCGCGGCCGCGGTACCCGGAAGCAGCCGGCGGCTCCAGCTTGAGAGCTGGCCGTCCAACAGCTCGCGCTTGATTTCGAGGCCGACCAACAGAAAGAACAACGCCATCAGTGCGTCATTGATCCAGTGTTGGAGGCTGAGCGGCCCGAGATGAATGTGAAGCGCAGCAAAATAGATGGCCGAGACCGGTGAGTTGGCCGTTATGATGGCGAGCACGGCCGCGGCCATAAGAACGAAGCCGCCTGACGCTTCATTGTTGAGAAACTGGCGCAGAGTGGAGCTGATGCGGCCCTCGGGCCGAACTGAAAGCATGCGTCTGCGTCCCTGTAACAACGGGATTTAGTTATCCCCGGGGTTTGGAGGAGCCCAAGACGGACGCGGCAAGTGCCTTTATAGCTCTGCGGATCGAGGATAGCTATGCGCGTGCGGCAAAATCAAAACGCGATCAAGAACAAAGAGAACAGGTGAAGAAGCGAACTGTCATTTTTGCTGCCATCACCATCGCGCTGGCGCTCGCGCAGTTGATTGCCACCAGCGCGATCCCGTTCGGCTGGCGACCATAGTATCCGCACATTCGAAGTTAATGCCACACATGCCAGATCCTCATACGAGAGTGGGACAGTTCCGCCACTAGGCCTGCACAGGTGCCAGTGCGTCGCTCTCCACGGCAACCGCACGAACACGCATAGCAAACTCGTTCCGGCTCAGATGGATGCCGCGCCTTCGCGCTGCCTGACCGCAAAGTCCTCCTCCGGCGAATACACGAGCGTCTTGCGGCCGTAAGCGCCAAAGTAGACGATCGCCAGCGCGTACCAGATCGCCACGCCGATGATGCCTTTCTGATAGAGCGGGTCGGTGAGCTGGAAGAAGATCGTCACCAGCGCAATGATGACGGTGAGCACCGCACCGGGGACGCCGAACGGGCTGCGGTAGGGCCGCTCGATATTCGGAAAAGCGCGCCGCAGCTGGATGAAGGTCAGCCCCTGCAGCAGGTAGGAGAACATCGCGCCGAACACCGCCATGTTCAGAAGCACGCCGCCGATGAAGGAGCCGGCCTCCGCGCGGCCTTGGGTGAACCAGACCACCAGCATGACACCGAAGCCGACGAGTGCGCCGGCAATCAACGCGGTGTTGGGGGTCTTGTGCGCGCCATGGGTCACCGAGAGAAAATGCGGGAAGTAACCGGCCCGCGACAAGGAGTAGATCTGCCGGCCGAAGGCGAAGATGATGGCGTGGAAACTGGCGATCAGTCCGGCGACTGCAAATAGCGAGAGGATCTTTGCCCAGCCTGTTCCATAGATGGCCCGGAAACCGTCGAGGATCGGTTCGCCCGAAGAACCGAGCCTAAAGGCGCCGTTCGGGATGGCCGGATTGATGATAAGCACCAGGAAGCCGGTTGCAATCAGCGTGAACATGCCGAGCATGATGCCCTTCGGCATGTCGCGTTGCGGGTCGACCGATTCCTCGGCAGCGAGCGGCAGCTGCTCGATCGCCAGAAACAGCCAGACGGCGAAGGGCATCGAGGCCAGCACGCCATAGACGCCGAGCGGCAGGAACGGCCCGCCGCCGTCCGGAAGCTCGACTGCCGCACCCGTCGCCGGATCGACGCCGACGTTCATCGCATATTTGCCGAAGTCGATGAACGGAATGGCGCTAACAAAGAAAAAGGCGAGAACCGCCAGGGCGATCAGCGTGACGATCACCGTCACGGTGAACGAGAGTTCGACACCCCGGACGTTGAGGCCGACGAAGACGATATAACCTATCAGCCACCAGACGGGTTGGAAGTACTGTGGTGTCTCGAAGATTCCGGTCAGGTAGGTCCCGATGAAGAACACCACGACCGCGGGGGTGAGCACATATTCGATGTTCTCCGCCACGCCGGTGATGAAGCCGCCCCACGGTCCGAATGCCGTCCGCGCGAAGGAATAGGCGCCGCCCGTATGCGGCAAGGCCGGGCTCATTTCGGCGATCGAATAGGTGAGACCGAGATACATGATGGTGATCAGGATGGTGCCGATGAACATGCCACCCCAGCCGCCGACGGCAAAACCGAGGTTCCAGCCGGAGAAGTCGCCGGAGATGACCGCGCCGACCCCAAGAGCCCAGAGCGAGAAGACGCCGGCGTGGCGTCGCAGTCCGCGTATATCGAAATACTCCTGGCCGGGTATATGGTAGATCACTCCGCCTTCATGCTGCTTGCTATCGTTGGCCATGGCAGTCGCCTTTCGATCACATCTCACTGCGGCATGCGGCCATCGTGCAGGAAGGTCGCGCGGAGGCGCCGCTCACGCCTCGCTCGCCGCGTTGTGAATGAACAGGGCTTCCCATCCCAGACCCTTGGAGGACACTGCGCCCCGATCAAGGGCTTCGCCGGCCACCGCATAATCGACCGGGTGGCGTAGCGGGAGGGTTCCTGGTGTTGCGGCCGCTAGTGCCAGGCCGCACAGTTTCCCTTGCCCCGTCATCCAGTGAGGCACGGCATGCAAAGTTGCGCATTTCGCCGTGCCTCAAGTAATGACTTCACGCTCAATTGCGGACATTGTCAAACGTTCTTTGCACCGGACCAGTGCAAACTTGAAAAACACTCGACGCGATCGGGGCTCTATAGAGAGGGAGGGCCGTAACACTTACTCGGTTCAGTGTTGCTGAAATAATTCCGACAGACTTGACACCGCGCCAACCGGCAGAAGGCGATATCAATGCGAAGGGCAAAAAGTAAATACTGACGGCGATGCGTTGGCCGTTACGATGGCGAGCAAGGCCGAGGCCCCCTGCTGCTTCATTGTCAAGAAACAGACTTAGAGCCGAGTTGATGAGGCCCGCCTTAGACGGAGTTGAAAACCGTCGGCTTACTGTATTGCAAGGGATGTCGTTATCTCCGGAATTGGGGGCGTTTTGCGCGAGAGGGGCGATTTGCTGCCCAAAGCCTGTCCACCGTCGCTGTCCCGTAACGCCTTTTGCGCGTTGCCGTCAGCGCCGCCAGAACCACGGCTGCAGCACGACAAAGAATGTTACCAGTTCCAACCGGCCGAGGATCATGGCCAATGCGATTAGCCACTTGGCCGCATCGGGTATGCCGGAGAAATTCGTTGCCGGGCCGACGAGGGGACCAAGACCGGGCCCCGCATTCGCCATCGCTTGAGCCACCGAGGAAGTGGCCGAGAGGAAATCGAGGCCCGTTGCCGTCACCAGGAGTGAAAGAACAAGCAGGGTCATGATGTAGAGAAAAAAGAAGTTGCGGACATTACCGATGGCCATGTCGTCGACGGACCTTCCTTGAAAGCGCACCGGCACGACAGCGTTCGGATAAAGCATGTGTCTAAGCGCCCTTCCGGTGCCCTCAAACAGAATCTGCCAGCGGAAGATCTTGATGGCGCCTGCGGTCGAGCCGGCACAGCCGCCGACGAGATACAACATGAAGAAAAGCCCGATCGCAAAACTTCCCCATGTGGAAAAATCGGCGGTCGCAAAACCCGTATCTGTGATCACGGAGGTGACATTGAAGGCAGACAGCCTCAGCGCGACAGGTGGCGACATGCCCTGTGCGATGTTCCAGGCCGTGCACACCAGGATCGCCGTTGCGAGGATCAGGAGGAAGGGCTTGATCTGTCCTTCGATTGCACTGCGCTTGCCGCGGCTCATGAGGAATACGGCGTAGAAGGCGAGCGGCAGCGCACCCGAAATCATGAATATTATGGTCACGATCTCGATCGCCAGGGAATTGTAAAAGCCAATCGATGCATCCTTTGTCGAGAGGCCGCCCGTCGCGATGGTGGTCATTGCATGATTGACCGCATCGAAGGTCGACATTCCGGCGATGTCGAGGGCTATGACGCAAGCCAGGGTGAGCGACACATAGACGATCAGGATGTTGCGGGCGATCTGCCGCACCTTGGGAAACGGCTTTTCGGAAATGTCCGAGGACTCGGAGCGAAAGAGCTGCATGCCGCCGACCCGCAATGCTGGGAGCACGCTGAGCGCCATCACGATGATGCCAATTCCTCCGAGCCACTGAAGCAGCGAACGCCACAGGAGCAGCCCTTGCGGCATATCATCCAAGCCTACCAGGATCGTGGAACCAGTCGTCGTCAAGGCCGATGCCGATTCAAAGACCGCATCCGTCCAGCTCAGATCCAGCGCACTGTAGAGTGGCACCGCTCCGATCATGCAGACCGAGAGCCAGGCACTGACGGTGATCAAAAGTCCAGTCCGGCGGTCCTTGAGGTCAACCTCGTCCTGGTTGAAGGCGGTAACGAGCAGTGACCCGAAGGCAGCGGCAACGGCAGCGCAACTCAAGAAGGTGAGTGCGTCCTGGCTGTTATCGACGGCGAAGTCGACGACGGCCGGTAAAAGCATGGCCACCGCCAGGGCCAGGATGAACAAACCGTTGAGGAAGAGGACAAAACGAAGTCGATCGGCGGTCATCTTTTGTCCTACTATTGGATTCGTCCAAGGACGGTACTAGCCCCTCAATGAAAATAAATAAATCACCCAAGTGGTTCTGGTTGACGGCAATGGCAATCACTACGCATCGGCCGGCAACCTGTACCAGTGCCGAGCATGAGAAGGTCATGACCTTCGAAATCCACAATATTTCGCAGGCGGTCGATTTCAACAAGGGATTGGGCTCATTGCTCGATACAGTCGGTGACGACCGGCCTCCGGTGATTACTGTAGTGTCACTATTTTTCTGCGACGAAAACTCGAGCAACCCCCTCCGCCCTTAGGGAGCGCGGCGACGCCGACAACGACCTCGCCGTCGACCAGAAAACCGGTCGGGCGGCATTACGGAAACGCTCCTGCCGATACAGTTCCAAGCTCGTCGCAGAATGCGATTCAAAGCGTGATTGCAAAATCGCAACGAGCAGACCGAACCGTCGTCTCCGGTTAAACTTGAATGCCAGGCTCGTTCCGCCGGGCAGCCGAACTTTCAAGGCCCTCCTATTGCAACACTTGCCGGAGTTCCACAGCGCCATACCTCTTAAAGCAAACTCTAATGGTGAGGAGGCGACGATGAAGTACCAGCCACGCGAACGACTGCAGGCAGTTGCCGGTGTTCATGCAGACATGCAGCGCCGCGCACTGACGCGGGGAGAACGCCTTGCTCGATGGACAGAGCTGTTGGAGCAGACGCCTGACCGATGCCTCAATACACTTTCGGAGACCGAATATCAGCCGGCAGTGGCGCGCGATGCAATGCGGATCGCAGGGTCTCCGATCACAGTCGCATTTGAGGATTCTGTGCTTCGTGCCGACGGCCTTAACGACGACACCTACGGCGAGGCGAAACGGTTCTTCGAATTGAGTGATTGGGATTTGCACCAGCTTGTGTGCAGCTGTCATTCCGGTGCAACGGTGCAAGCCGATGCCGTTGCCCAATGTGTTCGCGAGGTGGCAGAGCCCAGCCCCGGTCTGTTCTCCATGCTATTGAATGCGTTGCACGTCTTTCGATCGTCGCGACCCCGTACCGCGCATTGGATTTGACGCCCTTCTAACCAACCGTTTCTAGTCTTCACACCTAAAGGGCCGCGGTTTTCCGACGGCCCCTACTTTCATCTGAACTCAGGTGCGGCGGCATCTTTGCAGGACATTCCTGACCGAGATGGTCCGTCCGCGCAGCGCGCCACTGGTTGGATGATCGGGGCAAGGCTGGCGCGCCGAATCGAGCTGGACTGTCGCGAAGGCCTTATGGGGCGATCTCGAACGAACGCGGCGGTTCCGACGGCCTACGGCGTATCTTGCGCCGCTGCTTCAGACCTAGATGTTTAGTCCCGGCATCTGGTGGAGCGAATTGAGGGTGAAGCGTTCGGGGTTGCGACACCCATGCCTTGCAGATGAATTTGTAAGGGGTGAGGTCCTTGAGCGTCTTGAACCAACGGCCGAAGCCCATCCTCCGGGACCGACACGAACGTCCGCAGTGGGCTTCGGCTCGCGACGAGCGCTACATCCAGCGCAAATGTCGGGACCTGGCGCGACGCTGCTGTCCGGCACCTCCGCATTGGACTTCCCTTCCCCACCCGTCTTTCGGCGGTGGTGAACGCGAAAAAGACCCATTGCGGTCGCTGGCGGCAGGCCAAATAGCGGTCATCCCTTTGGACGCGGAGCCAGGGGTGAGGACCGGCGCAGTATTGAAGGAAATTGCCTTCAACGGAACCGGCGCCGCCGATCAATGCGCGTCGTCTTTGATTGGCGACGCGCTTCAGAACTTTATTTCGTACATGTCGCCCAAACGCTATGCGCTTTTGGGCGACCGCGTCAGTCTTCTTCCACGGCCGTATTGTTGATCTTGCTGTCGCTGACTTTGCTATTGCCACTGCCCTGCACATTCGCGAGCAGCGATGAGATGGCGTTGTCGCCTTCGAAACCGGCTTCCTTCAGGAGTTGGTCGAGAATCGGCTTGTTTGCCTGGTAGGCGAGAAGCTGCCCGGCCAGGCCGTCGCCGATTCCGATACCGTTCGCGCCGCCGGTGCCGCGGCCGATCATGCCGCCGGTATCGAAGATGCGGATGTCGGAGATCTTTTCGATCGGCTTGACGGCCTCGGCGAGCGCCTGCGGAATGATGCGGATGCGTTCACGGAGGACTTCGAACTCGATGATGGCGGGGCTGAGCTTGTTGCGCGCGTCGTTGAGGAGCGCCTCGCTCTCGGCTTCGGCCTTGCCGGTTTCCAGAATGCCCTTGGCTTTGATGACCGCGGCCTCGGCCTCCGCCGTTGCCAGCGTCTTGATCGCTTCCGCCTGGTCGAGTGCCGCCTGTTTCTCGGCCTCCGCGCTGACGGTTACGGCCGTCGCCTCGGTTTCGGCGTCCTTGCGCGCGTCGATCACCGCGATCTGACGCTCGCGTTCGGCGATTTCGACGGCTCGCGCCGTTTCCACCTTTTCTTCTGCGGCGATTGCCAGCGCTCTTGCGGTCTCGGCCTTCGCCTTGGCCTCGGATTCCTCGCGACTCTTGTTCGCGACGGCAATGGCGCTTTCCTGTGCCACGATCTGAAGGTCGCGGCGCGCCTCGGTGTCGCGCTGCTGGACGGCACGCGTGGCATCGATATTGGCGCTCTCGCGCACCTGCTTCGCCATTGCCTCTCGCTCGGCGATCGCCTGTTGTGAGGCGATGCGGGCCTCTTCCTCAGCGCGCTTGGCAGCCTGTTCCTGCTGGGCGGTTTCTGCACGCGTGGCAGCGGACTTGTTGGCGATATCGCGTTCCTGGCTGAGTTCCGCCTCGCGCTTCGTCCGTTCGATCGTCAGCGATTGCTGGCGTGCCTCGAGGTCCTTCTGGGCAATAGCCACTTCCGTGTCGCGAACGATTTCGTTGCGCTCCTTCTTGCGGCTCTCGGTGATCCGCGTCAGCGCCGCGAGGCCTTGGGCGTCGAAGAAGTTATTGGCGTTGAAGTGCTTGATATCGGTCTGGTCGAGACGGGTCAGGGAGACGGATTCCAGTTCCAGGCCGTTCGATTGCAGGTCGGCGCCGACGGCCTCCTGGACCGCCTTGACGAAGTCCATCCGCTGCTCCTGCAGCGCGTCGAGGTTCATCGTCGCCGCGACGGAACGCAGGCCGTCGACGAATTTGGCTTCGATCAGCACGCGCAACTGCTCCGCGTCATTCGTTCGGTCGCCGAGCGTCTGTGCCGCAAGCGCGATCGAGGACGCGTCCGGTTTCACGCGGACATAGAACTCGGCGCCAATATCGACGCGCATCCTGTCCTTGGTGATCAGGGCGTCGCTTTCGCCGCGCCTGACCTCAAGACGCAGGGTCTTGAGATTGACGCGCGCGATCGAGTGGAAGATCGGCAGCACGATCGAACCGCCATCCAGCACGACCTTCTGCCCGCCGAGGCCGGTGCGCACATAGGCCTCATCGCGGCTCGAGCGGGTGTAGAGCGAGGCGAGAACGAAGCCGATGCCGAATATGAGAATGATGCCGATGCCGACCGGCAGAAGTAGATCAACGATCATGGTGTCTCCATTGAAGAGGACTGTGGCGAAGAGAGAATGTCGGAAGGGGCGGGGATGGCGACGAAGACGTTCGAGATGCGATCGACAATGAGGATCTCGGTCCCGATCGCGATCGGGGCTTCCCCTCTCGCCGCTTTCGCCCGGAGGCTATGCCAATTGCCATGCCGGTCCTTCGCGCGGACGCGTCCAGGCAGGCCCTGGTCGAGCGGACCGACGGTCACTTCGGCGCGCGCGCCGACGAACTCGAAAAGATCAACGGCGTAGGTTTCGTCGCGCGGAACGATGTGGGCGACCAGCCGGCCAGAGCCTCGCACTGCCGGCAAAGAGAGAACGAAGGCGGGTAATGCCGCAGCGGCTGCGGGCAGGTACGCCCAGAGCGCGAATGCGACGCTTTGCAGGACGAATCCGATTATCGCGAAGAAGCCGAGCAGCAGCATCAACAAGACCAGGATCGGCACGCCGCCGACATTGATCCACGACAGGAGGCCCGAAAGCGCGCTATGGTCGTCGAAGCCCGATTTGTCGATGGCTTCGCCCAGCGAAAAGCCAAGCAGCAGGCAGAGCACCTCGATTACGGTCAATGCTGCCAGCAAGGCTGCCGCGATCGCGAAGGGGAAGCATTCCGGAGCGAGGAGGAGGTCCATGGGCGTCAGTTTCTGTCAGCCTTGAACTGCGCGAGCCGCGCGGCGATCGCCTGTTCGCGATGAAGCCGGTCTAGCTCATCCAGTTCCGCGCCTGCCGCCGGGGTGTCGCCCGGCACGCCCGTCACCCTAGAAATCACGGCGGCAGCACGGGCCGCTTCGTTGACGGCCGATGCCTGTGTGCGCCGGGCAGCCGGTTCCTCCGTATGCCGTGCCACACTCTTTTTCAGATCGGCAAGCCGCGCCTCCGCCTCGCGTCGCGCCGCGAGCACCGCATGAAGCGCCTGCTGGCCCTCGCTTAGGCGCTCTCTCGCATCGGCCAGTGCCTTGTCGAGTGCGGCGACCTGCGCCTCGAGGTCGATCTGCCGTCCCACGCCGGCCTTGGCGAGATCGTCGCGCTCAGCGGCAATTGCCGTACGGATCTTCTCGTCCAGTGCGCGCAGGCTCTCAAGGATTTCCTCGCGCCGGCTTTCGATGCGATATTCTTCCGCGCGCGACCGTCCGATATCGGAGCGCGCCTCCTCCGCGGCGGCGTCGATCTCCCTGATCGCCTGCTCGACGATGACGATCTTGTTTGCCCCCTCCGCCTTGTCGACCGCCGCGTTGGCGATCCCGGCAATTAGGCGGCCCATGCGCGAAAGAATGCCTTCGTTCATGATCATGTTCTCCTTGGTTCGATCCGAGTGCACGGTCACCTCTAAGCGGATCTCGTAATTGTCATCTTCGGCGACGAGCTCGGCTGCGAAGACGTCCAGCGCGCCGGGTGAGTAGCCGGCGACGTCAAACGGCACGGCGACCCGGCCACGCACCGTCGCGACCGTCACGTCGGACGGCCCCTTGATCGCGAATAACTTGTTGTCGAGCGGCAGCCGGACCGGGTCGATCTGCTGTCCGCGATTGGCGGCAAAGTCCCGCAGGCCGAGCGTTACCAATCGCGCCGGAAGGCCGGTCCTCTCCCGGATCGTCTCATAGGCCAACTCGTGCAAGGTCACGAGATTCGCGCCGCCACCCTTGCCGGCCGTCAGCTCGCCGAGCAGGGCATGCATTTCAGCATAGGCGGAAAATGTCTCCTCGAGCGCCCGCCGGGCTTTGAGATCCGGTACCAGACGATAGCGCAGTATCGATTTCTGTCCCGCTTGGCTCATGCAAGGAACATAAAGCACCGTATCGGTACTTTCAAGCGGAATCAACAACCATCCCTTGTTAATTTTCCGGGTACACGTCGATCGGCCCGGCCGGCTCTGCGTAAGGTCCGCTTTGCGGAGACGAGGAACACCGGCGGGGCACTTTTCTGCGCATTGAGCTGGCCGCGCCATCCTGGCGCTAGGAATCGCTGACCAACGCCCGCTTCCTGGCGATACCTGCTCATTCGAATAGATCCAACGAAGGGCAAAGTTCCACCCTTTGCGGCCGCCGAGGGTGAGTTTTCGATCCCTCGCCTTGAAGGGAACCGAACTGCTGACGCCAGCGGCGAATATCGACATCGGAATGGGAAAGGTCTTATACACAAGCAATGGTTACATGCGTCAACCTGGAGTGAGCTTTGAGACTCAATATTCGCACGCTGGCAAGGCAAGATGCCGCTATGCCCGCCCTAGCCACTTTGATGCAGGAAATGCAAGCGCACTACCGCGTCCCCTGTCCGCCGCTCAGCGAGATCATCGCGGGCCTGAATAGCATGCCGGCGTGTGCCGAAATCCTGGTCTGCGAGGACGCAGGCTCCGTCCTCGGCTTTGTAGCCTTTTCCGGGATCTACCCCGGGCCGGGTCTGAAACCCGGTATATTTTTGAAGGAACTTTACGTCACTCAATCGCAGCGCGGCCAAGGGCTCGGTCGGGCTCTGATGCAGGCCCTCGCCGCGTTGGCAAAGCAGCGTGGACTCGCACGCATCGACTGGACCGCCGACCCGGAGAACTCAAGGCTTCTCGCCTTCTATGACGGGGTTGGCGGTACACGCAATCCGGACAAACTCTTCTTCAGGCTCGACGGAGACGCCCTGGAAAAACTCGCGACTTGAAACAGTGCAGGCGCTGCCGAGGTGAGCTTCCGTCAGTCGCGCATGCCCTCGGCTTCCGCCATCAACCATCTCTCGAAGGTCTGCATGGAGGCGCTCGGCGCGATATCTTGCGGTTTCGCAAACCAGTAACTGTAATCGCTGCGATATCCGAAGCCGCGAGGATTGACGAGCCTCCCGGCGGCCAAGTCGTCGAGAATTAGACCGCGCGGGATCAATGCCATTCCTTGTCCTGCAAGCGCGGCGCGGATCACCATTGTATAGTATCCGAAACGGGTCGTATGCCGCACAGCGAGTTCCCGCCTGCCGTGGCTATCTGCGAAATAACGCCAATGCAGCGGCGTCTGCGGATGCTCCAACATGACCCCGTCGGCCAAATCTTCAATGGTCTCCGGAAGCCCGCTTTTCTCCCAGTAGGACGGCGCGCTAACAATCAGGACCTCGCGCCCGAAGAGGTACTGCGTTTCCTCTCCCTGAAGCGGTTCGGCGAGAAAGCGGAATATGGCATCGGGCATCTCGGACTGGGTCGGAGACACGAAGGTCGTAAACTGCACGTCTATCTCCGGATGCCGTTCGGTAAATTGCAGAAATCTCGGCAGCAGCCATCGATCGCCAAAGATCGGAGGAACCTGCAGGCGCAAGACACGCGGCCCCGGCCGCAGCCGGGCGACGCGAAGAGCCGCATCCTCCATCGCTTTCAGGGCCGTGCGCGCCTGTTCGATGTAGATCGTGCCGACCTCTGTCGGAATCATGCCCCGCGGCGTCCGGATGAAGGCTGGGCTGCCGATCAGTTCCTCCAGCGCCAGCAACTGCTTGCTTACAGCGCTCTGCGACAGCGACGTGCTTTCAGCGGCGGCACTGGTCGATCCCCGCTCAGCCACGGCCAGCAGAATCTGTAAAGCGGTCGTCGAGGGCAACCGCTGCCGTCCCGATACCATGCAAGCCCCCAGTTGTTGGGCGAGCCCCGGTCAAATGCCGCCGCGCGAGCCCGCCATTTTCACTAGATCCTAAATAAGCGGCCAGGGCGGAGCTAGTCGTTTTTGTCATAGGGCAGTGAAATAACTTCGCTTGCCGCGAAAAGCGGCACATGGGAGCCTCGCCGAAAGATTAAACAAGCAAGGGAACGAAAATGGCTGAACCGACGCAGCTTTGGGGTGGGCGATTCAAATCCGGACCGTCTGAAGCTCTCGCCAACCTGTCACGCTCACCAGGATCCTATTTCCGGTTATATCGTGAGGATATTGCGGGGTCGCGCGCCCATGCTGCCGAGTTGAAACGCGCGGGTGTGCTCGACGAAAACGAATTCACAACGGTCCGATCCGCCCTTGACAGCATCGAAATCGATGTCCGCAGCGGTCGTGAACAACCCATTCCGGCGGACGAAGATGTCCATACCTTCCTCGAGCGTCTGCTGATGGCGCGGCTCGGTGTTCTCGGCGGTAAGCTTCGCGCCGGGCGTTCGCGCAATGATCAGACAGCGAACAACACCCGCCTCTACCTCAGGCGCATGGCACGCGAGCTCTCCATGGGCATCATTGCCATCGAAGAAGCGCTTGTAAGCCAGGCAGCCCGACATACCGAAACCGTGATGCCCGGCTTCACCCATATGCAGCCCGCCCAGCCCATCGTCCTTGGACATCACCTGATGGCGCATGCTCAATCGCTGCTGCGCGACCTGCAGCGCTTCTCGGACTGGGACCGCCGTTTCGACCGTTCGCCGCTCGGCGCCGCCGCCCTGGCCGGCTCGGGCATTGCACGCCGCCCCGACCAGTCCGCCATCGAACTTGGCTATTCCGCCGCCTGCGAGAACTCTATCGATGCCGTGGCGGCACGTGACCACGTCGCAGAATTCCTGTTCATCTGCTCGCTGGTGGCGGTCAATCTTTCTCGGCTGGCGGAAGAAATCTGCATCTGGAGCTCCAAACAGTTCAGCTGGGTGCGGCTGCACGATTCCTATTCCACCGGCTCCTCGATCATGCCGCAGAAGAAGAACCCCGATATCGCCGAATTGACGCGCGGCATGTCCGGCACTCTGATCGGCAACATCGCCGGCTTCCTCGCGACAATGAAGGCGATGCCGCTTGCCTACAACCGGGATCTCGCCGAAGACAAGCGCTGCCTGTTCGAGACGATCGATATTCTCGAACTGGTTCTCCCCGCCTTTGCCGGCATGGTCGCGACCCTTGAATTCGACACCGAAAAGCTGCGTGATGAGGCCCCGAAGGGCTTTACGCTCGCGACCGAGATCGCCGACTGGCTTGTTGCCCAGAACATACCCTTTGCCGAGGCGCACGAAATCACCGGCGCCGTCGTTCGCCATTGCGAGGAGCGGGGTCATGACCTGTCTGGACTGAAGGCGGAGGACCTGCCGAAGATCGATCCTCGCCTGAGCGCGGACATGCTGGAGGCGCTGACGCTCGACAAGGCGCTTGCGAGCCGAACCGGCTACGGGGCGACAGCACCGGCACAGGTCCGTGAGCAGATCGCACGCTTTGAGACGGCGCTTTGGGTGTGTCGCGCTTTTGCCGGCACGCCGCTCGACCAGGCAGCTTCCGCCATGGCGAAGAACGATGCGCAGGAGTTGAAAAGCCAATGACGACCGCAAGCCTCACTTCCTCCGCGTCCTCCAAGGCGGAGACCAAATACGAGATCACCCATCTCAGACTGGTGCCCAAGCGCCATCTCGGCAGGATGGTCGCCGCCGCCGCCGTCCTTGTCCTGCTTGCCGCCCTCGTCCGGGCGTTCAGTGTCGGGCAGATCGAGTGGAGCTATGTGCGCGATTTTCTCTTCGCGCCAGCCATTCTCGATGGTCTTGCCAATACGCTTCTCATGACCGTGGCCGCCATGTGCCTCGGCATCGTTCTCGGCGTCCTCATCGCGATCATGCGTATCTCGGGCAATCCGGTGCTGTCGTCGATCGCCATCGGCTATGTCTGGATTTTTCGTGGCGCCCCGGCGCTTTTGCAACTGATGCTGTGGTTTAATCTGGCACTCATTTTTCCGACGCTCGGCATTCCGGGACTGTTCGAGATGAGGACGGTCGATGTCATGACGCCCTTCGTGGCGGCCGTGCTTGGGCTTGGTATCTCCCAGGGCGCCTATACGTCCGAAGTCGTTCGAAGCGGCCTTCTCTCCGTAGACAGCGGGCAATACGAGGCGGCACGCACCATCGGCATGACGCAGATGATGATGCTGCGCCGGATCGTCCTGCCGCAAGCCATGCGCGTGATGGTGCCGCCGGTGGGCAATGAGGTGATCGGCATGGTGAAGCTGACATCGCTCGCGAGCGTGATCCAGTATTCCGAGATCCTGCACAATGCGCAGATCATCTATTTCGCCAACACCCGCGTTCTCGAACTGCTGCTGGTCGCGAGCTTCTGGTACCTCGCCGTCGTCTCGGTCCTGTCGATCGGCCAGCACTATATCGAGCGCTATTTCGGCCGCGGTTCGAAATCGATCCGCTCGTCCATGTGAGGTCGGTCATGAACGTTCTCGTCAAGGCCATCGACGTTACCAAGAACTACGGCCATTTCCGCGCGCTCGACAAGGTCGGCCTGGAGGTCGCCCGTGGAGAGGTCAGCTGCATCATCGGCCCCTCGGGCTCCGGGAAGAGCACCCTTCTGCGTTGCATCAACCTTCTGGAGCGGATGGATGGCGGCGCCATTTGGGTCAACGATGAGTTGATCGGCTACCGCCGCGACGGCAACAATCTCCACGAGATCAGCGACGCGGAGATTTCGCGCCAGCGCCGAAGGATCGGCATGGTCTTCCAGCGCTTCAATCTGTTCCCGCACAAGACCGCCCTTGAAAACATCATCGAGGGTCCGGTGCAGGTGCTTGGCGAAGCTGTGATTGAAGCGCGCGAGCGAGCAATGGCGCTCCTGGAGCGCGTGGGACTGGCGGACAAGACCAACCACTACCCCTCGGAGCTCTCGGGCGGCCAACAACAGCGGGTCGCAATCGCGCGGGCCATGGGCATGCGGCCCGATCTCATCCTCTTCGACGAACCGACGTCGGCGCTCGATCCGGAACTGGTGTCGGAAGTGCTCGACGTCATGAGGGATCTCGCCGCCTCAGGCATGACGATGATCGTCGTCACCCACGAACTGGGCTTTGCCCGAAACGTGGCCAACACCGTCACCTTCATGGAGGCCGGCAAGGTGGTCGAAACAGGCTTGGCATCGGAGGTCCTCAGCGCCCCGAGAAGTGCCAGAACGGCGGAGTTCATCAAAGCCGTGCACAGCTGAGAACAACGAGGCCGGCGGACCGTCGGCTCAAACCGGGACCACACATGGGGAACAACATGAACAAGCATCTCGCAGCGCTCGCAATCGCATGCCTTGCCGCAACCTCTGCCGGCGCCGAAGGTTTGCCCGAACGGGTCAAGTCGGCCGGCAAGGTCGTCGTCGCTAACCAGCCGAACTATCCGCCAATGGAATACCGCGATCCGGCCACCAATGAACTCAAGGGGGTCGACATCGATCTCGCTGTGGCGCTCGCCAAGCAGCTCGACACCACCGTCGAATGGTCCGACATCGGCTTCGAGCAGATGATCTCGTCGCTGACGACCGGGCGCGTCGACCTCATCCACAGCGGCATGAGCGATCTTCCGAAGCGCCGCGACACGCTTGATTTCCTCGACTACATGAAATCCGGCGCGCAGTTCTACACGTCCTTTGCTCGCAGGGACGAGTTCAAGACGCTTACCGATTTTTGTGGCAAGACCGTCGGCATGAGCCGCCGCACCTCCTTCCCGGACGAGACGGCGAAGTGGAGCGCCGCCAACTGCGAGGCCAAAGGCCTGCCGGCCATCGCGGTCGTCGGGACAGAAGGTTCGGCCGACGCGCGCGCCCAACTCAAGCAGGGTCGCCTCGATGCGGCCGTCCAGGGTTCCGAGACGTTGCCCTATCTGATGAACCTCGAGAAGGACACCTATGCCGTCGTCGGCGAGCCCTTCACGGCCGTTTACCAGGGCATCGGCTTTGCCAAGAAAGATGCCGAACTGCGCGACGCCTATGCAGCAGCGTTGAAGGCGCTGATGGCCTCCGGAGAATACAAGGCGATTTTCGTCAAGCATGGCCTGGAAGGCACCATGCTTGACGGCATCTACGTTAACGGCGCGGCGGTGAAGTAAGCCCGCCCTCGGGTGGCTCCGGCACGGAAATACCGGAGCCGCCACTCAACGTTTCGACCAAGGGCTCCCTGGCCGATCGATCCAAGGCAAATGAGCAAAATCCATGTCCCGCGTTCTTGACGACGCGCCGGTCGATAGGCTGGCGTCCTTCATTTCGAGGCTTCGGTTCGAAGTACTCCCCGTCGATGTCGTCGAAAAGACGAAGATTCACCTCGCCGACACGCTTGCGGCGGCGCTGGCGGGCGTCCGTTCGGTCGAATCCCGCGTCGCCCGCAAGGCAGCTTCCTCCCCGGGCGGCGTCCGGATCTGGGGTACCGGCGATCTCGCCTCCGCCCGCGATGCCGCCCTCGTCAACGGCGTCGCGGCCCACGCCTTCGAACTAGATGACGCCGGAGGCTGCGATCATTCGGGCGCCGTCGTGATCCCCGCGCTTCTCGCGGCGATCGCTGAAGAGAGGCGCCCCATTACAGGCAGGGAACTGATTGCGAGCATCGTCGCCGGCTACGATGTCGGCCGGCGCATTCTGGAGGCGACCGGTGGATACGACAGTCACAACGGGCTCGGATGGCACTCCACCGGCACGTGCGGCACGCTCGCTGCCGCGGCGGCGGTCGCCAATCTGTCGGGTTTCGACGCTCTCGCGACGCGCGATGCGATCACGCTCGCGACCAGCTTTTCCTCCGGCCTCTGGGCCTTCATCCACGACGGTTCGCAGGCGAAAAAGATCCACGCAGGACGCGCCGCCGAAGGCGGCCTGCTCGCTGCACGGCTGGCGGGTGACGGCTTCGCCGGACCTTCCAAGGTCTTCAATGATGTCTGGGGCGGCTTCTTCCGATCCTTCAACAAGGCGACCTGC
This sequence comes from Sinorhizobium garamanticum, assembly GCF_029892065.1. Taxonomy (NCBI): domain Bacteria; kingdom Pseudomonadati; phylum Pseudomonadota; class Alphaproteobacteria; order Hyphomicrobiales; family Rhizobiaceae; genus Sinorhizobium; species Sinorhizobium garamanticum. The sequence goes on along the minus strand of NZ_CP120374.1, from coordinate 1,556,581 downwards.
GAGCCTGAATCGCTTTCCGAGGACCTCGGGAAAGACTGGAAGGTACGGCGCGCCGTCTTGAAACCTTATGCCTCTTGCCGGGGGGCTCATTCGGCTGTGGATGCACTGGGCGACATTCTTGCCGAAACCGGCAGGGGCGCTACCGAGATCGACAGGATCGAATTGCGCCTGAGCGCGATGCTGATGGGCATGTGCGGCGCCAAGGAAAGCGGCGCCATGGCACCCACCCAGATGAGCCTGCCCTATGCGCTTGCCGCCCGCTGCGTCTTCGGCACGGCCGGGCTTCAGGCCTATGCGGTCGAACGCCGCGCCGATCCGCGCGTGCTAAGCATGATGGATGGCATCCATCTTGCCGTAGACGACGCAATGGAGCCGCTGGACGAACCGGTCGTCACGCTTGTCTTCAAGGACGGCATCTCCCTGTCACGGATGGTTCCGCGGGCCACCGGCTCCGCCGAACGGCCGATGCAGCCCGCCGCCGTCGCCGCCAAGTTCCGGGAACTCGCGACGATGAGCACAGCGGCGGGGCAGGCGGATCAGCTCTGGACGATGCTCGCCGGCCTCGACAACCTGGACGACTGCCGCAGTCTGGAGGCGTTGCTGGCCGGCGACGCCGACAGCCGCCCCGTCTTTCGCTGAGGATATGCCATGAACCACGATCTCACGCCGCGACCGCTCAACCCGGCTCCACAAGCGCCGCTGATCACCTGGCCGAACGGCGCCAAGAGCGCCGTTTTCATCGGCTTTGACGTCGACGCGGAGACCGCATGGATCGGCAACAACCCGTCGAATGTCGATCGCATGGTCACCACTTCCCATGGCGGCTACGACGCCCGCGTCGGCATCGCCAAGATCCTCGAGCTGATGGACGAGCTGGCGCTAAAGGCGACGTTCTTCACGCCGGGGTGGACTGCCCTTGCGCACCGAAACGCCTGTGAAAGAATTCTCAGGGCAGGACACGAGATCGGCCACCACGGTTACCTGCACAAGATGCCGGATCGCGATCGCCTCGACGAGACATTCGAGGAAGTCGACCGCGGTTTTGAAGCGCTGCAGCAGGCGCTCGGTGTAAGGCCCGTAGGCTATCGCGCGCCATCGGGCGAGAATTTCCCGGAGCTCCTCGCCTATCTCGCGAAATCCGGGATCCGCTATTCGAGCTCGTTCCGAGACGATATCCGGCCCTACCGCCACGCGTGCAGCAACGGCTCTCCGGGACCGGTGGAGATCCCGGTCAACTTCGCTTTCGACGACTGGAATTTCGGTATGTCCAGTCGTTCCAGCCCGCGTCCGCTCTTCGGACACAATGCCGTTCTTTCGCTCTGGATCGACGAATTCGAGGCGACCCATGCCTGGGGCGGCGTGACGACGCTTGTTCTTCATCCCCAGGTATCCGGCCGCCCCATGCGTTGGCATGTGCTTCGCGACTTCCTGCGCCATGTCCAGGCAAAAGGCGACGTTTGGATCGCCACCGGCCAAGAAATATCGGACCATTTCGAGAAAGTTGAACGACAGCTTATCGCCCAATGAGGTGATAGTAGGCTGCGGAATGGTCCATCGTCGGCTGCAGCGAGCTGCCTTACAAATGCGGCACCCCAACGTTCCCAACGATACATTATGCGATCTTCTGTAACGGGCTTCTGTAACGGGCTTTGCGTCAATCCCTTGTGCGCTTAATCCCTCGCCGAGTGCTTGCTTCTGTCCGCAGGCGGAGCTTTGCCGCTGCTCTATGGGGTCTGCTGAGGACCGGTTGGCCAAGCTTTAGAGGCGCAGTCACCTCGTGCTGCTGATCGCATAGCGGCCTAACCCATCCCTCGTCCCGGCGAAGGGACCTTGCTGCGGAGGGCGGATGGCTGTGCCCGTCCGAAAGCCTGTCTTGTCGTCTCCTCCCATCAAGCCGCCAGGGCTGGCGCTCCCTTATGAGCAATGAAGTCGGTTCCGTCCCTGAGCAGGCAATGCAACACCACCGCCAGCTTGCGGGCCAGCGCGACACGCGCCTTTCTGGGACCGGCACGTCTTGCGACCGCCAACGCCCAGCCCTTCAGATCGGAACCTTTGACCGGTCGCGTCAGGATGACATTGGCCGCCTCGTAGAGCGCGGTGCGCACGCTCCCATCGCCGATCTTCGCGATGCGACCGCTATGATCGGTCTCGCCCGATTGATATTTCTTCGGCGTCAATCCGAAGTGCGGCCCCACCGCGCGTGAGGAGCGGAATCTCTCCGGCGCATATCGACGGCCGCCACAAACGTCAGCGCCACCAGGACGCCAACGCCTGGCGTCGTCATCAACCGCTGTGCGTTGTCGTCCTGACGGGCGATGGCACGCAGCCTGCGCGCAAAACCTGCAAATGCATGCACAAGCGCGTCGCACAGCTTCAGCAGTGCCGTCGCGATCGCTTCCAGGGTCGAATGGCCTGCAATCAGCGCGCGGATGCGCGCCCCACGTAACTGCGCCGCGTCGTCGGCCCGACCTTGAGGCCGAAGCCGCGCAGGATGCCCCGGAGGCTCATCTCGATGTCGTGAAGCTTGCCCTGAATGAGCTTGCGGGCGGTCAGCAGAGCACGCACCTCCTGGGCGGCAAGAGATTTGCAGTGGACCGGTCTGAACCAGCCAAGCCGCATCAACTGCGCAATGCCCCGTGCGTCCTTCTTGTCGGTTTTCACCGGCATCGTCTTAAAGGCTGCACGCACGTGGCGCGTCTCGATCAGCTCGACGCAAAGACCTGCTTTCACCATCCCGGCATGGAGCCATTGCGACAAGGGTCGGCCTCCAGACCAATTCGCTCCATCGCCACGCCGTGCGCGCCGAACCAGGCGATCAGCGCATCGGGTTCGCTGAGGATCTTTGCTTCCCGCACAATGCCGCCATCCGCATCCACCACGCACACACTTGCGTATTCCAGTGATACGTCGATGCCGGCATACTGCTTCATGGTCGTCTCTCCGTGCTGCTATGGAGCAGGCCACTCCTGACTCCGCGACACCATCATTGTGAGGGACGGCCACCAGCCCTTCAAACCTGCCGGGCCGGGTTCCGCCCGTTACATGGGGTAATCGCGGGAGCGAGCCGCCCCGGGCGCCAGATTGGTCACGGTAGTGAATAGCAAGGTGGTTGCTCCCCGATAAGATGGGAATACGGGCTCACGACTGGATGCCGGGCCCAAACATCAATTGGAGAACAACCATGAGCGAATAATATATAGGCCTCGACGTATCATTGAAAGAGACGACGATTTCTGTTCGGCGTCATGGCGAGAGGATTTGGCGCGGCAAATGCCCATCCGATCCGAAGCTGCTCGCAGAGGTGATCCGCCATCGCGCACCGGCAGCAAAGCGGGTGGTGTTCGAGACCGGTGCTTTGTCGGTGTGGTTCTATCATGCTCTGAGTGCAGAAGGGCTTCCGGCAATCTGTATCGACGCCCGCCATGCCAAGGCCGCGCTCGACATGGCCCCGAACAAAACAGACGCCAACGACGCCGACGGCTTGGCACAGTTGGCTGAGGTCGGCTTCTACCGCGAGGTACGCGTGAAGGGCTATGACAGCATGCTTATCCGCACATTGGTGACCGCGCGCACCAAGCTGATCAGGATCATGACGGAGCTATCCAATCAGATCCGTGGGCTTATGAAGACGTTTGGGCTGGTCGTGTCCAAAGGTAGTGGCTTGGTATTTGCCACGAATGTACGCAATCTGTCGGGTAGCAATGCTGGCTTGGAACAGATCATCCTGCCCCTTCTCGAGGCTTGGCGTAGTATCCGAGGCCGCGCTGCGCAACTTCATCGTCAGCTCGTCGCAATGGCACGGCAGAGCGACGCATGTCAGGTACTGAAGTCCATTCCCGGGGTCGGTGCGGTGACTTCCGCCTCCTTTGTTGCGGCGATAGAGGATCCGAAAAACTTCCGAATCTCCCGGTCTGTGGGAGCATGGCTGGGACTGACAACAAGGCGGTATCAGTCCGGGGAAGTTGACTATGACGGCCACATCTCTCGGCGGGGAGATAGTCATCTGCGTGGCCTCCTTTATGAGGCCGCTACGGTGATCCTGACCCGAGCCCATGCTGACAGTTCACTTCGTGCCTGGGGGATGAAGTATGAAGCTCAGAGAGAAGGTCGGCTTCAAACGAGCAGCAGTTGCTGTGGCGCGCAAGCTATCCGTGATAATGCACAGAATGCTGACAACCGGCGAGTTTTTTGACCGATCCGCCGGCATGACTGCCTGAGTTCACCAGGCATTCTGAATTGAGTCCGCCTTATCGGATGCGTTGAAACGTCCCTGCCGGGACGTAGGTCGGGTCATTCCGCAGATGGTGTTGGCAGGTGAACCTGTACCACGTCCATACTGCGTCCGTTACATTGAAAGATCCCTCCGGCGAAAACCCTTCATGCGGCGATCAGGTATCGACCGCGCAGACAACCGTGCTCGCGGCAAACGTCATCAACAACGCAACACGAAACAGCGGTCCGCACATCCACAGTTTGACACTCGTCCGGTCGAACGATGCTCGGCCGGCCGTTGTTGAGCATGTCAAAAAGAGCTTGATCTATGCCGAGCGATTAGACAACACCATCTTTTTACTAGCACAGAACGAGAACGACTTTGGCCTATCGGTGCACGACCTGGGATCGACGGTTTTCTCGTGGTTACGCGGCTTACCATTTGCCAGGCCTGCGGTAAGGCAAATTTACCACGACAGCCAGCGTCTAAATTCCCCCTGCTCGGTGCCGCGTTTTGCGCACATTCACCTCACCAAAATGCGGTATGGATAGAACGGGAATGGCCTTTCTGGCCCTCATTAGCATCCTTATCGCTGTTGTGATGAGCATCCTGGCGTTTAATCCAGCAGATGAGCCGCCACCCACTAGACCGGCAATAGTGCCGACCAACTACTAGGCTGTAAAGCATGCGCCGTCGTCGCCAGCTGGCGCGGTCGTCACGCCCGTCATCTCAGGGCCCTGAACAGGTCCGAAGCCGTGTTTTAATCTATACCCTAACTTGCAACGGCAGCCCGGCATGACGAAAGTATCTCGTCCCAGTGGCGCCTAGCTCCGTTGTCGGTACTGCGGGTGAATCGCTTGTTTCCTAATATCTTGCGGACCGCTGACACGATTTTTTGAAAATCGGCATCGTCTGTGGGCTCAAACCGGACCCCCAGGCGAGCGAGACGGCCGTTGACTGCCCCGATGATCTCTGCAGCACCATCCCAATCCCCTTTGGCTGCGAGCACTCCGCTTATCGCTGCGATCGCGAGGTTCACTACCATTGGATAATCATATCTCTCGCCGATGGCCAAGGCCTGCCCCGCGAGGACTGCAGCGTTCCTCCAGTCACCACTATGCAGTCGGAAATGGGCAAGGTTTTGCAACAGGTGCCCGGGCCAATAGGTGTCACCCAGCTTGTCGAGCAGTTTGAGGGCATCATGGTAGTGGGCTTCGGCTGCAGTCTCGTCCCCTTCAGCGCGTGTCCCTTCGCCAATTGCAATAAGGGCAAGCGCGGTTCCATAGTCATCGCCGATGAGCCTCGACAGTTCTAGTGACTCCCCGATCAGCATGCCACCTGCCTCGGGATCGCCAGCAGTGGCTTTCGCGATGCCGGCAATAATCCCGGCACCTGCGATTCCAGCCTTATTCCCCAGCTCGGAGTAGATTCGGTAACTTTCAACGCCATATTCACGCGCTGTTTCAGGATCACCAGACATGTATTGGATCAAAGCAGCTGAGTTCAAAATCCGCGCCAGCGGCTCCGGCTCGCCCGTAGTCCGCGCATGCTTCAAAGCCTTATCCGACCATGTTCTCGCTTCCGAAAACTGGCCTCTTGATATCCAAAACCACCTCAGCGCCTCGATGAGCTTGACGGATTCCAGTGCGTTGGATTGCTTCATCCGCCATGCAAGTGCCATCCGAATGTTTCCAGATTCCTGCATCAGGTCCTCGACAAAGTCGCGCTGATTGAATCTCATCACATTTGGCGCGGCTGACAGAACAAGCTCGGTAAAATGGTCCGCTTGACGGATACGCATAGTTTCGTAGTCGCCTGACTCTCGCAGCTTATCGAGTGCAAAATCGCGAACCGTATCCAGCATGTTGAGGCGCGGGCGACCTAGCGCCGTCGTCCTGAACAACAAGCTCTTGTCCAGAAGAGCCTCCACTTGGTCAACTACTTCAACATCGCCCTCGAATAAGGATTCGACGGCTCGGAGATCGAACCCACCATTGAAGACAGCCGACGCATAAAAAACCCCGCGCTGGCTTTCCGTCAGGAGATGGTCGCTCCATCCGATCATCAGACGAAGGGTGCGGTGACGGGGATCAATATCCCGCGCCTTGCTCGGAAGGTCCTGCATTCTGGTCTGAAGCCGGTCCTCCAACTCCGCCACACTCAGGAGCCCAACATGCGAGGCTGCCAGTTCAAGTGCCAACGGTAGCCCGTCGAGTCTCCGGCATATTCTGGAGATCAAAGCCAATGTGTCGTTTCCCAATCTGTAGTCTGGCCGTTCGCGGTGCACGAAATTTTCAAAGAGCTGCACAGATGGGTTCTCTCGAATTTGATCGACGTTCGCCCCTTCATCGGGAGGAGTGAGGGGGGGTACAACGAATTCGGTTTCCGAGCGCAACTTGAGGGGTTCACGACTGGTGGCCACAATGGTCACAGCCGGACATCTCCTGAGGATGGTGTTTATAATTGGTGCACCTTGGACGAGGTGCTCGAAGGTGTCGAGTATTAGCAACGCCTCAGCGCCGCCCAGCGAGTTGCATACCGTTTCTACGGCGGAGATTCCGGGTACCTCCTGCAGGCCAACAGCCTTGCAGATCTCCGAAGCGATTAGATCCGGATTGTCGATTTCTTCCAACTGTACGAAGAACACTCCCCGTGAAAAGGAGCTCAGTGCTGATCTACCAGCGTGGATCGCCAAGCTGGTCTTGCCCACACCGCCGGCGCCCGTCAGCGTAACAATTCGGCTCTGCTTATTTGCTATGATTCGATTCAGCCGGGCTAGTTCTGACGTTCGACCGTAGAGAACTGACACATCGGACGGGAGGTTGGTGCGATTGGTGCCGATAGATGAGAGCGGTGCAAAATCGCTTTTCAGTCCCGGGATCACTAGATCGAACAGCGCTTCAGGATATCGAAGGTCCTTGAGGCGGTGGAAACCGAGATCGCGTATTTCTACATTCGGCCCGATAGGGTCTTCTGCTATCTCATCGCGGACAACATTCGAAATGACGATCTGACCTCCATGTGCCACCGATGCGATACGAGCTGCACGATGCACCTCTATTCCGGTTATGGCGGCATCGTATCTTCTCACCTTTCCGGAATGCAGCCCCATCCGAACCAGTGGCTTGCATCCTTGAGCCCATTCCTCCTTCGTCAAAGCAAATTGTGCATCAATCGCTGCCTGAACCCCTTGGGCCGAGGCGGGAAAGAGTGCGAATACAGAGTCTCCAGCAACGTTTATTTCTTCGCCACCATAAGAGTGGATGGCGCTCCGCAAAAGTTCATTGTGCCGAAGGAGCATCTGATCGTAGAGGTCAGGATAAGAATCCACCAGGTTTGTTGACCCCTCAATGTCAGTGAAGAGCATGCAAACGCTGTCGCCTGACAATTGAGGCCGACTTGCTATTTGGGGTGCCATAACAACACCTCTCTCGGCTTTGTCGACTGACCCGGTCCGAACAAAAATGTCCGTCGAAGGCACTTGGTCAGAGCAAGTTGGGTGCGATGTATGCTTAGCCGTTCTGAGTACGACGAGTCGTTTCCTATGCTTATGAGGAGCTCATTCCATGAATCGACACCATGAGCATTCACCAACTGACGTTCGGCCTGCCGGTGGTCCTCGATACTGGGGCGAAGGCCACATCGCCGAGCCTCGGAGATGGCCCTCTTAAAGACGTTGAACCTCATCAGCTCAGTCTCTAGCTCGCCCGAGCCGTCAAGAATATTCCAAACTGATGAGATCGGCGCCACCAATTCTCCGTTGAGCCTGGTAATTTCACTGTGCAACCATCTGTATGCCTTGCCGGAGCAGCAAAGCCATTCGATGAATTCAGGTCCAATTTGTTGGCGACCCGGACCACTCAACGCGTCTGCGGGTCGTTCCCTGCCGTTGCCTAAGAGCCCAAACAGCTGAGATGAGTTGGATCGGCGGAGCGGCGCTTTACTGGCCTCTCGCATTTTCGAGACCCGCTTTGCGGCCAGAATGGCGTCGGCGCGCTTTGTGTCTATGGCCTTCAAAAGGTCGAGCATCTCGCTAGGGAGGTGCCGTCCAGCCTTCTGATACGCGCCGGGCCAGGTCCGCATAGTATAATGAAGCGATTGAGCCGCCGAGATAATTTCCTCGGCTTCGGATGCTCCCACGAGACCCTTCCTGGTAGCCCGTCGCAAAGCGATCCGCATGTTGATCAGTGGTTCTGTAAGCGGCGGAAAAGGCATTTCCTCGCGGTAAAGGACCGCCACTTCGTCCTCGGCGGATATTGCCTGATGCTTGAATAGTCGAAATATGATCCCCACGCCATGCGCACCTGCCGGAAGGCAATCCGCGGCTCGTAGGGCGCCCATGCTGGAGGCGCCAACCACAACCGCCCCGTCCTGGACAACATCAACGACTTCCCGTGGCGAAATGGCAAGGACGTTGCCAAATGCGCCATCCAGGATCAAAAAGAACTCGTGCTTCAGGATGCGATAAGCATAAAGGTCCCCTCGCCTCGCTGGAGGTCTTATGATCGCGTCAGGCAAAATGGACGAGATATCCGAAGCGGGGGCGCTCGGGCCCAAAAATACGACCGGCGGCATCCGCATCGTGGCCGTCATTACAACAGGTGCCTTGCACTTCGCCAGCCAACGCGACAGTGGTCTATCGTAAAGAGCGAAAGACCGGGGACGCGTACCCTTACAACAGGCAGGCCCAAGGATCTCCGGCTCATGTCGATTACTATGGCCTGCGTAAGTCCGGCGGACTTTAGCCTCTCCAAGATAAATTGGAGTTCTGTCTCGAGGTCCGGCAAGTTTGTATCAGGAATAGTGGAAAAGTCATGCTCGGCTCCAGAATCCCAAGACTTGCGTTCGGTATCCCGCCGCGATACTGGAACCTGGTTGTAAGAGTCACGGGCACCGTGAATTACCCCGAGCCGTGATTGGAATGATTCTAGGATAGCATGTGTAACGGCGGCTCCGGCCAGAACGTCGGCGCCCCAACCTACAACGACAAGCGGCATAGGCCCAGCGGCACCACAAAAGAATGGGTCTATCAGCGTGCTCGAGATGACTGGAATCTCAAGGTCAGTCGTCAGATCTTCCAGTATGAGTTTTAGGTTTGCTTTTTTGGCGCGCTCCGCGAGCGCCTTGGGTATGGGAGGAAGTGAATCCAGATCAATCCTGCGTCTACTAGGTCCAGTGTGCCCCTCATATCCATACTGTTGGAAGAAATGATGCTGACTGACAGCGTCCCGTTCGACAACCTCCAGAATTGCGCTGCGCACCGCCCGGCCACGAGTGAACCCGGCAGCCAAGCCATTGGTATCGACCTGATCCAGTATACCTTCCTTTGCAGGGGACCTCGCCAGGTCGGCCAGAACCCAGATCGGAAGCGCGCTGACCAGTTCCCAACCCTCGACCCATTCAAACGGCGAATCTGGACGATAGCTAGTCAGCGGTGGAAGATCGAAGGACAGTGGATCCGCTACCTTGGCACCCGCGGACGTAAGCTCAAGATAAGTGGCATGCCGAGACTCGCTCTCTAGCTCCTCTGCGGACACCCTCTCGACAGCCTCCATAACGGCACTGACGCGAGCCGTTTCCTCGTTCAGCCCCTTGCCTAGATGAGTGGTCAAGTCTGTTGCCAGGGGAGTGACCGCCGCAAACACAGGCGTGCCCAAGACGTCGAGCGATGTGACATCGGCTATGCGCGTTACCGGGACTTGATCGATTGTTGATTTGAGGAACAGCCTGTGTTTGGCCTCTTCTAAGGCGCTACGCCCCTCATTGCGGCGGTCGTACAGCGGCCAGCGGTCCAGCAAGCTGGGCGACGCCACGACTTCAGAATCCACAGATGACCGAGTGGTCCTTGTTGAGATAAATGTGTGACCCGGTTTTTTTACTGATGTTTTCGAGAACCGCGATTTCTTCGTCGGTGAGGTTTTCGATCGCGTCATGTACCGCCTGCGGGAGCATATTCTCCTCCACGTCGGGAATGACATTCGAGTTCTTTAGACGGTCGAAATTTGGCTGGAAGCCCGGCATTGTCACCTCCTCAGGCTCTGAACAGTTTTTCGATGCGTGCTAGATTGCTGTCAGCGATCTTTGAATCGTGAGCCGCTGGCTATCAGTAATAATAGGATGCCGGCTCCATAGTTGTCCAGTACTACCCTCTAATACTAATGGGCTACGTGCGTGCGATCAGGGTCGAACTTGAACCGTATCTGGAATGAGTTAAGATTTCCCGGCTTTGTTTGCTGTTCACCGAATGGTGTCGTTATGGATATGCTTGAAACACGAGCGAATAGTGACTTTGTGAGGGGTAGAATTGAGCTCTGTTTGCCCGCTCTTAAGGCGGCTTTCAGCAACCTTTGGCGGACCGAGCCCCAACGGGAAATGACGATTGCTTTCCTGGTCTTGCTTCATCAAATCATGCGGGCGTCGGTTCCCCTCATGCAGTGGGCAGCGGAACGATGCGACCAATTGGCAGAAACGGATAGGCTTGTCCCTTCGCTAGGAAAATATTACCGACATCATATTTCCGAGGAACTACACCATGACACTTGGGCACTTGAGGACCTGGAGACCGCAGGATGCAATCCTGAGGGGATTCTATCAATCGCCCCTTCTGTCGAAGTAGCACGGCTGGTCGGCACTCAGTATTATTGGGTTCAGCACCATCACCCTCTCATGCTTCTCGGATACATTGCGGTGCTTGAGGCTTTTCCTCCTGCGGACAGTAAAATTGATGAGATTCGAGATCGATCGGGACTGCCGGAGCCAACGTTCAGGACTTTGAGAATTCATGGAGACCTTGATCCAACACATAGCGCTGAGATCGATCAGACGTTTAATACGCTGCCGTTGGATCACAAACACTTGGCAATGGTCGGTTTGAGCGTGCTCCATACCTGCGATGCACTCGCGGCAAGCGTGCGAGCTCTGCGGCCCCTCTACCTGCTTAGCCGATCGACATCCGGCTGACTCCACCATTTGCCATCGTTTCTGACACTCGCTTTCATAGACGTCGCTGTCGTTAAACGTCAGCAGCGACCACTTATTTGCGACGGATCCCCCTCGTATTCCTACCGCAGGGCGTCAATCGGCGGTAGCCGAAACGCCTTTCAAGGTGCCAACCAAAGCTGCGATCCATCTTGCCAGCCTCGTACCTTTAGCGAGCACAGGCCGGCGACGGTTGCGCCGGCTGGCTGTTCTTTCGGTTAGGCATGTCGTATGCTCTTTCTGCCAGGTGGTTGGCGAGCCGGGTTGCCTCTTCCGCAGCTCCAGGTATGGTGCCCGACTTTCGCGTCGATGCGAAATCAAGGCCGGTGAAATAGAGGCGGTGATGATCCCGATCCCGTCTTTTTGGACCGGTTGGCCGACTGCGTCGAGCGCACCGTTGAGATGCACCCATCGAAAATTACCTTTGAAGCCAGTGCACCATATCACCGATCGAATGCCGATCGTCGCCCAGTCGATTGAGCGGATCGGTGGATCAGGTAGTCTTGCGGCAATCGTCTCGGCAGGGTCTTCCTCTGGTGGTGGGGCGTCAAGACCGGCACGCGCGATGTACCGATCAAGAAAGCGCTTGACCTCTGCTGAGCTGTCATCGGCAGAGCGAATGTGCTCGGTCATCCGCTTAGTGGTCCGGAAATGCCGCAAACGCTGGAGAGCGGAAGTTCCCGTCCGTGCCTTCAACGGGGATAGCAGCCGCACAAGTGAACGTTGCGTACTGACGTTGGTTGTCGACCAAGGCCAGCCTCAAGCCAAATAGACATGACAGCGATACGGCAGTAAGATTTGGCCAATGGGTGCTAGGAAGGCGCCATTGCATATGGCCAACGAATCCATCAGACGCCGGCTTGCCGCCATTTTGGCCGCCGACGTGGTCGGTTACAGCCGGCTTATGGAGCGGGACGAGAAAAGTACCCACACGCTGCTGATGGCGCGGTGGAAAGAGGTGCTGGAGCCGCTCGTCGCAATCCATCAGGGCCGCGTCTTCAAGCGGACCGGCGACGGCGTGTTTGTCGAGTTCGGCAGCGCCGTCAACGCCGTCGAGTGCGCCGCGACCCTTCAGCAGGCCATGGCGGCCGCGAACAGAGACATGCCGGAAGACCGGGCTATCGTTCTCCGCGTCGGTGTTAACCTGGGCGACATCATGGTCGAGGACAGCGACCTTTACGGCGATGGGGTCAACGTGGCTGCCCGTCTCGAGACGCTCGCCAATCCCGGCGGCGTCGCGATTTCGGACGGCGTCCACGAATACGTCCATGGCCGCGTCGGCATCGATTTCGTCGACAGCGGCTATCACGAGGTCAAGAACATCGAGCGCCCGGTGCATGTCTGGAGCTGGTCGCCGAACGACCGCACGAACAATCCCATCAAGACTGCTGCCGAAACCCCGCCGCAGCTTCCAAAGAAGCCATCGATAGCCGTCCTGCCATTTGACAACATGTCCGGCGACCCGGAGCAGGGTTATTTCGCCGATGGCATCACCGAGGACATCATCACGGATCTTTCCAAGGTTTCCGGCCTCTTCGTCATCGCCCGGAATTCCTCCTTCGCCTACAAAGGCAAGACGCCGGACATCCGCAAGGTGAGCCGGGAACTCGGCGTCCGCTACATCCTTGAAGGCAGCGTGCGCCGGGCCACCGACCGCATTCGCATCAACGCCCAGATGATCGACGGTATGACCGGCGGTCATCTTTGGGCCGAACGCTACGATCGCGGACTTGAGGATATCTTTGCTGTTCAGGACGAGGTGACCCGCACTATCGTCAACGCGCTCAAGGTGAAGCTGACAGCCGGCGAAGAGGAGCGGCGCGAGAGCCGCGGCAAGGTCGACCCGGAAGCCTATGACCTGCTCGTCCGCGCCCGTCAGTCCATTCTGCACTTCAACTCCGTTTCGTCCTTGGAGGCGCGCAGCATGCTGGAGCGCGCCGTCGCCATCGATCAGGGGCTGGCGGCTGCCTATGCTTCGCTCTCGATCGTCGCCTTGACCGAATTCATCAACCAGTGGAACGGCGCGACGCCTGACAATCTCACACAGGCGTTCGAGCTGGCACAGAAGGCAATCGACACGGACGATAGCGAGCCGCAAGGCCATCACGCACTCGCGCTTGCCCTTGCCTTTATGCGGCGTCTGGATGAGGCGGAGCGCGCTGCAGAGCGGGCGATCGAACTCGACCCCAATTCGGCCAATGCCTATACGGCACTTGGCGGCATAAGGGATTTCCAGGGTCGGCACGAAGACGCCCTGGCGCTCTATACACGGGCTCACCGGCTTGACCCGCAATTCGACCTGTCGCTGCATTTCCTGGGGAGGGCGCTATTGAGCCTCGGGCGCTTTAGCGAGGCCGAGATCGCCTTCAAGCGTCGGCTAACGCTTGCGCCGCGATCAGACATGACGCGCTTTTATCTCGCCTGTCTCTATGGTCGAACCGGACGCCACGAAGAAGCGCGGCGCTATTGGCGTGAGGTACTGGAGGTCAACCCGAACTTTTCTGTCGATCACCTCAAGCGGGCTTTACCCTACCGGGATCCCAATCTGCTCGATCGACTGATGGACGGACTCCGCGATGCTGGAGTCTCCATCTAAATACGAAACGGGACAGGCATGCGTCCTCAGCGGAGAGGAGCAAGAAAGCGATTGCGATGAGACAACTCAATGAAGAGGGCCGACGGACCCTGGGAGGGATTGCAGAGCGGTACGGGGTCAGCTTCGGCGCGGTGGAGCACCTTCTGATGGCGATTATCGCCGGGCACGCGACACAGGCCCAGTTCAACCATCCCGATCTGGGTGGGATGGGACAATGGTCGCAGGGCGGCATGATCATGGTCGGCGACATGTTCAACAACGCGCTTAAGGCGAAGGTGGCCGGGATTTGTTCCGAGCTTGCGGCCTTGGTGCGCGGCATGGATTTGCTAGGCCCGCAGACGTCGCGCCAGTCCCAATATCAGGGTCAGGGCGGCGTCAGCCTGTTCGTGCCTGGCGCGCCGTCGGCTGGGGCCTGGTGGCCCGAGGAGTTAGGGCATCCTGCCTCGACTGGGGCGCAGAATGACCTGCGCTATGCCTTTTTTCCGACAACCCGACGGCTGGCGATCGATATCGGCGGCCGGGTTACGGTCTATGACACGAAGGACCATCGCATTAGCGGGTTCTCGCAGCAACAAAGCGGCGACCAGTCGCTGAGCTTTACTTCTCAGCATGGGCTGGTGAAGATTTCGGAACTGGATGTGGTACGGCAGGGCGGCAAGGAACCGGCGGACACGCCGGGTACCGGAACATCCGCTGCGACGGCTGCGCCGTCGGTACTCGCATCGGAATCCGCCGAGCCACAACAAGGGGCACATCCAGCGCCGGAGGCGGTTCGGTCGGATGAGGACATCTTCGACAAGATCGAACGCCTCGCGGCACTTCATGCGAAAGGCATCCTCACGGATCAGGAATTCGAGGCCAAGAAGTCGGAGTTGCTCAGCCGACTATAGCATCCGATGAACGGGGCTTGCCACACGGAGGCGAATGGAAGGCTTTCCATCGAGCGGCGCCGGGCGATGACGACCCTCAATGACCTCCGACAAAACCACAATCCGATTGAGTTCGCGCTCGCTCATCAAAACCCATCCCATCCTGTTGCCGATCGCCTAACAAGCGGGGCGTGTGACAATCCGGATCCGACCCTTCTGCATAGCGTCCGCATCTGTCCCGTTGCAGTCATTGGTGTCCGGCACGATGAATGGCTCGGGAGCCCCATCCAATCATTCGTTCGACCAACACTCAAAAATGCCGCGCGCGGTCCATTCCGACGCGTTCATGAAGAACCTGTAGGACAGGACTCCCGGTTGACCTTCGGCTTCGACCCGCTTTGCCAGCGCGCCTACCGCACTCTCGAAGTCTTCCGGCGGGCATCAAGCTCCGGGTCGTCGAGGATCGGTCGTGACTGGGTGAAGGCTGTCACGTGCAAGACGCGCTGGGAACGCCCCCTTCGATACGCCGGTCTCGGAGCAGTCGCTTGGACAGATGAGCCATTTGACGATGGAAGCGAGAATGACGACTGCGAGGTCGTGTCGGGCGGACCAGCGAGGTTCAGAGGGCCTTCACACCCGCTATTAGCTTGCCGGCGCCTTTCCCGTCGATGCTCGCTCGACCAAATGACAGGCGAGTTCCACGCGGCGCGGCGGCATGGGCAGACCGGAAAGCTTGTCGCGCAGGAGATCGAGTGCGACCGACCCGATCTCGCGCATCGGAATATGCATCGTCGTCAGCGGAGGATTGAGGAAGGCCGCCTGCGGCAGGTCGTCCATCCCGATCACCGAGACATCGCCAGGTACGGAAAAGCCCATCTGTTGAACGCCGATCATCGCGCCTCGGATGCTTGCGCCAGTAGTAGAGCGCCGTGGCCTCTTCGACTTCAAAGTCGACCGGCGCGGCGGGCGGTTCGCGAAGAGTGCAGGCGTACATGTCGAGTCCCATGATTTTCTCCTTTCGTTGCTCGGTCCCGAAGGACGCGGCGTGAAAGGCCGGGCGGCATCGGCCGCCGTCGTCATGGCCAACACGGGCCTTCGCCGGGGCGTCCGCCCCCGATGGCTGGCGCGGGCAGGGCATTGACGGCAAGGTGCCGTCCGGCAGAAGCGCGAGAACCGAAGGGACGACAACGCGAAGGAGCCTGGGACCGACCTCGTGTTGCGCCGACGGATCCGGTGAGGAGGATAAGCGGCCCAAGCGGTCCCGAGCGACGGTTCCACCCGCCGCCCGAATGGATCCATGCCACGGCCGCGGCGGTTATCATTTCGAGCGACTTACTCAGCCGAAGGTTCGCGATGCCGTCTTGTGAAGCTAAATTCAGAGAGGCGTTCGCATAGCTGTCATCGCTCCGTCACGCGCTTGCGATCGGGGCCTTGGGCATGAAGAGGACGGTGCTAATTACCGGGGCGGGACGCGGAATCGGGCGTGCGGTTGCTGCCTTCGCGTTGGAACAAGGGGCTGACGTCGTCGCGTTGGTGCGCACACACGTCAATGGCGTGTTGCCCTGCGAAGTTATCAACGGCGTCGATGTCACCAACAAAGAGGCGCTTGACCGTGTCGCCGCCATTCTCAGGGACCGGCCGGTCGATCTTCTAGTTAACAATGCTGGGATTATTGGTCCAGAGCGCCAATCCACCCTCGACATGGACTTCGACGGTTTTCGTCGCGCACTCGAAGTGAATACGCTGGCCCCGTTGCGCGTCGTGCAGACCTTTCTTCCCAACCTGCGTGCTGCGCGAGATCGTGCTGGCATCGCCCGGATCGTCACGATCTCCAGCCAGATGGGGCGGATGAACTATGCGAAGTCCGATCGGATCGCCTATCGCGCATCCAAGACGGCGGTAAACAAGGTGATGCAAGGTTTGGCAACTGACCTCGCCGCCGAGTCGATCGCAGTCAGGGTCGTTGATCCCGGATGGGCGCGAACGGAAATGGGCGGACCCGACGCCACGGCCAGGGTCGCGGACGCCGTCGCAGGCATCCATGCACGGGCGTGGGAGACTAACATGGAATTGACCGGGACCTTCGTGGATTATCGCGGCACTGCCGTGTCCTGGTAAGGGATACGCCCGGATCTCGCTCCCCTCACCTGCTTGGCCCCGCGAGCGACCGCGCAATATCGATGATGCCAACTTGGGAGGTGCGATGGTCGCCTTCCACGGGGAAATATGAGGCAGGGATGATCCGGAGAGCGGCGGTGACTATCGGCGAACTGCTGCTGTAGATTCCGCCTCATCGCCCGAGGTGGTCTGGGCCGCCGCGTCTGTTTGGCGCGTGGATATTGGGACAACGCCTTCGATTTGCCGATGCTACGAGAGCGCTGACGCCGATTGTCCATCCAACCGAAAAAGGCAATGGCACCAATCATCAGACCTGCAATGACGGCGCCGGTGTGAGAGTACCGGACGCTCTTCAGACCACCACCTGCGCCACGGCGTCGACGCGCGGCCGACGCTACCGGAGCCAGGAAAAGCAGCGAGGCGAGCAGCAGCACCCGACGACTGGATTGCAAGTTGTCTCGCGCACGCCACGCCCCCAAGAATAATCCGCGCCTACCGAGATCGTTGCCATTCAGAGACTCGTGCGGCTGATCATATCCAACCCCCTCATCCAATCGTCCGGCCGGAGGCGTCGAAGGCGTGGACGCGATCCGCTGCAATGCCGAGCCGCACAGTGCTGCCCGCTTCCGCTTGGTATGTACCCGGCAGTTCCACGGTCAGGAGATCGCGCAGGCCCGGGACGCGCGCGTGCAGCAGGCTCGACCCGCCCAAGCGCTCGACCAAAACGACGCCCGCCGCCAAGCCCCCGCTGTCGACGAGCGAAATGGCGTCGGGCCGGATTCCGAGTTCGACGCGGTCGCCCGCAGCGATGGCCCCCGAGGCCGGCCGGGAGACGATCACCGGTCCGTCCGCACCGAGCCGGAAGTCGATCCATCCATTGCCCGGCGCGGCGATCGCGAGAAGGAAGTTCATCTTGGGCTGCCCAAGGAAGCCGGCGACGAACCGGTTCGCCGGCTTCTCGTAGAGTTCCAGCGGCGGCCCTTCCTGCTCCACCTGCCCATTGTTGAGAATAACGATCCGGTCGGCCAACGTCATCGCCTCGACCTGGTCGTGGGTCACGTAGATCATCGTCGTCCTGAGCTCGTCGTGGAGCCGGGCGATCTCGACGCGCATCTGGGCGCGGAGGTCAGCGTCAAGGTTCGAGAGCGGCTCGTCGAACAGGAAGACGTCCGGCGATCGCGTAATGGCGCGGCCGATGGCGACGCGCTGGCGCTGTCCACCGGACAGTTGACGCGGCTTGCGCTCGAGCAGTTCGCCGATCTGCAGGATGTTCGCCGCAGCACGCACCTTACGCTCGACCTCGGCCTTGCTCACCCCGATCATCTTGAGTGCAAAGCCCATGTTCTCGGCGACGCTCATATGCGGGTAGAGCGCATAGGACTGGAACACCATGGCGATGCCGCGGTCGGCGGCCGCCACCCTGCTCATCGGCCTGCCGCCGATCAGCAATTCTCCCGACGTGATACTCTCGAGCCCGGCGATGACGCGCAGCAGCGTGGACTTGCCGCAGCCGGAGGGGCCGACGAAGACGACGAATTCCTTGTCGGCGATCGAAAGCGAGACATCGCGCACAGCCTCGACCTTGCCGAAGCTCTTGGAGATATTCCTGAGGTCTACGGATGCCACGCGCCTAACCCTTCGCCCTGACGGCCCACATTTCGATCTCGACCAGATACCCCCGCAAGAGGATCGCCTGCATGACGACGAGGCACCGGACCTCGAGCACCGGTGAGCGGGGGCCGGCGGTCACATGCTGGCGCGCGCCCTTGAGGCAGCGATGGATCTCGTCACCGGCGAAGTCGGTCATTGCGCTATTCCTTGACGGCGCCGCTGAGCAGGCCCTCGACGACAAAGCGCCAGACGAGGACGACCAGCACCAGCGTCGGCACGATGGCGATGAAGATACCGGTGTTGAGCAGGCTCCAACTCACATCGGTGTTGCGTGCCAGCGCCGCCATTACGACCGAGACCGGCCGAGTCCGGGTGTCGCCGGAAAGGATCATCGCGAACATGTATTCCGAGTAGGAGAGCATGAAGGCAAACAACCCCGTGGCGCCGACCGACGGCAGCGCCAACGGCAGCGCGACGCGCCAGAAGGTCTGGAAGCGGCTGCAGTGATCGAGAACGGCAGCCTCGAAGATCTCTGCCGGGATCTTGCGGAAGAACACCGACAGGATCAGCACGGTAAACGGCAGCGCTTTGGCGGTGTGGACCAGGATGATGCCGAACTGCGTGCCGACGAGCCCCAAAAACTGCAGCATCATGTAGATCGGTGTCACCAGCGCCACGGCCGGCACCAAAGGCGACAGGATCAGGTACATGAAGCTGATCTTCTTACCGGGGAAGACGTAACGGGCAAAGACGAAGGCCGCCGGCGCGCCGAGGATGAGGTTCAGCGCCATCGCGGCAAGCGCATTGATGGAGGAATTGACCAGCGCCTGTGGCACCTGCCGCGCGGCGTCCGAGATCATCGCACGGTTGGCGCTTTCCTGCTGGTAGCTATCCGGCAACTGCCCGGTAAAGACGTAGCGGTAGGTCTCGAAGTTCGGGCCTTCGGTGAGGATCGTTTTGTCGGGGCTGAGTAGCACGCGATCGGGCACCAGGCTGCCATAGAGGGAGAGCAATACCGGCCCGCCGGTGAACAGCAGGATCAACGCGGCGAAGGCTAAGGTGAGGATGGGGTGCAGCCGACCAGCCATCTCAATCCCCCGCGAACAGGTCTGACGGAAGCGCCCGGGTGATGGCGACGATCAGCGCCGCGGAGATGACGACGACGATGAAAGCGACCGCCGAGCCTGCGCCGAAGTCGTACATCGAAAAACTCTCGCGCCAGATCTGGAAGCTTAAAAGCGTCGTCGCCGTCCCCGGGCCGCCGCCGGTCATGGCGTAGACCAGGTCGTAGCTGGTGAACGCGATCAGCGCGTTATAGACGAGCAGCACCACGATCATCGCCTTGATCTCGGGGAAGATGATGTAGCGGAACCGCTTGAGCGGATTGCGGCAGTCGATGGCCGCCGCTTCGAGCGTCTCGGAATTGATAGTCGAGAGCGCCGCCATCATCAAAACGACGGCGAATGGGATTTGCGTCCATACGTGGGCGAAGGTCACCGCCATCAGCGCGGTACGCGGGTTAGTGAGCCAGAGGATCGAGTCCTCGATCAGGCCGAGATCACGCATGATGCCGTTGAGGATGCCGAAGCTCGGGTGGAACACCCAGACCCACAGCACCGCCGAGATCGCGCCCGGCAGCACCCAGGGCAGCAGTACGATGGAGCGAACCACGTGCGAGCCGAAGAAGCGCCGCTGCAGGAAGAGTGCGATCAGCGTGCCGAGGATCACCACAGACGGCGCGGCGAAGAGCGTAAAGACCAGCGAGTTCCGCAGCGCATCCTGAAAATAATTGCTGGCAACGACGCGCCCGTAATTCCTCAGACCGACGAAGGGCTCGCCGGGGAACAGGATCATCACCTCGTGCAGCGACGTCCAGAGCGCGTGGCCGATCGGGTAGACCGTCATCAGGATGACGGGCAACAACGCCGGCAGCAGCCACAGGCCTGGAAAACGATTGATGGTCCACATGGATCGCCGTCCCGCGAGGCTTCGGGTGACTATGATGGCGGATGGCGACTAGTCGCCATCCGCCAGCTTCGGAAGGAAGCTTACCTGCTCGCGAACTTCTCCTTGAGTTCGGTCCAGCGCCGCGCGCCGTCCTTCATCACCTGATCGACCGGGGCCTCGCCGACCATCGCCTTGGCCAGCAGCGGCCGGAAGTAGGCGGACCAGACCGAGGAGAACTCGGTATAGGTGCCGGCTTTGGCGATCGAAGCCTGCTTACCGAGCGCGCCGACGTCGGCCCATTTGCCCCAGGCGGTGATCACATCCTGGTCTTTGAAGAGCGGCAGCTGCCCGAAGCCGAGACCTTTTTCGACCGCCCAACGCTTAGCGACCGTATAGGGCTTGCCGGCCATGAAGTTGATGAACTTCCACGCCGCCTCGGCGCGGACCGGATCGGCCGCGGCGGTGGAGGTGACAACATAGGACTTGGCAAAGCCGAGGGTCGAATGCGTCTCGCCCGGCATCGGCGCCAGCGCGAACTGGCCGGCGAGCGGCTGCGTCGCGGCGTCGTTGAGGGCGGCGAGCACGTAGGTAAAGACGATCGTGAAGGCGTGCTTGCCCGTGTTCATCGCCGTGATAATCGTCGACTCGTGGTTATCCGACTGCACCAGCCCCTTGGCATAGGCGTCGGCGATCCACTCGAGCTGCTTGTAGGCCCCGTTCTCGGGATCGGCGAACAGCGGGTTCAGCTCGGCGTCGAATAGTTTGGCGCCGCGGCCATAGGACTGTGCGACGAAGGCATCGTAGAAGTTCGGCAGCTCCTGATTGTATTCGTAGATGATCGGCTTATCCATGCCGCCGGCCTTGAGCCGCTCGGCCGCGGCTGTCACCTCTTCCCAGGTCGCGGGCACGGCAATGCCGGCATCCTCGAGGATCTTCCTGTTGTAGATGAAGCTGATAGTGTCCGAGTAGTACGGCAAGCCGTAGACCTTGCCGTCATAGGTCACGTCGGTGAGCGCGAAGCCGGCGATGTCGGCGGAAAGCTCCTCGACCGCCCCGGCGGGCGCGATCGAGTCAAGCGGCGCGATGAATCCGGCGGCGCCCCATGCCGGCAACCAATCCTGACCACCATAGACAACATCGGTCGGCGTATTGCTGCGGATGCGCAGGATTAGGCTGTCATGATAGTCGGGCCAGGCATAGTCGGTGAGGTTGACCTTGATCCCGGGATTGGCCTCCTCAAAAAGACGGATATTGTCCTGGATAGTCTCGAGCGAATAGTTCCAGACGACGAATTCGAGCGTGAGATCCTGCGCCAGCGCGGGCTGCGTGGCGAGGCCTGAAGCCACGGCCGCGGCGGCCATGAGTTTCCTGATTTGCATTTTGGGTCCATCCTCCCTGTCTCTTGGCGGCCGGTGCGTTGACTGACCGTGCCGACCGGGCGGGGGTGTCCCAATTCTCGTTGACACTCCTGCTCGCTAGTTGAATTATACGAACCACTTGAGATCAATTGCAACCAGCATCGTAGAGCAGGTCGCGGGATGGCGCATAACGGCGAAACCAATTTCATCGGTGGGCACTGGCGCGGCGATCCGCAGGGCGAGACCAGGCCGCAGCATTCCCCGATCGACGAAAGTGCCATCGGGCTGCTGTGCTGGAGTTCGCGGCAGGCGGCGATCGATGCCATCGCCGCAGCGCGTGCGGCCCAGCCGGGCTGGCGCAAGGTCTCGACCTGGGATCGCGCCAGGACGATGCGCCGGATCGGCGACGCCATCACAGCAAAGCGCCAGGAACTGGCGCGGCTGCTGACGCTCGAGCAGGGCAAGCCCTATGCCGAGGCATATTTCGAGGTCGGCAAGTCGGCCGACGGCTTCAAACTCGCGGCTGACCTGGTGAAATATCTCGAGGGCACCACCATCCCGACCGAGGATCCGACCAAGAGGGTGATGACCTTCTACCAGCCGCGCGGCGTCTACGCCGTGGTGACGCCGTGGAATTTTCCGGTCAACATTCCGGTCGAATACATCGCCCCCGGACTCGCGGCGGGCAATAGCATCGTTTGGACGCCGGCACCGACCACCTCGCTCGTCGCCATGGCGCTGGTGGAAGCCATCCAGGACGCCGACCTTCCGCCCGGGATCCTCAACCTGGTGACCGGCGCCGGCAATGTCGTCGGCGACGAGATCGTCTCCAATCCCGGCACCGATGCCGTGGGCTTTACCGGCAGCGTGGCGACCGGCAAGATCATCAGTCAGCGCGCCGCAGGCAAGCCGCAGATCATGGAGCTCGGCGGCAACGGCCCGGTGGTGATCCTCGACGATGCCGACCTCGATCGCGCCGCCGCGGCGACCGCATCGGGTTCGTTCGTCAATGCCGGTCAGGTCTGCTCCTCGTCCGAGCGCATCCTGGTCCACCGCAAGGTCTATGATGCCTTTGCCGGGCGCATGGCCGCGGCGGCGCGCGCGGTCGTCCTCGGCGATCCGCGCAAGGAAGGCGTGACCATGGGCCCGCTCAACAATGAGGGCGTCGCACGGAAAGTGGCTGAGCATGTCGGCGATGCCGTCTCCCGCGGCGCCACCGCGATCGCCGGCGGCAAGTTCCCGAAGGGCGCCCTGAGCCCGCTCTACTTCGAGCCCACCGTACTGACCGGCGTCACCCGCGATGCGATCATCAACAGCGAAGAGACTTTTGGACCGGTGGCGCCACTGCTCGTCTTCGACAGCGATGAGGAGGCGTTCGAGATCGCCCGCGACAACCGCTACGGCCTAGTGTCCTCGGTTTTCACCCAGGATATCGACCGCGCCTTCCGCTATGTCGAGGAAATGCCGACCGGGATCGTCAACATCAACGACACCTCGAACTATTGGGAGCTGCACATCCCGTTCGGTGGCGTTTCGGGCAAGGACAGCGGCACTGGGCGCGTCGGCGGCAGACACGCGCTGACCGCCATGTGCGACCTCAAAACCGCAACCTTCACGGTGCGATGATGCGCTGGGAGGAAATGACCTCGCCCGAAATCGGCGCGCTGGACCGCGCCGCGACGGTGGTCATTCTGCCGCTCGGCTCCGTCGAGCAGCACGGCAACCACATGCCGCTCGGCACAGATACCCTGCT
This sequence comes from Sinorhizobium garamanticum, assembly GCF_029892065.1. NCBI lineage: Bacteria > Pseudomonadati > Pseudomonadota > Alphaproteobacteria > Hyphomicrobiales > Rhizobiaceae > Sinorhizobium > Sinorhizobium garamanticum. Next base: position 1,533,138 of record NZ_CP120374.1, on the reverse strand, counting down.
GGCCCAGGCGGTGTCTCTGGCGGCGGCGGAAACGGCGGGCGACACAATCGTCATGCCGCCACCCTGGTATGGATTCTCAGCCCACCACATGCGCTTCCCCGGCTCGATAACGCTGCGCCCCGAAACGCTGATCGCCGTGGTCGAGGACGTGGTCGCCTCGGTGGTAACACACGGCTTCCGCCGCATCCTCATCGTCAATGGGCACGGCGGCAATAACGGCGTGATCGACGTGCTGGCCTCAACGCTCGGCCACACCCATTACGGTGCCGCCCGGATCGCTGCGCTCACCTACTTTGCCCTCGCGCGCGAGGCGATCGCAAAACTGCGCAAGTCGGAAAGCGGCGGCATGGGCCACGCCTGCGAGTTCGAGACTTCGATGGTCCAGCACCTCCGGCCCGAGCTGGTGAAGATCGCCCTTGCCGAGACCACCTACCCCGACCCGGGCTCGCGCTACCTCACCACCGACCTGCTTGGAGCACAGGCCATCCGCCTCTACCACGACTTCGGCGACCTTTCGCCCACCGGCACCCTTGGCGACCCGGCGCTCGCCAGTCCAGAAGCGGGAAAGGCCTTCTTCGACGCCGTCACAAGCGAACTCGCCACGTTCATTGCCAACTTCCGCTTCTGGACCATTCCGGAGCGGCGGCCGTGATCGAACCGCTGAGAGTCGGCGTCATCGGCCTCGGCTTTTTCGGCGGCCGGCACGCCCGGGTCCATGCGGATCATCCCGCCGCCGGGCTGATCGGCGTCGCCGACCTCGATCCGGTGCGGGTCGCCGGGTGGCCGGCATGACCGGCGCGCTGGGTTTGCCGAATACCACAAGTTGCTCGCGCATACCGCCGCGGCGAAACCCAACTCTGGTCCGAGATCAACGGCAGGATCGCCGGCGGCTGGCCGACGAAATCGACCATGCCGTCAAGGCGATGCTGGCCGGCACGCCCTATTTGCAGCGCTACCGCGAGGCCTACAACGCCATTCCCGTGCTCGACGTGCTGGCGGAATCGGCGCGTAGCGGCCGGCCTGTTGCGCTGCGACGATGAACGCACCAGATTGGGCGCGAATCGTTGACAATGGTGGGCCGATTCGGCTCATTGCCGACCACCTCGAGGATCTGCATTGATGACCATGACTACTGCATTGCCGCAACTGACCGCCATCAGCACCAAAGACCGGGCGACCCCGTCGCTGGTTTACCGGTCGCTGCTGCGCAGCATCAAGGACGGGCTGATGGTGCCGGGTGCCAAGCTCCCCAACGAGCGCGAGCTCGCCCAGCAGCTCAACGCCAGCCGCACGGCGGTGCGCAGCGCGCTGGCGATGATGGAGCGGCAGGGCCTGGTGCGCCGCCGCGTCGGCAGCGGCACCTTCCTCACTGACGATGCACACGACATATTCGGGCGCATGGACCAAACCAACGCCGCAAGCCACGAGGCCGTGCCGTCCTTCGCCGAGATCGTCGAGGGGCGTCTCTTGTTCGAGCCGGCAATGATGCACCTCGTCGTCAGCCGGGTGCAGGAGCACGAGATCGTCGAAATGCGCCGCATCCTCGAAGTGATCCTTGGCGCCCCCACTTGGGAAGATTTCAAGGAAAGCATCTACGCGCTGCACCGGCAGATGTTCGCCTCGACCAAGAACAAGTTCCTCGAGCAGATCATGGTCTCGATCCTGGACGACCGCCGCGCCGTGCTGTTTGACGGTCACGACACCGACAAGCCAGCGCCTAGCCCGGTGAAACAGCAGTCCTACAAGGACCTCAAGTCGATTGTCGACGCAATTGCCGACCGCAACGGCAAGCGCGCCGAGGAGCTGGTTTCCAACCACCTGATGCGGACGCTTGCGACGATCACCATTTGGCAATAGGTACGCTTGGCCCAGAACTGGCCGACCGAGGGCCCCATTGAATGGCAGCTTCGCTTCTAGGCGAGCCGTGAATTCGAGCATGCCGGTTGGGAAACTGTCAGTAAAGGATACGAGCGGCATTTTGCGCGTCTCACCACGCAGACCGTGCCAGCTATTTTGGCTGCCGCACGTGTTGCCAAGGGAATGCACGTGCTCGACGTCTACACCGGCCGCTCGCGCGAGCCGCCCTGGAGCGAGGGGCGCAAGTCCTTCAGGACCTTCGCCCACGAGGCGATATAAGCGGAGTGATCGTCGCGCGGCTCGATCGCGAGACCGAGGTCGGTGGCAAGAAAAACGCTGCCTAATTCGGCACCCAATTCCAGCCTAGCTTAGCTAGCTAGTGCTTGAACTGCGCCACGTTTGCCTTGGTGAGCTGCATGACGCCAGTCTCCACCTTCTCCGGCAGTGGGTTGATGCCTGCGGCTTTATAGTCCGGCACCACTTTCATGGCGCCTGTGTTGAGCCAGTGCAGCAGATATACACCGAGAAAGGCCTCGACATAGGATTTCTGCACGACCGATCCGACGATCGTCCCATCCTCGATATAGGGCAGCATGTCGTCGTTCCGGTCCATGGCGACGATCTTCACCTTGCCCTGGAGGCCGGCTTCGGTGACCGCAATCGCAGCCCCCTTGCCGCTGTCGCCATCGGTGCCGCCGACGCCGATCACATCGGGATGGGCAAGCAGAGCCTGGCTGTAGGCGGTCGGCGCGTAAGAGGGGTCGGCCTTGTCGTTGACGACATCGACAACCTCGATTCCCGGCGCGTTCTCCTTGAAATAGGTCTTGTAGCCTTCCACACGCTCCAGAACGGAGGGGGCCGGGAACGAGCCGAGCAGCACCTTCCCTTTTCCGCCGATCGCGTCGGCAAGCATCTTGCCGCCGACCTTGCCTGCCGCGAGGTTGGAAATGCCGAGATAGATCTGGCGCTTCGAGCCGGGCGCGTCGCCGATGATCATGGCGACGGGAATGCCAGCCTCCACTGCCCTGTCGATGCCTGGCGTGAGCGCGGCGGCATCGGCGGGGAAGATGAGCAGGCCCGCGGGTTTCTTGGCGATGAGCTCATCGAGCTGGCGCGCCTGCGCGGCGGTGTCGAAATCGAGCGGCCCTGTGAAGGCTGTCTTGACGCCCAGAAGCTTCGCGCAATCTTCGAGCGCCTTGCGATGGTCGACCCAGAACGGAACCTGGGTGACGCAGGATAAGAAGACATATTCCATCCCGGCTCCCTGCGCCAACGCCTCCGCGCTGAAGCCAGGCAGCAGGCTGAGGCCCGCCAGGCCCAGTCCTCCAAACTTGAGAAGATCGCGGCGATCCATGTCGAGTGTGGTCATTTTTTCCTCCCTTGCCTTTAACCGTCGAGACGACGGTTCATTCGTTGCCGCGGCGCACGAGCATGTCGAGTGCGACCGCGGCCACCAGCACGGTACCGGTGACGATCATCTGCCAGTAGATCGATACTGCCAGCATGGTCATGGCGTTGTTGATGAGGGCGACGAAGATCACCCCGAGGAAGGCGCCGAGAACCGTCCCTTCGCCGCCGCGCAGACTGGCGCCGCCGATCACTGCGGCTGCGAGAACCTGCAGCTCAAGCCCGGCGCCAGCGGTAGGGGTGCCGCTCATCAGCCTGGAGGCAAGCAGCACGCCGGCGAGCGCGGCAAGCAGGCCCGAGAGCATATAGGCGACGATGCGGACGCGCTCGACAGGCAGGCCCGACAGGCGCGCCGCCCTTTCATTCGATCCGATGTAATAGATTTGGCGGAAGAAACGTACATGCCGCATGGCCAGATCGAACAGGACGACCAGCCCGAGCGTCGTCTAAACCAGGAAAGGGATGCCAATAAACTGCGCCTTGCCGGCCCAGGCGAAGGCGGCCGGCAGGTTTGACAAAGAAAAACCTTCTGTGAGCACCAGTGCTATCCCTCGCGCGATCGACATCGAGCCTAGGGTTGCGACAAGCGGGTTGACGTTGATCTTGGTGACGACCAGCCCGTTCGCCAATCCGATCGCGGCGCCGAGCGCGAGCGCGGCCAGGACCGCGAGCGGGATCGGCCAGCCGTCGATGATTAGCAGCGCCACGATCGTGCTTGCGAGCGCGAGAACGGAGCCGACGGACAGGTCGAAACCGCCCGAGGCGAGCAGCATTGTCATGCCGATGGCGATGATGGCGGTCGGCGCCATACCGACGGTGATCGCCCGGAAATTAGCCATGGAGAAGAAGAAGGGAGAGGCCAGCCAGGTGGCGATGATGAGTGCCACGATGAGAAGGGCGAGCGTCAATTCGCGCGTCTCGATGATGAGACGCAGGAACTGCCTGCAGACCAGCTGAACTGTAAGGCGGCGCATGTTCTCGGCTCTCATGCCACCGCTCCACTTTTATGGCCTCGTGTTCCCGCAGCGAAGGCCATGACGAGTTCTTCGGTTGCGCTTGCGGTCTCGAGCTCTGCCGCGATCCGGCCCTGCTGCATTACGATGATGCGGTTGGTGAGCGCAAACAGTTCGGGCAGGTCGGATGAGACGAACAGGACCGCCTTGCCTTGGGAGGCGAGGCGGTGGATTTCCTGATGGATGTCCTGTTTGGCGCCGATGTCGACGCCCCTGGTCGGCTCATCGATTATGATGATCTCGGGCCTCCTTTCCAGCCACTTCGCGATCATCAGTTTCTGCTGATTGCCACCGCTGAGCTTGGCGGCCGCCGCGCAAAGCCCGGGGACCCGAATGTGAAAGCGCTCGACGGCTTTTTTCGTCGCCTCGCGGCCCGCGGCCGCGTTGAGCAGTCCGTTCCGGCTGAACCGGCCAAGCGCTGTCACGATGATGTTGTCTACGACCGATTTCGTTACAAAGAGCCCTTCCTCCTTCCGGTCTGCAGGCACATAGGCGACGCCGAGCCGCATCGCGTGACGGGCATCATGGAAGCGCACCGGATGTCCGCGAACTTCAATCGTGCCGCAATGAACCGGAACGATTCCCGCCAAAGTCCGCGCAAGCTCGTCCCGGCGTGCACCCATCAGGCCCGCCAACCCCACCACTTCGCCGAAGCGCAGGGTGAGGTCGACGCCTGAAAACTCGCCCCGTCGTCCCAAGTTTCGCGCCTTCAGCGCGACCCCACCGCCGGCCTGAGCCGAAGGAGCCGTCAGCGCCGCGAAGTGGCGGCCGACCATGTCCTGCACCACCAGATCGGGTGATATTGCGTCCGTATGATTTGTGCTCACCAGCCGCCCATCGCGCAAGACCGTGATCCGGTCGGCAATGCGGAAGACCTCGGGTATGCGATGACTGACATAGACAATGCCGATTCCGCGCTCCTTGAGGCCGCGCAAGACCTGAAAGAGCGCCTCCACCTCGACCGCATCGAGCGCGGAGGTCGGCTCGTCGAGGAGCAGGATCCGCGAGCTGAGCGACAGCGCCTTGGCGATCTCCACCAGTTGACGCATGCCGACCGGCAACCGCTCCATGGGCCGGTCGACGTCCACTTCGACACCGAATTCAGCCAGAATGTCCCGCGTCCTCCGCCGAAGCTCGCGCCATTGAACAAGGCCGAAATGGGTGGGTGCGCGGCCGGCAAAGACATTCTCCGCGACCGTCAGCGAGTGAGCGAGACTGAGCTCCTGAAAAACCGTCCCGATGCCAAGCGCCTGCGCCTTTGCGGGCGTATCGATTGTGACCTGTCGAGCGTCTATCTCGATCGAGCCTGCGTCGGGCGCGACGACCCCTGACAATACGCCGAGCAGTGTAGATTTCCCGGCACCGTTCTCGCCCAAAAGCGCGTGAATTTCGCCGGCTAGCAATTCGAAATGGATGCCTTGGAGCGCCCGGGTCATTCCGAACGAGCGTGAAATGCCGCTTAATCGAAGGAGCGGCTCGGCCATCACATCGCCTCCGGAACCTCCTTGTCGGCAGCCGCTATGTCCTCGATCTCGGCCGAATAGGTTTCCCGCGTCCGCCCGATATGGACATCCAGGATGGCGAGCGTTGCGGCGAGGTCGCGCTGCCGCACCGTCTCCAGCATCTGGCGGTGCTCGCGGAACGACATCTTGGTGTGGAGCGGCTTGGTCGCGAGATGGGTCCTGAGAGCGGCGATCTTGCCGACATTGCGTTCGTAGGCGTCGCGCAGATAGCTGTTGCCGCAATGCTCAAGGAAGGTGGCGTGAAAGCGGGTGTCGAGCTCTAGATAGGCTCGCTGATCACCGCGCTGTTGGGCGGCCGTCATCTCCGTGACGACCGCCCCCAGATCGGCCGCGAAGGTCTCAGGATTGCGCGAGATCGCGAGCTTCAGCGCTGCCGCTTCGACCGCGCTCCGAAACTCGCAGATCTCGTGGACTTCGCGGGCACTGAGCGTGAACACGAATGCGCCGCGCTGAGGATAGATCAGCACCAGGCCTTCATTGCGCAATTGAGCGAGCGCTTCCCGCACCGGGGTCTTCGAGACGCCGAGATCATCTGCGAGCTGCCGCTCCGAGAGCGGCTGCCCGAGTTCGAGGTCGCCGTGAATGATCGACGAACGCAGGTGTGAAAGAACCGTCTGCGCCAGCGATTTGGGGCGCTCAATGCGCCGAACGCCGGAATTGCGGTATATTTTCGGTTTGTCTGCCATCTGGAATGTGATATACCAGACAGCAGCACATGGGACAAGCGGTTTGATGCGGCGCGCCACGCTTTAAGAGCGCTCCGGGATAGGATCGCATGGACAGGGCTGAGCTTCTCCTTGATTGCCACAACCAGCACGGCGAGGGTGTGCTGTGGAACCCTAAGGACGGCCGCGTCTGGTGGACGGATATCCATGGCTGGCATCTCTGGTGGTACGAGCCTGAGTCCGGCAGGTCCGGTTCTGTTACCATGCCCGACCGGGCGTGCTGCTTCGCGCCCCGGCGGAGCGGAGGGTTCATCGTCGCCTTCGCCAAGCAAATTGCGTTCTTCGATCTGGAAAGCGGCGCTGTGTCCTCCATCCATCGCTTCGAGCCCGACAATCCGGACACGCGCCTCAACGACGGCCGCACCGATCGCCAAGGCCGCTTCATAGTCGGCGGCATGAACGAGGGTTCCTCGGAGCCGGTTTCCACCGTCGTGCGTGTCGATCCCGACGGATCGGTGTCCACCATCATCAGCGGGGTCGGGTGCGCCAATAGCACCTGCTTTTCGCCGGACGGGCGGACGATGTATTTCGCCGACTCCTTCGCCGGCACGATCTGGGCCTTTGACTACGATCCTCGCACAGCCCTCCCCTCCAACCGCCGCGTGCTGAAGGATTTTCAAGGCGAAGCCGGCATTCCGGATGGCTCGTGCGTAGATGCCGAGGGTGCTGTGTGGAACGCGGTCTGGGAAGGCCAGCGGATCGTCCGCATCCTTCCCGACGGCAGGGCCGACCGGACGATCGAGGTGCCGGTCTTGAAACCAACATGCTGCGCCTTCGGCGGAGCGGAACTGGATACGCTCTACATCACCACGTCACGGCTGGCCATGACCCCGGAGCAGCTCGCAGCGGAGCCGACGGCCGGGGCGCTTTTTGCATTCCGGCCCGGCGTGCGCGGCCTCGCAGACCAGCCTTTCGCCGGATGAGAAACAACAGGAGGAAGCGCGCAACGCTCGGGGAGAACAGGATGAACGTCATGAGAAGCACAATGAAAATTCTCGCTACCGGCCTGGCGCTTGCCATAGGGGTGGCCGTTGGAGCCGCGTGGGCACAGGACCCTTACCCGGCGCCGAAACCGCTACAGGCGTCGGCCCAGGCTCCCATCAAGAGCTTCAAGGGATCGAAGGAAGCCCATATCGCCTACATGCCGCCGGCGACCGAGTTCAACTACTACATCGCGATCGGCGAAGGCATAAAGAAGGAGGCCGCCAAGCGCGGCATCGACACCTTCCTACTCGCGCCGCAAAGCGGAGCCGACATCAACGGCCAGATGGGCATGCTGCAGGACGTGATCACGCGCGGCGTCGATGCGATCATCCTCTCGACGCATGACGAGCACGCGGCGGCTCCCCTTGTGAAGCGCGCGGTGGATGCCGGAATTGCAGTGGTGATCGTCAATTCCGACATTCCAGACTTTCCTGCCCCTGTCCACGCGGTGGTCGGCTATTCGCAGCGCAAGGGCACGCACAAACTCGGCGAATATGCCCTGAAATTGACTGGCGGAAAGCCGATGATCGTCGGGATTCTGGAGGGGCAGCCCGGCTATCATTCGACCGAGCGGGTGGGCGGATTCCTCGACGCCATCAAGGGCTCGAATTTCAAGGTCGTCGCCAGCCTAGACGGCAAATGGAACGTCGAGGGCGGTAACGCCGCCGCGATGGACATGCTGCAGGCGCATCCCGATATCCAGTTGATCTTCGCTGCCAACGATTACGAGATCATGGGCGCCGCGCAGGCTGCGAAAGCGCTCGGCCGCACCGACCTTCTATTGTTCGGCAATGACGGGGATACCGGCGCCGGCCTGGAGCAGATCGCCGCCGGCAACGTCACCGCAACGGTCGACACAACGCCCTTTGTCATGGGCCAGATCGCGCTCGCCATCACCGCCGACATCCTCGACAACAAATATCCGGGCGGCTGGGTCGAGACCCCGACGCAGATCGTCGACAAGAACAACGTGATCGAGATCCTGCGCCATCCCGAAACGCTCTATCCGATGCCCTCCAAGGCATATTGATGCGCAGGAGCATGGCAGATCGCTGGATCCCGCCGGGAGCAACACGTGACACATGGTGAAGTTATGAGCGTGGACAGCGATACCGTCTGGGAGTTGCGGGGCATCAGCAAGGCATTCGGCGTGGTGCTGGCGAATGACGATGTTTCGCTCGCGCTTCGCCGGCACCAGATCCATGGGCTCGTCGGCGAGAATGGCAGCGGCAAGACCACTCTTATCCGGACGCTTTCAGGCGCGCACCAGCCGGACGGGGGCATGATCCTGCACGAGAGTGCGCCCGTCACGCTCGACAGCACGCTCACGGCCCGCTCGCTCGGCATTGCCACGGTGTTTCAGGAGTTTTCTCTCGTTCCTGAACTGACTGTCGCGGAGAATGTGTTCCTGGGGCGATGGCCCGGCAGCTACTTCAGCATCGATTGGCGCTCCATGCACGAGGCGGCGCACAGAACCCTGATGGAGCTCGAGCTCGACATCCCTCCGGACGCTGTGGTCGGCGAGTTGCCGGTCGCGCAGCAGCAGCTTGTGGAAATCGCCAAGGCGATGGCGGCGAGGGCGAGCCTGATCGTGCTCGACGAGCCGACCACGGCGCTCGGGGTGACGGAGATCGAGCATCTGCACGAGCTCCTGAGGCGGGCACGAAAAAACGGCGCGGCGATCCTCTATATTTCCCATCGGCTCGACGAGGTTGTCGATCTCTGCGACGTGGTCAGCGTCATGCGCAACGGCCGCATTGTCAGCGGAGCCGACCACACGCCGCTCGATGTAGGCGCCATCATCTCGCTTATGATCGGCAAGGAGATGGAGGAGCAGTACCCGAAGATCCATTGCAGGCAGGGCGAGGTGCTTCTGGAAGCGCTCGGCATCTCCGCCGATCCCACGCTCCATGACGTGAGCTTCACTCTCCATCGCGGCGAAGTGCTCGGATTTGGCGGGCCGCTCGGCTCCGGCCGAAGCGCTATCGCGCGCGCCCTGTTCGGCGTGGTGCCGCTGGCCGGCGGAGAAATTCGGCTGCATGGAAAGGCGCAAGTGATTCGCAGCCCGGCGGACGCAATCGCCGCCGGCATCGCGCTCCTCACCGAAAACCGCAATATCGACGGCCTGTTCTTCAACTTCACCGGCCCGCAGAACATCACTGCCGCAAGCCTCGCCGATCTCGACCGTGGTCTCTGGCTCGATCTTGCGCGCGAGCGCAAGGTGGCGGGCGATCTCATCCGCAGCCTGCGAGTAAGCCGTGCCGCCGAAACCGAGCTGGTCGGCCGGCTGTCAGGAGGCAATCAGCAGAAGATCCTGCTCGCGCGATGGCTGAACGCCAATGCGGAGGTCTTCATTCTCGATGAGCCGACCAAAGGCATCGATGTCGGTGCCAAGGTCGCCATCTACCGGCTGATCAACGAGCTGACCGCAGCGGGGGAAGGCGTCATACTGATCAGCTCCGACGACAAGGAGCTGCTCGCCATGTCTGATCGCATCGCGATTGTGCGGCGGGGCCGCATCATGCGCATCGCCGAGGCGAAGACGCTGACCAAGGCCGAGCTCATGGGCGCCGGAGAAAGGCGGGATGCGGCATGAAGCGTCTGTTTTTCCTTCCCGTCACCGGCCCGGCGATCGCCACGATCGTCGTTGCGCTTCTCGTCATGTCCACGACGGACCGTTTCCTTACCCCAGGCAACCTAAACAATCTCGCTCTTCAGGTCAGCATCGTCGCTCTCGTGGCGATCGGTTCCACGGCGGTAATCATCGTCGGCGGCATCGATCTGAGCCCCGGATCCATGATCGCGCTTCTGACAATGCTGCTCGCCATGATGCTGAAATTCTGGGGCTTCGGATTTTGGCCTGCCGTTGTGCTCGCTCTTGCCACCGGCGCTGCGATCGGCGCCCTCAACGGAGCGATCACCGCCTATCTCCGCATTCCGGCCTTCATCACCACTCTCGCCGGCCTGAGCGCCTATCGCGGCCTAGCATTCATGTTCAACAACGGCTCGCCCGTCTTCGAGGCGTCGGATCGTCTCGAGCCGCTGTTCTACGGCAGGCTGGCCGGCATCCCGCTTCCCCTGATCTATATTGTTCTGTTCTTCGCGGTCGCCCATTGGCTTATGCGGCGCACCCGCCTCGGACGCTCGATCTATGCGGTGGGTGGCAATGCCGAGGCGGCGCGGCTATCCGGCATCAAGGTGCGGCGTATCCAGCTTTGCGCGTTCACGTTGGCTGGCCTGATGGCGGCGATCGGGGCGGTTCTGATGGCGGCGCGATTGAATTCGGGCTCGCCCAACTACGGCGCCGGCCTCGAATTACAGGCGATTGCCGCAGCCGTGATCGGTGGCGCTAGCCTCGCGGGCGGGCGCGGTGACATGGTGGCCACTCTCTTCGGTGCGCTGACGGTAACGATCGTTCAGAACGGACTGAACCTCAATGCTGTGGCGACATCCACGCAGAATGTCGTGATCGGCGCGATCATCGTTCTGGCCGTGGCGATCGACATGTGGCGCGGCGAGCTCAGCCGCGGATTCGTCTGGGCCCTCGGTCTGCTGCACTCGGCGCGAGGCGCACGGCGGGAAAGGAGGAAAGCGCAATGACAGCCATCACGTTTTCCCATATCGGCGTCACCGTCCCAGATCTCGAGAAGGCGGTCGCGTTCTACGCGAAGGCCTTCGGCTTCTACGTGATAATGCCGCCGACCGAAATCCGGCACGACGACAGCGCTATTGGACAGATGTGCGACGATGTGTTCGGTCCCGGGTGGGGAAGCTTCCGCATCGCCCATCTCTCGACAGGCGACGGCATCGGTATCGAGCTCTTCGAATTCCCCAGAACGGCGCCGGAGGAAAAGCCATTCGAATATTGGCGGCCTGGCCTTTTCCATTTCTGCCTGCAGGACGAAAATCTCGAGGAGCGGGTCAAGATCATCGAATCGCTCGGCGGCCGGCAGCGGATGAAGCAGGTGCGGTTCTATTATCCGGGGCAAAAGCCCTACCGGATGGTCTATTGCGAGGACCCGTTCGGCAACGTCATCGAGCTCTACAGCCATTCCTACGAGCTCACCTATTCCGCCGGCGCCTACGTCTGAAAGGAAGCGAGCATGGCGCGCAAACCCAAGGTCGTCATCACCGACTACGACTATGGCAATCTCGACATTGAGCTGCCGATCCTTGAAGCGGCGGGAGCCCGGGTTGTCGCCCTGCAGGCCAAGTCGGAGGAGGAGCTGTTCGAAGAAGCGCGCGACTGCGATGCGATCATGAATCAATATGCGCGTGTGGGTTCGGCGACCATCGATCGCATGGAGCGCTGCCGGGTGATTGCGCGCTACGGCGTCGGCGTGGACATTGTCGACGTCGAGGCCGCGACCCGGAAGGGGATCCTCGTCACCAATGTCCGCGATTACTGCACCGACGAGGTGGCCGACCACGCCATCGCGCTCTGGCTGGCGCTCGCCCGCAAGCTCATTCGCTATGACGCGGCGATCCGCAACGGCATCTGGCGTTGGCAGACGGGCAAACCCGTTTGTCGTCTCAAAGGCCGCACCATGGGAATCGTCTCTTTCGGCAAGATCGGCCAGGCGATAGCTGAGCGCGCCAAGGCGTTCGGCGTCACGATCATCGCCTATGATCCCTACCTAGCCGAAGGCATCGCCGAAGCGAAGGGGGTCGCGCTTGTCGGGAAGGACGAGATCCTTGCCCGCTCGGACTATCTGATGATGCAGGTGCCGATGACGGCCGAGTCGCATCATTTTCTGGGCGAGGCCGAGCTTGCGAAGATGAGGAAGGACGCCATCATCGTGAATACCGGCCGCGGCCCGACGATCGACAACTGTGCTCTCGCCAAAGCCCTGGCTGAGGGGCGCATTGCCGGTGCCGGCCTCGACGATCTCGAGGAAGAGCCGGCAAAGCTCAGGAACTGGAACCCCTCCAGCAATCCTTTATTCTCGCTCGAAAATCTGATCGTCACCTCCCATGTCGCTTATTATTCCGAGGAATCGATCCGGCTCGCCCGCGAGACGGCCGCCTCGGAGGTCGCTCGCGTGCTGAAGGGCGAGCGCCCGCTCAATCCGGTGAACGAAGTGTCGCTGGGCGGGCAAGACGGTGACCTCCGGCGGAATTGAAAGAGGTTAAAATGCTGAAGCTGTTCAACGATTTCGAGCGCAATCCTGCGCTCGCCGCGAAATTCGATGCGGTGGCCCAGTGCTACAGCGCCTCCTGCGTTTTTGCAGATTCCCAATACCGCCAGGGGGTGATGGATTCCGAGATCAAGCCGGCCTTCCCGGCCAAGATCGTCGGACAGGCGGTGACGGTCCAGCTCTCGCCCGGCGATCTCGTGGACCCGCTGCGGGCAATCGAGATGAGCGGTGTCGGAGACGTGATCGTGGTCGATGCCGGAGGCGATCGCCAGACTTCGGTTTGCGGCGGGCTGATGGGCGGCCTTGCGCTCAATCGTGGCATCCGGGGCATGATCATCGACGGCGCCGGTCGGGACATTGATGAGCTGCGCGACATAGGATGGCCAATCTGGACCCGCGCCATCACCGCGCGCGGCACCCACACCATGTATTCCGGACGCAAGGAGGAGCTTTCCGTCAATGTGCCGATCCAGTGCGGAGGGGTGACGGTCAATCCGGGTGATTTCGTCGTGGCCGACACGATCGGCGTGACGGTCGTCCCATTGCCGATGGCGGAAGTGGTCCTCGAAGCGGCACGCGAACAGGCCGAACGCGAGCAGAAGACTCGGGAGCGGGTCGCTCAGGGGAAAACGCTCGAGGATCTGCTCGATGAATTCGGCCGGCTTTAGAGACCGATCGAGGGTACCTCTCCCACTCCGCCAACTGAGGGTTGGTCGACCGCATGCATAATCATTGTCGCTAATCTATTGCCGCTGTGGACCGCAGAAGGCATTCGAAGCGGAGGCGCTAGATCGCAGCACGACCGCCTCGACAATCGGATACATCCGCCTTGAGGCGATTCGAACCAGAGAACCTTCAATTTAGTGCGTTGCGAACTCGAGAACGCAGGGCGTGACAATAGCTATGACAGTGTCTCACGGGTCATCTCCATCGGAATTTTTCTCTAGTTTTAGGAACACCCGGAGGCTACAGACTGATTTTATCGCCTGTGTCTCAGGCTGCAGGCTGATTTTATGTCTCGTGTTGCCAGCCTATAGACTGACCAATTGATCTTGTTCGTCAGGCTCTGAGCTGATAAAGTAGCGTCCAAGATCAGCTTGCAGGCTGGTGATAGGAGCACGATGAAGAGCAATACTCGCAAGAGAGCACGGCTCCGCCTCGACGAGCGACTTCAGTCGCTCCAGCCGATTGATCGGTTCAGGGCGCCGCCGAGGGGATGGGTGCGCGCGCTACGCGATGCCCTCGGCATGACGGGCGTGCAGCTCGGCGCGCGCATCGGCATCCGACCCCAGACTGTCGAAACGATCGAGAAGTCGGAAGCGGCAGGAACCATCCAGCTCAACACGCTGCGGCGCGCCGCCGAGGCGCTGGATTGCACGCTCGTCTACGCCCTCGTTCCCAACAGCTCGCTTGAGGCAGTCATTGAGGCTCGGGCACGCAAGATCGCAATACGCGAGCTGCAGCGTGTCGCGCATACGATGCGGCTGGAAGCGCAAGGCACGGACAATGCCGATTTCGAATCTCGCATCCAGGCATATATCCGCGACAAGCTCTCTGAGCGCGATCTCTGGAACGAGATATGACGGATCTCTTCCAGGAGCCTGAGGACGCGACACCGCTTGAACCGCAGGAGCGAGAGGGGCTGCTCCAGACCTGGATCACTCACCGCAACGACCTCAACGAGGCAGAACAGGAAAACATCGTGGAGGGTGCGGCCTGGGCGCGCGCGCGGCGGCGCGTGCCGCTCGAGCGGATGCTCAGCGAAGACTTCATGCGGACACTGCACAAGCAGATGTTTGGGGAAGTCTGGCAGTGGGCCGGTACGTTCCGGACGACCGAGCGCAACATCGGCATTCAAGCCTATCGCATAGGGATGGACCTGGCGAGCCTGATGGACGACATCCGATACTGGATCGAGCATGAGACCTTTCCGCCGGATGAGATCGCGATCAGGTTCCATCATCGCCTCGTCGCGATTCACCCGTTTCCGAACGGAAATGGCCGTCACGCGCGCCTGGCGGCTGACCTTCTGATTGAGCGGCTCGGCGGCGAGCCTTTCAGTTGGAGTGGTGGCAGCTTGGCCAACGTGGGCGAATTGCGCGCGCGTTACGTCGCCGCGCTACGCGCAGCGGACAATCATGATATCGGTCCGCTGCTGGAATTCGCGCGCAGCTGAGTGCAGAGATTGTCGTTCCAGTTTACTTAACCCGGCGCCAGCCCCTCGAACCGGCAACCGATCGCCGGTGCCGGCACGCTTCGTCCGATGACGCGAGGGCTGCCTATCAGGCTGTCGCCGGGCTTCTAGTGGTTGCGCTTGATGGTGAGTGGCCGCCGTTGTTCGATCTTAACCTCGGCGATCATGCGCTAGTCGATCCCTTTGCGCCGCCGCCAAAACTCCGTGGCGAGCCGACGCTTTGGATGGCGATCCCCAAGCTGCCAGGCGAAGAAGAGCTGGAACGGGCGGAGGCGTGCTTGGAAAGCCTAAATCGCTCATGAGAGGGTGTCATTTCGCCCCCAGCCGGAACCGACCCCCGGCACGGCGGCTGGACAGCCCGTCTCGAGTAGAAAATGAAACATCCCGGTTCTCCATTTGAATGACGTGGGAGAAACGGAAGGGAGCGAGTTCTATTCCGCCCGACCGGGCGCAAGGAAGTGGCCGTGAGTGAATACGCCGAATGGAGCTGGCGCTTTTCGTCGCTGCAACTTTTGCCGCGAGCTATGCTGGTCTGCCTTTGCGCCATCGCACTGCTCGCGACAACCAGCCCCCTCTGATAGAGCTCACCGATGCGCCTCACTCGGTCCCGATGCGATGGAGATATGGCAGGTCTTCGGCCGTGAACTCACGGGCAATGACATCGATGCGCGCAATTGCGCGCTCGCGAGAGACACGAAGATGGTGCTCAAGCGCCTTGGCGGCATCTTTGATCTTGCCGCTTTCAAGCCGCCGAACGATTTCAAGGTGCTCAGGCAGGAAGGGCTCGGTCTCGAAAAGCCGCGGCGTCCATCTGTAGAGAAAATGGTGGGCGATCAGCAGCGACTGGTGAAGCGTGATCGCCTGCATAAGCGTGCCGTTGCCACAATAGCCGAGCAGCGCGACATGCATCTCCTCTTCAAGACTGTCGAGGGTATCCCCTCCGATCTGGTGGCCATTGGCGATGGCACTCTCGAGGTGCTCACGCATTCCGGCAAGGAAGCCTGGCGGCAAATTCGGCGCCGCTTTCACCAGTGCCAGCGGCTCCAGCACCCAGCGGAGTTCATAAAGTTCACCCACATGGGCAGGCGTGAGCGCCGGCGCATACCAGCGTGACCGATCATCCTTGCGAATGACGCCGCGCTGTTGCAGCCGTCCGACCACATCGCGGGCAACGGTGCGGCTCACGCCATAGTGACGGGCGAGCACCGCCTCGTTCACGCGCCAGCTGGCAAATGAAATGCGGGCAACGATCTCGCCCTCCACTTCGCCATAGATGCGTTCCCAACTCGACGAAGAGACAAGGCGCATATCTCCTGTAAGAGGGATCCTGGGCTTTCGGTCGGAAGGCCTTCCCGCAAGCATCCCGACGACATAGCCACGGCCGCTCGCTTTCGAGACCAGCCCGCCTCGCTTGAGCTCAATCAGCGCCTGGCGCGCCGGCGTCCGGCTGATACCGAACTGGGCGGCGATATCCGATTCGTGCAAACGCGCGCCCTGCGGCAATATCCCTTCCTCGATCTGCTTTGCCAATATCTCGAAAGCGCGTCGGTAAAGACGGGGAACCGCGCCCGATGCTGCCAAGCCGGCTTGCCTCCTTTCGTGCTCGAACGATCTTTCCGGCACTGTCTTCTCCGTCACCGCAGCCGCCGCGTAGGACCGGCGGAAGCCTTCGGCATAGGCGCCACACATCGTTTCCGACAATTGCGGTTGTTATAGCATCCCGTTTTGTTTAGTGTACACAAAAGACGTTTTGACCGTCTCCTCCATCCGGAGGCTTAGGAAAAAACATGTCCGGGCGGCTTTCGGGCAAGCGCGCATTCGTGACAGGCGCGGGACAGGGCATCGGGCGCGCGATTGCACTTGCTTTCGCCAAGGAGGGTGCCGAGGTCGTCGCGGCAAGCCGGACGCTTTCGAAAATGCTGGACCTTCCTGCCCTCTCGCCCGCGATTGCCCCAATCGCCCTCGATGTCACGGACGCAAAGGCTGTCGAGCAATCGATCGCCGATGCGGGCCGTATCGACATCCTCGTCAACTGTGCCGGATGGGTTCACAACGGCACCTTACTCGATTGCAGCGACGCCGACTGGGCCAGAAGCCTTGATCTTAATGTGACCTCCGCTTTTCGAATCACCCGCGCAGTGCTGCCGCAGATGATCAGCCGAGGCAGCGGCTCTATCGTCAATATCGCCTCCGTCGCCTCCAGCATCTCGGGTGTGCCGGGCCGTGCCGCCTACGGCGCGAGTAAGGCTGCCCTGATCGGCCTCACCAAGGCCGTCGCCCGTGACATCATCAAGAGCGGCGTGCGATGCAACGCCCTATGCCCCGGAACCACGCATACACCATCCCTGGAGGAGAGGATCCAGGCGACGGATGACCCGGAGGAGACGCGCCGCCAGTTCATTGCCCGGCAGCCAATGGGCCGGCTCGGGACAGTGGGGGAGATGGCGGCAGCAGCAGTTTATCTCGCTAGCGACGAATCCGCTTTCATGACCGGTCAGCTTCTCGTGGTCGATGGAGGACAGACATTGTGAATGCGGTGACCGCACATGATGCCACACCCAAGAAAGCCATGATCGCGGCGCTGGAAGACTTCTGCCGAGCCGTGCTGTCGGCGGCCGGCGCCGATGCGGCGACAACCGATGCCGCTACCCGCGCAATGCTGCACGGATCGCGCCTCGGCATCGACAGCCATGGCGTGCGGCTGCTCCATCATTATGTGACCGTCCTGACCAAGGGCCGGGTCAATCCTCGCCCGCAGATGCGATTCGCCTCGGCGTTCGGTGCCGTTGCCTCGCTCGACGCAAATGACGGCCATGGCGCACTTGCCAGCTACCGCGCCATGGAGCACGCCGTGCAACTCGCCGCATGTTTTGGCATTGGTGCTGTCGCAATCCGCAACTCGTCGCATTTCGGACCGGCGGGCGCATACGCCATGGCGGCTGCCGATGCGGGTTATATCGGTCTTGCCGTCTGTAATTCCGACAGCTTCGTGCGGCTGCACGATGGCGCGCGACGCTTTCACGGGACCAATCCGATCGCCTGCGCCGTACCCGTTCCGGAAAACCGCCCCTGGCTTCTCGACATGGCGACGAGTGCGATCCCTTACAACCGCGTTCAACTCTATAAAAGCACCGGGCAGAAGCTGCCCGCCGACGTCGCCTCCGCGGCAGGCGGAGAGGAGACGGACGACCCCCAACGCGTGGAAATGCTCGCGCCCTTGGGTGGCGCCTTCGGTTTCAAGGGCGCGGGGCTTGCCGGTCTCGTCGAAATCCTCAGCGCCGTCCTTACCGGCATGAAGTTGAGCTTCGATCTCGCGCCGATGGCCGGCCCCGATCTCAGCACGCCGCGCGGCTTGGGCGCTTTCATGCTTGCGATCCGCCCCGACGCGTTCATCGACCTACGGACATTCCAGGACGGCATGCGGCGCTATGTCGAAACATTGCGCAACTCGCCCGCGCGGGCGGGCGCAAGGGTGCTTGCGCCCGGCGATCGCGAATGGGTCGCGGCCGATCGCCGCGAGGCCGACGGGATTCCGATCGATCCGGAAACGGAACGGGCCTTCCGTGAACTGGCGCTGCGGTTTGGCGTCAATCTGTGTTTAGCCGGGTAGAAGGCCGGATGACAGCTCACACCG
Organism: Sinorhizobium garamanticum; assembly: GCF_029892065.1. Taxonomy (NCBI): domain Bacteria; kingdom Pseudomonadati; phylum Pseudomonadota; class Alphaproteobacteria; order Hyphomicrobiales; family Rhizobiaceae; genus Sinorhizobium; species Sinorhizobium garamanticum. Next base: position 1,514,663 of record NZ_CP120374.1, on the reverse strand, counting down.
CCGATCATGAGGGGCGGGCATTTCAAGAATGTTGGATAGCGTGTCCCTGAAAGGTTGAGGGAGGTTTCAGGCAAGCACAGAAGGAGGAGCATGATGATAACGAACAAGCGATCGGCCGCGATCTTCACGGCTTTGGGCGCGGTCATTCTTGCCTGCGGGATGGCCCAGGCACAGGATAGCTATACTTTGCGCTTCAACCATGTCCTCGGACCTGGCGAGCCTTATCATCAAGGCTTCCTGAACTGGGCTAAGCGCGTTGAAGAGCGCACCAAGGGTGGGCTCAAAATCGAGGTATTCCACAGCGCCCAGCTCGGCGTCGAGGAAGACATTATCGAGCAGATCCGTCAGGGCGCCAATATCGGGCAGAATACCGATGCGGCACGGCTCGGCAACTACGTCCCGGGCATTGCCGTCGTGAACGGCCCTTATTTCGTCGAGTCGCTCAAGGACGCTTTTGCGCTCGGAAAAGCACCCACAATGGCCGCATGGCAGAACGAGTTGGCCGAGAAGCATGGCCTCAAGGTCGTCTGTTTCGACTGGGTGCAGGGGTTCCGAAACTTCTTCACCAATAAGGAAATCCGCACGCCGGAAGACCTAGCCGGCCAGCGCATCCGCACGCCGCCCGCGCCGATCTGGCAGGAGTCGATCCGCGCACTCGGCGCGGAGCCGGTGGCGATGAATTTCGGCGACATCTATCCCGGCCTGCAGCAGCAGGCGATCGACGGCGCGGAACTGGTCTATCCCAATATCACGGCAGCCAATCTGAACGAGGTGCTGAAGTTCGCGAACGAGACCCGGCACATTCTCCTGGTCAATTTCCAGGTCGTCAGTTCCCAATGGTTCAACAATCTGCCTGAAGAATATCAGACGGCGCTGGTCGAGGAATGCCACAGTGCCGGCCAGGAAACCTCAAAAGCGGTCGAGGCGGCGGAGGCGAAAGCCAAAGCCACCCTTCAGGAGCGGGGCATGACCGTTGTCGAGGACGTCGATCGCGAGGCGTTTCGGCGGGCCGGAGAAAAAGCCTATGAAGCCCTCGGCGTGGTCGAAGCCAAGAACAAGGTGCAAGCAGAGATCGGCAAATAAGCCGATTTGAGGCTGGACATCGGGAGGATCGCTCATGCGCGCGCTCTATTCCTATCTCCTGAAGCTGGAAGCCATCATCGCCGGCACTTTTCTTGTGCTGATGGTCGTCCTGATTTTCGCCGGAGGTGTCGCCCGCCTCCTGCATCACCCGCTGAACTGGACGATCGACCTTGCGACTTGCTTCTTCGCCTGGGCGGCGTTTCTCTGCGCCGATATCGCCTGGCGTAATGATACCCTGATGTCGATTGACGTCGCGGTTGCCCGCGCACCTGAGCGGCTGCGGCGCGCTCTGCTCTATTGCAACTACCTGATCATCTCCGCCTTCCTGATCTATGTCATCTATGCGGGCGTCTGGCTTTCCTGGATCAGCCGGGCACGCAGTTTCCAGGGTATTCCCGGGTTGAGCTATTCCTGGGTGACGATGAGCATGCCTGTCGGCGCGGCGCTTCTATTGCTGACAACGGCCCTGAAATGGCGCGCGGATGAGGGATGACGCAATCCATAACGACACGGTAGGCGCTATGCTGCTCGTAACACTCGCCTTCATCATTCTCCTCCTCATGGGGATGCCGGTCGCTTTCGCAATCGGCATTTCGGGCGCGCTGTTCTTCCTGCAGCATCCGGAGCTACCCTTCACGATTCCGGTCCAGGTGACGGTGTCTCAGACACAGAACTTTGCGCTTCTAGCCATCCCACTCTTCATCCTTGCCGGCAATTTCATGAATAAATCGGGCATTACCGAGCGTCTTCTCGATCTTGCCTCGGTTCTCACCGGCCGCCTGCAAGGAGGATTGGCTCAGATCTCGATCGCACTTTCAGCACTGATGGGCGGTGTCTCGGGCTCTGCTATCGCCGATGCAGCGATGCAGTCGCGCATGCTGGGCGATGAGATGATCAAGCGGGGTTTCACGAAGGGCTTTGCCGCCGGCGTCCTCTCCTTCGGCGCAGTGCTGACGCCGATCATTCCGCCCGGCATTGGAATGATCCTCTATGGTACGATCGGCCAGGTTTCCATCGGCCGGCTCTTCGCTGCCGGTTTCGTGCCGGCCATGCTGCTCTGGATCGGTCTGTCGGCCGCCATCTGGTTAACCGCCAGACGGCGCGGCTACCAGCCGGAGCGACAGACGAGGCCGACCGCACGCGAGTTTGCCACCGCATTGGGCGGCGGCATTTGGGCGCTGCTCTTTCCCGTCATCCTGCTACTCGGCTTGAGGATGGGCGTTTTCACACCGTCCGAAATCGGTTCCTTTGCTGTTCTCTATGCCATCTTCATCGGCGTCCTGGCCTACCGGAAGATGAAGCGGAAGAGCTTTCTGGAGGCGCTTGAAGGAAGCCTCGCCGATGTCGGCTCCATCATGTTCCTGATCGCATTGTCGGCGATTTTCAGTTACGGCATCGTGCTTGAGCGCGTGCCGGAGGTCGTGTCTGGCTGGATTCTCGGTATCACCGACAATCTCTACGGTGTGATGGTGCTCGTGGTGCTCTTCATCCTCGCCATCGGCTTCTTTGTCGATGCAACGGTTCTCATCATCATGCTGACGCCGATCTTCCTGCCGCTGGTACGGCAGCTCGGCGGCGATCCTGTTCATTTCGGCCTTGTCTTCATTATCGCCGCCACCATCGGCAATTTCACGCCACCCGTCGGCGCGGCGATGTATGCCGTCTGCTCGATCCTGCGATGTCCGATCGGAGATTATGCGCGGGAATCAATACCCCTCTTCGGGGCGGTGGCAGCGGTCACGCTGGTGTTGATCTTTGTTCCGCAATTGGTGCTGATCGTGCCCGACATCATATTCGGGGGCTAATGCATGTCGCCCGAAAGCGTGCAGCGGTTTCGGGGCAACGACATGCACGAAAAAGAGATGGAAGGCGCGTCGCGGACATACCAGAATCCAAGGACGAGCCCTCACCGGAATGTTCCGTCGTACATCCGCCAGGTCGTTGATGCCGCTGCCCGGCCCGATCGCGACGATCGGCGCCGCCGATCTCTGAACTTGGCCAGTCTTCGCGGAGGGTCGACGAATATCACCAGCAGGAACCGGACGGACATAAAGATGTATGCCGGGATACCTGTCCTTGCGCTCGCGAGAAAGGCGATCAACATGGCTGCTGCGATCTATATTCCGATCGTGAAGGGGCTGTCGCTTTGCAGCTAATCGTGAGAATCGCATCCCAACGATATCAATTGGTTAGCATTGCAATTAATTTGAGAACGGGCATTTAAGTTGAGAACTGCGCCGAGCCTTTTCCAGTTAAACTGAGATTCGGCTGCGGTGTGCATCATGGTCAAGCATTTTTGGGAGTTGGACTACATCTTCAGAGAAAACAGGACCTTACCCCTTCGCGATTGCATCGAAGCACGGAGATTTGCGTTTACGATTCTCATATTTAAGTGCCAAGCTTTACCGGAACGGCCGCATTCTTACGATTAGCTGCCAAGCGACAGCGGCATTGCTTGCCGGCGCGAATTGCTCTCCCATCTCTCACGGCCTCGCTGGAAAGGGACCACAAGCTTGCCATCGTTTATGACAGTTTTGTGACGTCTGGTCTTGCAATGAAAGAGTGAAAACAAAGTGAGTTCCGGAGGCCCGGGCCCAATTTCTCCGACTCGACAGTAAATTGATCCGCCGGAAAGCCCCTCATCGATGATCGCGGCGGCCGAGCGATCGACGCCGCTTCGTCTCAACGACAAGACCCGCAGGCCGGTCGGCCGAAAGCTTGGCCTTGTTCTCTGCTCGTTTAGGATCTGGCTTCGCTGATGACTCCGGCTCTGGTTTTGGCTCTGGCGATTGCTCGGCTCCTCCCTTCGCAAAACGCGCAAGCAGCCAAGCCTGGGCTGTCGCCGCCTCTGCTTCTGTCACTTCACCGGCGGCTTTGCCGTCGAGATCAATGCGTGTCGCACCGGGGAGCAGTTGCGCCAGGTATTTGCCCGTTCTGGTATAGGCGTGCAGTGCTCTGCTCAAGTCCTCGTCCGACAATTCGCTATCAAGCGTGCGAATGTCTGCACGAATGCCAACCTTAAGCGGCCTCGGCGAAACGCCGCTCGCCGCGGACCAGCGGGCGCGTCGGGCCGGGTGGCTGACGGCAGTCCAGCGCCGTTCTTGCGTTTTCTATCCCCGACAGGCTCTTTGACACACATTCATGTTAACGAGGCGCCCAATTGCGCGACTAACGAAGGTGACAGGGCTTGACCATGCCGACCGAAAAGCAATGGAAATCACCTTCGGTGCTCTTTGCCTATCTATCGGAAAAATGGCCTGACGCTTTCAACGCGAAGGCGGAAGTGACGCACAGTGCTCCGCAGGTGGGGTCCTCATGAGCGCTTGCAGCATCACGCCCCCGGACGATGGCCTCATCCGCAAAGGCGCAGCCCCGAAGGTGCAGATGAACTGATCCGCCCCTTGGGATTCATAAGGAGACAGCCAAAGGGGAGAACCGGGATGTTTCATTTCCTGCACAAAGAGCCGCGTCCGATCCGCTTTCTCTGCCGTCCGGAGGATCGTGACGTGATTACGCCAGCGGCTCCGGCAAAGCGGTGCTACCGGAAGGCCGGCCGCGGCAACCGCGACCGGCCATGAACGATGGTGATGGTCCTGATCGTCAGGCGGCACCGGCGCTCTTCACTGCAGCGGTCGCCTTGGCAACCGGTGCCTCATAGGGCTTGTACGCATCCTTGGCAAGATCCGCGTACATCTCGCCGATCTTCGTTGCTTCGGCGAAGAAACCTTCGTAGCTCGACTTCAGATAGTTGGTCTGAAGCTCGAATGCCGCCTCCAGGCTCTTGGCGTTGGCAAGCTTCTCGAAATGGGCGATGCTCTCCTCAAAGCTCTTCTTCGAGTAGCCTGCCGCTTCAGTCGCAATGGCCTGGAAACCTTTGGTCAGGGCGGAATAGCTCTTCACGGCCACGTCCATGGCTTCCTTGCTCTTCTTGTTCGCATCTTCGAAGTTCAACATCGGGGTGTCTCCTTTTCATCGGAAGGGACCGAATACAACTCTAGGTACGCCGCACAAAACTGCGATTGCACCATGCATCGCAACGGAGCACGTTTTTGCAACGATTTGATGGAACTTCGGTACACTTTCAAAGAAGGACGGAGGCGCGCGTTTGGCGCTGCCAGATCTCGTGGTGGCAATCGCCTTCGTCACATCGTCAGAGGGTTCGCCCTTGCAACTTTTCCACGGCCCAGGCTCGGAAGCGATGCATCACGCACCCTGGTCGTTCGTTCCGACGGTGCTGGTCCCGATCTGGCTGATCGTGCACGCGATTAACGCCCTGCAGCTCCGGAGCGCCAAACTGCGAGCATGGGATATGGTGTGGACGAAACGATCGCACAGGAAATCATGCCCTTGAGAAGGCATTGGTCGCCGATGCTGCCGGCGTCCCACCGCGACAGGAAACGACTTTAGATGTCCGCACAACTCGTTGTTCGCTAGCGTGGCCACAGAGATCGGCCGTCGAGGATTGCGTTCCAATCTGCAGGGCCTTCAACCCGCCGAAAGCTACCCAGCTCAGCAACCGACAATGCGCACCTCAAGGACGGTCCAAGGAGAGATCAGGCACTGCGGAGGGCAGGATGTGGTTGCGAACCGCTACCGCGCCATGTTGAAGACCAGAAAGCTGAGCAGCCCCCAACTTGCAAGGAGAAGCTGGGTAAGCAGAAGCCCCTCCTGCTTGATCCAGAACCCGAACCAAAGTCCAGCGATGAACATGAAGCACCAGCATAGCACGAAGGCGCTCAGGCCCATGTTGAGCACGCCGATAGCCTGCTCCGATGCATATTGGAAAGGTTGGACAGCAATCAGGCCTGTTCCTACCGAAAGAGCAAGCGCACTAGCGACCTGAATCACGAGGACGCCAATCAGAGCCACTCTATGAGCAGCGACGTTATTCACTGCACGATTATGGAACGGCAGCTTATCGAGCGGTGCCTCCTTTAGGAGTGTCATGCTCATCGTGACGCCCACGGCCCCAACTGAAGCCCGGAAGCCTTGAACGTTATTTACGACGGCCACGATCATCCACAGGGCCAAGCAGGCCGCTGCGGTGAGTTGGAAAAGCCAGAACGTCGCTTCAGGTGACATGGACAATACCCTCATTGTGCTGCACATATTCTAGCTGTTGCGTTCGAAGGGGGTACCGGCGGGTGATGACACATGGTGTTGCCGCATGAGCAACAAGATCGATCAGAGCCGACGTCCGGGGCTAGAAGAGCTGGAAGCCTTTCTCCAGGTGGCTGACCTCGGGAGCTTTACGAAGGCGGCCGAGCGCCTAGGTCTCTCCAAGTCAATCGTGAGTCGGCGCGTCAGGGCGCTCGAGCGCCGTCTCGGTGTGCTTCTGGTGAGCCGCACTACGCATGCCGTATCGCTGACAGACCTCGGAATTGACTTTCAGTCACGGGCCAGGAAGGCGATCGAGGATCTGGACGACGCCGTGGACTCAGTCGGCACGAGTGCCGCAGCGGTGCGCGGCCTAGTCCGCGTGAGCGCACCCACGAACCTCGGCGTGCTTCATGTGCTGCCTGCGCTGACAGACCTCATGGCGCAGCACGCGGGGCTGGAGATCGACGTCGACCTGAACGACCGCTACGTCGATGTCGTCGGCGGCGGGTTCGACCTGGCCATCCGGATCGGAGATCTGAAAGACTCCTCCCTGATGTCTCGGCGGCTCGGCACGATCCGTCGCGCTGTGGTGTGCAGTCCGGATTACATCGGCCGCATGGGGCAACCGTCAACCCCAGATGATCTGGCTCACCACGACTGCCTGACGTACACGAACATGAGTGCTGCTGACCAATGGCGCTTCCTGGTCGACGGGAACTGGAAGGCTGTCCGCACGCGCGGACGTCTGCGCACCAACGATGGGAACGCTCTCTTGGCGGCTGCTTTGGCCGGACGAGGGCTCGTCGGGTTACCAACGTTCATCACGGATCGTGACGTGGACCGGGGTCGGTTGGTGCGCGTGCTAGAGAACTTCGCTCTGCCTTCGGTAGGAGTGTTCGCGCTCTTTCCTTCGAGTGCACGGCTGCCAGGGCGTGCGCGCGCTGTGATGGAACACATCAGGCTTCATCTGCAGCAATCAGGCTTCTGATCATTTCTGGTGAGCCGGCCCGCCCCACGGCGAGCATCGTTGTTGCAGTTTGCGTAACAACGATGTTCTTTCGCCGAGGCTACAGAAGATATCAGCAACACAATAGCTAGACCGCAGACGCAACAGCAATTGGAAGGTCTAGCGATGTCAGCAAAAATCCTCGTACTCTACTACTCCTCATACGGCCACATCGAGACAATGGCGGCCGGAGTGGCGGACGGCGCTCGACAGGCCGGCGCCAATGTCACGATCAAGCGCGTCCCTGAACTCGTGCCGCTCTCTGTCGCCCAGGAAGCCGGCTACAAGCTGGAGCAGCCGGCGCCTATCGCCGCCGTCGAGGAACTGCCGGATTACGATGCCATTATCTTCGGTAGCCCCACGCGCTACGGGATGATGGCCGCGCAGATGAAGAACTTCATCGATCAGACCGGCGGGATCTGGTTCGAGAATCGGCTGGTCGGAAAGGTCGGCGCCGTGTTCACCTCGACCGGGTCGCAGCATGGCGGACAGGAATCGACGATCCTGAACTTCCACACCGTCCTGCTGCATCTTGGCATGATCGTCGTGGGTTTGCCGTACAGCTTCCAGGGTCTGAACCAGATGGACGAACCCGGCGGCGGGTCGCCTTATGGTGCGTCCACGCTCTCCGGTGGCGACGACAGCAGGTTCCCGTCCCCGGTCGAGGTCGAAGGGGCCCGGTTCCAGGGCAGACACGTGGCGGAGATCGCCGGACGATTGGTCAGCGCCGGCTGAACCCGGCCTGGAGAATATTCGATGGTTCCTTCGCGCGATGATCTCGACAGCCTTCGCCTCTACGTCTCCTATGCGTGCCCCTTCGCGCACCGCGTGCTGGTCGGCATGGCGTTGCGAGGCGTGATGGGCCGTTTGAGGCTCAGCGTCGTGCAACCCGTGATGGGCCCGGACGGGTGGGTCCTCCACCCGTCCGACACCGAACCGGGCGTCTCGACTCTGCTGGATGTGTACAGGCGGGCGCGTCCGGGCTTCAGCCGGCGCGCCAGCGTGCCGATGCTCTACAGCGTGACGGAGAAACGGATCCTCAGCGACGACTCGCTGGAGATTCTGAGTTGGATCGACCGGTTGCCTGGAAACAGCCGGGAGGGAAGCCTCTTCCCGGCGCAACTGGAGCCTGAGCTCGACCGGCTAGGCAAATTCGTGGCCGACGCGATCAACAGCGGCGTTTACGAGGCGGGCTTCGCCCCTAACCAAGAGGCTTACGATCAAGCTGTCACGAAGTTGTTTTTCCGCATTGGACCAGTTGGAGGAACTTCTCCAATCACGGCTCTGGCTGTGGGGAGACGTCTTGACCGTCGTTGACATCCAGATGTTCACGTCCCTCGTACGGTTCGATGTGGTCTACCACACGCTGTTCAAGTGCAATTGGAAGCGTGCATTCGACTATCGGCAGCTTTGGAGTCTCGTCCGAAGGATCTACTGCCTTCCCGGTGTCGCCGACACCGTCCGCGTCGATGATATCGCGACGCACTACTACAAAAGCCTTCCCGACCTTAATCCACGGGGCATCGTTCCGTGTGGTCCAGATATTCTGGCAATACTCCGGGGAGCCCGACGTTTGTTGGACAGTGCGCAACATTCGGAGTCGACGATGCGAAATCTTGCACGCGGGCTCGGCATTTGGTGATGCAGGTGCGCTGCTGCTCGCTCCATGCAACTTAAGGCATGTCGAAACAAGGGCCGAGGCTGCGCGTTGACAACAATGGCGCACGGCACCGATCGCGATAACCGACGATGTAATTGTGCGAGACGCAGCACCAAACCGAAATCTGCGTGCCATGATCCGAAATGTTGGCACGCGCGCTTTTGCCTCGGAGCAAAACAAGGAGGATATGACATGGACCTAGTAGTTCCCGGCCTTTATGCATCTTCCCCGGAGCCGCTGTCCTTTGCACCCGAAACCACAATTCGCGCTTTCTTGCTTCAGCGGGCAACAGGAAACCTGCTTATCTATAACGTGGGCACGTTGGCCGCTGATCAGGAATCCGTTCGGCGTTTGGGCGGCATATCGCGGCGCTACCTTAACCATTGGCACGAAGCGGGCATGGGTTGCAGCGCGATTGCCGAGACGTTCGGCGCACCGCTTGTGTCCCATGAGCTGGAACGACATCACGTCTCCGAGAAGTGCCGCGTCGATGACACATTTTCCGATCGCCATATGGTGGATCGTGACTTTGAGGTGATCCCAACCCCAGGCCATACGGAAGGCGCCACAGCCTACCTCTGGGACAACGGCAAACACCGATTCCTCTTTACCGGCGATACCGTCTACTTGGACGACGGAAATTGGCGCGCAGCGGTGCTCGAGTCCAACGATCGAGACGCCTACATTGCCACGCTCGAGTCCATCAAACAGCTCGAATTCGACGTGCTTGTTCCATGGGCTGCCTCAATCGACCAGCCTTACATCACCCACACCAACAGCCAAGATACGCGAGCTCGGATCGATGCGATCCTCGAGCGTGTTCGCAGCGGCAGCGATCATTGATCGCCTAGACTTTCGCCGGCGAAGGAGCGGGTCTGACCGCCTCCCAGCCGGCCTTGTGAATGAGGCTGTCATGTCGAAGAGCATCGCGCAGTGTCGCTCCGGCGGGCCGGCGGTTCGCCCGGTTGCGGCGACGATCGCCACCGTGTTTCACGAAGAGGAAATTGAGCCGATACACCGTGCAGATCACGAACGGGACGACAACGGACGAGCAAGGGACGATCGGCTCTGATCGGCCGTTGCGGACCTTCTTTCCACAGGCGTTTCCAGACCCGGAAACCGACCTCCGTGGCGCCGGCTTCGCGTTCTCTTCGATCACGGCCTGGTCGAGATCAACAGCCTGTCACGCTGGGTGGACCGCTTGCAGGAAGTCGAACATCCATCTCGTGGACGAACCAGGGCATGCGGTTCATGGGACAGGCCAGCTCAGACTGAGAGAATCTTCGAAAAATGCGTTATGACCGCGTGAAAAGCGTCTTCGCAGGCAATTTCGATCCGGACAGCGCAATTGAAGCCGCTATAGAGCTCTATGGCGTAGATGCCACAACGGCGGTGGCTCATTGCGCGCTTGAAGCCCACGTCGATCGGCGAGAGGCGGACCACGAATTCTGTTCCGCATTTTCGCTCGTTTGAGGGGCATTCCACTGTCCGATAGCAAGCATTGATGTCCTTGGTTGGGTACGATCATGGCCGTCCCAAGCGACTGATTCCGAAGACAATTGGTTAAGCGATCACGCCCATAGCTTTCAGTTAGGGGCGGCTCTTAGGGCATCGTGCGTTTGCCTTTAGCACTGCCGTTTGGGTCAATCGCAGAGTGTCCGTATGAAAGACGTTGTTATCGACCCGACCACAGAGCCGGGTCTTTTTTCGGTGCGCCGCTTCATTTGCGACCGAGCCAGCGTCAGCGATGAACGCGGGATGCTATCGCCAAACCTCAGTATCTCCACTTCGGAGCGCGTTTGGCATTATGCTGCAGCTCGGAAGCTGTGGCGAACCGGCCGAATAGCCGACGAAGTCGGATCTCTTCTTTTTCACCCAATTGATGTTGTTGGCAAAATTCGCGGACGTTCCAAACCTTGGTAACGGTGTGCTTCGAAAGCTTTTCGGCTTCGACATGCTCCATCTTGCTCCTCCCAGGCAGTGGACGGCCAGACTATGCTACTAAAGTCTAATTAAGCAAGAAATAAACTAAGTATTACTTATTGCCTGCGCTGTCGATTGCCACGCTATTTTGCCTGTTCTGCCACTATGTCGCCTTCAAGAAAGCATGGTTGACCTATCCCGACCAATCGTTCGCTCGGCCAGGGACGCAGAAAGCCGCATCCGGAAGAGAGTCCCTTTTAGCGCTAAAGATTGTGCTCATGCCACTACGGCTCTGGGCCCGCCTGCGGGCGCATTTTCGTGAGGCCAAGCCTGAGGTGTTCGATTCGGAACCGGAAAGACCGACCCGTTGCCGACATCGGGCTTCACGTACCAAATGACAAAAAAGTACGCTCTGAAGACGCTCGAAGATAGCGCCTGAACTCATTCATCCGCTGCCGTCGGTGCTGGAGCTCTGGTGGCCACAGCTAGACCATCACTGCTTCCGCAAGAAACGACAGCATAAGCGCTGAAACTTTCTGCGGGTCTTCCCAATGCGGATTATGTCCATATCCCTCGAGCGTGATGGATCGTACTGAAGGGAATGCCTGGGCAAGCGCCTCGCGATGCGGGCTGCCAAAGAGCGGATCAGCCGAACCACCGATACAGAGCACCGGCGCGGCGACCCGCATAGCGGTGCGCCGGAGATCGGTTTCGGCGAAGCCCTCCAAGATGCCGTGCCAAACGGCCGCCGGCATTGCCGCTGCGTCCCTTTTCATCTTCGAGAGAAAGCCGGGTTCGACAGGTCGGCTGCAGGAATACCAGTCACGGAGAAATTGCCCCGCAGGGTCGATGGGGTCGCGAAGCGCGCGGATCCCGCGCGAAAGCGAGCTCCTGCTGCCGAAATCTGGCCTCACCCCCTGTCCCTGGCGGTATTCAAACTGCACGTTCCTGAACTTGACCTCGCCGGCCGTCACCGTCAGCGACCTGGCGTTCGGCATGTCGATGATCGTCGGCGGCGTGGTCACGACGGGCATGGCGTCGCGGATCGTTCCCACCGCTTGGAAAATCTGCTGGCCCATCTGCAGGAAGGCACGCGAGTTGGCGTTGAGCCGCAGCACGATCGCGATCGAGGCGACGAACTGGCCGATGGTGACGAATCCGCCCACAAGTCCCCAGAAGCCTATGGTGGAAATAGCGAGTGTGAGGACAGTATTGATCAGGATGACGCTCGTGTCGGTCGTCAAGTGGATGCGCCTTTCGCGCTGCTGGGTCTGGATGGCGTTCTCCATGATGTTGCGCATCGCGCCCGCCTCGCTGTCTTCTGCCGCGAACAGCTTCACCATCTGGATGTTGCTATAGAGGTCGGTCATGGCGCCGACGACGAGGCTGCGAGCGCGGGCGGTCTTGCGCGAACGCTCAGAAAAATGCGGCACGGCTGTCGCCGCAAGCGCGATGTTGGCCGCGATCCAGACGAAGACGGGAAGCGCCAGCGGCCAGGACAGCGCGCCGAGCAGAACGAGTGAGCCGACAAACTGCACCGAGAAGAGCGGTACCTGATAAAAGGCCACGACGATCTGCTGCTGCACGGCGGACGCGACCTGGGAAATGCGCGTAGCGACCTGGCCGGCAAACAGGTCGTGGAAGAAGGCGAGGTCCTGGCGCTCCACCGCCTTGTGACCCTGCCATTGCATCGCGGCCGGCATGCATACCGCCACCGTCTGCGAGTTCAGCGTGTTACCGAGGAAGATCAGCAGCGGCAGCACCGGGAAAATCAGCACGCCGAGGACGGCCAGCGTCGGCCAATCCTCTTCGAGGAAAGCGGCCGCGCCCTTGGCGGTCACCCCGTCCACGACAAAGGAAATGCCCCAGATCGTCGCGAGATTGATGCCTTCGATGGCAATCATGAGGATGGCGACGGCCGCGAGCACGCCGCGGAACATCGAGGCGAAATGCACGAGCAGCGCGAAAGGCCCGCGTGACGGCAGCGGCGTGTAAGGAATATCGAGCGGACGAATGAGCGTCTCAAGGGGACGATAGATGCGATCCGAAAACGACATGGCGGCTCCGGCTGAGGGAGTAAAGGGGCGGCGCGAAGGGAATCATTGATCCTTTCTGCCGCGAGAAATCGAGTTCTGAATATATCGGTGCGTCAGCGGCGCCGATCCCGACAGAATGCGAGCGGATCGGGCGCAATGCAACTCCTGATGACAGAAGATCTCAGCCTTTCATCTGAGGGCTGTCCGCTATAGCCTGCGTCACCGAGGGGAGTGGGCAAGCGGCCGAAAATATCTTGCGGATGGACGGAGGGAGGTAATGACCACAAATGGCCGTGCCAGCTTGGATGAGATACGCGCATTTCACGCGAGGATGATGGCGGTTGCCAGTAACTCGGCAGATGAACGGCTTGAGCGGATTTTTGAGCTTGTCCCGCGCGAGGCGTTCTTGGGTCCCGGGCCGTGGCAGATCAAAGTCAATCGACGTTACGTAGAGACGCCCAGCGCCGATCCCTGCTTCGTCTATCAGAATGTCCTTGTCGCACTGGATGTCACGAAAGGCATCAACAACGGCAAACCGTTCCTCCACGCGGCCTTGATTGGCGCGGCTGCCCCAAAGCCCGGTGAGATGGTAATCCATGTCGGCGCGGGAACGGGTTACTATACCGCGCTGCTAGCGATGCTGGTGCTGCCGAGGGGGCATGTTCAAGCTTTGAGATCGACCGGCGCCTGGCCGACCGCGCGCGAGAAAACCTCGAGCCGTTTGAGGGAGTTGCGCTCACCAATGATGACGCAACCGCTTTGCCCATGCGGAGCGCCAATCTCGTCTATGTAAGCGCCGGCTTCGTTGCGCTTCCCGCATACTGGCTCGAAGCACTGCTCCCGGGCGGTCGGATAATCTTTCCTTGGCAGGCAAAGGACCGGTCTTGCAGTCCTGATCACTCGGACAACGGCAGGTTACGCAGCACGGCCACTAAATGCCAGCTTGGTTCATTCCCTGCGTCGGTGCATCGGATAGTGCCGAATGCAGCAAGTTCCCAAGCGCGGCCGATGCCTGGTCGATACGCTCGGTCTGGCTGAGGCGGGATCGCTCACCAGACGAGACGGCCGTTGCAATCTACAAGGACCTTTGGTTCTCAAGTGCTGACTGCCAGAGTTTGCTCGGCAATTTTTGACGAGCCAACCAGCTCGATGTCGGCTGGTTACGCCCCCCTCGGCCCGAAGGCGACCTCCAGACGTCTCCTTGACGCATATAAATCCGTCGGCCTGGTTTGAAGATGCTGCTGTGGGGCGCGTCGGCTTTTCGAGCCGGAGGGGCAATGCCACCCACGACAACGTCAAAATGCGCGCCCGTTTCGACTCTCGAAAACCTCAGAAAGCTACGTTGGCACCGTGAACGATATTTCCCAGTCGCGGCGCAGCCAGATTTTTTGGCTTACCTCGGAGAGTTCGATCGCGCCAAGGAATGGATCTCGCGTGCGCTCATCGTCACGGACCCCGATGACATCCTGGATCGCTACAATCTGGCTTGCGCCGCCGCCAGAATGGGTGAGTCCGATCAGGCTCTCAACCTCTTGGAATCTTGCGTTTCCGACATGCCTCCTGAACTCGTCGATTGGATGAAGAGCGACAGTGACCTCGCGCCGTTGCATCGCGATCCGCGGTTCCAAGCGCTAGTCGAAATTGAAGCGAAGCCTGAGGACGCCATGGCCAATCAAGCGATCAAAGAGGTCTGACATTTCGCTTCGGGGGGCAAGGGAATTAGGCCCGTCGATTTATCTGCTCTTGGCGCGTGTCCGTCGTCGCGAGCAACTTGGGCTTGCTGTGTGAAAGCCATTGTCTTCAACGAAACCAAGACGGGACGGCTGTCGTGAGCGCCCTGGTCAATCCTCGGCGACGGTATGGAACCCTTCCGGCAGGGAGAAGGACATGTCGGGGAAGGGCTCCGGCAAGGCTTTCTCGCGGACTCGCGGGATCATCGCATGCGCAGCCAGCACCGAACGGATCGCCACCGGGCGATAGTGCCTGGCGAGATCCGGTACCTCTTCCGTCTGGGCCTTTGCCTTGTCGGCGTCGCCGGACATTGCATTTCCTCCATCTGCCGTAAGGCTAACGGAGTCCGGCGGCCAATGCCACCGTAAAGCTGCGACTGTCAGGGCGTATCGAACTAAGTCAGAAAAACTCACAGGGGACATCGATGTATACGAGTCGGCGGATGCATCGATGCATCCGAGGCGACCGAGATTGCAAATGCCTTTCCTGCCGAACGTCGAACGTGGAGCGATCCGCAAAGCCATGATGGGGAACCGCCGCTCGCGATCACGCCGTTGCAGGTTCCGAAATCCGCCGCACTCCTGCCGGGCTCGGCTGCGTGTTCCAGTCGATACATTATCCGATCTTTTTGGCCCAGAACGTGAACATCCTCGCTACAAGCCGTGCACAGGGCTCGTGAAGAACGGTTCTCTTCGACCATGCAGAGCCTCAAGGGCGGAGTCATGGTGTCCATTTTGCGCCTTCATCTCGGCCGTAGAGATCAGCTTTGCCACCGCCTGAAAGCAGACATGGCCAGCGACAACGATGGAGGTCGTGGTCGCGCCATTTGCCGACTTTCATGTCGCTTCTCCAAACCTGCCGTTCGCGCTACGACCTGATGCGACCCATTCCGGTCATCGCCTCGTCTGACCTAGACGTCAAAAATGGGGCGGTAAGCAGGCCCTTGATTTGAGCCGCCCCCGCAGGGCGCGCCATACCTCATGGTGGCGTTCCTTCGCGGGAATCCGGTGACATAGCGCCCCCTCTAGACGAATTTGCAGAACCTTCTGCACGCACGACCGTCGCGCGGCGGTTCTGTGGGTTGTGGGCTCGCTAGCCAGCCACTCGGCTACGCCCGATTAGCGACCGGCGGGGGCATTGCGTCGCGCTCGCGCAGCAGCAGATAGCAGGCCCGCGATAGCATCCACAGATCAAGGACGCCGCTGGAGCCAAGCTCAACATGAGCCAAGCTTCGAATGACGAAGAGATGCGTCCTGTCCGCGTCAGCCGTGGCCGCCAACCTGACGCTCTCCGAATAGGGGATCAGCGTGTCATCCTGGCCGTGAATGAGGATGAGAGTGGCCTTGAGATCGGCCATATTCCTTGACCGGAGATCAAGGCGATGGAACTCGGCGAGTACCGACGCCGGCAATTCGGAGACGAGCAGCGGCGTCTTCTCCGGGTCCCTATTGACGAGCAGCCGATGTACCGCTTGGCCCTCTGGCCCGAGCTGCGCAGCCATGCCTCTGACATCAGCGTCGGGGTCCGCGAGCTTTGCCTCTGACATAGCTTTGAGAATCCGCCGATCCGTCGGGTCCTTCAGCCACGCTGCGCTGCTGTGGACAAAGACCCAGGTGGCATAGGAGCTCGGCGTTCGTCTCTGCCAGCGCCGATCGGGCCCCTCGCGAAAATAGCCTGTCGTTAAATAGGTACCGAGGGAAATGATGTCGTAGTAGGTGCCGATGGCATATACGAAACGGACGAGCCTCCGCGTCTGAGGGTTCATCGCCGCCAGGATGGCCGGCCCGGCAGCATAGGAAAAGGCGACGATCCCGACGCTCTTCTCAGCCCCAGCGGTCTCCTTCGAGGCGATGTGCCAAGTGAGCGCGCTGAGCTCATCAACATCCTCAGACCGGATCGACAGTTCACGGAGGCTTTGCAGGTCCGGCACGAACACCAAGAATCGCGATCTCGCCATGGTCTCCGCGAACGCGACGATACGGGGGTCGTCCTTGCCAAGCCGCACGATTCCGGGCACGACGATCACGGTCGCCCGTGCATGCTCGCCTCCGCCGGGACGATAGACATCCGCGGTGTTCGTTTTGCCTGGTACACGATAGCTGATCTCTTCACGACCGGGAGCCGCCCTCCACGCCTTTAAGCGGCTCGCCCCAGGGCCCGCGGCGACATCCTCGATCACCAGAAGGGCCTCGACGGCGCGGAAGAGCACGGGTTTGAAAGCCACCATGGCGAACACTAGGAGCGCAGCGATCCAAAACCATCGTCTCATCAGGGCAGGTGCCTCCAGCGGCATTGCTTACGATGTGAGGTGCAGGGGCTCCGAGTTAGTGAAAATGCTGCTGCAACAAAGACTTCCCCTAAGCGGAGGTGTTCCCGGATGCAAACAGAGTGTAGCGCGGAACGGTTCGGTTTTGCAGCTCTCGAAAAACGCGCGGTGGTGGCCGGTTTGACAACGATCACCTGCCGGCGCGCTGATGTTGGGCTCCCGACCGGCGCTGGCCGGCGAGCTCGTAGTAAATTCGCCTGCCTGCATGAACGTCCATGGCTGAGCAGCGAATTCGGCGGTCGACTTCACGGGTGTCCGGAACTAGGCGCACCAAACGTTAGAGTCGGACGTGTGGAATGGGCATAGAAGCCGCGATCCAAAACGCTGTCGCTCTCATCAAGGATGTCCGCATTAATCATCTATTGCGAAACGAAGCGCTTCTGCTCTTGCTCGACACGTTCTGGTGGATAGCAACCCTTCGCCCAGCTATAGCCAATTGCGGCTCCATGAAACTTTCCTTGGAATTCGTCGAGGGACCACTGGAGCAAGGCTCCTCGCCAAAACATACCCGCCAGCTTCTCACAACCGAACCGAACACATCGGAGTTGAACGGCATCGGAGGGCGTACAAGTAAAGCCAAATGCCTGCAGCTTACAGAGCATCTTATCCGCTTTCAGTGACTTCACTTGAAGCTCGATGCTCTAGCCAGTCATCTGGCGGATGTCGGATGAAGGTCGGAACTCGCACCTTGAACCGAGGGCCAAGCATGAGCAGCATGAGAGACCGGCAAGAAGGCTTCGAAAAGAAATTCGCGATGGACGAGGAATCGAAGTTCAAGGCCATGGCACGCCGCAACAAGCTCTTCGGCCTGTGGGCCGCTGAAAAGCTCGGAAAAACCGGCGCGGACGCCGACGCCTATGCGAAGGAGGTGGTGCGCGCGGATTTCGAGGAAGCAGGGGACAACGATGTGTTCCGCAAGGTGCGCGCCGATTTCGACGCGGCTGGCGTCGCGCTGTCCGATCATCAGATTCGCGGCGTTATGGACGAACTGCTGGCGACCGCCGTCGACCAGGTCAAGAACGCGTGAATGCCGCTCAGTTCTGACAGAGAACTGAGCGAAGGAAAGGACGGTTTTCTGTCGGATCACCTCGGTGGTGTCGACCTCGGGAACCGGAGCCGCTCCGGCTCAGCGGACAAGGCCTGCGCGCTTCTCAGGGTCCATATCCAGCCTACTCACTGCCTACCAGTGGGAAAATCGGTCGTTCTGGGGCATACTGGCCAAGGTCTCAAGGTGGATTGAGCCATCGACCAGCCAGGGGCAGGATTGCCCCCGCCGCAACTGCCCGCGCGAACTGAACTTTAGTTCTCAGCACAGCGGCGGCATAGGCGCCTAACAAGGCGTTGTGGTGCGGAAACGGGTGCGAAGATGATTCGCACGACGACCGATGACAGGAAATCACGCGAGGGCGACCTGATCGCCGTTGTGCGCGAGTTCGTGCGCGAATTTCAGCCGCAACGTGCAAATGCGCTCGGCATCTCACCGGCAAGCCGGATCGAGAGGGATCTCGGCATCGACAGCCTTGGTCGGACGGAGCTTGTTCTGCGGATCGAGCGCGCGTTCCGGGTGCGGCTGCCTACTCAAATCGTCGGCGAGGCGGACACGATCGGCGATCTGATCAATGCTCTCGAACACGCCAGTGCCCGACCAGAGCCGGTCCGCACGGCGCAGCCGACCATTGTCCTTCCTCGCGTTCCGGCTGCCACCGAGGCCGGGACGCTCGTCGAGGTTCTCGAGTGGCACGTGGCGCAGCACCCTGGTCGCCTGCACTTGACGGTCCTGCAGGACGAGACAACTGCATTGGGGGCAATGACTTATGCGGAACTGGCGGAATCAGCTCGCGCCGTCGCGGCCGGTCTGATCCGCCGCAATATCGAGCCGGGCGACCGCATAGCTTTGATGCTGCCCACAGGTCTCGATTTCTTCTCTGCATTCTTCGGCATCCTCTACGCCGGAGCCGTGCCGGTGCCGATCTATCCGCCGATGCGGCTGTCGCAAATCGAGGACCACCTGCATCGTCAGGCCGGCATCATGAGCAATGCCGGCGTCCGCATACTCGTCACCATGCAGGAAGGAATGGGCCCTGCGGCGCTCCTGCGTGGACAAGTCGAAACCCTGGACCGCGTCGAGAGCGTCGCAAGTCTCAGCGCCGAGTCTTCAACTACACGGCTTCCGCCGGTCACGGACGCCAGCTCGACCGCGCTGATACAATACACATCGGGCAGCACCGGAGATCCGAAGGGCGTGGTGCTGAGCCACGCCAATCTGCTTGCCAATGTTCGGGCCATGGGCGCGGTGATGGAGGCGAGCTCGGCCGACGTCTTTGTCAGCTGGCTGCCGCTCTATCACGACATGGGCCTGATCGGCGCTTGGTTGGGATGTCTTCATTTTGGCGCGCCACTCTACGCGATGTCGCCATTGAGCTTTCTCGTGCGCCCGGAGAGCTGGCTCTGGGCGATACACCATTTCCGCGCCACCTTGTCCGCCTCCCCGAACTTCGGATTTGAGTTCTGTCTCAACAAGATCAACGAAGCCGATCTCGAAGGGCTTGATCTGAGCCCGCTCCGCATGGTCGCAAACGGCGCGGAGCCGGTCAGCGTTCAGACGCTGCGCCGGTTCATCGAAAGATTTGAGCATCATGGCTTCAAGCCCGGCGCGATGGCGCCGGTCTACGGGCTCGCTGAGAACACGGTGGGGCTGACCTTTCCGCCACCGGGCCGCTCGCCGATCATCGATCGTGTGGACCGCGCGGCGCTGACCGGGCGTGGCGTTGCCGCGCCCGTCGGGCCAGACGATCCAAAGCCGCTTGAAATCGTCGCCTGCGGACATCCGCTCCCAGATCATGAAGTCCGCATCGTCGACAGTGCCGGCTACGAGCTTGGCGAGCGTCAAGAGGGCCGGCTCGAATTTCGCGGTCCGTCGGCGACCTCCGGCTATTTCGAGGACGACGCCAAGACACGCGCGCTGTACCGCGATGGCTGGCTCGACAGTGGAGATAAGGCATACGTGGCGAGGGGTGATGTCTACATCACGGGCCGGGTCAAGGACATCATCATCCGCGCCGGGCGTCACATCTACCCGCAAGAGATCGAAGAGGCTGTCGCGTGCATCCCGGGCGTGCGCAAGGGAGGCGTCGTCGTATTCGGTACCACCGATCATTCCACGGGAACGGAACGTGTGGTCGTCGTGGCGGAAACGCGGGAGACCGACGAATCCGCCCGCGCAGACTTGCAAAAGCGCGCTCATAAGGTCGCAACGGATATCGCCGGCACACCTCCCGATGATATGGTCCTCGCGCCGCCGCGAGCCGTGCCGAAGACATCCAGCGGGAAGATTCGCCGCGGCGCAGCCAAGGAACTTTACGAGAGCGGGACGATCGGGGCGCCGCAACGCTCGCTCTGGTGGCAAGTCTTGCGACTGTCGCTTGCGGGCGCGGGCCCGCAAATGAGGCGGTTTAGCCGGCTTGTCGCGGACATTCTTTATGCCGGATGGTGGTGGATCGTCGTAGCCTGCAGCTTCCTGCTGGCATGGCTGGCGGGGATGCTTCTGCCGCGACTCGACTGGCGGTGGGCCATGGCGAAGATGATCGCCCGCGCGGCGCTCGCCGCCGTCGGCGTGACAGTCACGACGAGCGGCATTGAGCGCATTCCCCGCCGCAACGCGATGCTGGTGTTCAACCATTCGAGCTACATGGATGCCGTAGTGCTGGCTGCCGTTCTCCCAGGAGAACCAGCTTTCGTTGCCAAGCGGGAATTGGCCGAACAGATGTTCGCCGGACCGTTCTTGCGTAAATTGGGCTCGCTGTTCGTCGAGCGCTATGACGTTGCCGGCAGCCTCATCGACGCCGAGTCTCTGACCAGGGCTGCCCGGCAGGGGCGCATTCTGGTCTTCTTCCCCGAAGGTACGTTCACGCGCAGACCGGGGCTCTCTGCCTTCTATCTCGGAGCTTTCAGGGTCGCGGCTGATTCCGACCTGCCCATTTTGCCCGGCATCATTCGTGGAACGCGGTCCATGTTGCGCGGAAACCAATGGTTTCCACGGTGGACGTCGCTCGCGATCGAAATCGCTGCGGCCGTCGTCCCGTCCGGAACCGATTTTGCATCGGTGCTGCGCCTTCGCGACGCAGCACGCGAGGCGATACTGGCGCGCTGCGGCGAACCGGACCTCGGCGAGATGGTAAAGCCGACACCACGCGGGGCCGGAGCCTGACGGTCCCTCATGCTGCTCATCGCTTGGCTTTCGTTTCAGGTTGTGAGTTTCGACTTTCATCCGACATCGAGAGGATGACCGGCTAGTCGCGGCCGAGAGTGGCGCGAATGGATGTCGTTGGCAAGACTAGGCCATTCACGCAGATGATCGCGTATTTTCTGAAGCCGGACGGCTGGTTGAAAAACGCATCGCCGGCGCCATTATCCCTTTGGGGTACTTGGAACCCAGAGGAGCTGCTCATGAACAGAAACGTGCTCATTGGCATCGGTGTTCTCATAATCGTGGCGGTCGTGCTCCTGATGCCGGGACGCGTGGAACAAACTACTGAAACGCCGCCCGCCTCGACTACTGCGCCGACCGCCCAGCCCGAGCCAGCTTCACCATCGGCTTCTGAGCCACCACCGTCAACGCAGGCACCCGCTACGCCTGCTCCGGCGCAATGATTTATGCTTTCGCCATAACAGAAGCGGCTGGCTCACTCAGTGGAGACCAACGGCCGTCCTTGCGTCCGCCGCCACATAGAGGACGCGACAAGCATCGCCATCCAAAAAACGGCAAGCGCAAGCGAGAGCTCAGACATCGCCGGGACGACCTCCCCTTCCGGACACGCCTCTGGAAGAGGAGATTAGCACGGAATTTGTGCTGCAAACCCGAAGACGTACGGAGCGTAGCTTAGCAGAACGCCTGTGCGAGGCTGGCCGTACGTCGTGCGAGCGTCGTTGGCGAGGTCGGCTTTAGACTCCCATGATGTTCTGTCCTATGCGCGATGGCGCTGCCGACTGCCCCAAGAAAGATGATCCGCACATTGAGCTTGTCCGCATGGCGCTCTTCCGCCCTGCATCTTAGGGCTCCTTCTTTGCGAGCTGCGTGTAGGCCCATCTATCGAGAGATGATCGTGCAGCCAGTGCTTTTACGGCACGACATTCTTGTGCCTCTGGTGACGTGAGCGCAGTATGTCTTCCAGAACGAAAGGTTTCGGAAATAGGACCAATGACCTACAAAACCGTTCTCCTGGCAGTCGGCGTCCCCCAGTTCCAAAGCGATCTCAGGGCAGTCGCGGATCTCTGCGCAACGGGCAATATGCACCTCTCAGTTCTGCCGATCAAAATCGACACGCTGCCTCCGATGAAAGACTTTGCAGCTAATCTCGGGCCATGGGGATACGACAGGACCAGCGAAATCGAGGAGCTTGCCGAGGTGGTGAAGCGAGCTCGGGAAATGCTTAGCGGCCTCGGAATATCCTTCGATGTCGTTGGGCGATACGCTGAGTCGATGTGGCTGGAACACGAAGTCGGCGAGCGGGCATGGTATGCCGACATCACCCTGATCGGCCCGAGCCTGAAATCAGATGAGCGCCTGCGGCGGGGCGTGATAGAAGGCGCTTTGTTTCATTCAGCGCGCCCGATCCTGCTTGCATCCAATCTCCAATCCGTCACCTTGCAGCCGAGGAGAATTCTCCTCGCGTGGAACTCTAGCGTCGAATCCGCACGAGCGGCCCGCGAAGCGCTGGATATGATGAGAAACGCCGAGGGCGTAAACGTTGTTATGGTCGAACCGAAGGCGGCCTCGGCAACAATCGGCGAAGAAACGGGTGATTGTGTTGCTTCCTACCTGGCTCGCCACGGCGTCACGGTGACAATCGATCGGCTTCCTGGTGGCGGACGTACGATCGCGGAGGTTCTCAATCAGCACGCGCTCGAAACCGGGGCCGAGCTCATGGTGATGGGTGCCTATGGGCATTCGCGTGTTCGCGAAAGAGTATTCGGCGGCGTTACCAAGGCGATGATTGACGCGCCAGTCGTGCCAGTGATGATGATTCGATAAGCTCGCCTCCGCATGGCGCAAGCGTGCTGAGGGAGAGGAAGACTCATAGCCGATGCAATCGCAGCAGGAACTTCTGCTCCGCCGGTGGAAATTGGAACTACCGTCCCCCGCATGTGACGATGCCGGGCCGCACGCCGCGTAGGTATTGACTACCTCGACGGCGGTCCTATTTTAGCTGTGCCAGACCGGGCCCCTCTGGCGGTCACGGAAAGATCGCGATGTCGGACTGGAGGATTGTGGGCGTGAGCGCACATTTCCGCCCATTGTGTCCGTTGCGATCATGTCCCGCAGTCCTTTCATAAATGGATAAGGTGAAGTCCAAGACGCGCCACTGCGCGCCAACGCGATCGGCGCGGAATACGGCTGCCGCCCATCCCGACGCAGAAGCGCGAGCGCCTAAGTCGCAGGCCTCGAGTCTCTGCGACGAAAGGAGCCGCCCGTGGATTTCTTTGTTGAGTATGCAGGACAGACGCCTTGGCTCTGGCTCGGCTTCCTGTGCCTTATCGGCCTCTTACTATGGGTCGACCTCGGCATTATCAACCGGAAAGACGAAGTCATCTCGCCTAGCAAAAGTGCGTTAATGTGGGCGAGCTTTGCTGCAATTGCAGTGCTGTTCGGAGCATACCTCGGCCTCTTCTATGAGCCCGATCCGCAGTATTACACGACTCCGACTGATCTCAATCGCCAAGCCGTCGTCCAATACGTCACCGGATATCTTCTCGAAACGGCGCTCGCATTTGACAATATCTTCGTGATATCGTTGATCTTCAACTACTTCTGCGTCCCTCGTGCATATCAACACCGGGTGCTATTCTGGGGCATCATCGGCGCGATCGTATTTCGCGGAATTTTCATCTCACTCGGCGCCGCGGTTGTGAACTCGTGGACGTGGGTGCTCTACTTTTTCGCGATTTTCCTGATCTACACCGGCTGGAAGATGATGACCGGTCACGGTGTGCAGTTCAGGCTTGAGGACAACAAAATCCTCGCCTTCGTCCGCCGCCACATGCGGGTGACAAACGAAATTCGCGGTCGCAATTTCTTCATTCGCCTCTCAGATCCCGCTACCGGACTAACGGTGCTTTACGCTACTCCACTCTTTCTGGCGCTGGTCATGGTGGAGACCGCCGATGTAGTGTTCGCGGTGGATTCCGTGCCGGCTATCTTCGCTGTCACGCGTGATCCCTTCATCGTCTACACGTCCAACGTGTTCGCCATCCTCGGCCTGCGCTCCATGTATTTCATGCTCGCCGCGGCCGCGGCACAATTCAAGTACCTGACGTATGGCCTCTCGATCGTGCTCGTTTTGATCGGGGCAAAGGTTATCTGGAATTTTGCTTTGTCCAAAGAGCTCGGCTGGGTGCCTTACCTTGAGCCCCAATGGGCACTGCTGATGACGGTGGTCGTGATCGGCGGTGCCATCGCCTGTTCCGCTCTCGACGCCCGCAGATCTCGTATGTCGGATGATGTATAGCGGGCGAACGGACCGGCCTCACGGACAGGGTGACAAGGCAGTTGATTTCTGCCAGCGCCACGGAGCGCCCAGACTCCCGATGACCGGTCGTCATATCGTCAGCAATCTTACCATTGCGGGGCCTGCGACGCGAGGACGCTCCGCGACGGCGTCAGACAGCGAGGCCGGCCGCGAGCGCTTCGCGGGCCTTGGCGACAAAGGCAAGATCATCGTCGACTTGGGTGTTCTCGGATGCGTCGAAAAGAAGCCTTCGGTCGGCGGAAGGCCGCGATCATGGATCGCTGTTTCCAGGCGATCAAGATCCTCGGCAGTCAGCTGAAGATTGACGCAATTGAAATTCGCGTCATTGCCGCCCTTCTCGCGGTATAGCCGTTCCATCCAGCCGTGAAGGTTCGGATGCTTCCGCCAGCAGTGGAGCGCCGTGGCCTCCTCGATCTAAGACGCGTCGCGTGAATGCGTTTGAACGCGACGCGCTTTTAGCTGCGGGTCGCCGGGCCTGCCCGGCGGAGAGCAATTCCAATCGATACATTATGCGATTCTCCAAGCACAGATCGAGAACATCCCCCTGGTTGTTCTCCGCTCTCCTGGATCGCCTCTTTGTACCCAGAATACCAGATCGCGACTAAGTTGCTCTCTCGCCGAGAGAGCCCAAGCGAGAGCGCAGTTTTCGTCCGCCGCTACAGCATGGAGACTCCTTACTGCATCGCGGCGTCGAGCTTCTCTTTCCAGCTGCCGCTTTCCAGTTGCTTGCGCATGAAAGCGTCCACCGCCGCCTTCAAGGCGGGATCCTCGCGCAGCAGATAGGCATTCTGGAAATGCGTAAATGGCTCTTTGACCGCGACCGGGCATAAGACGCCGGCATGCAGCTTGGATTGCAGGTCCACCTCCACGCCGTCGGTGACCATCACGTCGGCCTTGTCAGATGCAATTTGGTCAAAAATTGTCTTGTTGTCGGGAAACACCTCGATCGACGCCTCGTCGAAGTGCTCGTGGGCGAATTTGTCGTTGGTCCCGCCCGGATTGACGATTACCCGCACGGAGGGCCGGTCGATCGCCTCAAGCGTAGTGTATTTGTCCTTGTCCTCGCAGCGGGCAATCGGTCGCTTGCCGTCGGTCACATTGGGCACCGAGAAATCGCCCACCTCGTCACGAGCGGCGTTCACGGTAATGCCGCCGAGGGCGATGTCGAATTTGCCGGCCTTGAAATCGTCCAGCATCGTTTTCCAGGTAGTGGTTACGAACTCCGGCCTGACGTCGAGATCGGCAGCAAGATCCTTGGCCATGGCGATGTCGGCGCCCGTGAGGGTGCCATCGGCGGCCTTGTAGCTGAAGGGCTTGTAATCGCCCGTCGTGCCGATCTTGATCACGCCAGCCTTCTTGATCTCCGATAGAGTGCCATCCGCTGCGAAGGCCAGACTAGATGTTAAACTCCACGCCACCACCAGGTTGGCCGCAAAACAGGTTCGCTTCATGGTTCCTCTCTACAGGGTTGTAGCGGCAGGATTGCCCGCTCACCCGCGCCAGATTACTGACGCAGACAGGATCTGTCACACTCCTGGCGGCTTTTAGCGTGCTAGCGCGACTGACACCTGCAGTTTCAAGTGAGAATTGCAGCTGGAAGTCCGCTTTGCGCAAGAGCCGACTGTCAAATCCCTTCCGCCTTGAATGCATTCGAACGGCGGATCTGAAAATCTTGGGCGCGCAGCGGCGACGTAAGGGGCCATCAGCAACATCAGCGATATTAACGTTAGATAACTAAGCGCGCGGAGCCACTTTCAGGTGAAGACAAACCCATCAGAAGTTGCGCTTTATCCCCTCTTTCAACGGGCGAGCGCGAGGAAAGGAGCGAGCGAGAGGATCAGCGCTGGATGTGATCCAGGCTCTAAAACTCGATGTCGAGGTTGTCCTCGTGATCGTGATGGCCCGGGAGTTCCGGCGGCGGGGGACCCGGCACCTCGGCCACCATGGCCTCCGTCATGACCATCAGTCCGGCGACGGACGCCGCGCCCTGGAGCGCCGTGCGCACGATCTTGGCGGGATCGACGATGCCCGCGGCGATGAGATCGCAGAACGTTCCGGTCTGGGCATCGTAACCCGCAGCGTAGTCATCGGTTTGCAGAATTCTCTCAGCAACGAGCGAGCCGTCCTCGCCGGCATTGGCGGCGATGTATTTCGCCGGCCAGGCTATCGCCTCCCTCACGATACCGATACCCGCCTGCTGGTCGGGATTCTCGACCTTGAGCGTCCGAATCGCCTTGCTCGCCCGCAGGAGGGCGACGCCGCCGCCCGGCAGGATGCCCTCTTCAAAGGCGGCGCGGGTCGCATGCATGGCGTTGCGGATACGGTCCTTCTTCTCCCGGACCTCCGACTCGGTCGCGCCGCCGACCTTGATCACGGCGATCCCGGAGGAGAGCCGTGCCAGCCGCTCCTCGAGCTTGTCGCGGTCGAAATCGTCAGTGGAGCGTTCGATCTGAGCCTTGAGGGAGGCGACCCTGGCCGCGATCTCCGCGCTCGAACCGCCCCCTTCCGCGATCGTCGTATTTTCCTTGTCGATCCTGATCTTCCGCGCGCGACCGAGGCTCTCCAGCGGCAGGGTCTCGAGCTTGAGGCCGAGATCGTCCGAGATCACCGTTCCGCCGGTCAATAGCGCGATGTCCTGCAGGACTGCCTTGCGGAGTTCGCCATAGGCCGGCGCCTTGACGGCAACCACCTTCAGACCGGCGCGAAGCCGGTTCACGATCAGCGCCGCCCTGACCTCTGCCTCGACGTTCTCGGCAATGATGAGAAGCGGCCTGTCGGCCTGCATCACCTTTTCCAGAAGCGGCAGAATTTCGTTCAGGCTCGAAAGCTTCCGGTCGCAAAGAAGAACAAACGCGTCCTCCATCTCCACCAGCATCTTCTGCCTGTTGGTGACGAAATGCGGAGAGATGTAGCTGCGGTCGAACTGGATGCCGGTAATGACTTCGCTCTCGGTCTCGAGCGACCGGCCTTCCTCGATCATGATGACGCCTTGGTTGCCCACTTTGGCCATCGCGTCGGCGATGATCCGGCCGATCTCCCGGTCGCCATTTGCAGAGATCGTGGCAACCTGCTCGATCTCGGCATTTGATGCGACCGGCCGCGCATTCTGCCTGAGCTCGGTCACAACCGCCTCGACCGCGCGATCTATGCCGCGCTTGATGTCCATCGGGTTCATGCCAGCGGCAACCGCGCGAACCCCGCCCCTAAGGATCGCATCGGCAAGCACCACCGCCGTCGTCGTGCCGTCGCCTGCGAGATAGGAGGTCTTGATCGCGACCTGGCGGAGCAATTTAATCCCCATCTCCTCGAACCTGTCGCCCAGGTCGACTTCCCGCGCGACCGTCACGCCGTCCTTGGTGATCTTGGTGCCGTGGGCACGGCTGATGGCAACGTTCCGCCCGCGCGGCCCAAGGGTGACGCCCACGGCGTGTGCGAGCGTCTCGATGCCACGCATCATGCTGTCGCGCGCTCCGAAGGCGAATTTGATGTCCTTGACGGTCATGGCTTCCTCCTCCCTGCAGCGCCGCGCATCTGATCAGACGCCCGAAAGGTGCTGCAACACCTCGACTTGCTGCCTCCGCCGCGCAGGTCGCGGCGCCTGTTCCCCTACTCGGCCTGCGCCATCAGACGCCGGAGCGTGTCCGCGATTTGATCGCCCGAAGCATCCGCCTCCAGGCCACGCGCGAACTCACCGCGCGGGTTCATGACGTAGATATACGTGCTGTGATCGAAGAGGTGATCGCCATGCCCCGACGCCCGCGGCTCGCCATAGGCGCCATACTCGCGTGAGACGGCAGCGATCTGCCGCTCGCTGCCGCTCAAGCCCATAATCCGCGGATCGATGGCGCGGGTATATTCCCCCATTGCACTCGGCGTATCGCGTTCAGGATCGACGGTGATGAACACCGGCTGGACCCGCTTCCCCTCAGCACCGAGCCTGTCGAGGGCTATCGCCATTTGGCTCAACGTCGTCGGACAGGTGTCGGGGCAATTCGTATAACCGAAGAAGACGAGCATCCATTTTCCATGGAAGTCCGAATCGGTGACCACCGTCCCATCCGGCGCGACGAGGCTGAACGGTCCGCCGATCGTCACCGGCGACGCGGCGCTGGCAGGCGTGGTCGCAACAAACAGCGCCGCCGAGATGAAGCCGAGAAAGACCGCGCAGTGGAAGACCGAAGCTCGATGTCGACCGTTCAGCCTCTCCATCCCGTGCCTCCTTCCCCGCGAACCGCCATTGCCGTTGCGCGCTTTCGAGGCCAACGGATGCATCGCAAGGCCGGCGGGCTGGAACGAAAACCGGATTTACAACAAATTCAATAGGATTTGCGGCGATCGACCCGCCTGTCCCCACACTGTTGCCAGCCTCACCGAATTCACATTTTCGGCTTGATATTAGAATCATTCTGAACAAGAATTCAACTTTCCTTTGAAGGGAGGGGTTGCTGTGAGAAAGCGCCGCTTCTTCTCTGAGTTTCTCGTTGCCGCAACCGTGACGATCGCATCCCCGGCCCTTGCCTATGAGGTGAGTGCCGTCAGCGGAGGCGGGTCAATTGAAGGCGTCGTCGTCTATCGCGGCAACGTTCCCATGAAAACGGTCATCCCGACCAAGGACGTCCAGGTCTGCGGACAGCCGCGGGAGGAGCCGCTGATCCGCGTCGGCGCCGACCAGGCCGTGGAAAGCGCAGCCGTCTATCTCGTCGATGTGGCATCCGGCAAGGATTGGCCGGAGCCCGGCAAGACACCCGAACTCGACAATGAGAAATGCCGCTTCGTACCGGAAGTGCAGGTGATCGCGCCGGGGGGGCTGGACGTCGTCAACTCGGACCCGATGCTGCACAATACACACGGCTATTACGGCAAGCGCACGGCCTTCAATCTGGCGCTCCCGAACCAGGGCCAGCGCATCCCCGTTGAATTGCCTCGCCCGGGCACGGTTCGCCTCGACTGCGACGCGCATGGCTGGATGGAGGGCTGGATCTACGTCGTCGACAACCCCTACTACGCCGTAACCGGCCCCGACGGAAAATTCTCGATAACGGACGTTCCCCCTGGCGAATACAAGCTCGTCGCCGTGCATCCCTTCACCGGGCCGATGGAAATGTCCGTCAGCGTTGAGGGCGGAAAGGCCGCGACGCTCGATATCGAGCTGAAGAAGCAATAGTACCCGCGTAAAAAAGAGCAATAAAAACCACGACGTGGCCCGCGCCATGTCTGCCTCTGCAGGGCCGAGCTCTTCTTTCGGCCGAGAGGAGGAAACGTCATGTCTGACGAACTTGATCGCATTCGTCGCGAAATGCATTCCGTATTGCAGCCCGAAGGGGTGCGCCCCGACGACACCCTGAAAATCACCCGCCGCACATTCATTCACGGATCGCTCATCTTCGGCGCAGCCACTGTCGGCCAGACCTTCGCATGGTGGCCGCTGCTTAACACGCTCGACATCGCCCATGCTGCGGAAGCGCCGTTCAAATTTGCCTGGATCTCCGATACCCATCTCTATCCGAGGTCGCTGAACACGCGCTTCGTCGACAAGGTCATACGGGCGGCTTCAGAGGTCCAGGCGATGGATCCGCCGGCCGATTTCCTGATCTTCGGCGGTGACCTCGCCCAGCTTGGGAAGATCGAGGAGCTCGAGCTCGGCGTCGACCTCCTGAAGGAGATCACGATCCCGAAGCACTACATCCCGGGCGAGCACGACTGGTACCTCGACATGGGCAAGAAATGGGGCGAGCTCTTTGGCCAGCCCAACTGGACCTTCGATCACAAGGGCGTGCGCTTCATCGGCCTCGACACCGTCAGCCGTGGTCCGGACTACTGGACGGCAAAGAACATGACGCCCGAAGAGCGCATGGGCCATATGGCGACGCTCGACGGTACGGTCGCCGGACCATGGGCCGGTGTCGGTCGCGACCAGCTCGACTGGGTGGAGAAAACGCTGGCCGATTGGGACAAGAACCGGCCTGTGATCATCTTCAGCCACAATCCGCTCTACGAATATTACCCGCCGTGGAATTTCTGGGTGCGCGATTGGCGTGAGGTGCATGAGGTGCTGAAGCCCTACACCAAGGTCACCAATATTCACGGCCATGTCCACCAAGTACTCTACAACGAGATCGGCACCTTGCGGTCGATCGGCATGCTGGCGACCTCCTGGCCATGGCCCTATGCGCCGGAAGGCGTGCCGAAACTGACCAAGCCAATGATCCGTGTCGATCCCGGCGATCCCTTTGACGGGGTCGGCTGGGAAAAGATCGATGTCGCCGCCACCGACGAGGTCAAAACGGAATATATCATGTGGGGCCGCAAGGAGGTCTTCGTGCAATCGGCCGCGGATCACGACAAACATGTCTCGGAAATCATCCGTCCAAGGATCGCCGACAATATGTGGCCGTACTAGTGCCGCCGCATTCCAGGGCGGGACGAATAAGACAGGAAGACCGAGCCCCGCTCTGACTTATGGGAATCGATCGCGCTCATGATTTTGGAGCGATCCGATCCAAGATCGTCGCGGTCTTTAGCGGAGGAATGGTCATGACAACCCGCTCGAAGTTCCGCTTGCCATTGCGGCGTTTCGCCATACTTGGGGGGATCGCCATCGCCGCCGTCGTCCCAGGATCGACAAGCGCCCACAAGGATCCGGTGACGCCGGAGCTGTTGAAGGCCTACGAGGCAGTATTCATGGAACAGGTGAGGAAGGGTGACCTTCTCTTCCATGGTGACCAGAGGACGGCCGAGGAGATGGGCGTCGCCGACGACCTTTCGAAAACCGGCATGGCCTGCGCGATGTGCCATCCGATGGCGTCGGACACGCATCCACAATCCTTCCCGAAATTCCAGGCGCAGATGGCCAAGTTCGCGACCCTGCGCGACATGATCAACTGGTGCATCGAGAAGCCGAACCAGGGCGTGAAGATCGATCCGGAATCGGAGGCGATGAAGGCACTTGAAGCGTACATCACCTGGTCGAACACCGGCTCGGTGCTGCAGCCGGGCAAATTCTAAAGCCGCCCGCGCGCCTGATCGACCCGCGGTGTGAAACGATTTTGACGCAGGGCGGCGTGCCTTGCGCCATGAACTGAAGGTGCGAGCGCCACGCCTGGCCCGAGCAAGGGCCGGCGGAAGCAGGGAGGACATGTCTTGGCGGAAACGGGCACCGTGCTGCGTGGCAAATTCTCGGGCGTCGACCTGGACGCTCTCGTCGAGTGGCAGGCCGTACGCACCTGGCTCTATTGGGGCATGTTCTGGCTGATGGTAACGCCCTCGATCGGCGTCGCGATCTCGGGCCTCTTCACCTTTCCGGACTATCTCGGCACCGAGAATATCGAGCTGACCTTCGGCCGGTTGCGCCCGGTGCATGTCAACGGCGTCATCTTCGGCGCCTTCTCCGCACTCTTCTTCGGCGAATGCTACTATCTGGTTCCCCGGCTTTGCGGTGTTGAAGTCCCCTGGGCGCGGCTGGGTGCGCCGCTGGCCTGGCTCTGGAATCTTGCGCTGGCCGCAGCTCTCATCTCGCTTCCCCTCGGCGAGAATCACGGGCTAGAGGCTGGGGAGCTTCCGCTCTTCGCCGAGATTCCGCTGTTCATTGTCGTGGCGACCACTACGCTGCAGTTCCTCATGGCCATCGCGCGGCGGCTGGAGCCACCGCTCTACGTCGCGCTCTGGTACCTGATCGGCGCCTTCATCTGGACGACGATGAACCTCATCCTCGGCAGCTTCATCCTGCCCTACACCATCAACGGCATCAACAGCGCAGCCTTCCACGGCCTTTACATCCACTATATCGTCGGCCTATGGATCACGCCCGCCGGCTATGTGCTGATCTACTATTTCCTGCCGATCAGCGCCGGAAATCCGCTCTTTTCTCACAAGCTCTCGCTGGTCGGATTCTGGTCGCTCGCGCTCTTCTATCCGTTCGTCGGCATCCATCATTACCTCTTCAGCCCGATCGCCGACTGGGCCGAGACGATCGCCATCACCACCTCGATGCTGCTGATCATTCCCGTGTGGACGGTGCTCGTGAACTTCTTCGGCACGATGATGGGTAAGTGGCACGAATTCGGCCGAAACCTGCCCGCCAAGTTCCTGATCATGGGCTCGATCATGTATCTCATCGGATGCTTCCAGGGTTCGACCGAGGCGCTGCGCAGCATCCAGCAGCCGACCCATTTTACCGATTTCGTCATCTCGCACTCGCACCTCACCGTCTTCGGCACTTTCGTCGTCTGGGCGATGGGCGGCCTGATCTACGTGTGGCCGCGTGTCTGGGGCCGCGAGCTGTGGTCGTTTCGCATGGGGAACTGGTCGTTCTGGCTGATCACCGTCGGCATCTCCACCATGGGGCTGGTGCTAACGGCCGGCGGCCTCCAGCAGGGATTCCAATGGATGGCCGGCGCCGAATGGCTGGACACGGTGGTTCCGATGAAGCCCTACTGGTTCGTCCGCACCCTCTCCGGCATCAGCATGGATGTCGGCATGTCGCTGCTCGTCGTCAACCTGATGCTGACGACGCTCCTTGAGCCCGCCACCGAGAAACGGCCTGCCTTGCGGCCGGGCGCCGAGCCTGCCGGGGAGCCTGCCGAATGACTGCGCGTTTCGTAGCTCTGGTGGCAGGTATCGGGTTTTTCTTTCTCGCCGTGATCACGCAAGGGATCCTCCCCTTCTTCGAGCCATCGGCGCGGACGACGAGGGTGACCTCGGTCGTCAGGACCAGTCTTGGGCAACTCAAGTGGATGGTGACGGAGGCGACCGACTACACGCCGCTGCAAAAGGAAGGCCGCGCCGTCTATCTGCGCGAGGGCTGCTGGTATTGCCACTCGCAGTTCGTTCGCCCCGTTACGGGCGAGACGCGCCGTTGGGGTCCGGTGACCGAAGCCGGCGAATTTGCCTATGACGTCCCGCACCTTTTCGGCACGCGGCGCATCGGGCCGGACCTGATGCGGGTGGGGCTGAAGTTTGGCGACGAGTGGCACATTGCGCATTTCTGGGACCCGCGGATGCTGTCGCCAGATTCCATCATGGCGCCCTATCGCGACCTCTTCGACCGGTCGGCCAGCGGCGTCCGGATCGTCGACGACGGCGCGGGAGGGCGCACCCTGGAAAGGACTCCGGTCACCGAAGCGCTGTTCGACTTCGACAGCAAGACCCCGATCTCCCTGACGCCGAATGCGGACGGTCTGCTCTTTGTGCCGCTGGAGGCGCGTGAGAAGAAACCGGTGATCCTCATCCCCGGCGAGCAGTTCGGTGGCGACGTGGTCAACATCGCGGCCGAAACGCAGGAGCTTCACGCCCTCGTCGCCTACCTCCAGAAACTCGGCACGCAGCGCGGCAAATGGCGCGATCTGTTCGAGCCGCAGCAATTGGAAACGATCGATGTCACGCTGCCGCGTTCGGAGGAGTGGATCGGCTACGGCAAGACTGTCTACGAACGGCGCTGCGTCGGCTGCCACGGCGTCAAAGGCGACGGCAACGGGCCGGCGGCGACCTTCCTCTACAAGCAGCGGCCGCGCGATTTCAGCGCTGCGGTGTTCAAGTTCCGGCTGACGAAGGAACCGCTGCCGACCGATGGCGACCTGCTTCGGACGATCACGCGCGGCGTGCGCGGTACGGCCATGCCGGCCTGGCACGAATTGCCGATCAATGACCGCCTCGCCGTCATTCAGTACATCAAGCACGAGCTCGCCGTCGACCGCTCCGATCCGGCCGCGCCCTATGCCTTCTTCACCGAGGAGCCGCCCGGTCCGCCGCTGATCATCGGCAGGCCGCCGGAGCCTTCGGCCAAATTGCTCACCCGCGGCGCCGAGATCTGGCAGCAGGCGAAATGCTGGGAATGCCACGGCCAGCGCGGCAAGGGCGATGGCCAGAAGGCACCGGGTCTCAAGGACGACCTCGGCTTCCCGATCATCCCGGCCGACCTCACCAGCGGCCAGTTCAAGTCGGGATCGACGGTGGAGGACATATACCGAACAATCTCGACGGGTATGAGCGGCACGCCCATGCCCTCCTATCGAAACGCTTTCCCGGACGAGGATCGCTGGGCGCTTTCATTCTACATCCTCTCGCTTTCCGCCTATCGGGACCCGCTCACGCTCGAACCGCTGAACATAACCGAATCCGACCGTAAAGCGCTCGACGAGCTCACTTTGCAAGCCGCCACCCCGGACAAGGCCTACGTTCCGAGAAGCGGGGCAACGGGCGGCGCTCGCGACGGCGGCGCAGCCGAGACGCGCCATGTCGCTGGGGGAGGCTGACAATGCCTGATTTCGAAATCACCGGTCCCTATGCCGGCGCACTGATGATGAGCCTCGGCGCCCTGTGCCTGTTCATCTGGGGGGTGTTCTCGGGCGCCTTGCGCAATACCGACGAGGCGTCGAGGCATTTCTACGAAAGGGAAATGGAAAATGACGAACGTTCACGCCACCGGTCCAGAGAGCACAAAGCCTCCTGACGAGCCGCACGACGACAAGGAGGAGTATGGCGGCGGGGCCATTGAAGGGCAACACGGCTATATCCCCGCCTGGCTGCTCGTCGTCTATTTCGTGCTCTTCGTCTGGGCACTCTACTACGCCTTTCAGTATTGGGGCGGGCTGGGGCCAGGAAGAATCTAGCAGGAGGGAAGGAACGAAAGATGTTGGCAGCCAGGATCATCCTCGCCGTAGCGGCGCTGAACCTGCTCTTTCTGCTCTCCGAACTGTCGCTCAACGTATATCTGAGCT
Source organism: Sinorhizobium garamanticum (assembly GCF_029892065.1). Lineage (NCBI taxonomy): Bacteria > Pseudomonadati > Pseudomonadota > Alphaproteobacteria > Hyphomicrobiales > Rhizobiaceae > Sinorhizobium > Sinorhizobium garamanticum. The sequence goes on along the minus strand of NZ_CP120374.1, from coordinate 1,479,557 downwards.
ATTTCGGTTGACGGGAGGGCATTATGCTTCCGGAAACGGCGTTCTCGTTCAGCGATGCCGGCGCGCTTCAGACCTTAGCTTTTGTGGGCGGCGCAGTCTTCCACATCGGCTTCTTCGTCTGGGTGGCCTATCTCGTCTGGAAATAGGCGGGCGGCCCGTGGGTATGGCCATGACTCCTTATCTCGTCTTGTTCATAGCTGGTTTCGCCGGGAGCTTCCACTGCATCGGCATGTGCGGAGGCTTTGCCTGTGCCCTCGGCCACGATCCGCGCGGGCCGACGGCGACGTTTGCGCGACACTTTCTTTATAACAGCGGCCGCCTCACCAGTTACTGTTTCCTGGGTGTCGCCGCGGGCGCCTTGGGGCAGGTCATTTGTACGTCCGCCGGCCCCTCCACGCCAGTTCTGGGCGGCTCCGTGGATCTCGCCCAGCGCCTGCTGGCGATCGTTGCCGGTCTCCTCATGGTCACGATCGGTTTGCAGTTCTTCGGCCTCCTCAAGGGCTTTCATCCTTTCGCCCTCGGCATCGGCGGCAGCTCGTTTGCCAGCGCCCTTCGCCGGGTGCTGAAGGCGCCCGGACGCGGCGCGCCGCTCGCTTTCGGTGTCTTCAACGGACTCCTGCCCTGCCCGCTCGTCTATGCCTTCCTTGCGCAGGCGGCGAGTACAGCGGGCGCGCTGCCCGGTCTCCTCACGATGCTAGCCTTCGGGCTCGGCACCTTTCCGGCCATGTTCATGTTGGGCGGCCTCGGCAGCGCGATCGGCCCCCCATGGCGACTGCGCGGCGTCCGAATCGCCGGCCTGTTCATCCTGCTGCTGGGGCTCGTGACTCTCGGCCGCGGCGTGCTGCCAATTGGCCTGCTGCACGGAGAGCACCTCGTATGAGCGAGCGCGAGACCAGCCTCTGCAGCCATTGCCTGCTACCGGCTGGCCGGCGGCCCGTGCGGCATAGGCTCGATGGCGAGGAGCACACCTTCTGCTGTTACGGCTGCCGGATCGCCTTCGATGTCAGGCACGGCAGAGGTGAAGAATCGGAGGCGGCATGGCTCCTTGTCCGCATCGGCGTCGGCGCCTTCCTCTCCATGAACATCATGCTGCTGAGCCTCCTCGTCTACACGGGCACCTTCGCCGGAGCGGACGCCTATGTCCTTCCCTGGGTCCACGCGCTCATGTGGCTGTTCGCCACGCCGGCGGTGGTGTTCCTCGGCGGACCATTCCTGGGCGAGGCCCTGCGCGGCGCCATGGAAGGGCGGCTGACCTCGGCAGCGCTGATCGTCATCGGGGTTGCGGCGGCCTATCTTTACTCCGCCTTCGCGGTCCTCGAAGGCAGCACCCATGTCTATTTCGACACCTCCTCGATGGTGCTGATGCTGTTCACGCTCGGCCGCTATCTCGAAGCCGAAAGCCGGGCCAAGGCCGCGCGCGACCTTGAACCGCTTCTCGCGGCGGAAAACGCGACCGCGACAATCGTCGCCGATGGCGTCGAGACCCGGCGGCCGGTACGCGACGTCGCTCCGGACATGCTGGTGCGGGTGCGCCCGGGCGAACTGATCCCCGTCGACGGCATCATCGCCGAGGGCGAGGCCAACGTCGATGAGGCCATGATCACTGGCGAAAGCCGGCCGGTTGCAAAAGCGCCCGGCATGCCGGTCATCGCCGGCAGCATCAATTTCGATGGCCCGCTGCTTGTCCGATGCAGTGGCGCGGGTGCCGATACGCGCTGGGGCCATATCTGCCGGTCGGTTCGGGACACCCTATCTCACCGAAGTTCGACCCAGCGCATCGCCGACCGGATCGTCAGCATCTCCGTGCCACTTGTCCTGGCTCTGAGCGGCTTGACGATCGCCTACTGGGCGCAATCAGAACCCTTCGACCGGGCGCTCCTCATCGGGCTTGCCGTTCTCGTCGTCGCCTGCCCCTGCGCCGTCGGGCTTGCTGCTCCGCTTGCAACCACGCTCGGGATCGGTCGGCTCGCACGCCGCGGCTGCCTTCTTCGCGAGCCAGAGCTTTTGGAAACGCTCGCAACGTTGCGAGGCGTTGCCTTCGATAAGACCGGCACCTTGACCACCGGCAGCCCGCATGTGACGGCCATCCATACCGACGGCGCGGGCCTCGATGAAGTGCTGTCCTATTCGAGCGGTCTTGAACGGCATTCCGAACATGCGCTGGCGAAGGCCGTCAGAATAGCCGCAGCTGAGCGCGGTGTTCGTCCACTCGAAGCGCAGGCTGTTCGCGCCATTCCCGGCCGCGGTATCCGCGGCACGGTGGGCGACGCGCCAGCGGCCGTCGGCAGCGCCGCCTTGATGCGCGATCTCGGATGGCCGCTTTCGCTCAAGTTGCGCGAGCGCGCCCGCGGATCCGAGGCCGACGGCCGGTCGCTGGTCCATGTCGGCTGGGATGGGCGCGTCCGTGCCGTGCTCGCGCTTGACGACGTGCCGCGCCCGGAAGCGCGCACGGCAGTCGAGGCGCTGCAGAGCCGCGGCCTTTATGCCGTCCTCCTGACAGGCGACGGGACAGGACCCGCCCGGGACATCGCTACGGCAGTCGGCATAGATGAAATCGAAGCCGGCCTGTCGGCGGAAGCCAAGCGGGAGGTGCTGGCGCATATCCGCGGAAGCCGCGGCCCGGTGGCGATGGTCGGTGACGGCCTCAATGACGGTCCGGTCCTCGCGGATGCCGATGTCGGCATTGCGGTCGGCTCCGCCACGGATCTTGCCCGAGAGGCCGCCGCCCTCACCCTGCCCGATGGCGGGTTCTGGATGCTGCCGTGGGTGATCGACATCGCCCGCGCCGTCCGGCGAACCATTCTCACCAATCTTCTTTGGGCCTTCGGCTACAATCTCGTCGCACTGACGGCCGCAGCGCTCGGCTTGCTGCAACCGATCCTCGCCGCCGTCGTCATGGCGGGCTCGAGTCTTCTTGTCGTTATGAATTCCTTGAGGCTCGCGCGCGTGCCCGATCCCGAACCGGCAGACCTTGCCGGTAGGAGGTCATTCCATCAGGACACGCCGCCGAACACGTCCGCCGTGAAGGCCGAATACCAACCGACCGCCTGATGGGCGAGTCGGCGACGAACCTCCGCGCTCTCGCCTACCTTGCTGATGAACGTCTTGACAGTCTTTATCTTTCCGTCCTTGGGCGCGAAGGTGATGGCATTGGTAAAGGCATCGTCAGGTGCGAGAAACGTGTAGCAAGAGTTGAAGAGATGCGGCGGAAAACGGGGCGACCCGGTGAGCGCTGCCGCGATAGCGAAGGCGCAGGCCTTGGCCTGGCTGTTGGCGGAGAAAGCGGATTTCGGCATGTCACCGCCGATGATCGCGTCCCCAACCACATGGATGCCGCGCTGCAGCGTCGACTCGAACGTCAACGGATCGACCGGACACCAGCCCGTGGCATCGGTAAGGCCGCTCCGTTCGGCGATTAAGCCGGCCTTCTGCGGCGGGATGACATTGGCGACGGCTGCGTTGAAGGTCTCACCTTCCGTCACGACCGAACGGGTCGCCGCATCGACAGCCTTGGTCTTTCCAATGAACTGCACCGGCAACCATTCGATCATGCCCGGATAGTGGCGCGACCAGGCGTCCTGAAACAGTTCCTGCCCCGAAAAGCGGTCCTTCGCATCGAGGATCAGAACCTTCGACCGCGGCTTGAATTGCTTGAAATAGTAAGCAACGAGCGACGCCCGTTCATAAGGGGCCGGCGGACAACGGAATGGATTGGCAGGGGCCGCGATAATGAACAGGCCACCATCCTCCATGCTCTCTAGCTGCCTTCGCAGCAATTCGCTCTGGGGTCCGGCAACCCAGGCATGCGGCATGATTTCAGCCGCCGCCTCGTCATAGCCGCCGATCTCGCCGAGTTTGAAAGCGATACCCGGGGCGACCACAAGCCGGTCAAAGCTGACCCTCGCCCCGTCCTGAAGCACGACAGTCCCCGCCGTCGGGTCAATCGCCACCGCCCTCATGCGGATGAAGGTAATACGGTGACGCTCGGCCAGCGACTGAAGATCGAAGGTCAGCGAGGCGAGCGAGCGAAATCCGGCGAGGTAGAGATTGCTGAAAAAGCACGTTACGTGAGTGGGGTTCGGCTCGATGAGAGTTACATCGATCGTCTCCAGGCCGGCAAGGTAGCGGGCAACCGTCGCACCGCCGATGCCGCCACCGACCACGCCAACCTTCGGCCGGCCCTGGCCCTGCGCAATCTGCGGCGCAGCCGCCGCCACCAGAGCTCCTGCGGCCAGCCCTCCGGTCTGGCGTCGTGTCCAGCCGGTCATCGCTGCCTCCCGGCGTGGGCCCTGTCGGCGAGATAGCGTGCCACGGCCGCCAGTTCGTCGTCTCCGAGCGACAGCGCGACGGCATGCATCACATGGCTCGGGCTTTCGCTTGCCCGAAAGGCATGCATGCGCTTCACGATCGTCTGTTCGTCGAGTGTCGTAAGCGACGGAATGCCCTGCCCCCGCCCGACCGGATCATGGCAGGAGGCGCAGGTGGCGGCGATCTGGGCGCCCTGGCTCGTATCCGCCGCGGCCGAGACTCCCGGAACAAGAAGAAACGCGGAGAGCAAAACACCGGGGAGGTATCGACTTTCGGTTGCGACGCCCCCCGCAAGCAAGACGATGGCGGCCACCGGTTCCGCTGTCATTTCAGGCGACCATCATGTCGTGAGAGAGTGAATAGGTGGCGCCGCCGTCCTCCTCCCAGATGAATTCGAGCCGGGCGCTCTCTGTTGCGCGGAGATGAAACTCGAAGAACGGATTGGCCGAAACGGCCTCGTGCAGGTCGACGCGGAAGACCTCGATGCCGCCATAGCGGCAAACGAAGCGGTTGATGATCTTCCGCGGGATCGTCACGCCGCTGGAATCGGTGCGCAGTCCCGTCTCCATCTGATGCTGGATGATGGCCTTGACCGCGAAGACCTCGTTTCGCGCTACCGAGCCCGGCACCATCACGCGGGGTATGGGGGCGGTCATGCCTACCTCCTTGCGCAATTTCAGAGACAGCCATTGCTGGCGACGGCCACCCAAGCCTTCGCCGTCAGCAGGCTGCCATCACTCATCTCGGCAAGCGCCACGACATGTTGCGGGGCGGCAAGCCGAATGCGGGTCGAGACGCGGGGGAGGCTGCGCCGCGGAACGAAATGAAACTGCACCACTTCGACAAGCGGGTTTTTGGGAGCAAACACGCGCACGGACTTGACGTGGTCGGCCTCCGTCATTGGACTGTCGACCGAGATGTCCATGGGAACCGTGTAGCCGGTCGAGAATTCCGCCGGCATCATCAGCTTCAGCCGGTCCGAAGGCGTCGCCTTTCGCCCGATCCATTGTTCGACGAAGTCGTCGACCTCGTCAGCCGCTCGCGCAGGCCTCGGACACAAGGCCAACACCCACGCGAAGGTTCCGATCGTCCCCGTGAGCATGTGGCGGCGCGTCAAGCTCATGATCCCATCTCCGGCGCCCGGCGGGATAGTGTCCTCGATCCATGGAAGGATCGCCACCATTCCTGGAAAAGAGTACACCCAGTCCCCCTTTCCGTAAATCATTCACGATACGAGCCGGAACGCCCCAGGAGAGGCACGCCCGGAGGTCGTTCCAAACGATAGATTATGCGATCTTTTTAGCACGAAACAGGAACATCCGGCTGGTTCTCGCCGCCCAGAGCCGGCGCGTCCTGGACGCTCTAGGCGCGGTGAGGAAGGTGAAGAATCGACCCTGTGCGGTCATCCGCGATGAACGCAGAGAACGGCTCAGTCGAGCCCATATCCGGACATTCGTCCCCTGAGAGCGGCGGCCGACTTTGCGGCTGTAGCAAGCAGGTGCGCCCGTGAGGCACCTCTAGTTCCACCACACGGGCAGCACGAACGTCGGTCATCGCGCGAGCAGCGACACTTTCCGACCGCAGCGAGTACCGCTCCGGCAGAAAGCCTACGCCTCCTCAGGAATGCGCGCGATGACCTTGATCTCGAAATCGAAACCACCAAAGCAAAAAGAAGAAAAAGAGCAGCAAGAGCGGGCCGGTGCCCAAGCGCGCTGCCATGCATTGACCGATTGGAGGCGTGTCGACGCGACCTTCCTCACTTATTCCTGGGCTGCCACTTGAGCTCATTTCATCCTCGACTTGACATTATATTTGAGAACCGAGGCGCCGCGATTCTCATGATTAAGTGCCCAAGATGACCGAAACGGCGGCATTCTTACAATTTGGTGCCAAGCGAGACCAGGAACATTGAGACGTAGGTAGCGTTAAGATTAAGAGACTTCATGCACTGGGAGGTGATGATGAGAAAGCACTCCCGCAAGATATCGCCTGAGGTGCGCGCGGCGATCAGCGCGTTTCTGAGCGCATGTCAGAAAGAAGCCCGGCCATTTGCGACTTCTGAAGCCCTTGGCGCAGTGCGGCGCGTTTTCCCTGATCTGGATATTTCAGACCCAGACCTCATGGATGCCATAATCAGCGAAGCATCCGTGGCGGGTTTCGATGTAGACACCCCGGATCCTGCTTCCGCGGCGCGGATGAGGGATTCGCTTGAAGAATGGGACAATGAAGGCGGCGCAGTCGATAAACCGCCGCGCAGGGAAACTGGCAGGAGTGGCGATGACACGGATGGCAGGAGGCGGCGGGCAAAAGCGACCAAGGACCGGCACGAGTTGCACTAGCACGGCTCTAGCGAGCCGGCTCAGCAGTTTGACAATGAGCCTTTTGCGAATTTCAAGCCCGGCGGGCGGTATGTTAACGCCTTCGCCCAATCCGCACCGCAAAGACGGGAAAAGCTGGCTGAGAGCAACTCCCGGCCGGTGGCATCGGCTGAGTCAAGTAGTGGTAAGCCCCGCGCACTGATCAGAATACGTCCAGCGAGCTGAGCAACGAGACTATGCCGACGACTACAACGACGATCTGAGCCATCTGCTTCATCGTCGAGTCAATCGGAAGTTTTTGCACGAGGTACAGCATCAGGGCGATTCCAAGGACCGTGATCAGGATGCTGATTATGATGGACATGCCCCAGATCCCTTTGAAGGAGCCGCCTTCCGGCAGTGAAGGTGCAAATATGGCTGAGTTCTATAAAGGGAAGGGCGGCGTGCGACACGCTCGCGCCGGTCCATCGGCGCGGGATAAGCATCCCATCCGCTTCCCCCTATGACCTCATCGCAACCGGACCCGATGCCGACGTGATTGTCGCGCTGAACCGAGGGAATTGCCGCGACATCAGAAGTCGATTTAAGCGACCGGCCGCTCAGCGGCTGGCGCCAAGATCGTCAAGCATTACCCGCCGAGCCGCCTTCCGGTCGCACATGCTCTTCAATGCCCGCACGGGAAGTCAGGCGCGGTAGATGCTGGCGCAGCTCTCGGAGCGTGACCCCGACCGTGGGCGTATAGAAGACCGCGGGAGCGGGGCCTCCGCGGCGTAGACCTTGAAGTCGGATTCATCGCGTGGCCCCCATTCGAGCAGCATTGGTTTCGGCGATATCCCATCGCGCGTAGTGCCGTTGGGGGGACAGGGTCTCGCGGACGCCGAGCAATGAGGGTGCAGGCAACGGTGGGGATGAGCCTGTGTCGACCGGCTTGATCGCAGCGCTTGCCTATCTCGGGCCGAGCGGCTCGGAGGTGCTGTTCATGCGGTGGTTCGGAGCGAAGGTTGAGAGGGAAGGCTGATGGGGGCGAGGCATGATGCGCCGCCCATCGTATGTCACGACTGGCCCTCTCTTAGCCTCTCATGAAGCTGGTGCGAGGAACGAGTCCCGGATTGGTAAAGGTAAAAAGATCCGGCTTGCGAGGTTCTCCGCGCGGTCGCCTCGCCGTGGCCAATCCCTGCGCATGAGTTCGTCGTCAAAGACCGCAGCTGCACCAGTTGAGCAGGATACATGGGTGATCGAGTGTTTGGAAATTTAAGGTCAAGCATCGTGCTCTCCCTCACCGGGGCGAAAGGGCGACCATCTTCCGGCCATCGGCGCCCGTGTCACTAGCCGATGATGAATCTAGTTTACGCTTAACTGGCGGGAGCGCGAGTCATTAGATGAGGCCCGCTGTTCGTGGCAATACGCTCGGAGCGATCAATCGTCGGCGGCGACCCTGAGTGGGAACTGACACAGTGAAGCGGTTGCTGATGCTATCTACAGCGCCGCGCATCTTTTCAGACGCACAAAGATCACTGTAACCTCCTGAAGTGCTGCATATTTTTCTTTAAATCGGATCTCGAATAGAGAAACATGCAGTAGGATGAGAAAAAGACACGAATTGTTTTCAGACACCCCTCAAATAGTACTGGACAGACGCGGAATATTCGTCAATGGTTACTCGCTAATAATACTGATGTCTCGAATTTAAAGATCGATTTAGAGCGGGGCCCGCCAATGAACAGCGGGCTCTCTTTGTGACAAATTGTTTACCAGAAAACGCCGTAGAATGTGACGTACACTATCAGTCCGAGCGCTATTGAAAGCGATGATCGGATCATGAAGTCAATAAACCTGAACTGATATCCGAAGCTTCCGACATATGATTTCATAATTTCTCCCAGTCCTATTTTTATTACGACGAATTATTGGGACGTCGACCCTGCTGCGCGCCTCCCCCAACAATGAAGGCGAAAGGGCTTGATCCGTTCATGTGCGAGCAAGTGCGTCGCACGGGGCAAACATACTGCCTCCTTCCTGGGCGAATGTAGCTAGTGGGATTCCAAAACTGGCCGGCAACCGGTTTGGCGCCAATGCAGCGCGAACAGCTACCCCGGTTCCTTCGTTTTCTCCTCGCAGGCAAGAAGCATATTGCTCCGCATTTGAGAATCTGAAGGGGATCGATGATCAATGGGTTCGGCGGGTGGAAAGCCTCTGCCGAAGCGAAATGCCAAGCTAGCTTAAGAACGATGTCCAATCTCTATCAGGTGATTAAGGCTTTACTAAGATTTTTTGGGGACAAATTCTTAGATAACGAAATAAAAATGCATGAAGTGCAATATAATATCTGTATATGTGTCTTAGAACTCACGACGGCCTTGATCAGAATTATTGACTTATATTTTCCAACAATTTTCCTTGTAAAATAATATTTCTTGGCATTCCTATCAATCGAGTGCCAAAGGTGCTATGTAAGGATTGCAGTCGCCCTATGCGCCGGCCGCAGAAAGAATCTCTATGAAATTCCGTCCACTTCATGACCGCGTCGTCATCCGGCGCGCGGAAGGCGATCTCAAATCCAAGGACGGGATGATCATTCCCGACATTGCCAAGGAAAGCCGCAGGAAGGCGAAGAGATCGCCGTTGGTTCAGGCAACGCGTAATGAAGGCGGCAAGCTGATCCCGCTCGACGTTAAGGCCGGTGATACGATCCTGTTCGGCAAATGGTCCGGCACCGATGTCTAGATCGGCGGCGAGGAACTGATCATGAACGAGGCCGACATCATGGGCATCGCCGAAAAGACCGTCGCGGCCAAGAAAGCTGCCTGACGGTCGATTTCCGACCCCGCAATCTCAAGACTGAACTGGACGAACATAATGTCTGCCAAGGAAATCAAATTCTCCACTGATGCGCGCGAACGCATGCTGCGCGGTGTCGAGTTGCTCAACAACGCCGTCAAGGTGACGCTGGGTCCCAAGGGCCGCAACGTCGTCATCGACAAGGCCTATGGCGCGCCGCGCATCACCAAGGACGGCGTCGCCGTTGCCAAGGAAATCGAGCTGGCCGACAAGTTCGAGAACATGGGCGCGCAGATGGTGCGCGAGGTGGCCTCTAAGACCAACGACCTCGCCGGTGACGGCACCACGACGGCGACCGTGCTCGCTGCCTCCATCCTGCGCGAAGGCGCCAAGCTCGTCGCCGCCGGCATGAACCCGATGGATCTCAAGCGTGGCATCGACCTTGGTGTCGCTGCTGTCGTCAAGGAAATCCAGGCGCGCGCCACGGCGGTCAAGTCCTCGGGCGAGATTGCCCAAGTCGGCACCATCGCCGCCAACGGCGACGCGACAGTCGGCGAGATGATCGCCAAGGCGATGGACAAGGTCGGCAATGAAGGCGCCATCACCGTCGAGGAAGCCAAGACGGCCGAGACCGAACTCGACATTGTCGAGGGCATGCAATTCGACCGCGGCTATCTCTCGCCCTATTTCGTCACCAATGCCGAGAAGATGCGCGTGGAGCTGGAGGACCCCTACATCCTCATCCACGAAAAGAAGCTTGGCAATTTGCAAGCGATGCTGCCGATACTCGAGGCGGTCGTGCAGAGCGGCAAACCGTTGCTGATCCTCTCCGAGGATGTCGAGGGCGAGGTTCTGGCGACGCTGGTCGTAAACAAGTTGCGCGGTGGCCTGAAGGTCGCGGTCGTCAAGGCGCCGGGCTTCGGCGACCGCCGCAGGGCCATACTGGAAGATATTGCCGTCCTCACGGCCGGCCAGATGATCTCCGAGGATCTCGGCATCAAGCTCGAGAACGTCATGCTCGACATGCTCGGCCACGCCAAGCGCGTGCTGATCGAGAAGGACACCACCACGATCATCGACGGCTCCGGCGATAAAGCGACCATCCAGGCGCGCATCCAGCAGATAAAGGCACAGATCGAGGAGACGACCTCCGACTATGACAAGGAAAAGCTGCAGGAACGCCAGGCGAAACTCGCCGGCGGCGTCGCGGTAATCCGCGTCGGCGGTGCGACCGAAATCGAGGTCAAGGAAAAGAAGGACCGTATCGACGATGCGCTGAACGCCACGCGTGCCGCGGCTGAGGAAGGCATTGTTCCTGGCGGTGGTGTTGCCCTGTTGCGCGCCAGGTCGGCCCTGGTCGGACTGACCGGAGCGAATGCGGACGTCACGGCGGGCATCTCGATCGTGCTCAGGGCGCTTGAAGCCCCGATCCGGCAGATCGCCGAGAACGCCGGTGTCGAAGGCACGATCGTCGTGGGAAAACTCACCGACAGCAGGGATTACAACCAGGGCTTTGACGCGCAGACGGAGACCTATGTCGATATGATCAAAGCCGGCATCGTCGATCCGGCAAAGGTCGTGCGGACCGCTTTGCAGGACGCAGGCTCAATCGCGGCACTTCTGATCACTGCCGAAGCGATGATCGCCGACATCCCCTCAAGAGAATCTGTCCGGCCGGCCGGTAACGGCGGCATGGGCGGGATGGGATACTGAGAACAGTGCCTGAACGGCGTTGGTGCATGGATGACCTTGTTTAAAACCAGTGTGAGCCCCACTTATAAGAAGCTCGTTGATTTGGCTGCACTGGCCAATTTGGCTTCGCGGCGTCAGAGGACCCGCCATTCACCACCAACTTTGATGCGAATGCCATACGCCGATCGGACGCCTAGTGTCGCTTCGTTCGAACCTGGCCCGGACACGAGCGCTGATCGCGGATCGTTTCGGTTGGGATGACGGAGGATGCGGGGCCGCCTCGTGTGTTTCTGCGGAGGGCCGCCATGACCCGCCGCACTGCGCAGACGCCTCCGATGTGCCGGGCAACGTCTCGGTGCCTTCATCCATATGCCCGCGGGGCATGCAAGGTCGACGCAATACATGATGCCGATCAATCCGGCTGATCTCGAAGCCGCACTCCAAAAGGACTACAAGCAATCATGACCGCTACAAACATTCTGCAACGCAACGGCCGTCTGACCCGCCGCGACGCAGCAGCAGCAACACATCTCTTTACCATCGGTCAGGCTGTTCGGCTGAAGGGCGGGTATCGTAGATCGGCTTTGCCGGCGGACATCTATCATATCACCGGCACGCTCCCGCCGAGCGGCGGTTCGCCGCAATATCGAAACGACGACGAGCGTCATGAGCGGGTGATGACGCAGGACACGCTCGAACCGGTGCACATGTCGTCCGCCGATGAAGGCGCCACTCTCATCGAAAAGACGTTCGGCAACCAGATCAAGCCCGCTGCGAACGGCAGCGCCTCGCTCGACAAGGGCAAGAACTGACAGTTACGACCCTTCTGTCCAACAGAGAGGATGGCGATGAAAATCGTGATTGCTTTCTACCGTATTCGGGATGCGGACGACGCGCATGCGATCGTCGGGCGCGAAACCGCGGAAGCTGCCGATCTCGACGAGGCGATAGAGATTACGCTGGAGCTTTTGAGGACGCTCGCCATGCCGCAGCGTCCGGACGGCGTGACCATCACCGACGGTGATGGGAGCACGATCCACTCAAGCAGGCTCGACACCATCGAAAATCTTATGAAAGGCCACCACCATGAACGCCCACTGCAATGAAATTGAAGCCCGGCGACATGCACTTGCGATCAGCATCTGGGAAAATGAAGGTGGGACGTCAGCACCCGAGCTAATGGATCATCAATATGGCCGCCACATTGAAACGGATCGCCCCTGGAGGATCTACCACGTGTCCATAGGCGCACCGTCGCGTGTCGACGACAACCTTCGCTATATAGAGCGGCGTATAAAGCGGATCAGCTTATCGGCACGAGCGCAGCTCGTGTCGCGCGAAACAGAGGCTCGCTGAGGATGACGCTGTTATTTCCGAATGCGAGCCGCAGCCTCGATGAAAAGCGAAACGCCGTCCGTTTCATCGGCCATGACGGTATGTTCGAGGTGCGGTTCTTCGTCGAGGCCGAGGCGCTGGTGATAGCGGATCCCGAATTGGGCAGGTCGGAAATCTCGGAATCGAAGCTCCTTTCTGCTTTCGACGCGTTGCGCATGTCCATCTACGATGTCGCACGCAAGGCCTATTCCGGTGGCCGCCGCGATTTCTACACACTGACCGCCGCCGATTTCCGCTAGGATGCATCCAGATGCTGATCCGCTACGGCTATGAGATCACGCTGAACTTCCAGCAACCGGCCGCGTTGGTATGCCTGCTGTCGGTCCACGAGGACCGCGCGGCCGATATCCGGGTTCCTGAAACGATATTCACAGCGCCCGACGTGCCGACATCGACCTATCGCGATCTCTTTGGTAACCGATGCCGGCGGCTTGTCGCACCGGCGGGTGACCTGACGATATGGGGCGATGCCACGATCGAGGACGACGGCAAACCGGACAAAGTGCTGCCAGCCGCCCAGGAAGTCCCGGTGCCGGAGTTGCCGGACGATTGCCTCGCCTACCTCATGGGCAGCCGCTATTGCGAAACCGACCGTCTCAGCCAGAGCGCTTGGGACATGTTCGGCGCGGTCACGCCCGGTTGGGGTCGTGTGCAAGCGATCTGCGATTTCGTCCACGACCATATCCGGTTCGACTACATGCAGGCCCGGTCGACGCGGACGGCTTTCGAAGTCTTTCATGAGCGCGTTGGTGTCTGCCGCGACTTCGCGCATCTTGCGGTCACGCTTTGCCGCTGTCTCAACATTCCCGCACGCTATATCAACGGTCATCTCAGCGACATCGGCGTCCCGGTCGTCGACCCGATGGATTTCAGTGCCTGGATCGAGGTCTTCCTGGACGATGGATGGTATACGTTCGATCCGCGCAACAATACGCCGCGTGTCGGCAGGATCGTGGTTGCGCGCGGCCGTGACGCGGCCGATGTCCCCCTCATCAACTCGTTCGGGCCGCACGTCCTGAAGTCGTTCCGGGTGTGGACTTATGAGGTGCCGGCCTTGCAATAGCGAGCGGTCATGCCCCTCCGGTTCCAGACGCGCGCGCCTGATGCCTCGCTCCCGCGCTTGAGGGTCTCCTTCCAACAGAACGATATCGGCGTGACGAGGAACGACGTCCGGCCGTGGAATCAGGCGCTCGACCCGGTTGCGAACAAGGCCGGTGACAAGGACCTCCTCGTCCAACAAGGTCGACAGGTGACTGATCGACTTGCCGAGAACCGTCGACTTCGCAGTAATGCGTGCCTCTGTCATGTAGTGCTTGATGTTGAGCGCCTTCTCCCTTATCGGGACCGCCTCGCGTCCCCTCGGAAGCAGTCGGTAGCCAAACGCCAGAAAGACTACCCCCGCTGCGGCAAGCCCTATGCCGACAGGAGTGAACATGCTGAAAGGGCGGCCCGTCAGTTCCTTGCGCATTCAGGACACGACAATATTCGGCGACTTCCCAATGAGGGTCATGAGCCCGCCAAGCAATGAACCGAACGCCATTGGCATGAGAAAGGACGAAGGGGAAGCTTTCGACCGGCGCGCCATCTGAAATGCGACAGGGATCATCATCGCCAGCGCGCCGATGCTCTTGATGAAGATGGAGAGAACCGAGACGGTCGTCACGAGAATAGCAACCTGACCGTAACAGAGGTCATGCTAGGCATCACACGATGGAGGAATCCTCTATGACACCACTGCGCTCAATCGTGGCGCTTACGACAAGGGCGCTGGCTACAATGATGACAATGTCGTCCCCGAAGCCGGAGAGCGCTGCCTTGTGCGGCACGATGCCGGAGAAAACTGCGGCAAGCGACGCGAGAACCGCAATGAGGTCGCAGCGGAGCCGTCCCATATGAAAGCGACCATCAGGCCGATCAGAATGGCGAAGGCGAAAGCCTGAGCTTGTGTCATGGGAAAAGTCCCGACCAACTCCTCCGGATGCCAGGTCCATTTCACGCGCTTGGAAGAGCGAGTGGCGGGATGACTTGCCAGGTTCATTCAGCGGCGCGGCACCCCCGAACGTCCGTCCAAGATGCTTTCCAGCTTCGGAGAGCGGATGCGCGCATGGTCAGAAGACTACAGGATGCCTCCGAACAGGACCGAATAGACAATCACGGCAATCGCTAGAATGAAGGCAAGCGATGCGAACAGGCGCGTGAAATCGTAAGTATAGAACCGGGCTGGGAGGAGGTTTTTCATAGCGACCTCCTAATTTTCGTTCTGGTTGATCTGCCCACTGCGCGGCGTCCGCTGCGCTTCAGGATAGTGAGCGACTGCAGCTCGTGCTGACCTTGCCGAGGACGTCCGCTGGAACTTGGATATCGGCCATAATGCCTGCTACGAGTTCGTCGCGCTTTGCACGGTTGTCGTAGCCCTTAAACGTTGCGAGGTCGGTGCTGTTGGCAGTAGCCATTCGCCCTGCCGCAGTTGAACAAATGCCCGCAAGCGCATCCACTCTGGCCGTCTCTGCCGCCAGTGTGCTGGCAGTGGTGGTGGTAATCCATCCAGCATTGAAACCGATGGTCGGCGCGGCGATAAGCCCAACGACTAAACCAATCGCGTAGGGCTTTGTCCGTTCAAGAATTTGATCGAGTGTCATAATTTCATTCCCTCTAATCAGGTTGATTATCGGGATCGTCGCGAGCCCGCGCTCGGACCAGGAGCCAATGGCAATCCAGCTTTTTACAGTGAGCCTTAAGATAATTAATGTAAACTACCAATTCCGATACTTAATCAAATAATATTTTTCAACCGACGATCGCAGAGAAACTTGGCTGTAATTGAAAAATCTCGATTTATCAGCGCTCATATTTTACAGAATCCGAACATTGTTTTTAGCAAAAACGGATTTTACTAAAAAAATCATAGTAAAGCCGCATTCAAGGCACAGAGCGTTATGATCGTTTTTGGAGAACGCTTGGCTTTTTGCTTCATCAGAGGCAGTAGACCAAACTCAACAATCTCGATTCCGCATATCCAAGTGCGGGGGCCGCCGTTACGGGCTTGATCCAATGAGGCCGTAGCGACAGTAGCCGTCCGCGCTGCAATTGGAACGAGACGGCCCCATCCCAGCTGAATCTCGCGCCCCCGTACGCCACAGAAAAGGAGGGCAGCATGTTTGCCCGGACGACACATCGAACAGTCCATTTCGATCAACCATTCTGGATGCCAGACCTCGGTGAGATGGTGGCTCCTGGCGACTACCAAGTCGACGAGGACGAGGAGTTGATCGAAGGCATCTCCTGGCTCGCCTATCGCCGTGTGGCGACCCTTATCAAGCTACCAGCCACGGCCGACAACAATTACCGAATGCGTCTTGTAGCGATCGATCCCGAGGAACTTGAACGCCTGATAGCAGTCGATCGCCACGAAGATGTAATCTCGCCGTCACCCTAACCGTAAGGCAACATACAATGCGTCATCATCGATTTCCGATCGGTCTGTCAGTGCGTCTTAAAAATCGCGCATATATTTCACCCCGTGCGGCGGACACCTATCAGATCACAGCCAAACTCCCTTTAAGGGACAACTCACCCCAGTATCGCATCCGCAATGATGAACTCGGTCAAGAGCGAGTAAGCAACGAAGATAATCTGGAGCCGATTGAACGGGGCCTGACGTCCGATCACTGAGGAGCGTCGCCAGTCGCGGCGCAGCGACCGCCGCAAGGAGGGCTGCAGATGAAAAGCAAACACGAAGAACACGCGCTTGCCATCAGCGTATGGGAATCCGAGGGGCGCGCGCCGAACAGATCCGGACAGCTCGATCAGTATGGCCGCCGTTTCGACGGAGACGGAACCTATACGATCTATCACCTCTCCACGGGAGAGACTGCAGAGATAGGCCCCTGGAAGATGGAAGGGCTCAGTCCTAAAAATGCAGCGCGGGCGCTGCGTATTCTTAATACCCCTAAGCTGGCCGGCGGTCGCCTCCACCTGTGAAGAATCACGCAAGCTTGAGGATACAATCGAGCTCTTGAAGGGTATCGGACCGCGGCCCCCGTAGAAGCGGCAAGCCGTTTCCGTCCAGCGACGCCTCGCTCTAAAGGAGGCGAACTACGCCCAAGCCACCCAATGGCAAACCGGGCAGCCTGGCTTCAGGCATTTTGGTTCTTGGATGCGACACCCCGGCATTGACAGCTACATCAAGGAAACCAGCGGACTGATTGGCGACGGTCTCGGAGAAGAATCCGAGATGGATCGCACTTACATGGCGGATGATAAGCCGATGTGGTTCGCATCGAAGCAGGTCTCACCCGGAAAGTATGAGGTGAAATGGGTTTCGCCTGTCGAATTCACTGGGCCCATCCTGTCCTCAGCGATGTTCAAAGCGGTGACCGTTACCACCGAACAATGCGAGCGACAGATTTCAATCGAGGGTTTCGAAGCAGGCGAACAGATAGATCTTGTCAAGGGCCCACTACCGGCAAGTGCGCCGTCTGTCCAACAGATAGATCTCCCCGATCCCTCGGCCAGAATTCGCCCCATATTGAACAGATTCTCAAACGAACGGAGTGCATTCCTCACATTTAGATGCGTCGGCAGCAAACCGTTCAAATATGGCGCTGACTTTGTCTCCATCAGTGCGCGATATCCGATAGTGAAGTGGTGATCGCCGGCTTGTTTTCTGCCGCCATCATGCCGAGATGGGCGACCGGTACCCGCTCGGGAAGCACGCGCCACCCCTCCGCATAAAGCGATCTCAGAATTGCGCTCGCGGCAAGCAGGGAATCGGCGCGTCGAGTGGTAAGTGAACGTCTGCAGGAAGGCCGCAGCACATTTGCGGACGTCCCCCATATTGCTCCGACGCCAGATTCAGCGGCGAGACCTCATCATCATCTATCATGACTTAGACCGGGCTTCATTTGCAGCAGTCGATGCCGGCCAACTTGTCGGTCCAGGATCTAAGCGCGAGCAGGCTCGCGCCTGCTGAGCAGTTCATGAGCCGCGGCATCACGCGCGGATGGTCACCGCAATATCAGAGGCCAACGACTGCCTCAGCCAAGTCCAGAATCGGAGCCGGCTCGTCATGTTCACACTAAATTAGACGCGGACGGTAAGAATCCGCTTTGAGACGGTCGCCCGATTTCCCGTATCGCCTGCGTCGTTTGGGAAGACGAGAAAAACGCACGTTGTTTTCCGCTCGCATCCCGCGCTCCAGCCTGATAAAATCAATCACGACGCGCGCCGGTACCGGGCGCTTCGTTCTATACTGCATAGACACATTGAATGGCCGTTGAGCCTGAGACTTTTGTTTTAGTTTTACCATATTGGATCAACATTTTTTATTGGTCGGTATCGCGAGTACCGCCTCAGAGAGGCGAAGATGACAATAAATGTTATTGGCTATGCTAAAGAATTTGAGAAAATTCGGAAAAATTGGAACAGAGTATATCGTTCGGATCCAGACTCTCATCCTTTACTCTCCTGGACTTGTCTGAAGGAATACTTTTCCTGCCGGGAACGATGGTTCATTCTGGCCTTCCGGCAGACTGACCATCGCTACGACGCTTTTCTGCCGCTGGAGGTCACGACTCTCCAGGATGACGACACGGGGCTTTTCTCAGACCAGCTTCTGATGATCGGCAATCGCGAGGGCGGCGAGAGTGGCTTCCTCTGCATACCCGGCCTGGAGACCAAGGCGGCAGACGCCTTCGCCGGCTTCCTCATGAGCGAAAGTTGGACGAGCATGCGGATCGAGCTTTGCGAGCCCTCTTCCGCCAGGCTCGAACACTTGCTGCAGGCGTTTCCCGACGGGCCGCTTGCCCGAAGCTGCGAGGATCGAGCGAGAGGCGAGATGGACAAGGATCCGGTTCATAGCGTGATTATCAGAACCCGAACGGGCCGAAACCTGCATGACAGGCTGAACCGCCGCAGCGTCGGCTTTGTGTTCGAGCGGGCGATGGCGCTGCATGTCGAGGGCGAGCTCGACGCGGCGGAAGCGGGATATCGTCAAGTGATCCGCACTATCCCCGGCCATGTGCAAGCCCGCTACGCACTTGCGCAGCTCTGCAGCGACAGGGGCGACCACGCCGAGGCGGAATATCTCTATCGCTGGCTGCTATCGGCGCTTCCCGACGCCGACGAAATCCTTCATCGGCTTGGCGACGCGCAGATGGAGCAGGGCGCCTATGGCGAGGCAAGCAAAACCTTCGAGAAGCTCGTTGGAGGGCATCCCCATCGGGGCATCCTGCGCTACAAGCTCGCGGTCACGCTTCTGGCCGCCGGCCGCAGGGATGCCGCCATCGCAGCCTTTCTCAGTTTCGACGAGGTCGCGTCGGACGACGCGGACCACATCCGCTGCAAGCTGAAGGCACGTGAGATCCTGCGCCGCCTCGAACCCGTCTGCGGCATGGAGAAGCAACCGGAGGTGCAACCGCAGCCGATTTCCTTCGAGCCGACCGGCCAGCTGTTCGGCTACTCGGATCCGGTCCCCGTGCCTTCGGCGCGCTTCCAGACACTTGCGCCGTGGTTGCTCGAGCCATCTCTTCCCAGCGGCGCTTGGGTGCACCTGCACGTCCGATCATGCGAGCACGACTGCAAGGGCTCGAGGCTGAAGCACTAATGCTTGTCGCCCATAAGTGTGCAGCGGTTTTGGGGCAACGACACAACGACATGCACAAAAGCAACGATCTAAAGCGCGTCGCGTGAATACGTTTGCACGCGACGCGCTGTTTGCTGCGGGTCGGTGGGCCTGCCCGGCGGAGAGCAATTCCAATCGATACATTATGCGATTTTTGAAGCACGGCACGGGAACATCGCCATGAATGAGGTCAAGCAGCCGTTCGGGACTGCCACAGCGCAACCAGATCCGCTCCATGAGTTCGATCCGCGCCAGGGGCTGCCCTGTAGATTGCAAAGCGTTTCCCGCCCGTCGCCTTCTGCACTGAGGCGGCGCAGCACGCGGTCTCAGTGCGCGATATCGGCACCCGCATGCTGTCGGACCAGTCGTGCTAAATGAGGCAGGCTACGAAGAACGGCTTTAACGGCCCGATTTGATGGAGGAGCTGGGCGAGCAGGTCTACATCGCGAAGGACGTTCTGATCGACCTCCGCGTATCCCCCAAGCGCGCTCGCGACCTTTCTGCGGAAAGTGATAAGGGGGATGCCCTGATCGATGCCGCTGATGTGATCAGGACTCGCCAAAGCAGCTTGATATTCCGGCGTCCAGCTCGAAGCTATCCGCGCAGGACATCGGCAAGGTTTTCCGGCTTGGGCTCCGCTCGTTGAAGGTCGAGTCCGGAGAGGAGATCGAAAAGATGATCCTTCATCAGTTGCGCCGCTTTGTCAGGATCGTTGGCTTCAATCGCGTCGACCAGGGCGTGGTGTGCGTGGCTTTCACACGTGGTATCCCGGCGCCTCCAATAAAGTGCGATGATCAGCGATGAGTGCGAAACAAGATCGCGGACAAAGCCTGTCAGGACGGACTGATCGGCAATCTCGGCGATGCCGACATGAAACATGGCGGAGAGCATGATGGCATCGCTGTCGCGTCCGGCATGCAATGCCTCATGTTCCCTCTCAAGGTGACTGCGCAGCAGCCGCACATCTTCGGGCTTGGCAATCTTTGCGGCTAGCGCCGCCACTCTCGGCTCGATTAAGGCGCGGGCTTCGAAGACTTCGCGCGCCTCCTTTGTCGAGGGCTGCGCGACAAACGCGCCGCGATTAGGTTCCAGTCGAATTAGCCAGTCATGCGCAAGCGCCTGGAGGGCCGCTCGAATGACCGTGCGGCTCACCGAATAGATAGATGCCAGTTCGTCTTCTGGCAGTTTGGTACCCGGAGTCAGGCGATGGCTGACAATAGCGTCGCGAAGGCCGTGATAGATCGGCGACCAGCGCTGCGCCGGCTTCTTGCGATCGTTTTCGGGCATAAGAGTCTTCAACATATTGATCACTTATGTCGGTTGAGCGCGCACAAAAACCACTTCAAACGCGCTCGTGCACCATTTCCTGCACCTATTATCAGGCCATCGGGCGCTGCGCGCTTTGGACAACACGCATTGGCAGCCCTGGTCTCTGCGAGGGCGCCTTACGGTCAATCGCACTCGCGGAAATCCCCACGCATGCTCACCGCGCCTTCGGAGACCACGGCGCATAGTACCCCACAAAGCGTTTGGCAAGCGGCGCGGCGTAGCCTCCGACCTTCGATGTCCTGAGGCCGAGTGCCGAAAGCGTTTCGGCAAGCCTGACCGCGCAGGCAACGCCGTCAAGCACCGGTACGCCATGTTCAAGCGAGAGCGCGTGGGCGAGATCGGCCATGCCAGCGCAGCCGAGTACGATGGCTTCGGCCCTATCTTCGGCTATCGCGCGGGCGATTTCGGCGGAAACTCGGCTGCGGGCGTCGGAGCCCGGCAGTTCGAGGTCGAGCACAGCGACATCGGAGGCTCGAACCTTGGCACAACGGGAGGCGAGGCCGTATTTTGCAAGGTTATGCTCGATCGCCGGTATCGAGCGCGCAAGTGTCGTAACGACGCTGAACTTACCGGCGATCAGCGTGGCGAGATGGAAGGCCGCTTCGCCGATGCCGATCACCGGCATCTCGGTGGCGCAGCGTGCCGCCTCGAGACCTGTGTCGTCGAAGCAGGCGATCACATAGGCGTCCGCAGCGCCAGCCTTTGCCATCTCCGCGATTATACCCGGAACGACGAAAACCTCATCGTAATAGCCCTCGATGCTCGGCGGCCCGTCTTGCGGGTTGACCGCTACGATCTCCGTAGTCGGCGACGCCGCGATCTGCGCCGCCGTACCGATCTTGTCGGTCATGGAAGCCGTCGTGTTCGGGTTTATGACGAGTATGCGCATAGGGGACCGCCTAAAATTCGCCGCCGAGATAGAGATGCTTGACCCGTTCGTCGGTCCGCAGCTCGGAGGAATTGCCACTGAGCGCCACCTTGCCTGTCGTCAGCGCATAGGCTCGCTGAGAGATGCGCAACGCCATGCGCGAGTTTTGCTCGACAAGCAGGACGCTGACCTTTTCGTCGCGATTGATCGCGACGATCGAGCGGGCGATGTCCTGCACCAGCTTCGGCGCGATGCCGAGCGACGGCTCGTCGAGCAGCAGAAGACGTGGCCGCGCCATCAGCGCGCGGCCGATGACGAGCATCTGCTGCTCGCCGCCGCTCATCGTGCCGGCCTGCTGCGAATAGCGCTCCTTGAGACGAGGAAAACGCGTGAGCACCATCTCCATGCTTCGCTGGATTTCGGCCTTGTCGCTGCGGGTGAAGGCGCCCATGAGAAGGTTGTCGCGGACTGTCATGAAGGGGAAGACGCGACGCGCTTCCGGCACCATCGAGATGCCCATTCGGACGATTTCGTCTGCGGCAACGCCATCAATGCGCTTGCCGCGGTAGTGGATCTCGCCCTTGCGGATCCTCCTGAGGCCGGTGATGGCGCGCAGAATGGACGTCTTGCCCGCGCCGTTGGCGCCGATCAGCGCGACGGTCTCGCCTTCGTGGACCTCGATCGACACGCCCTTAAGCGCGTAGACGTGGTCGTAATAGAGTTCGACGTCATCGAATTTCAGCAGCGGTTCCATGGCCTACAATCCGATCGTTTCGTCTTCGGCACCGAGATAGGCCTCGATGACCTTGGGGTTCTGCTGGATTTCTGCCGGCGTGCCCTCGGCAATCTTCTGACCGAAATTGAGCACCACGATACGGTCGGAAATATTCATGACGGCCGGCATGTCGTGCTCGACCAGAAGCACTGTGATGCCGCGTTCGCGGAGCTTGCGGACGATCTCCAAGGCGCGCCGGGTTTCGTCGTGGTTCATGCCGGCGAAGGGCTCGTCGAGGAGGATGACGGAAGGATTGGTCGCAAGCGCGATCGCGATGCCGAGCGCGCGCAAGTGGCCGTGGGGCAGGTTGCTGGCGACCTCGTCGCGCATTGCCACCAGACCGAGGAAGGCAATGATCTCGTCCGCCGACGTGCCGAAGGCATCGAGGTCGCTCCGCGCTGCGGCGCTGCCGAAATAGAAGCCGGCAAGACTGGCCTTCGAGCGCAGATGATGGGCGGTCACGACATTGTCGCGCACGGTCATGTTCTTGAAGATCGTTGTCTCCTGGAAGGTCCTGACCACGCCCTTGCGGGCGGCGATGTGCGGCGCGAGACCGGAAATGCGTTCACCCCTGAAGCGCACCTCGCCGCGGGTTGGCCGAAGGAAGGAGGAGATCAGCTTGAACAGCGTCGACTTGCCGGCGCCGTTCGGTCCGATCACGGACAGGATCTCGCGCTCGCGCACAGTGAAAGACACGTCATTGACCGCAACGAGGCCACCGAAGCGCTTGGTGAGCCCGACGATTTCGAGGATGTCCGGCATGGCGCTACAGGCTCCTCTTGCGGGGCAGGGCGAGGCTCAGGATGCCGTTCGGCAGCACGAGCATGAGCACGATCAGCACCGTCGAGAAGATCAGGAGCTGGAGTTCGCCCGTCTGGAACAGGAGGTCCCAGCCGAAATAGAGGACGAAGGTGCCAAGCATGGGCCCAAGTACGTAACCGAGCCCGCCAAGGAAGCAGTTGAGCATGAAATTGACGGAATCGGCGACGGTGAAGCTCGACGGATAGATCGACTGGGAGATCGAAGCGAACATCGCGCCGCCGACGCCGCCGAGGAAGGAGGAGAGCGCATAGGCGATGACGCGGAGATAGGCGATGTTGACGCCGATCGACGAGGCAAGTTCCTCGTTCTGCTGCAGCGACTGGCAGAGTTGCCCGATGCGCGAATGGGCGAGCCGGTAGAGGCCGAGGAAGCACAGCGCCATCAAGAGCACGGCGACGATATAGAAGGCGAGGCGGGGATTGGCGACCGTCGCGAAATCCGGAACGAGGGTCAGGCCGAAAAGGCTGATGCCCGTCGGCAGCGGGATGCTGACGATCCCACTGGCGCCGTTCGTAATCGGCAGGGCAAGGGCGAGGAGGCGGGCAACTTCGGTCAGCACCAACGTGACCATGGCGAAATAGACGCCGCGCAGGCGCAGGATGGGCAGGCCGATGAGCACGCTCGCTGCCGCGCAGAAGAAACCTGCCAATGGCAGGGTCAGCCAGAAGGACACGCCGTAATTCATGACCAGGATGGCCGAGACATACCCACCCATCAGCGCATAGGCACCCTGGCCGATATTGATGCGGCCGATATAGAAGGTGATCCAGACGCCCGCACTGATGATGCTGAGCAATGCCACCGATGTCAGCGTGTAATAGAGGTCGCTGCGACCGGTCGCGTTGATCAGCAGCGGCACCGCCACAAGCAGAACGAGGAGGAAGAGGACTGCCGAGACGATTTTGACGGTCGCGGTCTGTGACTTGCGCATCGCATCAGCCCCACGGTTTGCCCATCAGCCCGTGCGGGCGGATGCTCAGGAAGATCATCAGCAGCGCGAAGATGACGAGGTAGGTGACGTCGCCATATTCGCGTAGGGTGGCGAGGCCGACGGACTCCATCATGCCCAGGATGAAGCCGCCCGCGATCGCGCCACCGACAACGCCGGCGCCGCCGATCATCACCATCAGGAAGGCCTTGATGGAGATCGGTCCGCCGATACCGGAATTGACGCCGGTGATGCTGACGAGGAGCCCGCCGACGATGCCCGCGAGCATGGCGCCAAGCGCGAAGCCGATCATCGAATAGCGCTCGACCTTGACGCCCATCAGTTGCGCGGCGACCCGGTCCTGCGCCAATGCGCGCATCGCCCGACCGGGTTTGCTGTACTGCATGAAGAGCATGAAGGCGGCGATCATCAGGATGGCGACGACGCCGACGACGATGCGGTCATAGGGCAGGATCACCCGCTCGGAGACGAAGACACCGCTTATGATCTTCGGCACGCCGCGCTGCTTCTCGCCGAAGAGCAGCAGCATGACGGCGTCGAGAAAGAACGCCGTCGCGGCCGCGAGCAGCATCGTGCTCTCCTCCCGCTTGCTGCGGCGGATAACGGTGCGGAAGAGAAACTTCTCCATGAGCGCGCCGATGATCGCGAGGGTCACCCCCGAGCAGACCAACGCCACGACGAAAGGCAGCTTGAGCTGGCCGTAGACCGTGTAGGTCACGAAGCCGCCCAGCACATACATCTGTCCATGCGCGAAATTGAGCACGTTCATCAGCGCGAAGATCAGCGTCAGTCCCAGTGCGATCAGCGCGTACTGGGCGCCGAGATAAAGTCCGTTGGCAATCACCTGTTCCATGGCGGCGGATCCGGCCGGTGGAGGTTCGGGGTCATTTCCGAACCTCGTTTGATGTGCCGGGCGCGGCCGAAAAACGTGCCCGTTTCCGTCCGCGCCCTTGTCGCTTTCTTATAGGCGAATGTCAGTCGACTTGGCCGACGAACAGAGTCTGGAAAGCACCGTCCTTGAATTCCGTCACCACCATCGGCACGGAGAGCTGCCGTTTCTGGCCGAAGGAGGTCGTGCCGACATATTTCAGCGTGCTGTCCTTGGCGTAGGGATTGGGCGCGGAGAAGCCGTCCATGGTCTTCTTGAACTCCTCCACATTGTCGATCGCCTTGGGGTTCGCCTTCAGCGTTTCGATGATGTATTCGAGCGCATAGACCTTGGTGTTGGACTCGTCGTTGTACTCTCCGAACTTCTTGGTGTAGCGCTCGATGAACTCCTCCATCACCGGCGTACGAATTTCCGGCGTCGAGGCACCTCCGACCGAAATGAAGCCGTTGGCGAGCTCGCCAGCGCCCTCCTGAAGCACGGTCGCGTCCTGCGCCGTTTCGGCCGAGATCAGGCCCTCGTAACCGAGTTCGCGGGCGGCGCGGAGTAGGAGCGGCGCATTGGCAGGGGCCACACCCGAGAGCACGAGCAAATCCGGCTTCAGCTGCACGATCGGCGTCAGCACCGGTGTGAAGTCGCGGGTGTCATTCTGGTAGGTGTCCCTTTCGGCGACCACTTCGAGGCCGAGTTCCTTGGCTGCCGCTACGCCGCTGTCACGCTGGCTGAGCGGGTCGGACTCATTGGCGGCGATGAACGCGACCTTCTTCACGCCCTTGTTTTCCTTGAGGTATTTATAGATGGCCGGTCCAGACTGATAATTTGCGACCATACCGAGGACTGCATTCGAGGCCGGGGGCGTATAGAGCGCCTTCGGGAAGGCGTAGGGGAAATAAATGATCCCCTTGGATTCCGCCACAGGGCGGACGGCTGCCGCGCCGTCGTCCACGTTCGGCCCGACGACATAGTGGATGCCTTCCTGGGC
This sequence comes from Sinorhizobium garamanticum, assembly GCF_029892065.1. NCBI lineage: Bacteria > Pseudomonadati > Pseudomonadota > Alphaproteobacteria > Hyphomicrobiales > Rhizobiaceae > Sinorhizobium > Sinorhizobium garamanticum. Next base: position 1,453,833 of record NZ_CP120374.1, on the reverse strand, counting down.
CATCTTTTCCATGCCGGCGATGGCCCGCTTCGGATCCTTTTGATCGTCGAAGGTGACGATCCTGATGTTGTACGTATCGTCGCCGATCTTCACGCCGCCCGTTTCGTTCAGCCAGTCGGCCCGCGTCTGCATCGAGCGGACGTTGGACGTGCCCCAGGCAGCGGCGGGACCGCTGGTCACACCGACGAAACCTATCTTGAGCTCCTTGTTCTCGGCATGCGCGGAAAAGACTCCTCCCGCCGTGATTGCCAGGAATGAAACGGCGCCGAGCGCCAGCGATTTCAATGTCGAGCGTCTGTTGATCATCTCACTCCCCATCCCTTTGATCCGGCGCTTTCGCGATCCGGACAGATAAGGGAAGCCCTAAAAAACACTCTTGTCAACATTACCGCAACTTTTTGTATACAAAACTGGGTACGGCGAGCGCTCTTAGGTCTGGGCCATGCTTCTGGAGATGGACGCGAATAGCCCAGCGATCGAAGCAGTTGTCGCCCCCGTAACCTCCGGCGCGATCACGTGGGGCACACATAAACTCCCTATGGAGTTGTTGCCTCTCGACCTGCTCTTGGCTGCTTGTCAGCTTCCGCTTCGAGCCGCGCGACTGTCGCCTCGATGTGCTCTGGCTGTTCGTGCTCTAGGCCGACCGCGTCGTTCCGGGTCTCACGCATCGACACGATGATTTCGTCAAGCTTGGCGTGGATTGCCGTCGTGTCGCGATAGCCTTGGATCAAAACGATGCTGGTGATCACTATTGCTGCGACTGACAGAGCATAGGTGACGACGCCAGTGAAGCCGAAAGGCACCAAAGCGGTGCTGACCACCATCGCCGCAATTACGAAATAGAAGCCGGGGGGGCGAGAAAGAAAATCGGCCATTCGAAAAAGAATATGATCCACTATCAGTTCTCCGACAAATCCGTGCTCTCATTAACGCGCCAAGGCAGCTCTGGTTCGGGCTCGGGGTTCTTCGTAAGCGGCAAGCTGAGGCCGTTCAGGCCGCGTAATTCCACGCCATGAGTGCGTCGATTTCGCTGCTCGGCCAGCCGTTGGCAATGCGCTCGAGGGTCTGAGTGAGCCAGGCAAGCGGATCGACGTTGTTCATCTTCGCCGTCTGCAGCAGCGTCGCAATGGTCGCCCAGCTCCTTCCGCCGCCGTCGCTGCCAGCAAAGAGCGAGTTCTTGCGTGTGATTGCCTGGGGCCTGATTGCTCGCTCGACGATGTTGGAGTCGAGCTCGATGCGGCCGTCGGTCAGGAAGCGTTCGAAGATGGCGCGACGCGAGATCGCGTAGCGGAGCGCCTCAGCCAGCTTCGATTTGCCGGAGACCCGCGGTAAGGTTTGCTGCCAGAGGGCAAAGAGGTCAGCGACGACCGCCGCGGAGGCCTCCTGGCGCGCCGCGACACGGGCGTCCGGACTTTGGCCGCGGATGGTCTCCTCAACCTGCCAGAGCTTCGCCATCCGCTCGACCGTCGCCGTTGCAACCTCGGAACTTTTGCCGACATGCAGCTCGTAGAACTTGCGCCGACTGTGTGACCAGCAGCCCGCCAATGTGACGCCGTCATTGCCGGCATCGGAGCGGACCAGCTTGTTATAGGCGGCATAGCCGTCGACCTGCAGAATGCCGCGATAGCCGTTCAGATGCCGGGCGACGCACTCGCCGGCCCGACTGTCCTCGAAGCGATAGGCCACCATCGGCGGGCCGCTGCCGCCAAAGGGTCGATCATCTCTGGCATAGGCCCATAAATAGGCCGTCTTGGTCGATCCGGAGCCGGGAGCGAGGGTCGGCAAGGTGGTCTCGTCGGCGAAGATCCGCTCCCCCTTCTTGATCTCATCAAAGAGGTAGTCGGCGAGGATCTCCAGCTCGAACCCGAGCTTGCCCATCCATTGCGCCATCAGCTTGCGATCGAGCTCGACCTTGTCGCGGGCGTAGATCGCCTCCTGCCGATAGAGCGGCAGGCCATCGGCATATTTGGAGACGGCAATCTGCGCCAGAAGCGCTTCCGTCGGAATGCCGCTCTCGATGATGTGTGCCGGCGCCGGCGCCTGGATGACGCCGTCCTCGTTCTTGAAGGCATATTTCGGGCGGCGGGTGACGATGACCCGGAACTTCGCCGGCACCACATCCAGCCGCTCCGACACGTCCTCGCCGATCAGCACCTTCTGCTTGCCGGCATGCGTGGGCAGCTCTTCCGGCTCGATCACCACTTCGATCCGTTCCAGATGGGGCGCAAAGCCCTCGCGCGGTCGCGCCGGACGTTTGCCATCCGGACGCTCTCGGCCCTTGTTGACCTGTGCCCTGATCGCGGCGATGCCGGTCTCGATCTCCTCGAAGACAAAGGCCTGCTGCTCGTCATCGATGGTCGCAGAGCCGAGCTTTTCCGATCGCCGGCCGAAGCGGGCGCGATCGAACGCCTTCAGGATCTGCGTCAGCCGCTCGATGCGCTCATCGGCATCGGCATTGCGCGCCTTGAGATCGGCGACCTCGTTCTCCAGCGCATCGGTCCGTGCCGCCTTCTCGGCCATGGCAAGCACCATGGCTTTCAGCGCTTCTACGTCATCCGGAAGGTTGAGATCGGGCGGCGTCATCGGTTCGACCAGAGCACATTTTGCTCCGGTTTTCCTGTCCTTTCAGGCCGCTGATTCACTTCGCCGCAGGGCATTTACCCGACAATTTCCGGCGGCTTGACCGGCACGGCGCGAACCCGCTTCCAGTCCATGCCATCCACCAGTGCCAGAAGCTGGGCATGGTTGAGCTGGATCCGGTTGTGGCCGATCCGCGGCCAGCAGAACTGCGCCTTCTCCAGCCGCTTGGCATAAAGGCAGACCCCGGAGCCATCCCACCAGACGATCTTGATCCTGTCCGCCCGTTTGGCCCGGAAGACGTAAAGCGCACCGTTGAACGGATCGCTGCCGGCGTCCCGCACCAGCGACAACAAGCTGTCCGGACCCTTGCGAAAGTCGACCGGATGACTGGCCAGGAACACCTTCACGCCGGAGGGGATCATGCCGATCGCACCGCCCGGATCACCCGCTGCAAGTGCGCCTCGTCGACGTCCGCGCGAGCGCGCACGACAATGTCACCGATGACGACCTCGATCACCGCTTCGCCAGCATATGCCGCGACTGCCTCGCAACGCGTCGGTTCGGTGGAAACCTTCCGAGCGTTTAAGGCCGCACGACGCCAGCCAAAGAGCTGCGACGGGTGAATGCCGATCCGATGCGCGATCGCCGAGACGCTCGCGCCTGGCTCCAATGCCTCCGCCACCGCCCGTGCCTTGAACTCATCCGACCAGCGCCGGCGAAGCTGCCGCGGCGCACCCTCAAGGCGGTCGGCAACAGCTTCGATCATATGGAAGGTTCTAGTTCCAGAACTAGGCGCAGACATAGAAGCTCACAGCAGCTCATCGTGTCCGCTACCGATATCTGACTGCTCACCCCCTCCGCCAGACGGGGTCTGCTTGCCGCTTACGGTTCTTCTGACGAATGCTCGCTCCATCGGCGGCCTCCCTCATCCCCTCGAACGACGGGTGACGCACTTTTCCGTCGTTCGTCAGGCGCGAACAGCCCGGTCGATTGCTGAATGAGCCACCTGGGTTGATTGTCGACAAGTCAGAGTGCGTCGGAGGGAGGGCTTCAGGCGGCGACATCTGTTGGATGAAGAGCGGGTGCGGATGTTCTGCAACCGGCCACTGGAGCGTCAGCGAGCTGTGTCGACGTTATGGCGTTGAGCCCGCGGCACCTTTTACGAATGGCGCAAGCGGCACGCGAGCGGCGCGGCGGCTTGGTTCGTCGACCGGTCGCACGCCGATTTTTCTTTCCCGCATCGCACCCCGGCGGTCATCGATACGCAGGTAAGGTCAAGAAAACTCCCGCGGGATTGCGAACAAGCGAATGCACTCGCCCGCAGGCCCACAGATCGTTACAGATCGGGAAACCGACAATCCTGCCAGAAATGATAGGTCCGCCTCCAGCAAAGCAGCCGATCAATGGACATCGCGCTCGGAGCCGGTAGGCCGACCTTTGGGCCATTACGGCCCCAGCAATTTGCGACGAGGTCCTGACTTTTCTCCGATCAGGCCTCTGGTTTCCGCCAGCTTCTTCATGCAGCCCTGCTCATCGCCGGCTTGCGCGGGCGACGGGGGAATGCCATCAGACTTGGCTTTTGCCGCTCCACGAACGCGAGGTCAGCTCAATCCAAAAAAGGAAAGGACGGCGAGCACGATGACGACGGCGCCTACAAGCCAAATAATATTGTTCATTACGGTCTCCTTCAACCTGCAGTAAAAAACCGCGGCTCAACCAAAATGTTCCGCCCGCGAGCACTCGAGTGCGGCCCAGACCAACGCGCGCCCTTCTTCACCGAATGCATGGTTCACTTGTCGCTCAGTCCCCGGACCTGCACGTGAGACCGAGGGCATCTTCGCTGGTTTGGCCTAGGACTTTCACCGGGCGACGTCCTTCGATAAGAACCAGCAATGCTTCCTCAACCCCAAGCGAATGTCGCGCGACTTTTGCCCCGGATGCATTTTCCGTCAGTTCGCGCCTCCAGTATTTTCTGGCTATCGACCGACCAAAATGATTGTTCCCGGATCGAGGTATAGGTAGCGTAGCGACAGGCGGCCCAGTGTATCCGACCGTCGCGCCTCTCCAGCTAAGAATGTCGCTCCGACAGGCCGCAGGAACCAAAGTCCGCCATCGCGAGTTCCAGCATTATGCAAACAAAACGACTAGGAGATAGTCATGGACTGGAATCGTGTTGAAGGTAATTGGAAGCAAGTCAAAGGAAAGATCAAGGAACAATGGGGACGGCTTACCGACGACGATCTCGATGAGATCGCGGGCAGGCGCGAGCAACTGGAGGGCAAGATCCAGCAACGCTACGGCATCGAAAAGGACGTTGTAAGACGGGATATTGACGATTGGTACCGCCATCAGACATGGAACTAACGACGCCCTCAATGCAGATCGTGAGGAACCCCGCCTCGCCGGGGTTTCTTTTTTTGTGATTGGCGTTGTAGCCGGTTGCGCGGGGCGTCCAGTTGAGACGAACGCCGGTGATCACATCGTTCGGTTCGATCTGATCCGGCGTGTAAACCGCCTGCCTCGCCAGCGCGCGTCCATTCCGACTCGGTGTAGGCACGCTGCCGCGACTTCATCATGGAAGATGCCGGTACGAGCGGCGTCGAGGAACCGGCATCGAGCGATGCCTGCGTCCCGCGCATCCGCGCAGGCGTCGGCCTTGATTCCCTCTCGCAATCTGCTGCACGCATTCATCTTCGGGCGTTCTCGGCATTGTCGCCATGGCGACCGTTGCCCTCTGGTCGTTTTGAGGCATCATCGCTCAGAACTGAGCCTATTCAGCTCCATCAGCACCTAAGTCAACGTACCTGCCGATTGAGCGGAGGTACGCAACGATTTCCAGCTTAAGGAAATCTCGATCGCCATAGGTTTCCTCGATCCTGTCCAGCTGCCGCCTCACCTCTTTATAATGGGCCGGCGAGAGGTCGGCATCACCAACAACGTACTTGTCATGGCCGACGGCGCAGATATCGCACCCGGTCTTAACTATTTCGTCTACGAAGGCAGGGATCTCGCTCGCCTTCATCAGTTTTGTCTTAATACTCTCTGCCATGGCGCTTACTCCCGTGCGAGTGGCCCGACACCAAGTGCTCACCGCGATTGCCGTTGGCATCAAGGCAGGCAATAGCAGCCTATCGGGTAAACTCGCGAAAGTGCTAGTTGGCTGCAGCCGCGGTATAAAATCATCGCGCTCGCAGCCCGAGGTGGGGCGCGTCAATCCCCTCGACGGCTGTGCGAAAGGGGCGCTCGACGATGTTTGGCAAGGTTGTGGCCGGGTGACGATGGCGGCGGCCACGGTGGCAGTCCAGCCCCTCAAGACCGCGAAATGTTGCGATAACACAGAGCTGCAGTGGGATTGGCCAAGTCCGCTGCAGCTCCGATTGCGACGTATTCATCATCTAGCTGGCGCACATTCGCCCTGTTCCATCCAAGGGAACCGCTTCGAACGTCGCTTAAAGATAGTAAGGGCGGAACCGGATCAAGGGCCATCTGCCGCCGTAGCTCATTGCCGTCACGCTGGCTCCTCTGCGATATCCCCTCGTCACGCTCGGAAAATGCGTGATCCAGAGATGGCGATAAAAGAGAGCCCGCTGGAGACAGGAGAAAGAGAGCGGGCTCAGTTGTATTGCCGGCATGGCATGCTTACGGTGCCAGAAGCTGTCGATTTGTCGAGTCCACCAATATGGCTAGACCCTCATCTGATCGCAGCCCAGAGCCAAAGGAGATTAACCTCGCCAAACTTGGGGTAGTGCTCCAACCCTCCGATGTCCCTGCAAGCGTGCACCCAGTCGTTACTTGTTGGAGATTGCCCTGCTCGGATTAAAATCATCTAGCTCCATTCTTTTGAGAGCAGCGCTGTCCAATAGTCGTACACTAAGATATTCTTCAAGGTTGGCCGGCTGGCGACGGCGGCTATCTGCCCCGATGGCTTCGGCTCGGGGATATCACCTCCACCTCCCGGGATGATGCTGATGAAAAGCCAGGACGAGCTCACGAACCCTTTGCCGTTGTTGGGCCCCGCTCTCGACCACAGCGGCCAAGACCCCGACGAATTCCTGCAGGCTCTACCTGCGGCGATTTACATGACGGACGCCGCCGGGCGTATCACGTTCTACAATGAAGCGGCAGCGCAGTTGTGGGGTATGCGCCCGGAGCTTGGCAGAAGCGAATTCTGCGGCTCTTGGAAGCTTTATTGGCCGGATGGCACTCCGTTGCCCCATGACCAGTGTCCGATGGCTCTCGCGCTGAGAGAGCGACAACCCATCAGAGACATGGAGATACTTGCTGAGCGGCCGGACGGCACCCGCATCCCGATTGTCCCGTATCCGACGCCGATTTTCGATAGATCGGGTGCCCTGACAGGGGCGATAAACATGTTGGTGGACATTACCGAGCGAAAAGAGGCGGAACGGGCCGCGCAGTTGCTCGCAGCGATCGTGGAAGCCTCAGATGATGCCATCGTCGCCAAGAATCTCGACGGCATCATTATGAGCTGGAACCAGGGTGCTGAGCGGCTCTTCGGCTATGCGCCGGAGGAAGTGATCGGGAAACCGATTACCATCATCATTCCAGTGGACCGTCACCATGAGGAAACGACAATCCTGGGCCGCCTTCGTCGCGGCGAGCGCATTGATCATTACGAGACGATCCGGCGCCGCAAGGACGGGAGCTTTGTAGAAGTCTCTCTGACGGTGTCGCCAGTCAGGAATTCAAAGGGCGAGATCATTGGAGCATCCAAGATCGCCCGCGACATCACCGAGCGCCGGCGAGCAGAGGAGCAGCAGCATCTGCTCCTGCGGGAAATGAGCCACCGCGTTAAGAATCTTTTTGCACTCTGCGGTGGCATCGTCACGCTGAGCGGACGCAAGGCGACTACGCCGGAAGAACTGATTTCGGCGGTCCGAGAACGTTTCGGCGCGCTGGCGCAAGCGCACGAACTGACCCTCCCGAAATCCTCCGAGACGCCCAGTCGGACCGAGCAGTCAACGACCCTGCAGACTTTGATTCAAACAATCGCCTCACCGTTCAACGGCCACAAGGACCAGGATAGGCCGCGCATAACCGTGAGTGGAACCGATACCCCAATTGCAGGAGGCGCCGTGACAAGCTTAGCGCTCCTCTTTCATGAATTTGCGACGAATGCTGCCAAGTACGGCGCCCTCTCGACGCCGGAAGGCTATGTTGACATCCAATGTTTCGAAGGCAAGGAACAGTTCATTCTGACATGGCGCGAGCGCGGCGGCCCGCCGGTCGAGAACCGGGCCGGCGAAGAAGGCTTTGGCAGCCTCCTCAGCCGCGCGACAGTGAAAGGCCAATTGGGCGGAGAGATTTCACGAGAGTGGAAGCCGGAAGGCTTGACGATACGAATGACGGTCGCTTGTGATCGCTTAACTGGTTAATGAACTAATACTGCATGTCCGGTTGAGGAGGTATCGATCCAGGCTGGCGTTGCCGTCGCTTCCTGAACATTGCCGCCCTCAACCGGTCAGCATTTAAGATCTGCTAAGCTGCCTTTGCCTTTGGGTTAGCAACCGCGTCTGCAATCTTGGCGAGATCTTCGTCAGTCCGGAACTCTTCCTTAAGCACCCCAGCCCAAGCCGCAGAATACCTTTCCACAGGACGTCGGGCGCTCTTTCGACCGGGTGCTCGACGAGGGCTGGATCGAGTTCGCCGTCTACGCGGATTTCCCGCCGTGGTCCTAATGAAGAGAACGGCCAAGCACTCGGGATCGATGTGGACATCGGCAAATCGATCGCTGAAGCACTTGGCGTCGAGGCTCGTTTCCGACTGGTCCAGGCGGGGGAGACGCTCGACGCAGACCTGCTCAACTACGTCTGGAAAGGCGCGGCGGTCGGCGGCCACGTCAGCGACGTGATGCTGCACGTGCCCTATGACAGCGAATATGCGTGCCGGATCGAGCAGGTGACCTTCACCGGCCAATACGCGACCGAGACCATCCGACGCCACCCTTCTTCCGCTACGACACGGTGGCCGTGGAAAACGACTCCATTGCCGACTGCTACCTGACCTCTCTACTCGGCCCGGTGGACAAGATTCGCCGCTACCGCAGTACCGCGCTTGCCATAGAAGGTCTGGCATCCGGCGAGACCATGGCCGCGACGCCCCGCGCGGAGCTTGAGGCGGGCATCGCCTCGCATCCCGAGGCGAGCCTCGCGGTGCACGAGCCGGCACTTGTGGGCTTCGCCCGCGGGAAATGGACTGTTGGGGTCGGCCTGAATTTTCAGCACAAGGATCTCGCCTATGCTGTCGACGACGCCATTGCGGCGGCGCTGGCCAACGGAAGGATAGCTGCGATCTTCAAGAACTGGGGCGTGACCTTCGGGCCGCCGACGAGGTGACGCCTGGCACGCAATCCAGGTTTGGCGAAGAGCGGCGGCGAATGGTGGTCGCCGCCGATCAATCATCTGGATGCCACGTGTCAGATTCTACTGATGAGCCGAATATCGTCGGCAAGACAGAATTTGGATTCCAGTCGCAGTGGTCTCCACGTTCGGTGGCCCCGTTCCAATCGATACATTGTGCGATCTTCTTAGCACAGAACTGGAACAACCTAGCGATGAACCGCGCATCAGGCTCATGAAGAACGGCTGCCCTCGACCCGTGGCGGTCGCTCGCAGGCCATTCCGCGAACTGGCCGATTGCGGCGATTTCGCGATGCGCCCCGTACGAGCGGACCTGCCAGACACAGATAAACAGCCTTATAAAAATAGTTGATCGGCATCGTCGGCCAGGCCTGTCCTAAGTGATAGTGGATTGTAGTAGGATCTCGCGTGCAGCCGACTGATCGCGCTGATCTCTAACAAGAGTCACTGGAGGCGTTGCTGTGGAACGCAGACTGGCGACCATTCTTGCAGCCGATGTCGCTGGTTACAGTCGGCTGATGGAGCTCGACGAGGAACGCACATACGGCGCATTCCGCGCCTGCCGGAGCGCCATCGCGAAGGTGATCGAGAAGCGCGGTGGCCGCATTTTCGGCGGTGCAGGCGACAGCCTCGTCGCCGAATTTGCCAGCCCTTTGGAGGCCGTGCGATCTGGGATCGAAATTCAAGACGCCATCGACAAAATCCCGCTCGATCTCCCAGAAGGACACAAGATGCAGTTTCGCATCGGAATCAACCTCGGGGACGTGATGGTTGATTGCAATGACCTGTTCGGGGATGGCGTCAACATTGCGGCGCGTTTAGAGGCCTTGGCTGACCCCGGCGGCGTTTGCATATCAGGAAATGTTCACGAACACGTAGTTGATAAGCTGCGTTTCAGGTTCGATGACCTGGGCTTTCATGAACTCAGGAACATAGCCAAGCCAATTCGAGTATATCGAGCTCGGTTCGCCGGGACCACGGCAGCGATGTCAAAGAACTCGCGCCTCCTTCCTGCGAAACCGTCCATCGCAGTGCTGCCGTTTGACAACATGGGCCGCGATCCCGAGCAGGCGTATTTCAGCGATGGCGTCACCGAAGACATTATTGCGGAGCTCGCTCGTTTTCAGCAGTTGTACGTCATCGCTCGCCATTCCTCATTTCAGTATCGTGACAAGGCCGCCGATATCCTGCGCGTTGGCCGCGAGCTGAATGCGCAGTATATCGTCGAAGGGAGCGTCCGCCGTAACGACGATCAAATTCGCATATCGGCGCAGCTCATCGACGCAACCACTGGCATCCATGTCTGGGCCGACCGCTACGACAGCCACCTGACGGACCTGTTCTCAGTGCAGGATGAGATAACACGACGCATCGTAGGTGCCCTCGCCGTACGCGTCGAGGATGAGGATTGGGCCAAGGCTGGCCGCAAACCGCCGGGCAGCATGCGCGCTTATGACTATTGGCTGCACGGCAAACGCAGCCTCGACCTTTACACGCGCGAGGCCAATTCAGAGGCTCGCCAGCTCTTTGAAAGTGCCTTGGCGCTTGACCCGAACTATGCCCGCGCTCATGCGGGACTGGCCCTCACTTATGATCGTGGTGCGTTCTATTCAGCCTGGGACACCGACCCGATGGTTTCGCTCGAGAAGGCTGAAAGTCATGCGAAGAAAGCTGTCGCCCTGGATGACACCGACCCTCTTCCGCATGTGATTCTGGGATGGGTTCATCTTGGCAGGAGGGAATTCAACCGCGCAAAGGAACAACTTGAGCTGGCCATGGCCATCAATCCTAATGATGCTGATACGCTGGCGAAGTCAGCTTTGATTTTGGCCTGGTCCGGCGAGGGTACGGCCACGATAGAGTTGGCTCAGACAGCAATAAGGCTCAATCCCCACTATCCCGCTTGGTACCAGTGCTTCCTAGCTGGTTGCTATCTTTGTGCTGGAAAATACCCCGAGGCAGTCGCAATCTGGGAGCGTGTGCCAGATGCGACACCAGAAACGCGAGCGTTTTTGGCAGCAGGTTGCGTATTTGTCGGTGAGCTTGAGGACGCTAGGCGCCATATGGCACAGTTTATGCGGGAATATCCACAGCACTTTGCGGGGGAGCCGAACGCCCGCCACGTAAGACGTCTCTTCGAATTTCGACACAGGGCCGACATTGATCGCCTCATCGACGCTATGTGTGTCGCCGGGCTACCGAAATAAGATTCACTAAATTCTGCGTCTACGGCGAGTATGCTCAAGGTCCGCTCACCACCACCCTTTGCGGCCGCCGAGGGTGAGTTGCCCGACCTCTCGCCTTGATGGGATTCGAACGGCTGACCCGATACCTATCATCGCAGCGGAAACACTGTCACCTGAAATGAGAGTAAGATCCGTCAGAGGAGACGAAGTGTGATCCTGCGAGCGGTGGTGCGCATCGCGGGCTTTGCCCTTTGCCTGGAATTTCTGAGCTGTCGATGGAGCCAGGGCCACAAAATTACAAGGAGCTTTTGCTGTTTTTAGCAACAGCCGGCGTAATTGTGCCTCTGTTTGGGCGGTTGAAATTAAGCCCGGTCTTTGGATTTCTGGCCGCCGGCATAACACTTGGCCCCTTCTGTCTCGGAGCTCTCGCGAGAGATTTGCCATGGCTCTCAGCAATATCGATAACAGATGTCGGACAGATCGCGTATCTGGCTGAATTCGGCGTAGCATTCCTTCTCTTCATGATCGCGCTCGAGCTGTCGTGGAGCCGCCTTCTGCTAATGCGCAAACTCGTCTTCGGGCTAGGGGGATTGCAGGTTCTCGTCTCGACAGCCGTCCTCGCGGCCGTCGCAGACTTGCTGGGTCAAACTCCAGCTTCAGCGGTGGTGCTTGGCAGCGCGCTCGCGATGTCCTCGACGGCTATCATTCTGCCATCGCTTGCAGAGCGCAAACTGCTGAACACCACGGTTGGACGCGCAAGTTTCGCCGTGTTGCTCTTCCAGGACCTTGCTGTGGCGCCTCTCCTGTTCATGGTGACGATGTTGGGTACACGTGGAGGGACGGGGCTCGGCGCCGGCTTGTTGTATGCGCTCGCTCCGGCCGCAATTGCGTTATTCGCAATGGCGGGGCTGGGTCGGTTGGTTCTTCGTCCCTTGTTTAAGCTGGTCGCGACAACAAAGAGCAGCGAGTTGTTCGTCGCTGCATGCCTCTTGGTCGTGATTGGCTCTGGCCTTGTCACAGCGCTCAGTGGTCAGTCCATGGCTCTAGGCGCCTTCATCGCAGGCCTGCTGCTGGCTGAAAGCGAGTATCGCCGGCAGATCGAGGTGACGATCCAACCCTTCCAGGGTCTTCTGCTTGGCGTCTTCTTCGTTTCGGTTGGAGCCCGTCTGGATCTTTCGGAGATTATTGCTAACCCGTTCCTTACAGTGGGTGTCGCAATCGGCTTGTTTGCCATAAAGGCAGCTATCCTGTTCCCCATCGCGCGCCTGATGGGCTTGCCGAACCGGGGCGCCGGCGAGCTGGCGGTTGTACTCGGCCCCGGCGGCGAGTTCGCACTGATCCTTATCGGTGCGGCTGTGGCGGGCAACGTCGTCCCTGCTGACGCCAGCGCCACTGCCACGGTCGCGGCTACTTTGACGATGGTTGGTATCCCCCTGCTGATCCGCATACTGCTCCGCGGTGCGGCATATGCCGGTATCGATGAACGTGCATTTGCAGGATTGACGCCCCAGCATGACGACGGTCTGGAGCGCGTGATCGTCGTCGGATATGGGCGCGTCGGACAATTGGTCGCCGAGATGCTCACACGGCACGAACTGAGATTCCTGGCAATCGACGCCGATCCCGTGCTAGTCGCCAAAGAGCGAGCTCGCGCTCATACGATCTATTATGGCGATGCCACCCGCATCGAGTTTCTTCGACGTTGTGGAATCCAGAGCGCCCGCGCGCTTGTCGTGACCTTGGACAATGCCGACGCGGTCGAATCTATCGTCCGCGCTGCGCGATCGGAGCGGCCGGATCTGACCATTGTCGCCCGCGCGCGGGATGCGGTGCACGCGACTGAATTGTACGAGCTAAAGGTCACGGACGCAGTGCCGGAGACCATCGAAGCCAGCCTCCAGCTCTCGCAAGCAGTGCTCGTTGACATCGGCATTCCGATGGGCCTGGTGATTGCATCCATTCACGAGAAACGGGATGAATTTCGTAAGATGCTGCAGCCCACGGACGGATCCGGCAGAGAACGACATGCCATCCGCGCTCCGCAAGCGGACAGTCACCCGACCCGTAGGTCGCGCTCAAGCTCCGATGGAGCATGAGCACACTCAGGATCGTTAATCCGAAGGAAGGCCTGGACCGACAACACGATCTCCCACTGACGCCACGCCAGGCACGAAGACCATACGTCACAAGCGGCATCGCGCCCGACGATCGGCTGCCGTGGGTTAACCGAGACGAGGCGGCCGCCGAGTTGTTGTTACAGGTGTGCGTGGAAATGCCTGCGCTTAAGCCACCTCTTACGGCATGACACCGGAATAATACCGCGAGAAGTGCGATCTTCCCGGCGATTATTCTATGGCCGCTCCCAACTACGCCCAGCAACGGTCATAACTGGCGTGTTCGTCCGGCTAGGCCGGAAACCGGCGGCACCGGCGCCCTCCCCCCGCATAAAAGCATTAGACCCCCGTATAGGTGATCTCCTCCTCGTTGGTACCCTGTCCTTCCTCCCGATCAATAGTCGGGTCCGGGAGGGTGCTGCTATCTTCATCGTACATCCTCCGGTGGGCCGATTCCTCATCCGGCGCTTCGAGAGGCGGAGCCGCCTGAAAGAACGGAGACGCTGTTCACAGCGGCTCAATCTCGATCGAAGGAAGCTTCGAAAGGAAGCTGGCGTAATTCAGCGTCGAGGCGCGGATCATGAGCAAGCCGGCAGTTATTCTCTTTGCAGTCGTGATTGCTGCTCCGGCAGCGGCGCACGATGCGACGCCAACCGCGGCACAGCCGAACGGATGGACATACCCGTTCTCCTGCTGCAGCGGAATGGACTGCCGCGAGATTCGAGATCGAGCGGTTCTCGAAGGCCCACAAGGCTATGTCATCAAGCTCACTGGCGAGCTCATCACGCCACGGGACACTCGCATCAAGAACAGCCCGGACGGGCAGTTTCACCATTGCACGGTGGCCGGCGAGCCTAAAGGGCGCACCATTTGCCTCTTCGTTCCTCCCCGTTCATTCTAGGGATTGTGACCATGACACAGGAACTCAACCGCATAGAAATCGATCTGCTCCCGTTGCAGCTGTTCTCCCAGCGCGTATCGGAGGGCTGGAGCACTCTACCAAGTCATCCATTCTACATGCCGACAAACTATCCAGCACGACCCGATACTCACTCTGAAGCGCATCTAATGACAATCTGCGTCACGCCACGGGATGCAATCGCGCCTCGTGGGAGGCAAGCCTTGCACGCCCGGACAACTGCGTTCACCCTATATGTCACTGACACGCTGTTCAGTCTTTCGCTCTACTCTCTCGAGCTTCTACGCCTTGTAGAGGATGAGGAGCTTTACCCTTCGCAGTATTCCTTGACGATACATTAGGCCCTGGCGACCGGCATCTCCTACTTGCCCGCGCCTGAGCATCGTCGATGCTTGCCCCAAGCCCCCTATTCGGGTCGCGAACGTTTTGATACCCGGTCGCTGCGAACCACTTCCGGTCGCTCGACTTCAAAACGCGATTGATCCCCCTCATTGTTTTCCACAGTCGTTTTGGTGCTCGATGATGCGCAACATCTGAGTGGGGGCCGATCCGAGATCGTGAGCCGGTCACTGCTCTCAGATATGCTTGCGCAGCTTGCTATCGAGACAAAAGACCCCTCCCGAGACCGGGAGGGGTTTGAGGGGGGGCCGATTGAAGGAAAATGGCCCACGGGAAGAAGGTCCCAGACCATAACAGTGCGCTCCCGACAGGACCATTGATCAAGAGGACGGATGGGATACCGACGCGGAGGGGACGACCTATACGCCGGTTTATATGCCTTTACACGAATCTATGAGCCTTGCGGCTTCCCTGGCTCGAGTTTCAGCCTGTCCGCCATGCGGGCGAGCTCGGGCAGGGACTTGGCATGCATCTTCTGCATCACCTGGCTGCGGTGGACCTTCACGGTAATTTCGCTCACGCCCAGATCGGCGGCGATCTGCTTGTTGAGCCGTCCGGTCACCACCAAGGCCATCACCGCGCGCTCCCGCGGGGTCAGGCTCTCGAACCGCGCGCGCAGCGTCGCCAAAGCCGCTTCGTTCTCAAGCCACGCGCGGTCGCGCGCGAGGCCGACATGAACCGCGTCGAGCAGGTCCTGGTCGCGGAACGGTTTCGTCAGGAACTCGATCGCGCCGCCTTTCATTGCCTGGACGGACATGGGAATGTCGCCATGCCCCGTGATGAAGATAATCGGGATATGAATGCTGCCCCGCGATAACTCTCGCTGAAATTCCAGGCCGCTTTGTCCCGGCAGCCGTACATCCAGAACGAGACACGTCGGCCCCTTCGGTCGACCGGACTTGAAGAAGTCGTTCACCGAGGCGAGGAGTTTTACGTCAAAGCCGACGGATCGCAGCAGGCTGCCAAGCGCCTCGCGGACCGCTGGATCATCATCGATGACGATGACGGTTGCAGGCCCCTCGGTCATCGCTGGGGGCCTTCGAGGAAAGCCGGTTCCCGCAAACGGGACCTGCTTGCGCTCGCCGCCGCGGTATTGGGGGGAGGCCAAGCGGCAGAGCGCCGATGATGCAATGGGAACACTCCTCCTCTCTCCTCCGCCAGTGCCAAACGAAGCCTTTTCGCACATCAGAATGCGCCCGAATTCCCTCAGCCACAAGACCACAGGGTGGTCGAGCGGACGCCGAAGCGTCGCGACTCCTGCGGACTGCCACCGACCCCATGCCAATGCGCTCCAAAGCGGCGAATTGCACCTGGAAGGGCGTGCGCGCAGAGCGTGCGAGGCGCGCAAAATCTCAAACGATCTATACCATCGTATAGCTTCCTCTGCCTTTTTGGCCCTCACGTGCTGATGTATGTTGCGAACCACGCCACACCGCTACAGCGAGCGCGTCCCATCAGATGCACAGAGGTCACTGAAGCACTTTGGATCGCCGTATGTTTCCTGAATCGGACCCGACCAAGAAACATGCACGAAATGCCTGCAAGACGCTTGTCGCGAGGTTTTGGAGGCGGCAGTGCCAATCAAGAAGCCTCTGATTGCGATTGTCGACGACGATCAGTCGATGCGCGAGGCTACCAAGGGGCTGATGAGGTCGCTTGGATTTGAAGCCGAGGCCTTTTCATCTGCCGCCGATTTCTTGAAATACCCCCAGCTCCGCCGGACGGCCTGCCTGGTAACTGACATCCATATGCCCGGAATGAGCGGGCTTGACTTGCACCGCCGCCTCGTTGCGTTGGGCGAGAGCATTCCGACCGTTCTGATCACTGCCTATCCGGATGAGAACCTGCGCGCGCGCCGGTTGGGTCCGGACATCGTCGGGTATCTGGCAAAGCCGTTCGGCGAGCAGGATCTATTGAACTGCATCCGTTCTGCGCTGGCGCGCGGAAGCGACGGCGAAAGTGGTCAATGAGGGCTTGAGGGATTCTGCCCTAAAGCGCGTCGCGATTAAACGTGTTCGTGCGACGCGCTTTAGGTCCTTGTTTTTATGCATGTCGTTGTCCCAAAACCGCGCACACTTTTGGGCGACATGCATTAGCCAGCGTCGTCAGGAGCCCCATCGCCGGCGATTGACGGCAGGCAGAATTGAAACACAGCTCCCCAAGGCTCGTTCGCCTCGGCCCATAGCTGCCCCCGGTGCGCTTCGATGATCGAACGGCAGATGGCCAAGCCCATGCCCAGACCTTCGGCTTTGGTCGTGTAAAACGCCTCGAACACCCGCTCCGCATTCTGTGGATCCAGCCCCACGCCGGCGTCCTGTACCGCCACGAGCACGGCTCCGGATGCGTCGCGTCGGGATCTGATCAGCAGCTCCCGCGGCCGGTCCGCCACCTTCTTCATGGACTCGATGCCGTTCATCACCAGGTTCAGGATCACCTGCTGCAATTGAACCCGGTCACCTTCGACGGCCGGGAGATCCTGCGCCAGCTCGGTCCGCAGCAGAATTCGATGGCTGCGCACCTCGCCCTTGAGGAGAGCTACCGAGTCTTCGATGAGGCCGTTCAGGTCGACCTCCGCCGTCACGGTGGCCGTCTTCTTGAGGAGCGCGCGCACGCGGCCGATAACCTCGCCCGCCCGGTGCCCGTCCCGCACGACACGCTCCAGCGTCTCCCGCGCCTCGGCGATATTGGGGGGTTTGCTGGCGAGCCAGCGCAGCGCGGCGTTGGCGTTGGTGACCACGGCGGCCAGCGGCTGGTTGACTTCGTGGGCGATGGAGGAGGTCAGCGCGCCCATCGTTGTCACACGCGTGACATGCGCAAGTTCGGCCTGCGCCTTCTGCAGCGCCTCCTCGGCCCGCTTGCGGTCCTCGATTTCGACGAGAAAACCATACCATTTAAGAATGTTTCCGTGTTCATCCCTGAGCGGGACGGCACTTTCAAACCACCAGCGATATTCGCCGTCAGCGGCACGACGGATCCTGACCTCAGCCTCGAACGGATGGCCCGTGGCCAAGGACGAACGCCACTTGGACATATACTGCTCGACATCGTCCGGGTGAAATCGGGCTTTGGGCTCCCAGCTCCCTCCCAACGTTCCGTCGAGGGACAAGCCCGTGAACTCCTGCACCCGCCGATTGATAAAATCGACGCGGCCGTCGGGCAAGGCGGTCCACACCATTGCCGGCACGGTCTCGATGACCTGGCGAAGCTCTTCTTCACTCCACCGGGCCGCCTCTTCGGCGCGCTTGCGCTCTGTGATATCCTCGCACACGATCAGGATGACGGGTCGCTTCTTGATCATCATCGCCCGGGCCGTCTCGCGGACCCAGAGCATCGAGCCGTCCTTGCGAATCTTGCGCAGCTCCCAGCTCATCGCTTGGCCCAGATGTTCCAGGCATGTGGCGGCATGCCTCTGGACGGCGTCTCGGTCCGCCTCGTAAAAAACGTCCTGTACGGGACGGCCGATCAGTTCGTCAACCGTGTAGCCGAGCTGCTCCGCGCCGAAGGGATTCACCGAAACGATGATACCAGTGGCGTCCACCATGAAATACATGGTCGGATTGTTCTCGAATACGGCTCTCCACTGCTCCTCGCTGTCTCGCAGTGCCTCTTCCGCCCGCTTGCGCTCGGTAATGTCCTGGATCGTACCGAACATGCTGTGCGGCTGGCCCGATGCGTCCCTTGTCAGATCGCCCTGGCTGTGAACGATGCGCAGTTCGCCGGTAGGCCGGAAGATGCGGTATTCCAAGTCGTAGCGGGATTCACCACGCAAGGCCCGCGCCGCGGCCTGGCTCCAGCTCGGCCGATCCTCGGGATGTATCCGCTCAGTTGCTTCGGCCAGACTGACCACCGTACCGGCACGCGGCGTCAGCCCAAAAATGCGGTATGTCTCCTCCGACCAGGTGAGACAGTCCGTGCTGAGATCGCGTTCCCAGTAGCCGACATGGGCGACGCGCTGAGCTTCCGCGAAGTTCGCTTCGCTTCGACGCAGGCCCTCCAACGTCTCTTTGAGGCGGGACGTCATGAGCGTGAACGCCTGCGCGAGCAGGCCGACTTCATCATTTTGACGAACCTTGGGTACCTCGCACCATTCCCCTTTTGCGATCGCATGCGCCGCCTGGGTGAGGTCTGTCAGCGGTCGCAGCGTGCGTCCGACCATCCCCAGTCCGAGGACCACGAAGACGGCGACAATGACCGCGCCGACGACAATCGAGAGATAGGCCGCCTGATACACGGGTCTGAGGAAATCCGAAGCTGGCACTGCCGAGACGATGGTCCACTTGAGTGCGCCGAGTGCGGCATGATCGACCGCCGCATAGATCCTCCCGCGCTCGGGGTCACTGAAGGAAAACACGCGCGACCCCGCTGACGAGGACCCGGCGATGTCCGGGTTTCGATGAAGATAGCGTGCAGTTTCTCGGACGATGGGATCGGTGGCCTCTGACGCCTGCAGGCGCAGATGCCCGCCGTCGGCGCCGATCGTGACGGGGGACACCCCTCCCGACGCGCCAATCAAATGTCCGGTCGCATCGATGATGAAGGCTCGTCCGTTCTCGCCGACCTCAAGCGTCTGCAAGAACCTGGAAAGCTGCGTGAGGATGAGATCGATCCCGCACACCCCGACGAAATTGCCGCCCTTGTCAAAGACCGGCGCGGAGAGCGAGATGCCCAGGACCGGCTCGACCAAGCCGAGATAGGGCTCGGTCCAGTACCGCTTGCCCGTCTCCTTCGCCTGTGTGTACCAGACCCTCTCGCGCGAATCGAAGGCGCCTTCTGACTTCCGCAGGCGGCCAACCCGGCCATCTGGTAATGCGTCGAATTCGCGCACGGCGCCGGCGCGAAAGTCATCGCTCATCAGAAACACGCTGCTCGAGTCTGCCAATCGCCCGACCGAAACGAGCCCGCCGGCCTCGTTGCCGAAGAACATCCAGTCGACATCGGGTTCCTCGGCCAGCAAAGCATAGAGCTCACGTGCGATGGCATGCGGATCGCCGAGCGGCACGTCGTGACGAACAAGACCGTTGGCCAAGCGGGATACCGCCTTGTCGGCGCCGCGCACCAATTGACCGACGTCGCGATGCACGGCCTGCGTCACCTCTCGGATCAGGCGTTCGGACGTGAACGAAACGATGACGTTTCCCGTCCAGATCCATAAGCCGGCCAGGACGAGACTTAGAACGAGGACGATGCCGGCAACGGGGAAGATCAAACGGTGCCGTAACATGATCGCCGAGTTCCCCCAGACAACCCGATGAATATTCTGTCTCGCTTATATTGCTCCCATGGATGGGCTCCGGCAATCCGAAGCGCGCTGATCCGGCCGAATGGCGCGAGGGCGGGATGGGTTCGGCCGCTGCATATGGATTCCGAGCGGGTCGAATGAACAAATCGTGCTCAAGCTTTCGAGACACGGGAGGCGAACGGGAACGTGGTCTGCCAAGGCATCGCCTCCCATAATTAAGGCAAAGGCGATCTCGCTTTCTTTTAGGCACGTATCAGATATACGATATACGAGCACTGTTCGATTCGAATTCTTCTCAGCGCATCGCGTGACAGCGCTCACAGTCGCCAAGTTCCCGACGATAGATTATGCGATCTTTTTGGCCCAGAACGTGAACATCCTCGCAACAAGCCATTGCACAGGGCTCGTGAAGAACGGCTCCCTTGGCTCATCTCTGCCTTTCCGCCGCAAAGCCTGAACCGGCGTCCTGACCGTTGTTGACCTTCGCCGGCGGCATATCGGATGGCCGCTTTGCGCCCCATCTCGGACATTAAGTCGCGGCCGTTCGAGTCCTGAAAGCGGACGCTCATGAGCTGTATTAGAAACCGGCGACAGCCCGACCTCTCAGATTCAACCGCCGGAACGGTGTGTGTTTACGATTCACAAACGGGTTGTCAGCCAGAAGTCTCCATCCTGGGGGGAACACGATGCACCTACATTCCTATCGGCTTCGGAATTTCCGCCGACTTCGGGACGTGCATGTCGAGCTTGCATCCGACATCTCCATTTTCGTTGGGGCGAACAACAGCGGAAAAACATCTGCCACGCAGGCGATGCAGATGTTTCTCTCCGGTGGCAAAGATGCCTTCTCGCTGTATGATTTCAGCTCGCATGTCTGGCCGTTGCTGGATGAGATCGGCGAACGAGAGGGCGAGATCGCCGAGGCAGAGTTTCCTACCGTCTCACTCGACCTTTGGTTCGAGGTAGGAGCGGAAGACCTCTATCTTGTTATACCCATTCTGCCTTCGACCGCTTGGGCTGGAACGCTGGTTGGCATCCGCGTAGAACTGGCGCCGAAAAACATCGCCGAAATGATCCAGCGTTACCGCGCCGCCCGTGATGATGGCCGGGCGAAGGCGGCGGCGCTGGTCGGTGGCGCGGGCGATTATGTGCCTTGGCCGAAATCGCTATCGGCTTACCTTCTTGAGGAGCTGAGACGCGAATACGAGCTGCGCTACTTCGTCCTCGATCACACGCAGTTTGATCCGAAGTTTCGGGCGGTGGAAGGATATCAGCCGCTGCCTCTGGGCCACGAATCGGGCGGCGCTGCCGTGCTGAGATCGCTCATCAAGGTCGATTTTCTGAACGCGCAGAGGCACCTCGCGGACCCATCAACGGTGTCCGGCGGTGGCGGCCGTTCGGAGGATTTGTCTAAGCGCCTAAGTCGCTTCTATCAGCGCAATCTCGATCAGCGTCAGGACGACCATCAGGCGCTCAAAGCATTGTTCGAGTCTGAGGTGGGCCTCGACAATCATCTCGCGGAAGTTTTCAAGGACACGTTGGAACGATTGGGACGCTTGGGTTATCCCGGCATCAATAACCCACGGCTCGAAATCAAGTCGGCCCTGAACCCCGCGTCCATCATGGCGCAGGACGCACGCGTCCACTACATCGTGGGCGAAGGCGCGCATACGATCATGCTGCCCGATACCTACAACGGGCTTGGCTTCAAAAACCTGATTTATATGGTGGTCGAAGTGCTCGACCTTCAGGAGCGCTGGAAGGCCGAAGAGGAGAAGCGCGCCCCCCTCCATCTCATTTTCATCGAGGAGCCCGAGGCGCACCTACATGCGCAACTCCAGCAGGTGTTCATTCGCAACATTCTCGATTTGCTGGTCATACCGGGTGAGGCCGGGGGATCATTCGCCAGCCAAGCGGTCATTACAACGCACTCGCCGCACGTCCTGTACGAGCGCGGCTTTCAGCCGATCCGTTACTTCCGGCGCGACCTGGTCGGAAACGATCAGGTCACCGAAGTGCTCAACCTCTCCGCGTTCTACGCGCAGGAAACAGAGCATCGCGATTTTCTGCAACGGTATCTGAAGCTCACCCACTGCGATTTATTTTTCTCGGATGCCGCCGTGCTCGTGGAGGGCAACGTCGAGCGATTGCTGCTTCCCATCATGATTTCGAAAGCCGCGACATCGCTAAGATCCTCCTGCATCTGCATTCTTGAGGTTGGCGGCGCCTTCGGTCACAAATTCAAATCGCTGATTGAATTCCTTGGGATCGTCACGTTGATTATCACCGACGTGGACAGCGTTACCCTGTTGCCTGCCGACCATGATGGCGATGATGATGACGATGACGAACTTGAGGTCGAAGTAGAAGCGGAAGCCGTTGATAACCAAGAGGCGTTGTTGGGCGGTGTTGCTCTGCCCGCACCGGCTGGCGAAGGCGCCGACCCTGTGCCCGCCCGACGCTACGGTAAGAAATGCCTGCCCGGTGTGGTCGGGGCGGTCACTTCCAACCAGACTCTCGTGAAATGGCTTCCCGCAAAGCAGTCGATCGACGATCTATTCGCGGCGACGGAGCAGGAAAAAGAAACCCCGGCGGACGGGACGACCCGCGTCCGGGTTGCTTATCAGACGCCCGTGCCGGTCGTATGGAATGGTCATAACGCCGAACTGGCCGGGCGGACTTTGGAAGAAGCCTTCGGGCTCGAGAACGCCGACTGGTGCCAGAGCGCAGAACAAAGGAAATTGGGTCTCCGCTTACGCGGTGCACTGGCTGATCCTGCGGCGCTGGCGGTGGGGCTTCACAAGCGGGTCAGCGGCGACAAGTTCGACAAGACCAAGTTCGCCCTTGGGGTGCTTACGGCCCGACCGGAAGAGTGGCAGGTTCCGGCGTACATTCGCGACGGTCTCATTTGGCTCAAGGCACAGGTTGATCTGGAAGTAGAGGCCGAAATGGAAGGAGCCGGGGTCGGTGAGTAGCCGCGCGCAACAGCCCGATACGCAGGCCGACGTAGATCTTCGGCACTGCCTGGAAACGCAGCCGCCGACCAGCTTCAACATGGTCGCCGGGGCGGGTTCGGGCAAAACCACGTCGCTGATCAAGGGGCTCGCCTCGATCCTCGCCATCCACGGCGAGCGTTTGCGGCTACGCAGGCAGCGCGTGGCTTGCATCACCTATACTGAGATCGCCGCCGCGGAGATTTGGGCGGACGTGGGGAATAACCCCCTCGTTCACGTCTCCACGATCCATAGTTTCCTTTGGTCGATCGCGCGCGGCTTCCAGCAAGATATCGCCGCTTGGGTCGCGACCAGGATCGATGAGCGGATCGGTGAATTGCAGCGCGCCGCCGCCAATTTTGGCCCTCGCGTTCAGCAGAAAACGCGGGACAAGAACGCCCGCGATATCGTGCGTTACGAGCAGCAGCGCGAGGCTATCACTCGGGTTCGTACCTTCACTTATGGAACCGGAAGTGATTACGCGAAGGGCATCCTCGGCCACGACGACATCATCAAGATGGCTTCGCAGTTGATGATCCATCGCCCGCTTTTCCGAACTCTCGTCGCGCAGCAATTTCCGTTCGTTTTCGTGGATGAGAGCCAGGATACCTTTCCCGTCGTCGTCGAAGCCTTGATGGCGGTCCAGCAGCAGGAGCAGGCCCGCTTTTGCCTGGGGTTCTTCGGCGACCCGATGCAGCGCATTTATCCCACCGGCATCGGCACGGTTCCGAAACCTGACGGTTGGCGGGCGATCCCCAAGCCGGAAAACTTCCGTTCGCCGACCACGGTATTGAATCTCGCGAACGCTATCCGGCGTGACGGCGACGATCTGGTTCAGGTCGGCGGCCGGAAGAAGAAAGAAGGCGAGCAGGAGGTGCCGTTCGTAGGCACGGCGCGACTGTTCGTCCTGCCGACCGACGCTCATCGCGACGAACGCGTGGCGCAAGTTCGGACGTGGGTTGCCAAGGCAAACAATGACGAGATGTGGCAGCCCGTAGCCGAGAACGATCCGGTGAAAATGCTGGTGATCGTGCATCGCATGGCGGCGAAGCGATTGGGTTTCGGAGACCTCTACGCAGCGTTCAACGATAGGGCGCCGGACGCTTTCAAAAATGGATTTCTGGACGCGACGGCTTGGCCGTTGCGACCCTTGGTTTCGTTTCTCCTGCCGCTTGCGGAGGCTGTCCGCGACGGGCGAGACTTCGATACGATGCGACTGCTTCGCCTCCATTCACCGCTGCTCGTGAAGGCCAACCTGCAAGGAGTGAACGTCGCCGAGCGCCTCAATCAACTTCAGGCTGTGAGTAATCAGATCGGTGAGCTGATGGGGCCGGAATCGCAGGCGACCATCCGTGACGTGTTGATGCTTGCCAAAGAAAGCTGTTTGGTGGCGTTTGACCCCCGCCTGTCCGCTTACCTTGAAGATGTCGCGGCGAACGAACCCGAAGCCGAAGAGAACGAAGACGGTGAAGCGGAGGGGGAGGAAGATCCTTCAAACGAGATCAATTCGATGGCCGCGTTCCTCGCGTGCCCGGCCAATCAGCTCCGTCCTTATCAGGCTTACGTCAACGAGGAGTCGCCTTTCTCTACCCAGCAAGGCGTGAAGGGCGCTGAGTTTGATCGCGTGCTTGTTGTCCTCGACGACGACGAAGGCACGCACTTTCAATTCTCCTATGAAAAATACTTTGGGCTTAAGGAGCTTTCCGCGCGGGACAAAAAGACGCTGGAGGAAGGCGGTGAAAGCAGCGTCGAGCGAACGAGGCGGCTCTTCTACGTTTGCTGCACACGTGCTCGGCAAGACCTGGCGGTCGTTCTTTTCGTGGCCGATCCCGCAGCGGCGATAGCGCATATTCGCGGGCTCGGGCTCTTCTCGGAAGCGGATATCCTCTCGCAGGACGCGCTCGCTTAGCTGCCGTCGCGGCTCGATCGGCCGCTTCCCTATTCCCACCGTCCGAAAGCAACCTGTCCGCTGTCGGCCCGCTAACGGTCGGATTCGGCGGCGAGCTTCCACGCGCCATCGTCCGCCATCTGTTCGGACAGCCGCTGAACCACGCAGATCACTTCGACGAGGCGCACGCCATCGATCCGGCGCATGTGCATTGTCGGACGCCGGACCGCGATCAGCTTCTGCATATCATGGTCGAACTCGGTCTTCTCGACGAACACATCGCCGAACACGTCATCCCAGTTCTTTGTGCTCTGGATGATTCCCGACAGCTCACCCAGTTCGGTGAAATGGACGAGGGGGACAAAGGCTTCACCGCGCGCCATCGCCGCCTTGCGGATCTCCTTTGCCTTGCCGATCAGGTTCGACGCGCGCAGCTTGAACCAGTCGGGACCGAAGCGCTCTTCGAGCTTGCGCTCGACATAGGCGCGCAGCTCCTGCTCGAACCGCCCGACCAGCGCATAGGCATCCTTGCTGGTGCCGCGCGACCGCACGGTCATCGATACTTCGCCAAGCGTCACCACCGCCACGGCGTTGGCCTCGGAGCGAAGCCCGGCTGTCAGCCCGCTCTCGATCATGATCTCGAGCGCCATGCCGGGCTGGGCGACGATCAGCCCTTCATCGACCTCGGCCTCGCGGTACATGCGCTTGCGCACGCGCCCGTCGCGCCAGAAATTTTCCGGCAGATCGACGCGCGTGCGCCATTCGCCGAACAGCGAATGATAGGCGTCGAGCTGGAAATGGCTGCGCCGGTCGAACGCTTCGCCGATCCCCGCGAGCGCCGACATTTTGAGCTGGGTCGCCGCGAAATGTGCTTCGAACCGGGCGGTCAGCCCAAGCATCGCGCTCATCTTGGCCTGATCGAGCGCGGCCGAGCCGATGAAGTTCTTGGCGATTGCGCCGCGCATGTCGTCGATCGCCGTGCCAAGTCCCCCGCCGAGCAGTTTGGTGATATCGGGGGTGTCGATCCGGCCGAGCGTGTTCGCCCATTGCGAGGTCTTGGCGATGTCACCGAACGGCCCGGCAAGTGAGGCGAGCAGCGATTTCTGGACGGCACGGTGCTGCTGTTCGAACTGCTTGATCGCCGATCCGATGCCGCCGAGCGGCGCCATTGCCTCTTCGAGCGTCCGCTGCACCTGGCTGACGGCGCTCGCCAACGACGAATCGATCTTGAGCGGCTGCACGCCTTGGATCGCCGAAATCACCTTGGGTTCAATCGACGGCATGATCGCGCCGATCGAGGCGAGCCTGGCATGGTCGATTGCCAATGGCTGGATCGCATTTAGCTTCGCCGCCAGTGCCATAGACGGTTCCAGCACCTTGCGCATCGCTTCCATGCGCGCGGTCTCGGCCGCTCCAAAGGCCGGATTAAGCCCGAGTGCGACCCGCTTGCCGAGTTGCTGCGCAGGGGAGTTGGCGTAATCGCGGGCAAGCTTTGCCGCCGGGGAATCGCAAAGCTCCCGCGCCATTTTGACCGACGGTGACTCCAGATACTCGCGGGCGAGGCGCTCGGTCGTGAGCTCGCGCCCGCCGCGTGCGATCTCTTCGGCAGCCGTCAGCGGTTCGCCGCGCGCGAGTTTCCAGAGCTTGTCGCCGGAGAACTTGCCGCTCGCACTTTCGTCGTCATCCATCGCTACCGCCTGTTCGCTCGCACTTTGATCGGCGGTTGCGCGCCGCCTTATCTATATACAGTCTCGCGCGCCCATTCACACGTCACCGCTACCAAAAAGGTCGCGCCCCTAATCTACGAAACTAGATGGGATTTGGCTCGACCGCGCGGCTGCGGCTTTGCCGCGCCCGTGGCGATCAGGCCCATCGCCAGATCGCTACCTCCAACCATAACCGCGGCCACGATCTCTAATTTCAACTCGGGCCCACCCCTCATCGCCTCCCTAAGCGGTCGTTACCCTAAACGCTATTTAGTAGAGGCTGCCAGTCGGCTAGCGGTCTGGGCCGATCATTCGATCAACAGTCAACTGCTCGATGTGAATGGACGGCAGCTTTCGGCGATCCGGTCCTAACAGCCGCCGGTCCGCCGGTCCGCTGTCGGCCCTGTACTGCCCAACGGCAACGCGCCCCATATCGGTCATTGAGCTTAGCCGAGCCGCCTCTCAGAAACGGCCATCGGTGATGTCTCTCAAATAGTGTTCACCGGGGGGGCCTTGACCATCTTATGGCAGTCTCAAGAGTCCGAACCTTAAAAGCCGCACATTGCTGGTGATTACTGACCATCATCCTCGACATATTTGCCCAAAAATAAGTATGTTGGCGCAATGATCGATCAGGATGAAATAAAAGCCAAAGCATTGGAATTCGACATTCATCATCCGAATGTCGAGCGGGATTACGTCTTCGGTTGGCTGCTGAAGTCGATATACGAGAATGATTTTCTTCGCGCGCGCGTCGTGTTCAAAGGCGGCAACTGCCTACGCAAGGCGTATTATCCCGATACGCGGTTCTCTGCCGATTTGGACTTTTCCGTCAGTGATGCCGTCGACGTGGAGCGGACTGCTAAAGAGATTAATAATGCTTGCCGCGAAGCACAGGCGGCATGTGGCGTCGAGTTTCTGATAAACCGGAATACATTTGAGCCTGGTCCGATGGTGGACAAGACACGACGTTCCTACAAGGGGCGCGTGTATTTCACGGACTTCTTCGGCAAGCAAGACGATCTGACCATCAGTATCAAAGTCGATATGACAGGCTTAGACCGACTTTATTTACCCGCCACCACACGCAAGCTCATCCATCCGTACTCCGATGCAGGCGCTTGTACTGCCGACATTACCTGCATGGCTCTGGAGGAGGTGGTTGCTAGCAAATTGAAATGCCTTATCCAACGTCGCCATTCCCACGATCTATTTGATCTGGTCTACGCCACGTTCATTGACCGCTCGATCGAACTGGACCGTGCGTTGGTTCTTCGCACATTCCTGGGCAAGACAATTTTCAGCGCCAGTCCAGCGGCAGCCAAAAGCATACTGCTAGGCATTCCCATGAGCTTTTTCAGCGGTGTTTGGGAAAGGTACATAAAATGTCCGAAAGCGACGCGCTTCAGCTTCGAACGCGCGACCGAGGGATTCAAAGATACTATCGAGCAGTTGTTCGGTGGGGTTCGCGGCGGAGGCTGGGGAGAGCAGCTCTATTACGGCCCCGAACACCGTAACCTCATCATGGAGGCCGGGGCGTCAAGAAAACTTATGAAGATCGGCTATCATGGCGTTGAGCGGGTGATCGAGCCGTATTCCCTCTCGTACAAAAAGGCGCAAGGCAGACGTGCGCGTGAGTACTTCTATGCTTGGGACCGGACGCGCGGTCCCAGCATAAAGACCTTTTTCAACACTGACGTTGAATCGCTTGCCATCCTTGATGAAACCTTCGAGCCCCAGTTCGAAATCGAGCTGTCGAAGGCAGGAGAAGAAGCCCGCAAAGCCTACTTCGGTAAACCCTTCAGCGAAGGAACTCGTCGGGTGGGAAGCTCGACGCTGGTTCGGACCCGGCGAACCAAGGCATTTCGCGGGATCGGTGGCTTTGAACAGACCTACAAGGTGCAATGTCCGTACTGTCAAAAAATCTTTACGAGGAAAACCCAGTCTCTCACGCTGAATGAACACAAGTCGCCGGACGGCTACCGTTGCGGTGGTCGCGCGGGCTATAAGGTATTTTGAGCGCCGACAGCACGATGGATACCGTCCTGGAGGTCTTCGTAGACGAGAGCATTCACGTTCGCGGAGACTTCATCGTCGTGGCGGCAGTGTGTTCCGATTCTGACGTTCAGCAAGAAGTTGTTCAGGCCTTACTGGATTGCGGTTTCGATCCCGCCCGCGACGAGTTTAAGAGCAGCATGAAGATGAATGGGAACCCGGCGGCACAGGAATTGCGCCAACGTCTCCAGATCATCTTAAACGACTGTAAGATCGGGGTGGCCGTTTGCCCAACCTCCGAGCGTGCCAAAATCGTGACCCATGTCGCCGCGCTACTCTCAAACCTTGATGTCCCGCCGGGAACGCACATTGCAACAGTTCATCTCGATGAGGGCATGAGGCGTACCAACGCAAAAATGCCAGCCGACGCGACGGTAAGACTCGGCTGCGATTCCAAGTTGGTGGCAGGCATCCAGTTAGCGGACTGCGCCGCGCATTTGATTTCCACCATGCTTCTTGAAGAATTAGGTCTCATCTCGAAGACCGTTGCGGCAAGCACTGTTTACGAGGAGCAGGAGGGCGAGATCGCACTGGCCTGGACCCTCTGGGCGACCGTACGTTACGCACTCTCAGGTAGGAAATCGATCGGAGAAAGTGACGAGTACGGCCTACCAGAGCCGATGTTGAATCCTTTTGGCCTGGTCGTGTCGGATGCCTGCTCAGATGCTGTAAAAGCGGCGGTTGAGAGTAAGCGGTGTTCTTGGACCACGGCCCATGGTGATCAGGCTCATGACTAGCTGTGTTGACAAAGTGGCTAAATGATCGGAACGGTGCCTTGATCAACCGAAGCAGGCAGCGATCAAATCATGCAAGTCTTAAGGCCCCGAGAGGCATTTCCAGAGTTAGGGACAGTCGCCAACCCCTCAGTGCTCTACGATGGTAAGGACGCCTACGTCTGCTATGAAGCCTCTCCCCAGTCGGGAAGTGGCAACGTGGTGCTCAAATTTCGGGACGTTATCGATTTTCGAATAACGCCGATGAACGTTGAAGGGCTGAAAGGGTGCAGGTATCCGGTCCATCCATGGGTGTTCAATGAAGTTATAGGCGGGGAGGAAACAACCGAGTGGAAGGTCCTAAATCCACGACTTTGGCTGATATCCTTCAATGACGTCATGATCGAAGTTCTCTTCGAGACGGTTTCCCTCGTAATCCATGATGCAGAAGGCGGGTCGCCCCGTGAGACCCTGCTGGGCGTTTTGCGATGATCGGCCGGACTAGCCGGTCAGAAAATCATCTGCATCAGCCGTCAAGGCGGGATGCCGCACGGCTGCGGGCCTTTTGCTTGCGGCGTAGGCCCATGGCAGTAGGTCATCAAGCTGGCTGTTCGGATGACCATTCACAATCTTGGTTAGCGCACCGGTAAGGTAGCTCAGCGGCTCAACATCATTGAGCTTGGCGGTTTCGATCAGGGAAGCGATGATCGCCCAATGCTCAGCGCGCCGGCATCGGAGCCCGCGAACAATGCATTCTTCCGATTGAGGGCGATCGGCCTGATAGAGCGTTCGACGGTGTTGGAATCGATCTCGGTGCGGCCGTCGTCGATGAAGCGGGTGAGGCCGTCCCAGCGCGAGAGCGTGTACCGGATGGCTTCGGCGAGCTTTGTCTTCTGGCTGATGAGAGCGAGCTGTTCGGTCAGCCATGGTGCGAGGCTGTCGATGATCGGACGGCTCTTGTCCTGCCGAACGGCGCGACGTTCCTCGTGGGTGAGACCGCGGATATCGTCCTCGATCTTGTAGAGTTCGGCGATGCGCCTGAGCGCTTCGCTGGCAATGGGCGCGGGACCGGCCGCCGCCAGTTCATAGAAGCGCCGACGCACGTGGCTCCAGCAGAATGCCAAAGACACACTGTTGCCGGCGGCGAGCGCTCGATAGCCAACGTATCCGTCGACCTGCAGAATGCCGACGAAGCCATTGAGATGCGCCATCGGCCGTTCGCTCTTGCGATCGGGCGCATAGACATAGACGACACCGGGCGGGTCGGCTCCCTGCCATGGCCTGTCGTCGCGAGCGTATGCCCAAAGCTGCCCGGTCTTTGTCTTTCCCCGACCCGGATCGAGCACCGGGGCGGTCGTCTCGTCGGCGAAGAGCTTGGACGAGGCCTTCAGGTGCTCGAGAAGCTTCTGGTGAACCGGGCGCAGATGCCAGGCGGCTCGACCGACCCAGTCGGCGAGCGTCGAGCGGTCCAGGTCGATCCCCTGGCGCTTGTAGATTTGCGCCTGCCTGTAAAGAGGCAGGTGATCGGCGTATTTGGAAACGAGCACCTGGGCAACGGTCGCTTCGGTCGGAATGCCGCCCTCGATCAGCCGCGCGGGAGCCGGAGCCTGGACGATGACTTCCTCACAAGCACGGCAGGCATATTTGGGACGGCGCACCACGAGAACACGGAACTGCGCCGGCACGATGTCGAGTTTCTCGCTGACGTCTTCGCCGATCCGGTGTAGGTCATTGCCGCAGCAGGGACAGTCATGGCTCTCGATATCGATGACCACATCGATGCGCGGCAGATGGGCGGGAAGAGCGCCGCGGTTTGTCCGCCGTTTGGCAGTCCGCTCCCGGCGCAGATCGCTCGATGCCTGCTCCTCACCTTCCAGACCGTCTGCCTCGACCTGTTCAGCTTCTTCGAGCCCCAGGAGAAGCTGATCTTCTGGAAGCGTCTCTGCGCGACGGCCGAAGCGATGGCGCTGCAATTCCTTGATGATCTGGCGCAGCCGAGCGTTCTCCGCCTCGCGCGAAAGCACCATGGCTTTGAGCGCGTTCAGGTCGTCGGGAAGCTCATCGGCGGTCATCGTCATGGAGCGACAACAGCATATTCCGGCGACCAAAACGAGGGCGTGGGTGAGCCTGATTCAATTGGTCGCGGCGGCTATCCCGCCTTCTCTGGAACCCGCGCCTCGACCAGCGCATGAACGCGCTTCCAATCCAGCCCCTCGAACAATGCCGAGAACTGGGCGGCCGTCAGGCGCATCGCACCGCCCTGCATTTTGGGCCAGTGGAACTCGCCATCCTCAAGCCGCTTGGACACCAGGCACATCCCGCTGCCGTCCCAGAAGACCAGCTTGATCCGGTCGGTCCGCTTGGCTCGGAACACGTAGATCGTGCCGGAGAACGGGTCAGCACCCATCTCTGCCTTGACCAACGCCGCCAGGCCCTCCGCACCTTTGCGAAAGTCGACAGGCCGGGTGGCGACCATGACCTTTACCGCTCCCGACGGCCCAATCACGACTGTGCCTTTACCGCCTGAATGACGGCGGCAATCGTAGCGGCGTCCGCGCCGGATGCGATCCTGACGATCGCGCCGCCGATCTCCAATTCGATTACGCCGCTGCTCGACTTCTTTCTCGATGCACGCGCCGGCTCTTTCGCCACAGGCTTCGTAGGCACATCCAGGACCGCTGGCGCAAACATCGGAACGTCCTCGACGACCGGCACAGCTTCGAGCGGCTTGCGGGCGAGCCGACGCCAGGTGAACAATTGCTGCGGGGTCAATCCATGACGCCGAGCCACGGCACAGACCTTCACACCCGGCTCATAACTCTCGGCGACGATCTGCGCCTTGCGCTCGTCGCTCCACTCGCGCCGTCGGCCGCTGCCCGTGAAAACCTCGAACCGGCGCGCCGGCTCTTCATCGCTAGATTTAAGCGTAAGCTGTGAAATCGACATATGTCCAAGCCCTCGTTCGGGCTCAACATCGTCAATCACGACGTGATCCGGAAGGTGGGCGCAAAACACCGCTTACGGTTGAGAAGCGGCTCTCGGCTGTGTGGGTGGGCTGCATTCATTGAAAGCAACAGGGCTTACCGCCGACTGCGACTGCCTTTGATAATACCGGAAACGAGTCCTGGCGCTTCAAGAACCGCTCGCAAGGCTAAAGCCGAATTCCCCCATCACCCGCACTTGGCCCGCCCTCTGCAACCCCGGCCAGGGCCGGGCGGGCCAAGTGCTGATCCTCGATGCGTATAGGGGGGGTCAATATTGGATGCCGATAGGGGGTCAAAGTTCAGTGCCGATTGACAGCAAACCGACTGCGAATCCCTCGCCCTTGAAAGGATACGAACGCTAGTACCTGTTGCTATCGGGCCACGAGTGGCTCCTCTGGACGAAAACCATCGCACGGGTGACCAAGGAATGGGTCCACAATCTTTCAAACAGAGGGCCCGCCACCGGATTGTGGCGGGCCTTCTTGTGACAAGGCGTTCATTGAGCCGCAATCGAAATTCCGATCGCGACAAGCGCGGCCACGAGCGTTTCGGACTTCCAACCAATGATCCGGATCGGACCGGTCACTGGCATCGAGGTACCGAGAGACTGGCTGTCACCAACGGGGCCGATGATTTCGGCATCGCAGGTACAATCCATCTCCGCATCAACTCGTGCCTCCACCTCCTCGGCAAACCAACCGAGGAAGTGCAGAGAACTCCGGATCTCCTTTTCCGTTTTCGGGAGGGGATTTCCAGTGTGGTCGTCGAACTTCAGCATGCACTCTCCAATGTGCGGTCGACGGCCCGCCACTGGTTAGATCGTTCCAGCCTACCAAAGGCGCCGCCGGCAGCCACCGCAAGCTCGGCAAACCGATGCTTGCGTGCAAGCTGGAACCATCTCCAGCGAGAATGAATGCGATCAATAATTGCTCCTCTGTCACGGATGAGAACATCCATTTCAGGGATTGTGGTATGAGTCCAGCGCATCAAGTGTCTGTAATTAAATAGTTATATAGCAACACAGGAAATGGTCTCATTATGATACAGCTCGCTGTTGGGCGTCACCCAAATGACGTCCGATGCGGCATCCTGGGGTTGCCTGTTACATGTCAGGTCTTTGCACCCTCCTTGCCGGCATGGGTCCTTTTCCAACTCACTGCCTCGCGACGAGGTTCGGGTCGGGTGCTTAGCGCCATTCCAACTCCCTGACCATCGCTGGTGCATTGCCGATAATTACTGCTTGAAGCAATTCTCCCGATGCCAGCGCAAAAAATGCGGATGCGGCCGTTCAAACGCACGGTTTGGCACGATCGCTCGACCAGTCTTGTTGATCAGCCCCTGAATGCTGTCGGGATCGTTGGCGTGCCTCGAAACCAGGATGTCGAGATCATCGGAAAGACTTACTAGACCGCGGTCGAACATCCAATGCGCGGTGCCTGACAGTGCAATGCCGTTGGTCAGGATATCGGGTCCATTCGCCTCGACGGGCCGTATGTGGGCGGCATCGACTTCGGCGCGTCCCCTGCCGTTGATGAGCTTTAGGCCAGTGATTGCGCACCGTTTGCCATAAGCCTGAACGACGAGACGGCGGAACAACCGGTCACGGACAATCCGTGAGGAGAGCTGTATAGTGCGATCACGTTCCTGTTCGAAGAGGAAGGGCGCTTGGCCACTCTCACCCAACCCGGCAACAGCGAACGTTGTGTCCAGCTCACCAGTCCTCGGCAGTTCAGGTTCATGCTCATCCAGGCCGATCGCCACGATGCGATTGAAATCGGCCGTCGAGATGGGGCGAACCGCAGACTGCGCCCTGCCCGAAATACGACCCTCGTCGTTCAGTACGCCGCGCTCAACGACACCCTCTGATCCACTGAATGGAACCGGATTGATGAAATCGAGATAGCTGTTTGGCGCAATGAGCGCAAGATACATGCCAGGTGCCTTTGGATCCGGGACGACCTCGGCCACCTTGGCAACAGCAAAGTAGCCCCGTGTCGCCGCGACTTTGCGCGGCTCGTAATAAATGATCCAGTCACCTACACAAGCGCGCACCCGACCTAAATACTGGCTCGGAAACTGGTACTGTTCCACCGGGCTGTCGTCGTAGATCGAATCTGAGCGATGAATGAAAACCCCGAATCCCATTCCTGATGCTTAGCACAGCCTGAGCGTTTGCCGATACGACGTCACACGCACCTCTGGGTCGAATTTAGAGTTCGTTTACCACATCGTCTTAGCAGGCCACGCCCCGGCACTCGTGCCGATCAGCGATACGAACTCTGGATCCCATGAAAACCCAATCTGCTTCATCTCTTCATTTTCAGCGCGAGATTTCTTGATTTCTGCGATGTGCGCATCGCACCGCTTGTCTCCAACCGGACCCTGGAGAACATAAAGCCCTACTCTCCAGCTTGATCCTTTATCGGAAACACCCGCCAACGCGGATGGGCCCGTTTCCGACGCCTGTGGGTTGGAAGACGAGGTGACGCCAGCGCTTAAGAAAAGTCTGCAATCCGGGCTGGAAATGATCATCCGCTGGATCGACCAAGAGCGACCGATCGAGGATGACCGCCCGTTGCAGGCGCACAAAACTTCAGGGGCCCCGTGAACAGTAACACAGCAACATCGACACAGCGTAGGGCAAAGCCCGGGGTCGAGCCAAAGGCGATCGAAGAATTCCCGGCACCTCTATTTTGCCTGGGCCGAGGACCCCTCTGACTTCCAAGAAGCGGTGGATTACCACATACGCCGACATGGTGACACCTGCTGGCATCTTCACCGCGTAGTAGCCGGCGACCATGAGTCCTTCGATCACAAGACTTTGCTCAGTTGGACGAAAGGCACTCGGGTCCTGCGGTCGCTGGACAGCTTCGAGATTCTCGCGCTCATTGAGTGACGCTATGGGCTCCCTGCCGGATATTTCAAAGAACGGCTGCCGCATCAATCGCGATCGGCGTCCGGATATGACATCGGAAGTGACGTAAGCCCGGCAGAGCGACGGTGACTCGCTTGGCACTTGCCTGACGATTTCAATAGCTTGCCCTTCAGCAAGCGCGAAGAGATCCTAGATTGGGTGCGCCGGTCATCATCTCCGGCTCGACAGATTATCGATGATTCCAGGCTGCGGCGACCAGGCTTTCCCGCGATCTCCTACGGCGGTTCGCTCTCGCCGCAGGCCGCCTCCAACAATCTCGATTGGGATGATGAGACTGACAATTCGGCGATCGAAAATCCGGATTTGCTTTGACGACGCTCGGGTTTCAGCGCAATGGCGTCTGGGGCGAAGAAACGGCCGCGCAGAAGATTGAGCCCCTCGGCCCCATGTTCGGCGCTCTGGCGGCATCTCCGAAGAACGCGGTCAAAGGTTACGGCGTGCCGCTCAATCAATTGACCTCCGGCCTGCTCGTATTCCCCGGGATCTGGGATTGGTAGAAGAGCCAATCCCTACGTCAAACAATAAGGCGTGGTCTAATATCGACCCGAAGCGGCTCATCCCCCGCCACACGAACCGCCTGCGCTGCCGTCGCCTCAATCATGTCCACGACAGCCTTCTCATCTAGGAGCCCGTGTTGAACCAGGCGTTCAAAATAGTCGAAATTGGCTACCTCAAACCTCTTCTTACCAATCGGCCGGTAGATGCGCGTCACCTGCGATCGATCGTTCGGCACAACGATAAAACCCCGCTCTCGTAGTAGAGCCCATAGATGAGCTGGATTAAAGAGGGTGACCACGATCACATAATCAAAGATCAGGTCGCGCAATGCCCCTTCGTTAAGGGGCCACCACACCATAGGTACACCACCAACAAGCATTGGCGGGAACCCACTTCCATGGCCGCCGACACTGCCCACAAACATGCAATTGTCTGAGAAGGCCGGGTTTACTACCTCCAGAGCTGCTTCTCGCGCCGGATCGAGTATACCATCTACATTCCCCCCTTTCCGGAAGAGCCTCTGCCCCAGGCTTTCAGACCGGCGAGGTCTCCATGCCCCAAGCACTAGACCCGCACCTCCTTTACGAAACTCAAATGCATTAAGTCGGCTTCGCCGTACGACATCCTCAAGAATGTCAAAATGGAAATTCGCTTGGGTCTTTAGCTTTGTGTTCTCTGCGATCTTCTTCTGCTTTGTGAGTGCATTGGCGATTTGATCAATCTGGCGCTTCAGCTTCTTTTGGGTCAAATCGTCAAGCACCTCGTGAGAAGGCGGACCTGAGTTCTTTTGGTTTATAGCCTTGTCCGGTTGCCGAACGAGCGGATTGTCTTTACTTCCGGCAACAAAACCTAGGGTGATATTATATGTATCGCCCCCCATATGGCGCGTCTTAATTTCACCTATGGTCGTGATACGACCGGCTCGGGGATCAAAAAAACTGACGTCTCCAAGCCGCAGGTAAGAGGTAATAGCATGGTACAGCACAAACATGCCGCCAAGCCCTTGCATCTTTTCAAGGAACGCCAGCTCACCGATGCCACCAACATTCGGGGGTAGCAAGAGCTGTCGCTGCTCGCGCGCGTGCTCCTCAAGCAAGGTTGCTTCGTCCCGGTAAAATATCCAGGCAAAGCCATCACCCAAACTGCGTCCGATCCCGAGCGCTTCCTTAATGGTACCCAGATACCGTTCGAGTCTTTTCATTCGGGCACTAAACCAGCGCGGCCGGTAGCGACTTTTCCGTTCAATCAGGTAAGCTTGCTCGGACTTGACCGCCCTGTAGATGCGGTCAAGCTTCGCAAATGCCTTGGTAAGTCGCAGTTGGAAATCAACAAGGTCTTGAGTTTCAACTTCTTGGCGCCTTAATTTTTGGAAACACTCCCAACACCATGAAAAATGCACATCAGCTGCATCAATTGCTTTGATCACGTCCTGCTGGGAAATCATTTCCACCTCAATAATCGAGGGCCGCGCCCATCGCTAATCGTCCATCTGTGGTGGCAGGATGCGAACCAAGTCGCCATGGATATCGACCTCATAGAGGCCGAATAACATCGCAATCTGCGCATCGACAAAGGCCCGGAACTCCCCAAGAGCGGTAAAGAACGCCGCAGGATGCGTCCTGTGACGCAACTGCCCGTGAGACTCGTCGCGATCAAAGTAGGGATCGCGACGACATTCCATGATGTCATCGAACGTTGGGTACGGCTCATCCAAGAACCGGCGGCAAGCTGCGCCAATGGCCCGAACATGCGCCACGCCTGGCGCCTTCTCGCCAAGCGCACCGACAGCCGTCACGCACTCACGGCGGATAGCATGAATGGAGGCGATAACGTGATCTTCAACCTCAGCCGAAAGGGGATTGAATAATGCGCGGCTGTCCTCGAGAAATGCGAGAAACTTGCGAACAGCGTCCCGATCAGATGCAGGAGGATTCCAAGACACGCCAAAGACCGGCGTCGAGAATCCTGTGATCCGCTTGAGCACGTCCTTGGCTTTGCTAGAGACCAATTTCCACCCCCGACAGGTCTGCTATTTTCTTTTTGATAATGCCTTTCGCAATGGCGCTGAAAACATCGAGGCTGAACGCTCCAACCTTCTTTGCCCCATCCTTGGTCTCGGCCCAAATTTTAGGGTCCCTTACGCCGTCGAGGAATTCATGCCCATTCCAGGTCATGCGTAACACGAGGAAGTCTCGGCCCTGCAAATGCGAAGCATCCCGCCCCTCGATGAGCCCCGCCTCCGCCAGCATGAAAAGATGCTCCGTCACTTCCTCGCGCGGCCGCCCATCGACTTTCACGTTCACCGGGCGTCCCGTTCCGTCGTGCTTCTCCTCAATCTCAAGTAAGAGGAGGCGGACAAGGTCCATATCCCGCTTCATTGTTGAGGCCTTGCTGTGTTGGGAAACAGATTATCGGGGTCGTTGATCCAAACCGCCTTCGCCCCATGACGCTCAGCGAGTCCAAGGACATCAGAAAAGGCCTTCAACACCGGTACGCCGAAAGGTGTTGATATCCAGGTCACGGCGCGTGCGTCGGAATGGACGACACCAAAAGGCTCCATGTAGCCAAGAACGCTCTCGCCATCCTTTGGGCTCCTATAGACCTTGAATACAAAGGCTTCGTCTTTCGTCAGAGGCGGCACCAGCTCATCCACAACCCGAACCACAGCTTCTCCTTCAATCTCGTTCCATACTTACAGAGATAATACCACCTGTAATAGCATGTGCACCTCCCCTCGCCTCTTTATGCGTCACCGTACCCACCTAAATTTCGTGATGTGTTGCCTCGCCGATCAATCCCCTACGACCGTCGACTTTTCACCTCCGCTATCCACGAAGCTTGGTCGTGGTCGAGAACTGGCGCGAAGCCGCTGCTGTTCCTTCATGATCAACAGCAATTCCTCAGTGCTGCGGGCATCAATTTGCAGGCCACGCAAGCGGAAGGACGCGCGCCGGGTTGCCAGCCACGCCCTGTAACAATGGGACAGTGTAAGGATGCCGGTAGCGGCGACACCGGGCCAGGATACCGTGCTGAGAAAACTGAGAAGTTCGGTCATACCGCATCCTTCGTCGGAAATGGTTGACCCGAAAAATACCCTCACCCAAGAAGGGTTAAATGCGAAGCCGCACTTTACGGGATTTCCCAATGGAATCGGTGAGGGAGCACGATTTTGGCGGCGTTAAATGCGCCGTTCGGCAGGCGCGGGTCCAGCAATACGCCAAGGACTTCCTGCTGTTACTCGGCCATACTCCTCCGGGTTGACCTTCGAGCAGCACCAGGCGACCGAATTCAAAAACAATTAACTATATGTATTAACCCCCATAAAATTCAGAAATGGAAGCTAAACAGCCTTATGCTTCCGTCACCCGGACGCTTATTTCCGCGCCCTATCACTATCGATAGGTTTCCAGTATCGATAGTGATGGATTCCTCGGCGCTGCGGCGACAAAAGCGGATCTAAACACGGCGTCTGCAATGGCCTTTGTCGCGGGCAACTCCGCTTGTAACGGCAGCAATCAATGATTAAATTGAAATCAGTGATGAAAGGAGGCAGCCGTGGCCAGCATGACGATCCGCAATCTCGACGACCGCCTGAAGCAGCGGCTGCGACTGCGCGCCGCCGCGCACGGACGCTCGATGGAGGACGAGGCGCGCGACATCCTGCGCACGGCGCTGTCGACCGCTGAACGGCCGACCGGCAATCTCGCCGCCGCCATTCGCGCCCGCATCGCGCCGACCGGTGGCATCAAGCTCGAAGCACCCCCACGGGAGGCGATCCGCGAAGCGCCGGACTTTTCCGCGTGATCATCCTCGACACCAATGTCCTGTCGGAATTGCTGACCCCGGCGCCGTCCGCCGCCGTCGAGGCATGGCTCGCCGAGCAGCCGCCGACCGCGGTGTTCACCACGACGGTCACCGAAGCCGAGATCCTTTACGGACTGCGGCTTCTACCGGATGGGCGGCGCCGACGCGACCTCGAGGCGGCGATCGTCCCGATCTTCCGTGAGGATCTTGCCGGGCGCATTCTGCCATTCGACAGCGAGGCTGCAGACGCCTATGCCAACCTCGCCGTGGATCGGCGCAAAGCCGGCCGCCCTATCAGCCAGTTCGACGCACAGATTGCCGCGATCGCGCGCTCCCGCGGTGCGGCATTGGCCACCCGCAATGTCGCAGACTTCGAAGGTACCGGCATTGCCATCATCAATCCTTGGGACCACCAGCTCTCGTGATTTCGAGATGCCGATCGAAGGGCGCGCCGTTGCCGGTAGGCTCAGTCGCGAGAAGCCGAACGCAGCAGTTCGAGGTTGAAATGATCGAGGTCCGGCTCCATGTCGGATTTCTCGATCGCAGCGATTTCATCGTCGCTCAACGTCACGGTTGCTTCTGCGCAACGGTGACACTCAGCCTGCCGGCGGTCGTTCCGCGTCATTGCAACACACCCTTTCAGGGAAGACATGAGGGATAGTTTTCTCAAATCCGCCGGAAAACGTTGGAGTCGAATTTGGGCAATCGTAAAGCACCGGGTGCCAACAGCCAAGCCGTGCTCCGCCGCGCCGAGGAACTCGACGCGCTCGATGCGATCCTGCCGTTCGACCGGCGCGACCAGCTCGCCGCGCTGCTGACGGATGACGACGTCGCGACGCTGAAACACCTTGCCAGTGAGGGCATGGGCGAGAACACCCTCCGCGCGTTGGCCTCCGACCTCGGCTACCTCGAGGCCTGGTGCCAGTTGGCGACCGGCGTCCCCCTCCCCTGGCCGGCGCCGGAATCGCTGCTGTTAAAATTTGTCGCCCATCACCTCTGGGATCCAGTCAAGCGCGCCGAGGATCCCGCTCATGGCATGCCGGCCGATGTCGAGGCTGGTTTGCGTGTCGAGCGCCTGCTCAGGGCCTCCGGCCCGCATGCGCCGGGAACGGTGCGGCGG
Organism: Sinorhizobium garamanticum; assembly: GCF_029892065.1. Classification (NCBI taxonomy): domain Bacteria; kingdom Pseudomonadati; phylum Pseudomonadota; class Alphaproteobacteria; order Hyphomicrobiales; family Rhizobiaceae; genus Sinorhizobium; species Sinorhizobium garamanticum. The sequence goes on along the minus strand of NZ_CP120374.1, from coordinate 1,413,320 downwards.
CGGCTGACCACCTGGTCGATCCTCACCCGATGGCGCGGCCTGACCGGCGATTTTGGCGCGCCGTCGCTGAAATCCGCGCTGAGGCTGGCGGTCAAGGCGAGCAGCCGGCCGCGCCAGCGCAAGAGCAAGAAGGCGGTGACCGGTGATGTGCTGGCAACGCTGCTGCAGGCTTGCGCCGGCCAGCGCCTGGTTGATCGCCGCGATCGGGCGCTGCTGCTCACGGCGTTTGCCTCCGGCGGCCGCCGCTCGGAGGTGGCGGCGTTGCGGGTCGAGGATCTGACCGACGAGGAACCGGTGCGCGCCGATCCGAACGACAAGAACTCGCCTCCCCTGCCCTGCCTGTCGATCCGCCTCGGCCGCACGAAGACGACGACCGCCGACGACAACGAACATGTGCTGCTCGATCCGGCGCTGTTTTCGGCGCATGGCTTGAGATCCGGCTATCTGACCGAGGCGGCAAACCGCGACATTCCGCTGCCCGAGGCGATGCAGCAGTCGCTGCACAAGTCGGTGGCGCAGGCGGCGAGCTATTACAACAACGCGGAACGAACGAATGGACGAGCGGCGCGGCTGATCGTCTAAGCGGCACTACGCGCCGAACAATGCATCGGCTCGCCTCTCGAACGACTGCCATTCTTCCGGTTCCGCTTCCGCCTCCGATCTATCGTGCCGGTCAGCACCCGATGCTGCCCTGCCCCAGGCTTCAGCACGCTGCATCAGCGACGCCATCTCGCCCCTCAAACGATGCGCGCGTTGCAGGTCGGCGGCGTGCTCGGCGTTCTGGCGGGGATCGTAGAACACGCCGATCGCCTCGCCGGCTGCCTGTCGTGCCGCCTCCAATTGTGTTCTCAAGCTCTCCAGCTCTGCTTTCGCCGCAAAATACTGTCTCATCACCGCGATGAGTTCGCGGTCACTGGCGCTGACTTCCACGATCCCTTCTCCTTGGAACTCCTCATTGCGGGAATTGATCGATAAGAATGGCAAAATCGGGATCGAGTTCCTGCGGAAACGGCAAAAGCAAAGTCGGTCACGCAGGCGGCGAGCTGTTACAATAACGCTGCACGTAAACAGGGCCGAGCGGCGAAGCTGATTATCTGAACCGAGCAGGCAAGACGCACTGCGCAGTTACGGTCCGAAGAGCCGTCGATCCCAGTAAACCGGCTGATGAAGGCTGACCTGAATTTCAGGGAACTCGGGATGAGTTGGATTTATCAAGACATTGCGGTCGAGCCGGGCGACAACACTGGGGACCAGCAGGATTGCGCTCCTCCTTTCGAGACACCATTGCTCGCCAAATCCCTTGCTCACTGTTGGCGGCATCGTATCCCATCCTGGGAGGCCCGGCGGCGAAAAGACCTCATAGGTCAAGCCGCGCGGTATTGTGATTTCCACGTAGTGCTGGTTTGGCGGCAATCGACCGCTGCCATGCACCAGCTTTTCGAACACCGCCGTTGAATAGTGCTCGCTGCTGTAGATGATCGGGCTTGCCGGCGTGTTCCAGCGCCCCGGGGCTATGGTTGAGCCGGTTGCGTCGAATATGGGATAGGTCCCTTTCGGGTCGCCTATTCGAAATGCCGACAGCGTGCGATCAAGAATCTGGGCACTCACGCAGCACTGCCGTATTTCAGGCTTGCGAGGGTTTCCAGCACGAGTTCGGCGCCGATCTCACTCTGAATGACCACATCAATCGGACGTTTGTCCTCGAGCATGGGGTGCGGCCGAAACAGGAAGTCACGGGCCTCCTCCTCGCTTTGCCAAACATCCAGGGCCAGATTCCAGACCCTGGCGACACGCGCGACGCGCATCCCCTCGTCCGGTGAGAGCCGAAGCGTCGTCTTTCGGCGTTCATAGGTCGCCTTCGGCACCAAGCGATACTTGAACTGGCTGTCATTTGGAGCCAGAAGGTGGACCACGCGCTCCAATGCCGCAACGGGCAACCCTCCCTCTATGCGCGTAATCAGCCCGAGCGGAGAACGCGCGGCCGCTTCCTTCGCCGGCAAACCCAAGACATCGGCAACATTCTCAAAAGCTAGCATTGTTCATCTCCGTTCACCTGAGGCGAAATATAGTCGCACATGAGGCATCTTGCAAGACTGACACCATTTGCGCGCTACCGGCAAACCGAGCCTTCTCGGTGCTAGAAACGTCCGGCGTAATCGCGGCATCAATTCGTCTTATTAGGCCCCTGTATCGATAGTGCCAGGAGCGCTCACCCTCGTTGGCCAACAGCCGCGGAAACGCGGACTTGTGTCCGTCGCCGCCAGGATGAAGGCCGCCAAGGCGCGCGGCAGGCTTGCCGGCAATCCCGGGCTTCGGGAACGCCGCCCGGAAGCCATCCGCGCGGTCTCAGTAGCGCGAGCGGGCCCGCCTCGATGAACTTATTGCGTCGGCGCAGACATGGCTGCCGACCATCCGGCGGCTTTGACCTTGCCGACCTGTTTACCGTCGACAGGGAGATTGCGAGCGATATGGCGACGGTGTTTGCCTACCTCGCCCGCCGTGAAATCGCGGAATACCCGACTGACTATCGCGGCGAAATCGAGCAGATCATCGAGCGCTGGCGGCCGGGCGCCTCGGCCGAATGAGTGCCGTGGTCGACCCGGCTTTCAGCCGGCAGCGTTTTTCTCCTTCAGCCGTTCGGCATTGAGATGATCGAGGCCCGGCTCCATTTCGGACTTCTCGACCGCGGCGAGATCGGTGTCGCTCAGGTTCGCCGTCGCCTCGACACGACAGTCGCGCCGCGTCAGCCGCAGGTAGTCCTCGTAGGCGAGGAGCACGGCCCGCGGTCGGCCGTTCTTGGTGATGATCACCGGCTCGCACACGGCGGCATCCTGATAGGCCTCGAAATTCCTGGAAACCGCCGCGGCGGTCACGGTCGATGTCATTTCAACACTCCCCTTTTCGGGAATACACGGATTTTCCCGGAATGCCCACAAGAGCGCCAAAGGCTGAATCCATGATCAACAAACATAGAGCGGCGGGTTCAGACAGCCAAGCGGTGCATCGCCGCGCCGAGGAGCTCGACGCCCTCAACGCCGTCCTGCCGTTCGACCGGTGCGACCAGCTCGCCGAACTGCTGACGGACGATGACGTCGCGACGCTGGAACACCTTGTCAGTGAGGGCATGGGCGATAACACCCTACGGGCGCTCGCCTCCGACCTCGGCTATATCGAGGCCTGGTGCCAGTTGGCGACGGGAGCCTCCCTCCCCTGGCGGCGCCGGAGGCGCGCTACTCTTAACGTTCGTCGCCCATCACCTCTGGGATCCGCTGATGCGCAAACAGGATCCAGCCCAGGCATGCCGGCGGAGGTCGAGGCTGCACCAACGCCATTAGCATCTGGCCGAGCGAAAACTCGCCCCGTTCGACCGGCGCCATCAGCTGGTGCGGAGATCCCTGCTTGGCGGGTTCCGACAAATCCGGCCACCGGACGGCTTAGTTGGCGCCAGTAGATTGCGCCAAGACGGCCAAGCGCTCCTTGCAGATCGCCTCGACCAGGTGGTGAAGGCGCTCCGTCTGCTCAATGAGCCATGCAAGAGCTTCCTCTGTGATTTCGAAGTGTTGCGAATAGCGTGCCTTCACATAAGCCTCGTTGAGGATGTTGTACCAGGCTGTGAAGCGGTGCTGATCACGTGGCCAGGCTTCGACAAGCCGGCGATCCCGGTCTTCGGCGAGGCCGCGCAGGAACTTGATATTGTGCGATGGGGGACTGTAGTTCGTCAGCGTTAATAGGAGGCAGGAATAGGCGGTCTCAACCGCCTGATGAAGCAGGAACGCCGCATGATTTCCCCAGTCACTCGAGACTGCAACGCGTGCGAGTTCAAGAAAACGTTCGGCACTCTCCGATTGTCTCTCAAAATGCTCCTTCGCCACTCTGAATGCATCGGCGGGCGAAAGCTGCTTGGGATTCGCCAGCGGCCGGTCGTCGAGCTCATAGAGCACGATGCCGTCACGTACGATGTCGACGAAGAAATATTGCCCATCGGCCAGGAAGTTATTCACCTCGCGAGCGCCATGGACGATCAGTCCAACTGGGGTCGAGACGCCGTTGTCCCACATCAGCCGGTCGGTCGCCTTATCCCAGTATTGCGGTTCGGCAAGCTTCTTCGAATTGACGATGACGAGGATATCGTAGTCCGAGCGATAGCCTTTCATCGTATGCGGCTCGTCGACGAACGTGCCGCGGGCATAGGAGCCGAACAGGATGATCTTCAGGATCCGCCCGCGCTTCTTGAAGCCCGCTGAGCTTCCCTCGAGCGCATCGGCGAACTCCTCGTGAATGATCTCCACGACGCGGGCAAGCTCGCGCTGCTTTTTCTCCGGCAGATGTTCGAGGCTCGATCTCATGCCCAACCGATAGGGCAAAGACGATTCGCCGTCTACTGCCGGAATTATGAGTGGGGACCGCCCCGCGGAGCTCATTTTCTTGCTGAATTCGCCACCTATCCGCCCGCCACGTGCGCACATGAACAGCTACGGAAGCATTGCTTCGCCAGACGCTAGCAGGATCCAGCCTCGCTTCCGACCGCACGATCACGACCCACCGGTAACACCGGGACCTGATCGCCAATCGCTACCGCGACGTGCGTATCGATACGGACAGGTTCGTCATCGACGAGGGCGATATCATTACCGCGGCGGCATGGTGGCCTGGATCAATCTCTGCCTGAAGCTGGTCGACCGGCTGCCCGGCACCGCCGTCATGCTTGCGAAAGCGCGCTTCATGCTGGTCGACCCGGCGTGGCGAACAGAGCTACTACAGCGTCTTTGCCCCCAAGCTCGATCGCGGCGACCCGGCCATCCTGAAGGTCCAACATTGGCCGCACGGGAGCAGCACCAAGGGCGTGGCGCTGTAGATGATGGCCGATCGCGCCGGCCTTGGAGAACGCACTTCCTCCGGCGCTTCCAGAAGGCGACGGGGCTCAATCCGGCGGAATATTGCCAAAGGCTGAGGATCGCCAAGTCGCGCGAGCTTCTGGAGCGCTCCTGTCTTTCCATCGCGCAGGTCCCCTGGCAGAGCGGATACGAGGATACCAAAACCTACCGGAAGATCTTCCGCAAGATCCTCGGCGTGTCGCCGAAGGAATATCGCCCACGCTTTTCGGTGGTCGATACGACCCGCCACGCGACGGCATGATCCTCAATCGGAAGACTTCGGCGACGCCGCCGCAGGCCGTCCCTGCCGGTCTTTCCGGCGGCACATTTGATGTGCGACGACGTTAAGACGGGAACTACGAAGAAAAGAAAGAATATAAATTTTTAATAATTAACAACAGAATTCCTCACACCACGCGATAAACTGAAGAAGCTCCAACAAAAAGTCGGAGCTTCTTCAGTTCAACGGAGATCATGGAAGCGACACAATAAAGCACCGGCACCGCAATACGTCTTCAAATCATCACCAAGGCAGGGGAACTACAAGGAAATGCTTGAAGATGCGCCCGCGCAATTAGGAGATTACACAATTGCCCGGGCAAGGCAATCAAAAATAAGCGACGACTAATAAGTCATACTAAAGTCGAATGTCCTCGTACGGGCGGGCACTGGCAATCGCCGGACGGCGCGACCCGCCATTGTATGTTGCGCCCTACAGCGCCGCGCGTCCAATCGGACGCATAAGGTCGCCTTAGCACTTTGAATTGCTGCATGATTCCTCAAATCGATCTGTTCCAAGGAATCATGCAGTAGCGTCCTCTTGGCTGAGATGCAGCCGCTTCCCCGTCGTGCCCCGAACTAGTTGGTCGCCGCTCCGGCATGCGCTCCGCTTCCGAGCGTTTCGTCCAGCTTGGGCCGCTTCCTGGGCGGCAGCGTCGGCTGCTCGAGCACCTTGACGGGCGCGCTGATCGTCGCGGCCGCGACCGTGCCGACATTCTTGGCGGTACCGGCAACAACGGCGGTGATGCTGTCGCCCAAGGTGACCTTGGAATCCGTCAGCGTCTGGCCATTGACGATACGCTGGCCGATCAGTTGCACGATTTGTGGACTTTCGGCGAATTTGCCGTGGTGCAATCTGTCGTCGGATTGGACCTTGGTGAGGTCGATTGCGGTGATGCCTGCTTTTTCAAGCTGCGTGCGATAGGGCTCGGCCGTTGGATCGATCGCGCCCAGCCGTGAGACGTCGCCCGATATGAAGCTCGATACAGCGAGCGCCCGGTCGTCCTGCGAAACGAAGATCGTGAATTTAGGCCGCTGCTTACCCAATTCCACGAATTGCTTCGCGAAGACATCGAGGTCGATGTCGGGCGATGCGAGGATCACGTTCTTGATCTTGGGCGCGATCCCGCCATCGCGAATGCCCATCTGACGCAGCGACTCCATCGTCAGCCATGTCCCCATCGAATGGGCAAGAATGGTGACGTCATTGACATCTGGCGCGTTCGCCAGCGACCGCAGCGCATCTTCGAGCGCAGTTCTCGAATAGTTGGTGCTCTCCTTGTCGTAGTTGTAGTCGAACACACGGGCGCGAGATGGCCAGGTGAACAGCATCGGCGTCGCCTGGGCGCCGGAATCATGCACGATCTGCGCCAACCGGAAGACCGAATCCTCGTAAGTGTTGTTGAAACCGTGCACGAACAAGAGAATGTTTCCGCCGACGCTATGCTCGCGGAACCAGGCGCGCGCTTCGTCGCGCGATGGCAGCTCGCGCACGCGCGTCACGGCGAAATCGGTTTCCGGATTGGGAGGCAGGCGGCGCGGCCACTGCACGGTGCCGGGCTTGCGTTTCGAATCCGGCGGGATCGATACCGCGACGTCCGTCAGGGAAAGCGTTGCGTTCCGTTCGCCGGAAAAGAGGGTCGCGGGATTCCCGGAAGGCTGGCGCGTCGTCGCGACCAGCATGTCGACCTGCGATGTCTGGGTCGGCGCCGTCAGCGCCACCGGCGTCATCACGCCCTTTGGATGCCCCCCGCATCCGACCAATACACCGAGCGCCACCACCGCACCGGCGGCTCTTCGTCCAGCTTTCCCAAGGCTGCGGCGACGCGCGCGGAGACCGCTCACTTCAGGCATCGGTATTCCCCTCTGACACCACGACTGAAGCGCAATGCGTTCAAACGAACTCACGCAAGGCGCTTTACATCTTTGTTTTTTGCATGTCGTTGTCCCAAAACCGCTGCGCACTTTTGGGCGACATGCTTCAGACCCCGCGCCGCTTGACCGCGGCTACGCAAAAAATTGATAACGTCGCACGATATATCCGCACTTCAACGTCTTTCGGAAGTCGGAATCGACTTCCGACGCCGAACGAGTTCTTCCGGGCTCCTGTATGTTTCCTTAAATCCTAGCCGATTTAAGGATAAAAACATGCAGCAAATCAAAGTGCTACAGTGTCCTTTGTGCGTCTAATAAGACGCGCGGCGCTCCTGCATGTTCCCTTAAATCGTTGCCGATTTAAGGATAAGAACATGCAGCATTTCAAAGTACTACAGCGTCCTTTGCGCGTCTGATAAGACGCGCGGCGCTGTAGGCAATCACTCGATCGGATCGTTGGGTACGGCAGCAAACCGCCGTCGTTTCGTTGTCGTCGAGCACCGGGCGCCAGGGCTTCGCGCAGGCTGCTGCCGCAGCACCAGCAGGCAGCCCGCCCGAACGATCGATATGTTTTGTCGTGAAAGAATTAGTCGGCAATCACGGTCCATTTGTCATCCGGATTGAACCGATCGATGAACGGCACGATCGCTTCGGTGCTCGGACCGAGATCTGCTTCGTAAACGATACCCTGCTGGTTGACGACGAAGGTCTTGACGCCGCTCTCGGCATATTTGACCGGCCAGGCGATCAGCCCGAAGCCGGCGATCATGTTGTCGTTGATGACATAGTCGTATTTGCCGCCAGCGATATTGTCGCCCTGAGACGTCAGAATGCGGAAGCGATAGCCGAAATAGCCCTCGCCTGCCTTGGCCTTTTCCAGCGCCGCTTCGCTGATCGCGTCGCCGACGGGGCTTGTCTCCTCGCCCTCATCGGCCGGCCAATAGAGCCCGTCGGTCTGGCCCGGGCTGCTGATCAGCTTCTGGGCATATTCCAGCACGCCGTCCCCATCGCGGTCCTCGGACGCATAGTCCTTCTGCGCCTCGACATAGGCGCGCGCCGCATCGATCGCCTCGAGCTCGTTCTGGCCGACGCGGCGGTTGACGATCTCCTCCAGGCCGACATAGGTGTCGAAGGACCATTTGCCGTCCTCACCCTTGGTGATCGGGAATGGCAACGGCCAGAGCCGGTCGCCGATTTCGACGATCTTCTGGTTGCCGCGATCGCGTAGGAAGACCTGGCGTGCCGCGCCCTCGCGAATGAGAGCAAACGTGTCCATGACCCCTTCGCTCGCTTTCAGCTTCGTCGCATCGAGGCCAAGCAGGCCGGCAACGCCGTTGAAGTCGTCAGCCGCGAGCGCCTTCTTGAATGTCTCGACGGCTGCGGACGGATCGTCGAACAGCGGCGAGTCGTTCGCCGACGCATAGTCGCTGATGTCGCTGGCTTCCTGGGCATGAACCGGTTCGACGGAAGCGAGCGAGAGCGCGACGGTAACGGCAGATCCGAGGAGAATGGATTGAAAGAGCTTGATCATGGTCGTGCCCCTGTTGACCGTCAGCGCCTGCCGCCGCCGCGTTTGATTACCTTGTGCGGCCTGCCGCCGCCGCTGTGACCGCCGCCCATGCTATGCCCGCCGCGCTGGGAGGCGACCACTTCCCGCTTTCCATGGGAGACATTGCCAAGTCCGGACGGTTTGCGCGGCCGGCTGTCGAGCTTCGCCGCCGCCTTGGGTTTGCCGACAGGCCGGTCGATCGTCGCGGGCCTTTTGCCGGCCGCCCGGTTGATGCTTGGCTTGGCGACATCGCGTTGCGCCGCCGCAGGCCTTTCGACGTTCGGTCTCGGCTTTGCTTCCGGCCTCGGTCTTGCCTGCAAACCCTCGAGCGTGCTCTTGCGCACGTCCTTTAGCTGGCCGCTGCCCCCACCGGGACGCTGTGTGGGGCGATCTCTCTCGAGTTCAGCGGCGCGGGTGCGAATGCTGTTGTCGGTATTGGCCTTGATATTGTTGCGGATGTTCGTCCTGTCGAACTTCTGGAGCTGATCCCGGTCGAAGCTCAGTTTGCTGCGATCGACATTCTTCCAATCGATGTCGTTCCACTTGATCTTGCCGTTGATGTCGATGTTGTTGAAGCACTTGTTGCAGTCGACATTGATGTCGCCGTCCCAGCGCCCGCCCCAGACGCCCCAGTTGTCCCAGTCGACGACCGCTGCCCATACCGCGCCGGTCACGGCACCAGCGAAAAACGCCGCACCCGGATAATAATAGGACGGATAGGGCTGCGGATAATAGGCGATCGGCACCGGCGCATAATCCGCCTCGTAGAGCATCGCCGGCGGATATTGCGGCACATAGATCTTTTCCGGGCTCGCCGCCTGGATGACGATGTTGTCGCCCTCTTCGACCACCTTGACCTTGTCGTCGGACTTGATGACGCCATTGGCGACCGCTTCCTCGCGCAGTTGCTGAATGGCGATCAGCACGTCTTTCTGCTGATAGGCGAGCGCCTGGCCGAGCTGTTGCGTCCACTCGAGGTCGTCGCTCATCATCTTGACAATCTGCGGATAGTTCAAAAGCGAGATCACGCTGCCGTCCCAGCTTTCCTTCGGCTTCAGATCGGGATTTTTTGCGCGCGCCTCGAGAAAGCGCTCGGCCTCGACGATCTGCAGGGGATAGAGCGATGCCGCGGAGATCAGCGCCACCAGCTCATCGGGATAAAGCGCGATGCGGGCGACGAGAATCTCAAGCTCTTCGTCCGTAAATGGTTCGGGCGCCGGCTGTTCCTCGGCAGGAGCGGCGGCCGTCTGCTGGGCAAAAGCATTCGTTACGAGAAAGCGGTCGCCGCCGATGTGCAGCAGCGAGATTGCCGCCAGGGCGGCGACACCCCGCAGGATTGACTTGATCATGACAACGCCTCCCAAATCGCCCGTCGGAGAATGCGCCGCTTTCTCGACGAAGCGGTTGACCGTTCCGAGACGGGCCCTGTCGTACAAGTCGCAGGCGAGACTACCACTCTTGATGTTCGCATCAAAGCCACAGCAATCAATAGGTTTCAACTCTGGCCGAGCGGCGCCGATTGTGCCAGATGGACCATGTCCAACACCCTTGGAGACTGGAAGTCGTGAAACAGCCGCGCCACTCACCGAAGAGACATGGCAGCGAAACGAAAGCCGAGGCCGGCAAGCGCGTGACGCTCGCGCGTGCGCTGTCCAAACTCGGCTATTGCTCCCGTACGCAGGCCGAGAAGCTGATCGCCGACGGCCGCGTCAGCGTCGGCGGTCGAACGACGACGGATCTTTCGCGCTGGGTCGATGTCGGGGCCGACAGAATTGCCGTTGACGGCGTCACGGTCGCGGCGGAAGCCAAGATCTACCTGATGCTGAACAAGCCGCGCGGGCTTGTCACCACGCGCGACGATCCGGAGGGGCGGCCGACAGTCTATAGTTGCCTCGGCGACGCCGATGCGCGGTTTCTCTCGCCGGTCGGCAGGCTCGACAAGGCGAGCGAGGGACTCCTGCTCTTCACCAACGACACGGTGCTGGCGCAGCGCCTGCTCGACCCGGAGACGCATCTCGGCAAGGTCTACCATGTGCAGGTGAACGGCATCTTCGGCGACGACGCGGTTGCGGGAATGATGGAGGGCGTCGTGGAAGGCGGTGAACGGCTGCAGGCCATCGGCGTCAGGCGGCTGAGAAGCGGCGACCGCAACAGCTGGATCGAGGTCGAGTTGCAGGAGGGGCGCAACCGGCAGATCCGCCGCATGCTGGAGGTGCTCGGCTTCGAGTGCCTGCGGCTCGTGCGCGTCTCGATCGGCGAGATAAAGCTTGGCGACCTGGCGAAAGGTGAAGTCCGGCCGCTGACCGAAGCCGAGATCCGATATCTCCGGCGGCGCACCGGCCTTGAGATTTGAGCAAGGCGATGGGTGAAAATCCACCCATCTTCCGGCGGCTTTGTTTCCAAATCCACCCATATCGCGCGCATCAGGCGCGGAAATCGGCAAAGTGACCGCGGGTGGCAGTTGTCTGTGCTAAAATCCCGTCTGCAAATAGGCGATCCAGTATCGGCACGGGAGGAACCATGCCGGCTGGTCCATAATTTCATCGGGAGGAAAAGATGAAAATTCTGCAAGCGCTTCTGGGCGCTGTCGCCGCCGTTTCCCTTTTTGCCGCCTCGGCCAGCGCCCAAAACTATCCGGAGCGCTCGATCACGATGGTCGTGCCGTTCTCGGCCGGTGGCCCGACCGACACGGTCGCCCGTCTCGTCGCCGAATCGATGTCGAAGGATCTCGGCCAGCAGATCATCGTCGAGAATGTCGGCGGCGCCGGCGGAACGCTTGGCGCGGGCCGGGTCGCCCAGGCCGATCCGGATGGCTATACGGTCCTGCTCCACCATATCGGCATGGCGACCAGCGCCACGCTCTATCGCAAGCTCGCCTACGACACGCTGAACGCCTTCGAATATGTCGGCCTCGTCACCGAAGTGCCGATGACGATCGTCGCCCGCAAGGACTTCGAACCGACTGATCTCAAGGGGCTGATCGACTACGTCAAGGCCAACAAGGACACGGTGACGGTCGCCAATGCCGGCATCGGCGCCGCTTCGCATCTCTGCGGCATGATGTTCATGAGCGCGATCGACACCCAGCTCACCACCGTGCCGTACAAGGGCACCGGCCCGGCAATGACCGATCTGCTCGGCGGCCAGGTCGACATCATGTGCGACCAGACGACCAATACGACCAAGCAGATCCAGGGCGGCACGATTAAGGCCTATGCCGTCACCTCTCCCGCCCGTCTCAAGATCTTCCCCGATCTGCCGACGGCCGTCGAGAGCGGCCTCGCCGATTTCCAGGTCGGCATCTGGCACGGCATCTATACGCCGAAGGGCACGCCGGCCGAAGTGAACGAGCGCCTGTCGAAGTCGCTGCAGCTGGCGCTCAAGGACGAGAATGTCGTCGCGCGCTTTGCCGAGCTCGGCACCGAACCGTCGAGCGACGCGGACGCGACGCCGGCGGCGCTGAAGGCCAAGCTCGAAAGCGAGATCGCCCGCTGGAAGCCGGTGATCGAGGCCGCCGGTCAGTACGCCGACTAACCGAGTGACAAATCTGCCGCCGCCACCGCCTGTCGCAAGACAGAACGGCGGCGGCAACCTGTCTCCGTTCGGTGATGAACGCATTCAAACCGAAGGACGTGATCGGTTCGAAGAAAGTGGCGCGGGATGCACCGATTGCTTCCGCGTCCCGCGTCAGCGCCGAGGTGGAACGTTGACAGCTGTCAACTCGATGAAGGTCCGGTCCCTCGCCCGGACAATGAGACGCGAGCACATTCGCCTACAGCACCGCGCGTTTTGTTGGACGCGCAAAGGACGCTGTAGCGGTTTGAATTGCTGCATGTTTTTATCCTTAAATCGGGTAGGATTTGAGGAAACACGCCGCAGAAGGGAGCGCGGCTCAACGGCTCCCGAACCAAGTGGGGACACGATGAAATCCATCTCCTTCGACACGACCAATGCCCTATGCGGCAGCATCCTGACGGCCGTCGGGTTGTTCTTCGTCTGGCAGTCGCTCAGCCTCGAGCTCGGCACCGCCTTCCGCATGGGCCCCGGCTACTTCCCGCTCCTGCTCTCCTGCGTGTTGACGCTGCTCGGCGCCGTCATCCTTGTGCAGTCCGCGCGCGTCCAAGGCGAACCGATGGGGGCGATCGCGGTGCGCGGTATGTTCCTCATCCTGCCCGCACCGATCTTTTTCGGGCTGACCGTGCGAGGATTGGGGTTTGTTCCCTCAATCTTCTTCACCGCGCTCATTGCCTGTTTCGCCTCGCACCGCATGAAGCCGCATTGGGCGCTCGCCATCTCGCTTGCGTTGACAGTCTTTTCGGTCGCCGTGTTCAGCTACGGACTCAACCTCCCGTTCGAGCGCTTCGGCCCCTGGGTCCGGTTCTAGGAGGCGATGATGGATCTTTTCAGCAATCTCGCCCTCGGCTTCGCCACCGCCGCCTCGCCGGCCAACCTTCTCTTCTGCCTGATCGGCGTCCTCCTCGGCACGCTCATCGGCGTCCTGCCCGGCATCGGCGCAACGGCAACGATCGCCATGCTGCTGCCGATCACCTTCCAACTTGAGCCGGTTTCCTCGCTGATCATGCTCGCCGGCATCTATTACGGCGCGCAATACGGCGGCTCGACCACCGCAATCCTGATCAACATGCCAGGCGAATCCTCCTCCGCAGTGACCGCGATCGACGGCTACCAGATGGCGCGCAATGGCCGCGCCGGTGCAGCACTCGCAATTGCGGCGCTCGGCTCGTTCTTTGCCGGAACCGTCTCGACCTTTCTGGTCGCGATCTTCGCGCCACCGCTCACCGAGATCGCGCTGGAGTTCGGCGCGGCCGAATATTTCTCGCTGATGATCGTCGGCCTCGTTTCCTCCGTCGCACTTGCCCATGGCTCGATCGTCAAGGCGCTGGCGATGGTCGCGCTCGGTCTGCTGCTCGGCCTCGTCGGCACCGACATCTATACCGGCACGCCGCGCTTCACGCTCGGCATTCGCGAATATGCAGACGGTCTCAATTTCGTGGCGGTTGCCGTCGGCGTCTTCGGCATCGCCGAGATCCTGCGCAATCTTGAAAGCGAGAAGACCCGCGAAGTGCTGATGGCGAAGGTCAGTGACCTGATGCCGACACGCGACGATTTCAAGCGGATGTTCGCGCCGGTGTTGCGCGGCACCGTGATCGGCTCGGCATTGGGCATTCTGCCGGGCGGCGGTGCGATCCTCGCCGCCTTCGCCTCCTATACGGTGGAAAAGCGCATGTCGGATCGGCCCGAGGAATTCGGCCGCGGCGCCATCGCCGGTGTCGCAGGGCCGGAAAGCGCCAACAATGCCGGAGCGCAGACGTCCTTCATTCCGCTCCTGACGCTTGGTATTCCGGCAAACCCTGTCATGGCGCTGATGATCGGCGCGATGATCATCCAGGGCATCGTGCCCGGCCCGAATGTGGCGGTGGAGCAGCCGGCGCTCTTCTGGGGCATCATCGCCTCGATGTGGATCGGCAACCTGATGCTGGTGGTCTTGAACCTGCCGCTGATCGGGCTCTGGGTGAAGCTGCTGAAGATCCCCTATTTCGTGCTGTTTCCGATCATCATGGCCTTCTGCTCAATCGGGGTCTACAGCGTCAATTCCAACGTCTACGACCTTTACGCCGTCGCCTTCTTCGGCCTCGTCGGTTACTTGCTCCTGAAGCTGCGCTGCGAACCGGCACCACTGCTGCTTGGCTTCGTGCTCGGGCCGCTGCTGGAAGAGAACTTGAGGCGCGCCATGATCCTGTCGCGCGGTGACCCGACCACCTTCGTCACCCGGCCGATCAGCGCCGTGCTGCTGCTGATCGCGGCAATCGTGCTCGTCGTCGTCTTCCTGCCGGCCGTCAAGGCCAAGCGCGAGGAGGTCTTCGTCGAGGAGGATTGAGAGGCGCCAATGCCGCTGTCAGCCGCTTCACGGTTGACAGCGGCGCCGGAAAGGAACCTCATGCGGGGTGGGGCGTTCAACAAGCGATCGGCGAGCGTCCCGTCTTCGCCGAATCCGATCACGAGGAGGGGTTCCATGATCCAGCGTCTGCTGGCCGCAGGCAGCCTGTTCTTTGTCGTTGGAGCAGCACAGGCCGACGAAACGGCATTTCTCGGATCACTCGAAGGAAAATGGACCGGCAGCGGCATGGTGAAGATCCGGATCAACCGGTCGCCGATGAACGTGTCCTGTGTCTTCAATTCTGACGCCAGCGGTCAGGCCCTGTCTATGAAGGGAACCTGTCGCAGCCTGATTGTCGTGTCGCGCGCGGTTGGCGCCGACTTGCAGTTCAACGGGGCAAACTACAGCGGCACCTATGTCGGGCCGAGCGGAAGACCGGCCGGCTTGACCGGAAGCCGACGGGGCAATGCGATCAACCTCACGATCCGCTGGCCGAGGCTGGTGAACGGCGACCGCAGCGCAAACCTGACCGTACAGAAGGTCGGAGAGAACGGCATGAGATTGGTGACGACCGATGTCGACCCGACCTCCGGCGACAGCGTCGTCACCAGCGATATCAACCTGCGCCGGCAATAGTGGTCGCCGGCCCGCAAAAGCGCTAACTCTTTGAAAAAACAGGTTGGAACTAAAGCCCTGAAGGGCTCTAAAGCACGCCCCAGCCGCGATAACGTCCCCTGCCCGTCATTTCGCGCACGCCGAGCTCGCGCACCAGATTGAGCGCACTGCGCGGCGTGATGCCGACATGGCGGGCGATCAGCGCCGTCGAGACGATCGGCCGCGACAGAACGAGATCGATCAACCCAGGGAGATTGCTGCTCGAACGGCGATCTCTCACTCGCATCTCCATTTGCGTCTTTGCCAGGGAAAGCCGGTCGAGTTCCTTCATGCCGAGATCGGCCGTCACCGTCATCGCCTCGAGGAAGGCAACGAGCCGCGTCAGCCTGTCCTTCGACCGGCGGCGCTCGTAGCGGATCGTCTTAAGGCCGGTGTTGAACGCAAGCACGTGCGAGGACACTTTACCGCGAGAACGCAGGTAGACCCCGACGAGCAGCGAGCCGAGCCAGTGTTGCCGCCTGAGCGGCTCGATGCGGTCCCAGGCGTCGAAGAGAATTGCCGCTCCAAGAGAGGCCGGCAACTGATCGGCCGTCGAAAGCACGGCGCGCCAGGCATCGAGCCGCTGCTCTTCGTCCCAATCCTCCTCGAACAGCAATCCGAGTTGCCCCATGGGCTCCACGCTCGCCTTCGCGGCTGGCGACAACCCGGAAACCGTTTCCTCGATACCGCCCGAGTGAGTTTCCAAAAGCCGTTGCGACCGAGCGATCGCTGCGTCGAGTTCGGCAAATTCAGCGGCGAGCGGATTTTCGCCCGCTTCGTCTTCCGTGTCCGAAAACGCCGTATCCCGATTGGCTTCGGCCGACAGCTCCTGGCGATGGTTGTGCTCCGCGACCGCCCCGCCCTCGCCTCTCAGCACGTTCAATCCGGCGCTCGTCAGCGCCCAGCCCGGCTCGGCAAGATCCAGCCGGCGGCGGGCGCGCAGCACCGCATGGGCGATGGTCAGCTCATGGGAGGGTGCGCGCGCATCCATATGCGCATCGTGCAGCACGAGATCCTCGACATGCACCAGTTCACCGGCGACCCAGAGCGCCGCGGCCGCATCGAAAAACTGCCCGCGCTCGCGAAACCCCTCCGACACCGGGTGCCGGCCGGCCCGTTCGTCGAGACGCGCAAGGTTGTCTTCCGCCGCAATCAGGGCCGGCAGCAGCGTTGGATGGAGCGGATCCGGGGTCTCGTATCTCATTTTAAAGACGAAGCCTTATCGACGAAACGGAAGGTAACACGCGATTTCTTTCCGTCACAGGCTTCCCGGGCGTTCTCCCCTGCTAATATCCCGATCGACGCGCCCTCGTATGGAAAGGCGGCTGCCCGCCCTGCCCGCGCGCATATCGCGCCGTTGCCTCGACTTCAACGTGCTCGAACCGCAGTTGACAGCTGTCAACACGTGCACCAAAGGCACGCGTCATTCTTCTGGTCGGGTCGGCGTCCGATCGGCACAGGCTTACCGAGCGCTATGCCGAAAGAAGGGTGAGGCGATCGTGCCACCGCCTCGCCGTTGACAGCTGTCAACTGACATCGATATGAAGTCGGCCACGATCGAAAATGCCGGCTGCACTTCGAAATGAAGACGCCGGAGAGTCAGGAATGATGAGTAGCTTGCGACGTTGCTGCGGTTCTCACTCGAGGCGGCGTTTATGTCACGCAGGCAAGCGTCAATCGGCATTTCGTGACCGTGCCTTACTGAATGCGTGAGAGCGCACCAGCAGGATGGGAAGTCGAAAGCAATTCCCCGACTGTCGAGGTTCGAGGCCGCAGCTTTGAGACCGATGGATAAGATCGGCTGTTGCGGAAGGAGCTCACGGCAGGCGGCAAGAATGGAGAGCCCATGGCAAGCGTTCTGGCGGCAAGTGGCGGCGTCAAGCAGGTGATATGCATCAACTGGGGCACGAAGTACGGCCCGCCCTTCATCAACCGGCTTTACGCCATGGTGGCGCGCAACATCACGCCGCCTTTCACGTTCACCTGTTTCACCGATAACCGCAGCGGCCTGCGGCCCGAGATTCTCTGCGAAGATCTGCCGCCGCTCGACGTGGCGATGCCGGTCAACACCAAAGGCATCTGGCCGAAAGCGCGGCTCTGGGGTCCGAAGCTCGGCAATCTCACTGGTCCGGTGCTGTTCCTCGACCTCGATCTGGTGATCGTCGGATCGCTCGATTCCTTCTTCGAGTTTGGCGGGCCGGACGACGTGGTGCTGGCGCGAAATCAAACGACGCCCTTTGAACGTCTCGGACAGACGTCGTTGTTCCGGTTTCCGGTCGGCAAGCTCGTTCCGCTGCAGGAGAGGTTCCGCGCCGATCCGCAGGGCGTGGCTAATGAATACAGCTTCGAACAGCGCTTCGTAACGCGCAATGCGCCGGGCGGCGTCAAACTCTTTCCGCGGCGCTGGGTTCTGCATTTCCGGCAGGATTGCCGCTGGCCCTTTCCGCTCAACTATTTCCTGGCACCGCGGCTGCCTGCCGATGGCCGCGTGGTGCTCTTCCCCCGCAGCCTGCTGCCGCAACATGCGATCGATGGACAATTCGGCTACAAGGGTCGTCCGGCGACGCCGCTCGGACATATCCGCGGCCTGTTTGCACGTGACCGACGGCAGAAAGGCGTGTTCAGCTATCTGCGCCACTACATCCGCCCGACGCCATGGGTGGCAGAACACTGGCAAGAGTGAGCGGCTTCGTCGGTGACTTTAGAGTACTTTCATTGAAACGGGGAAGCGCTCCGGTTCTTTAAAAGACGCAATGCCGGACGAAAAGCCATCACGCGCATTTCCTGGAACTGCTTTGCTGCATATTTTGCGCTTAGTAACATGCAGCAGTTCAAAGTGCGCCCTTGCGTGCGTCTAAGACGACGCGGCGCTGTAGAAGCCTCCCGTTAGAGGCGTGGAGATCCGGCCAACGAGGCGAGGGGCTCAGAACTTGGGCTGTGCCCGCTGATTTTCGCGTAGCCAAACACATGGAGCGCCGAGCCGCCACGACTGTTGACAGCTGTCAACATCGAAAATTTGTCGGCTTGTGGAGGGTCCCCGGCCTCGCTCGCAGCCACTTGCTGACGAGGCGGGATGTCGCCTGTTTCTGGTCGTCCGAGGTGTCGGAAATTAAGAGCGAGATAGCTTCCGCAACGTGCAATTAAAGTCTTTTTTGCCAATACGTTACGATAACCGCAGAATTGTTAAGAAAGCGCCACCAGACGCTGCCAAAACGCATATCGAGGCGAATCCGTCACGCAGCCTGAGTTTCGGATATTTTACGCCTCAACGCAATGGTTCGACACGACGCGGCCTTACAGTAGGTGACATTGCCCTGCCCGTCTCTTCACTGCAGGGGGCCGAAGAAGGTCGCTCTCTCCCGACGGGTCTGCCTATCTAGCTTGCAAGGGCAACTCCTCCACTTCCCTTTGCACGGCTCAACGCCAGGACCATTGGGGCAATCGAAAATTCCTGCCGTCGCGCCCGTCTCGTGAGTTCACGCAGGTAGCCGCCCGGCGATGTGATCTGCTCGGCTCTTTCCAGGATGCAGGCGACGATGGTTGCCGCGTTCTCGCAACCAAGGACGGAGCAGGCGTCGTCATAAGCATCGGCGCTGACATTGAGCATGGAGCGGACGACGATTGCCGCCGTCATCAAATCCTTCCAACTCAAAATCTGGCCAGAAGGCCCATAGTCGGCGATCTGTGGGCAGGCTTGCAGGACGGCCGGCAGCGGGATTTCGCGGCACGGCCGTTGAGGCAGCGTACTCGAGCGATCGGTGGCGGCCGGCGACGTTGTGTGGCGTGACGCCGGTTTCGGTCGATGTTCAGTCAAAGCCTGTACAGCGTTTGTTTCGGCTGCTTTTCGCAAAAACGGTTCAGGCCCTTTTCCCAAGCATTGTTCAGATTCAGAAAGAGAGTCTGGATGTGAATTCTGTATGTGGCGTCCATTCTGGTGATCATTGGTGTCCAGTTTTTGGGAATTCAGCAGATTTTCCAATTGGTTGGTAAGATCGCGGCGAAGACTGTCCATCGCTGCGAGAACGGCTTCGATGTCAGAGGCTGAAGGCTTGCGGGGAATCTGCGCGATCAGCAGTGCGAACATCCGCTCGCAGTCCTGCCGATCGCTCTGTGGAGCGCTTTCGCGGATGAGATCCAGCAACTTGGCAACGTCGCGCCGGCAGAGGCTCAATCTTTCACGCATGATGCGCAGATGCTGGCGTTCGGCGGCGAGCTCCGCGGCGGTGGTTTCGAACTCGGCCGCACGTGCGATCAGCGGAGAGAGATCGAAACCGAAGGCTTCTCCGACGGTACCGCTGTGGCTTCGCCGGACGTAGCGCTTGCCGTTCGGGCTGTCGCGCCGAAGGATCAAGCCTGCTTCGACGAGAGCGGCGAGGTGGCGCCGCAAGGTTGTTCCGGCCATGCCATGCGCTCGAAGCGAAAGCTGGGTGTTGGACGGAAAAACGACAAGGCCGGTTTCCCCGGACAGTTCGGTGCCGGGATAAAAGCTCAGCAGCGCATTCAGCACCGCCAGCGAGCGATCGGAGACGCCGACCACGGTCTTCGCTTCGCAAAGCCAGCGAAACAATTTCCATTTGTCGACCGATCGTTCCGCCCGGGTACGGCCGGCAGTGATTTGGCTTGAGAGCATGCCAAGCGTCATCGGCCGCCGCCCAAAGGGCGTCGTCACACTTCCACGTTCCATTTTTCTTCACCTTATCCAAGGCAAAAGAAAACCGTTCGCCGAAACGACGTCAAAAACTCTTGACACTGATTCGCGGAAATGGGATTCTCTGGTCGCTACACGAGAGAAGGGTTTCCGCAGCGCTAGTCGTTCGGAAGCCTTTTTCTTTTGCTCTGTTTAATCTCCTGTTTCCTGTTGGTATTCGAGGTACAGAGATTGAAGCCTCTGCCTCACGAAATCGGCAAAACCCGGCGCAACCTTCCTACTGAAAGCAAGAGTCGTTTCTGACTCCGTCTCGCGGATGCGTACGGGACGTGTGCGGTCGGGCGCGATCCACGCCTCGACCTTTGCGCGCTCTTTGGCCGTGCTGAGGAAGCTCAGCAGCTTTTCGAAGCGCTGATCGCTTTCGCCGGACGGAAACTCGGTCTCTTCGACAAATTCGAGCGCTCGCGACCGGTTGCCATCGAGATCGATAAGATCGGCCAGTTCCATCCACCGTCGGCGTCCAAAAGCGGGGGCGGCACCGACCGCCTCGATTACTTCGACCGGCAGCCGACGCACCACAGTGATCATCTTGGACAGGGCGGCCTTGTCGACGCCGAGCGACGACATGATGATCTCGCGCGAGAAACCACGGTCTTCGAGACGCGTCGCAAAAAGGGCGCGCTCGATAAAGGAGAGGTCCGTGCGGGCGTTGTTCTCCTGCCCCTGGGAGACGACGAGCTGTTCGTCGCTGAGATTGCGAATGACCGCCTTGACCTTGCCGCCAATTTCGCGGAGCGCCGCAAGCCGCCGGTGACCATAGGCGACTTGGTAGCGCTCCTTCGCCGTCGGATGTGGTCTGACGAGGATCGGCACCTGTTGTCCGTGGTCGCGGATCTGTTGCACCAGCGCCGCTTGCGCCTCGGCGGTAACACCCAGCCGGTCGACAACGAAGGAAGCATCGATCAGCGAAGGGTCTAGATCGACGATCGATTGCCCTTCGGCAAGCTGGCGCTCCAATTCCTCGGCGCGCTCCACCTTCTGTGTGATATTCGAAAGCGACCTGGTAATCCCGCCGACGAGGCCGTTTGGCCGGTGGCCCTGCGCGAGGCCGGCGATCGGGCGCTCGACGGCCGGCCGCTCTCCGTCTACCGGAGCCGTCGGGCTGTCGGAAATGCCGATCAGGTTCTTGCGCGCCATCGCTTACTTCCTTCCCCAGACCTTGCGGATTATCTCTTCAATCTCTGAATTGACGAGCGAGAGCGAATCCATCGCCCGGTCGTAGGTGCCGCGGATGAATTGCGAGCGTTCCACCTCGTAGAGCGTCTGCTTGGTGACGCCTGCGTCCGAGATGGCGGTCGACTTCACCATGGCATTCTGGAGCATGCGATTGCCGAAGATCGCCCGCATGAAGCCGGTCATCTGGCTTTGCGGCCCGTCATTCGGCTCGAAACGGGTGACCAGATAGCGCATCCAGTCGTAGCTCGTGCGCCCGCCCGCCTTTTCCACCACGGTCATCAGGTCGCTCGTCATCGACAGGAACTGCGACATCGACATCACGTCGAGCATCTGCGGATGCACGGTGATGAGCACCGAAGTTGCGGCGCAGAGCGCCGACATGGTCAGAAAGCCAAGCTGCGGCGGGCAGTCGATGACGGCGATATCGTAGAAACTCTCGATCTCGGAAAGCGCCTCGCCGATCCGGGCGAAGAACAAGGTTTCGGCCGACCCGCCGATCATTGCCTTCGGCGTCTCATGTTCGAACTCCATCAGTTCGAGATTGCCCGGTATCAGGTGGAGATTGGCGGTGTAGGTCGAGCGGACAATGTCGCCGATGGGGCGGGGGTTCTCGTAGCGGATGGCGCCATAAAGGGTTTCGGCCTCGCCGACGTCGAGCTCCGGCTGGTGGCCGAAGAGGGCGGAAAGCGAGGCCTGCGGATCGAGATCGATCGCCAGCACGCGATAGCCGCGGAGCGCGAGATATTGGGAGAGATGGGCCGACGTCGTCGTCTTGCCCGAGCCGCCCTTGAAATTCATGACCGAAACGACCTGGAGCTTTTCGCCCGGTCGGCGGTGAGGGATGTATTTTCCGGTCTTAGCGCCCTCGTCGAGCACGCGGCGGATGCGGTCGATATCCTCGACGGCATACATGCGCCGGCCGTTTGACAGCGGCTGCGGCCCGTGGCCTTCTGACGCGATCTGACGCAGGTATCCTTCACCGATTCCGATGAAGGCCGCCGCCTCGGCCGGAGTAAACAGCCGCATCGTTTTTTGTGCCGTCGGGGAGAAGATCTTTTTCTGATGTTCCTGCAACTGATGAGCAAGCTCCTGAGCGTCGGCGGACAGCAGGGATGGCAAATGCTCCTGCTCCTCAAGACTCTGGATTCTCTGCTGCAACATCGCCCTCTCCGAAAAACTGCGCAAAATTCGAGAATAAACCCCTATCTGCGCAGATATACTATGCGCCGATTCGTTGCCAATTTACAAACGCTTAACAAAAAGCCCGTTTATCCCGCCGGGACGTCGCAGTTTTATGAATTTGTCTGTTAAACAGTTGTCCGCGGACAACTTTTGTGGGCGACCCTCGATTCGGTTGTCCGCGGACAACCGGCGCGCTGCTGTCGCGGCGGCGACGTTGCTTTGAGTCTACGTTGAGCGTCAAGTTACGCGGACAATGGGATCGAGCACCGGGCGCGCAAGTCATGACACGGCGAGGTGCCGTGACGCACGGCCGTCCCGCCACGTCACCCTTCCTCATTCCTGTGCTTGTCACAGGAATTCAGCAGCGCTCGAGTGCTTGGGCGCAGAGAATTTGCGTTGGAACCGAAGCGGACCAGACGGATTCAGCCACGGCGCGGACGCGCCGTGGCTGGATCCCTGTGATGACCACACAAAGAGCATCTGCGGCCGAAAGTTCCTCGGTTGGTCCGATTTCACTCAGACATCGTCAGGAATTCCTCACCAAGCCGTTTGAATTGGGACGCACCGACAGGCCAGCAGTACGCTGCTGTCCTATGGCCGTCGCCGCCAGAGTCAGTTTAACACTTTGAATTTGTTCGGTTCCTGTTTGGACGATCGCGGCCGGCGACGGATGCGTTCGATCGGAAAGCGCGAAGCTCGATCGTGTGTCGTTCCTGCTCCATGAGCCTGCGAACTCAACCGTGTTTCGCGCGACATCGAGCTTGATGCGAGCGAGTCGATCAGCTGCTAGAGAGTACGCGTGTTAGAATATAAATTTAGTAGACTATTGACAGACTGCTCGATCGTGGCACGATTGTGTCTGAAGAACGCGAACAGGGAAGGGCGCTGCATGTTCTATCTCGGTGGAATGACGCTTGGCTATTTCGAGCCGCCGGTGTCGAAGGCAGTGATGCGCAAAGAAAAGGCCGCTTGCAATGTCCTCCGTGGCGATGTTTCAGCGGAGTGCGAACGGGAGCAGGAACAGGAATGGGGCCGTGCGTTCCTGACGCCTTGGCATCTCTTCTACTAAAAAGGGGTTTGGGCGAGGGCGTGACGCGGCGCCCCGTCCGCATCTCGGCTTGCGAAGACGATATCGCATCTGTGCCAGCGGCCATCCCGGCGAGGATTCTCCACTCAGCCGGGCCATCGTGATACGTTGATAGTGCAGCATCCGGCGTGGAAAACCGGCGGGCGTATTCACCGGGACTGTTGCCGCGGCGGGAAATGTTTAAGGTACGGGGTCAGTCATCAGCCGAGGATCCCGCCATTCCCACCGATCGTTCTTCCCACGAGGAAAAGCGTCCAGAGCAGCCGCTCTCCCTGCACCAGCGGATTCTCGGTGACGTCGAGGGGCATATTCTGTCCGGCGACTGGCCGCCGGGACATCGCATTCCTTTCGAGCACGAGCTGACCGAGCAATATGGTTGCTCGCGCATGACCGTGAACAAGGCGCTGACCGAACTCGTCAAGAAAGGCTTGATCGAGCGGCGGCGCAAGTCCGGCAGCTATGTCACCTTCCCCCACGTCCAGTCCGCGGTGATGGAAATCCACGACGTCAAACTCGAGGTGCAATCGCGCGGCCTCGAATACGGCTATCGTCTCGACGAGCGGCATGTCCGCAAGGCCGGTGCCGATGACACGGGACGCATAGACCTGCCGGCCTCGGCGCGGCTGCTCGATATCACCTGCCGGCATCTGGCGAGCGGCCGGCCCTTTTGCCTTGAGGAACGGCTGATCAATCTTTCGGCAGTGCCCGAGGCTGAAGCCGAACCGTTCGATGCTGTCGCACCCGGTTCCTGGCTGCTCGGCAAGGTGCCGTGGAGCACCGCCGAGCATCGCATCCGGGCCGTGGCAGCGAGCCGTCAGGCCGCGCAGGCGCTCGGCGTCGCGGTCGGTTCGCCCTGTCTCGTCATCGAACGACGGACATGGAGCGGCGGTGCGCCGGTCACCAGCGTTCGGCTGACCTATCCGGGCGACCGCCACGAACTGGTCGCGGAGTTTGCGCCGAGCGCGATCGGGTAGAGGCTCGACAGCGAGTGAATACGGGTGCAGCGGACCCGTCTGCCGTGCACTCGGCGCGGCTTTCGCCGTTCGGGCCGCGACCTTTTCCCAAGATCGTCAATCTCAGCCTTGCGCAGCGACGGGCGCGGGTGCACCCTTGGTCAAGCCTTGACCTCGCGGGGGGAGGACGCAAGCCCCGAGGAGCCATCGATCTCCCGGCACTGAGGCATCTTGGCCCGCTGCATGTTTCCTTAAGTCGCAGGCGAATTAAGGAGACCCACGGCGCTTTAGATCACGAGCGGGATGCGGGCGGAAAACCGCGCACACTTTTCCTCATCCCGCTCTACTGCATGTTTCCTTAAATCGGAGCCGATTTAAGGGTAAAAACATGCAGCGATTCAAAGTGCTACAGCGACCTTTGCGCGTCTGAAAAGACGCGCGGCGCTGTAGAAAACGTGTCATCGTGGTAGGAGGATCGCCGATGCGCTGCTTCACGGTACTTGGGCCTTCGCAGACCGGAAAATCCACGCTCGTGGAAAAGCTCAGTCTGCTCGAAGGCCAAGCAAGAAAATCCGCCTCTCCCTATGGCTTGAGCCTGACGGAGTTCGAATTCGGAAACGAAGAGTGGTGTGCGCTGGACACACCCGGAACCAACGAGGCGCTGGCGCATGCGCAAGATGCGTTGCTCGCCAGCGATGCCTGTGTGCTCTGCGTCTCGCCGGCTCCGGAGGACGCCGTGCTCGCGGCGCCTTACCTCAGGGCGATCGAGGCATCGGGAACGCCCTGCATCCTTTTCGTCAACCGCATGGACGAGCCGAGGGGACGGTTGAGAGACGTCGTCGCTGCTCTCCAGGACTATTCCAACCACCCTTTTGTCCTCCGGCAGATCCCGATCCGCGAGGGTGACAAGATCATCGGCAGTTGCGACCTGATTTCCGAGCGCGCCTGGCGCTACCGGGAAGGCCAGACGTCAGCGCTTTTCGAGCTGCCCGAAAGCGTCGTCGAGCGCGAACACGAGGCGCGCACCGAACTGCTGGAGCATCTTTCCGAATTCGATGACTGGCTGCTGGAAGAGCTCATCGAGGACCGCGAGCCGGCGAGCGATACCATCTATGCCATCTCGACGCGGGTCCTGAGCGAAAACAAGATCATCCCGGTGCTGGTCGGTTCGGCAAGCCACAGCAATGGCATTCTGCGGCTGATGAAGGCACTCCGTCACGACGCCCCGCGGGTGGAGGCGCTTAGAAAACGCCTTGCCGCGGACGGTGGCATCGCCGATGCGACACTCGCCGCCGTCAGTTTTCACGCCCATCATCGCCCGAGTGTCGGCAAGATCGTCTTTGTTCGCGCGCTCGACAGTGGCGTGAAGCAGGGAACCATGCTCGGCGGCGCCGGGCT
Source organism: Sinorhizobium garamanticum (assembly GCF_029892065.1). Lineage (NCBI taxonomy): Bacteria > Pseudomonadati > Pseudomonadota > Alphaproteobacteria > Hyphomicrobiales > Rhizobiaceae > Sinorhizobium > Sinorhizobium garamanticum. Next base: position 1,387,686 of record NZ_CP120374.1, on the reverse strand, counting down.
CGGCGCTTTGCAGGATCCGGCGAACGGCCGCCCCCTGGCATCGGTCACACCGGCGCCCGGTCAAGTCTTCGCCGCTGTGAAATCCGATCACCTCGTCGTGCCGTCGCTGTTGACTGCCAATGCGACCGTGGCGCCGCCGGAATGGACGACTCCGCCGACGCCGATGATGGAGCGGATCCTGGTGCCGGAAAGCGAGCGCGACGAGACCAAGCTTTCCGAAACGCTTGCCAAGCTTTCCGAAACAGATCACGGCCTGAAGGTCATGCAGGAGGAGGGGACGGGCGCGCAATTGGTCTGCACCCAAGGGCCGGTGCACTTGCGCGACCTGTGCCGGACGCTCTCCGATGTCTTTCATGTCGAGGTCAGCGAGCAACCGCCGAGCCCGATCTATCGCGAAACCATCTCGAAGTCGTCCGACGTGCATTATCGTCACCGCAAGCAGACCGGCGGCGCTGGCCAGTTTGCGGACGTGAAGCTCAGCGTGCACCCCAATGAACGCGGCGGCGGATTCACCTTTGCCGAAACCGTCAAGGGCGGGGCCGTTCCGAGAAACTTCATACCGGCGGTTGAAGCGGGCGCGCGCGAGGCGATGGACAAGGGCCCGCTCGGCTTCAAGGTCATCGACGTCGGCGTGATGCTGACCGACGGCCAGCATCACTCGGTCGACAGTTCGGAATACGCGTTCCGCACGGCGGGAAAGATGGGCGTTCGCCAGGCTCTCTCACAGGCCTCGTCTGTGCTGATGCAGCCGATCTTCCGGGTGGAGATCCATATCCCCTCGATCTATTCCGGCAGTCTCGTGCCGGTTGTTTCGACGCTGAAAGGTCAGGTTCTCGGCTTCGACCGGGACGAAGGGGCGAAGGGATGGGATGTCTTCCGCGCCCTTATTCCAGGCGCCGCGCTTGACGACTTGGCGCGCTCGCTCAGATCCGCCACACAGGGGATCGGCTACTTTTCCAAGGGCTTCGATCATTTCGAGGAGCTTTACGGCAAGGAAGCCCAGAGTGTGATTACGGCGCATGGAGCGCATGCGAACGAACATTGAGTGAAGCCTTGGGCCTCTTTACTGTTTGTGCCCTTAAATCGGAGCCGATTTAGGGGCACAAACATGCAGCGATTCAAAGTGCTCCAGCGTCCTTTGTGCGTCTGAAAGGACGCACGGCGCTGTAGGACCGCTGCCGAAAGCGGCGGCCTCGCACCGCCTCAGACGACGAAATCAAAGCGGCCGAATTTGCCGTCGGCAGTGTCGCGGATGTCGAGCAGCAGCGCATCCGAATAGAGGCCGTCGGTCGCATTGGCCGGTTCGTTCGGGAAGAAGAGCTGCGTCGTGAGCAGGCTGCCACCGCGCCGCTGCACGCGGAGGTGATAGTGCCGGGTCCTGCCGCCGTAACGCGCGGGCACGATCGTGCCGAACCACCAGCGGCCGTTTGCATCGGTGAACTGGTGCGCGCGCAGCCTGAAGCCGCTCGTGTCGTAAGCGCCGGTTTCGTCGGCGTGCCAGATCTCGACGAGGCTGTTGGCGAGAGGCCGGCAGTTTGCGTCGAGGACATAACCGGCAAGCGTGATGCGCTCACCATCGGGGGAGTCGGCAAAGAGTTCGTGACGCATGGGCGCGTCGGGTTTGTAGAAGGGACCGGCTGTGCGCGCGAGGGTCAGGTCGCGATCATTGCCGCAGGCGGGCGTCAGCGGCACGCGGGGCCGTTGCGCGGCGGCCTCTTGGATGATGGGCAAGACCGGAATCGCCAGAAAAGTGGTCAGCAGAGAACGTCGCGTTGGAAGCATGGCAGGCTCCTTTCACGCCTCTACAGCGCCGCGCGTCCTATCGGACGCGCAAAGGACGCTGTAGCACTTTGCTTTGCTGCATGTTTTTATCCTTAAATCGGCTAGGCTTTAAGGAAACATGCAGTGTTCGGCGCGGCCTCTTTTGGACGTTAGCACGTAATAGAGGGGAGCAGCTTCACAAAACGGTCATCGACCTGTTTGCGAACACCGGCGGGCCGGCCCGCCCGCGCATCCTTTTCGGACGCGCGGGGGATTGTCTATTCCGCAGCAACGACGCGACGGCGACGGCCGATCGTTGCCTGGGTAACGAGGAAGGCTCCAAGGGCGCAGAGCGCGATGCCGGCCGCCATCGGCAGCGCGGTGCCGTCGAAGAAGATACTGGTGATGACCATCGCCACGGCGGAGGTTACGAAATGCAGCGTTCCCATCAGCGCCGAAGCGGTGCCGGCAATCTCTCCGTGATCCTCGAGCGCCAGCACCGACGACGTCGGAATGACGAGACCGAGGACGCCGTAGCCGACGAAGAGGAAGGCCGCCATGACCGGCAGCTGATTGAAGCCGAGGCTCATGACGACGAACATGCTGACCATGGTCAACGCGAACATGGTCACCGCCATCCGCATCAGCCGGACGAGGCCGAAGCGTTCGCCGAGCCAGCCGGTCGCCTGCGATACGGCGAAGAACGAGACCGCGTTGATCGAGAAGGCGAAGCTGTATTGCGTCGGCGTCAGGCCGTAATGGTCGATCAGGACGAACGGCGAGTTCGCGAGATAGACGAGGAAGCTCGAGATGCCGAGGCCGCCGATGAAGGTCAGCGTCAGGAAGTTGCGGTCGCTGAGAAGCAGCCGATAGGCGGCGATCGCGCTGCCGATGGTGCTGTCCGAGCGGTGTTCCTTCGGCCGCGTCTCCGTGAGCTGCGTCGAAAGCAGAATCAGCCCGATCACGGCGGCAATCATCACCGCATAGAAGACGCCGCGCCAACCGTAGAATTCGATCACGGCGCTGCCCGTCAGCGGGGCAAGGATCGGTGAAATGCTGAAGACGAGCATGAGCAGCGACATCAGCCGCGCCGCCTGGACGCCGGTGTGCATGTCGCGCACGACCGCGCGCGGAATGACCATGCCGGCGGCACCGCCGATGCCCTGAAGGAAGCGGAAAACGATGAGGGTCTCGATGTCGCTTGCCATCGCGCAACCGATACTGGCGAGCGCAAAAAGCCCGATGCCGAGATAGAGCGGCGCCTTGCGGCCCCAGATATCCGAGAGCGGGCCGTAGACCAGCTGGGACAACGCGAAGGAGATGAAGAAGGAGAGCAGGCTCAGTTGCACGATGTTGTTTTCAGCGCCGAGATCCTTGCCGATCGAGGGCAGGGCCGGGAGGTACATATCGATCGCAAACGGCCCTATGGCCGATAAAAGTCCAAGAATAATGGCAGTGCGTAGAAATGAAGCCGTCATGATGATGCTCTTTCAGAAACCGCGAAGGCAGAGCCGGATGCACCTGCCGGCCCATCGCTGTCGCTAAAGGTTGAAACGGAAAAGCGGCCGCCGGATAGGCATGGATGCGGCTTGGGAGGATCGCATCTGCCCGCGACTGCTCGTGTCTAACAAATTGGACACGCGTGTAAAATTAGACACTATTGTCTAATTCGTCAACACGTCTTATTTTCATGGCATGAAAAAACCAAAAGCGCCGCAACCGAAGCAGGGCGGCCCCACTCAAAAAGGCCAATGCGCCAAACGCGTCTCGATTTTGGACGCCGCTGCCCAAGTATTTTGCCGTGAAGGTTTTGCCGGCGCCAGCATCGACGAAATCGCGATGGAAGCCTGCGTCTCGCGGCAGACCGTCTACAACCACTACCGCGAAAAGGAGACGCTGTTCATGGCGGTCGTCCAGGATATCCTGGACCGCGCCAATGCCGCCCTGTTTTCGATTCTCGCGACCTTTCCCGACAACGGCGACAATCTCGAAGACGAGCTCACAGCCTTTGCCGTCCGCCTCAACAAGAACTGCGTGTGCAATCACGACGGAAAGTTCATCCGTAAGCTGGTGCAGACGGAAGGCGAGCGTTATCCGCATCTCTTCGAGATCTGGCGCGAGCAGGGACCGGGCAAGATCGGAACCGCCTTGGCGGCGCTCTTTGCCCGGCTTTCCCATGTCGCGCGGCTGGACATCGACGACTTCGACCTGGCCGCCAAGCAGTTCCTCGCTTTGGTCAATGCCGATCTGCAGATGATCAGCGCCCTTGGTGGAACGCCGAAGGACGAGGAACTCGAGAAGTCTGCGCGGGCGGCCGTGCGCACCTTCCTGCGCGCCTACGGCAGACCGCCGGCTCGAGTGGCTGGCGACGTCGAAGAACTCAGCGAAGAGACGGCCTGAGCGAATTCTATCACCGCTTCAGCCAGGCCTCGATCCCGCGCGCCGCAGCGCGTCCCGTGGCAAGGCAGGCCGTCAGCAGATAGCCGCCGGTCGGCGCCTCCCAATCGAGCATTTCGCCGGCGACGAATACCCCCGGAAGCGCCTTCAGCATATAGTCGTCGTTGATACTGCTGAAGCTGACGCCGCCCGCCGAGGAAATCGCCTCTGCGATCGGCCGGGGTCTTAGAACCGGAATCGGCAAGGCTTTGATCAGGCTCGCGAGATCATGCGGATCGGCCTGAAGGGCTGCAGGTGCCACCTCCCGCACCAATGCGGCCTTGACGCCGGCAAGGCCTGCGGCTTTGCGAAGACGGTTGGAGAAACTTGCCTTGCCGTGCTGCCGCTTGAAGTCGCGGGCAAGGCGCTCCACTGTTCGTCCGGGCACGAGGTCGAGCACGAGTGTGGCTTCGCTGTCGTGCTCAAGCCGGTCGCGCAAGCTTGACGCATGGGCATAGACGAGACTGCCCTCGATGCCGTGCCGTGTCACCACGAATTCGCCCGGAAAGACGCCGGCATCAGACGAAGCCGTCACCGATTTCAGCGGTTCGCCGGCGAAACGGTCGCGAAAGCTCTCGCTCCAGGCGACATCGAAGCCGCAATTGGCGGGTCGAAAATCGCTGACCGCGACGCCCTTTTCGCGCAGCAAGGCCAGCCAGCCGGCATCGGAGCCGAGCCGCGGCCAGCTCGCCCCGCCAAGCGCCAGCAAGGCGGCGTCGCAATGGACGACCGTGCGTCCCTCCGGCGTCTCGAAGGCATAGCCGCCGTCATCGAAACCCGACCAGCGATGACGGGTGCGAAGCTCGGCGCCCTGCGCTTCCAGCCTGCGCAGCCAGGCGCGCAGGAGCGGGGAGGCCTTCATGACCGTCGGAAAGACGCGCCCCGAGGAGCCGACGAAGGTTTCCGTGCCAAGCCCGGCAGCCCAGTCTCGCAGGTCGTTCGGCATGAAGGCGTCAAGCGCAGGGCGCAGCCGGTCCGACGCGGTGCCGAAGCGCGTCGCGAAGAGCGCATAATCCTCGGCGTGCGTGATGTTGAGGCCGGATTTGCCAGCCAGCAGGAACTTGCGCCCGACCGTCGGCATGCTGTCGTAGATCGTCACCGAATGGCCAAGGCGAGACAACACCTCCGCCGCCATGAGGCCCGCCGGCCCGCCGCCGATGATCGCGATCTCTCTTGTCTTCATCTGTCTGTCTGACGTGCGAATCTTTGCCCGCAGTCTTGGCCTGCCAAAGGGCAGGGCGCAAGGGCGTGTCGACCGGCGCGGTCGACGTCTGCCGGCCGATGTTCAGCCTGTTTTGTCCGGAATTGCGTCTGAGTGCGGCACCGGGCCGGTGGACTCGCGAAGAATGAGCTCGACCGACCAGAGCTCGTGAATCTCGGTCGCCGGCTTACCCGACAGGAGCTGCAGGACGAGGTCGGCCGAGCGCGCGCCGGCGGCGCGCAGCGACGAGCGGGTGGTCGAGAGCGAGGGCACCATGTTGTCGGCGGTGAGGTAGGGGAAGACGTCGTCATGGGCGATGACGGAAACGTCCCGGCCGACCACAAGCCCGAAGGAGCGCACGGCGCGGTAGACGCCGAGCACAGTCATCATCGAACCCGCAACGAATGCCGTCGGCTGCGGCGATTGTTCGAGGAAGGAGCGGGCGAAGCGGAAGCCCAATTCGTCGGTGAAATGGCCATGGGCGATGAGGCGCGGATCGAACGGGATGCCGCGCTGCTCAAGAGCTTTGCGATAGCCCTGGTCGCGATGAAGTGAAAAGGTCAGGCCGGCGCGACCGTTGATCATCGCGATGCGCCTGTGGCCGAGATCAATGAGATGCGAGGTTGCGCGCCGGATGGCGCCCTCGTTGTCGATGTCGAGCCAGGCGTGGGGAACCTCGGTCTCGGAGCGGCCATGGACAAGGAACGGCATTCCCAGCCTGTGCAGGAGCGCGATGCGCTCGTCGTTGGGCATCGGCGAATGGATGATCACGGCATCGACCCGACCGCTGGTCGCAAGCCGGCTATAGAGCTGGCTCTCGTCCTTGCCTCCCTGCTCGGCGATCGGGCTTACGAGGATGTCGATGTCTTGGCTATCCAGCCGCTCGGCCATGCCGCTCATATATTCCGAGAACTGGAACTCGCCGTTGCGGCCCATCACCACGCCGATCGCGCCGGCGCGTCCCGTGACGAGGCGCACGGCGTTGACGTTCGGTCGGTAGCCGAGACGCACCGCTTCTTCCGCCACGCGTTTGCGGGTTTTCTCGCTGACCTCGGGATAGCCGCTCAAAGCGCGGCTGACCGTCGTCGGGGACAGCCCCAACTGCTTGGCGAACTCCTTGAGCTTCATGTGATCGATCGTATTCCCTGCACGCCCCCACTGCATGGTTCTCAAATCGGAGCCGATTCGAAATCATGCAGACACCGAACTGCCATGGCGACTTTGCACGTCGGATAAGTACGCGGCGCCGTGGCATTTGCGCAGGACTATACGCTGTTTGCCGGTGGTAACAACCGTTCGTGAGGGAAACGGGGTCGCACACCAACCAAATGGCGTGGAGTAGCAGACAGCCAAATCGTTTTAAATTTCCGGTAAATTCACGCCCAATCAGTATCCCGGCGGACTCCCGCGGTCGCAACGATCCACAGGCTAAAACAGTATATTTCTCGTTGAAAAACAACGATATAAGTCATGCTCGCTTTCGTTGTGACGCCGGTCTGGAGCACATCTTGACAGAGATTTGGGCTTCTGCCAGCTTGCTCGCCAGCCAAACCGCTTTCGAATTTAGGGGATGTTACGAAACCGGGGGAGCTTGGAGGAGCTAGAAAAAATGAAGCCTATCGTAAGGACGCTGATTTTTTGCGCTGCCATCGCGGGTGCTGCCGATCTTGCCGCCGCCGCCGAGATATCCATGGCGGCCAATTCGACGGGCAAGAACCTGAGCTTTCTGCGTGAGCAGATCACCAAGTTCGAAAAGGACACCGGTCACAAGGTCAACCTCGTGACGATGCCGCCCTCGAGCAGCGAGCAGTTCAGCCAGTACCGTCTCTGGCTCGCGGCTGGAAACAAGGATGTCGACGTCTATCAGACCGACGTCATCTGGGCGCCGCAGCTTGCCGATCAATTCGTCGACCTGACCGAGGCCACCAAGGACGTGGCCGGCGCGCACTTCCCCTCGATCATTCAATCGCAGACCGTTAACGGCAAGCTGGTCGCGCTGCCGTTCTACACCGATGCGCCAGCGCTCTACTACCGCAAGGATCTGCTGGACAAATACGGCAAGAAGCCGCCAGAGACCTGGGATGAGCTCGCCGCCACGGCGAAGGAAATCCAGGACAAGGAGCGCGCGGCCGGCAATCCCGACATCTGGGGCTTTGTCTTCCAGGGCAACGCCTATGAGGGCCTGACCTGCAACGCGCTCGAATGGATCAAGTCCTCCGGCGGCGGCCAGATCGTCGAAGCCGACGGCACGATCTCCGTCAACAACGAAAAGGCAGCAGCGGCCCTCGACCGGGTCAAGGGTTGGATCGGCACGATCTCTCCGAGTGGCGTGCTCGCCTATCAGGAGGAGGAGTCGCGCGGCGTCTGGCAGACGGGCAATGCCGTCTTCATGCGCAACTGGCCCTACGCCTATGCGCTCGGAAACGGCGACGACAGCGCGGTCAAGGGCAAGTTCGAGGTGAAACCGCTGCCGACGGCGACAGACGGTGATCAGCCCTCTTCGACACTCGGCGGATGGAACCTCGCGGTTTCGAAATATTCCGACGAGCAGGAAGCGTCGATTGCCTTCGTCAAGTTCCTGGGCTCGCCGGAAGTCCAGAAGGCGCGCGCCATCCAGCTGTCGAACCTGCCGACGATCGCCGCACTCTATGACGACAAGGAGGTCGCCGCCGCACAGCCCTTCATGCCGAACTGGAAACCGATCTTCCAGGATGCCGTGCCGCGCCCCTCGGCCGTGGCGAAGGTGAAGTACAACGAGGTTTCCTCCAAGTTCTGGAGCGCCGTACACAACACGCTTTCGGGCAACGGCACGGCCGCCGAAAACCTTGAACTGCTCGAAGTCGACCTGACCGAGCTCCAGGGAGACGGCTGGTAAGGCCCACGATGCATGACCCAAAAGTGCGCAGCGGTTTTGGGATAACGACATGCACAAAAGAGTACGGCAGCCGGCCGCCGGCTGTCGTCGAAAGTAGCATCGCAGGCTCTTCGGGACCCCGAAGAGTATTTCAAGCCTTTGAATACAAAGCGGTTTCCCCGGATCCCCTGAGATCCAGGGAACCATGCAGCAGGTCGAACGTTCCGCCCAGAGCTGGACGCCAACCAGTGAGCTCGTGTCATGACCGAAGTTTCTCTCGCGGGGCCGCAGTCTGCGATTGCGGGCAAAAGGATAGGCTCTGACCTTCAGGCGCAGCGTCTGCGTTCGGCCTGGATTTTCCTGGCGCCGACTTTGCTGGTGTTGGCCATGGTCGCCGGCTGGCCGCTCGTCCGCACCATCTATTTCAGCTTCACCAACGCCTCGCTGACCAATCTTTCGGCTGCCGAGTTCGTCGGCCTGCAGAACTATCTCTCCTGGGTGACGCTTAAGAGCGGGCGCACGATCTATAGGGGCCTGCTCGCCGACGCCGCCTGGTGGAACGCGGTGTGGAACACGCTGAGGTTCACGGTGATCTCGGTCAGCATCGAAACGGCGCTGGGCCTGATCGTGGCGCTGGTGCTCAATGCACGGTTTCCCGGGCGCGGCCTCGTGCGCGCCGCGATCCTCATCCCCTGGGCGATCCCGACCATCGTCTCCGCGAAAATGTGGGCATGGATGCTCAACGACCAGTTCGGCATCCTCAACGACATCCTGCTCAGCCTCGGCCTGATCAGCCAGAAGATCGCCTGGACCGCGAGCCCCGATACCGCGATGATCGCGGTGCTGATCGTCGATGTCTGGAAGACGACGCCGTTCATGGCGCTCCTGATCCTCGCCGGCCTGCAGATGGTGCCGGGCGATATCTACGAGGCCACGAAAATCGACGGCGTTCATCCGGTCAAGGTTTTCTGGCGCATCACCCTGCCGCTGATACGGCCTGCGCTGATGGTCGCGGTCATTTTCCGCATGCTGGATGCGCTGCGCATCTTCGACCTGATCTACGTGCTGACGCCGAACAACGCGCAAACGAAGACGATGTCGGTGCTCGCCCGCGAGAACCTTTTCGATTTCGACAAGTTTGCCTACGGCGCCGCCGCCTCGACCATGCTGTTCCTCATCATCGCGGCGATCACCGTGCTCTACATGTGGTTCGGGCGCGTCAACCTGGAGGGGGAACGCTGATGCTCATGACAGTCGCAAAACGAACCGCGTTCTATGCCCTCGTCGCCGTCATTGTCGTCGTCGCGGTGTTCCCGTTCTACTACGCGATCCTGACGAGCTTCAAATCCGGCACGGCGCTCTTCCGCGTCGACCATTGGCCGTCGGCGCCTTCGCTTGCCAATTACCAGGAGATCCTGACGCATGGCAGCTTCCTGAGGAATCTCGGCAATTCGCTGCTCGTCGCGACCCTGGTCGTCGCCGCGTCGCTGCTACTGGCGATCACCGCGGCCTTCGCGCTCGCACGTGTCCGCTTCCGGGGGCGCGGGCTGCTTCTCCTCGCCATCCTGTCGGTATCGATGTTCCCGCAGATCGCCGTGCTCGCCGGCCTGTTCGAGCTCGTGCGCTTGATCGGCGTCTTTAACACGCCGCTGGCGCTGATTTTTTCCTACATGATTTTCATGCTGCCGTTCACGGTGTGGGTGCTCACCACCTTCATGCGCGATCTGCCGGTCGAAATCGAGGAGGCGGCGATCGTCGACGGTGCATCGCCCTGGGTGATCATCACCCGCGTGTTCATGCCGCTGATGTGGCCAGCTCTGGTGACGACAGGACTGCTTGCATTCATCGCGTCCTGGAACGAGTTCCTGTTCGCGCTGACATTCACATCCTCGGACACGCAGCGCACGGTGCCGGTTGCGATCGCGCTGCTCTCGGGCGGCAGCCAGTTCGAAGTACCCTGGGGCAACATCATGGCCGCGTCCGTGATCGTCACGGCGCCGCTCGTCATCCTCGTCCTGATCTTTCAGCGGCGGATCATTTCCGGCCTCACGGCCGGCGGCGTCAAAGGCTAGGGCAGACGACTCGCATCCCCTTGATTTAGGAGAAGGAAATGGCAGAGCTACAATTGCGGGACATTCGCAAGTCCTTTGGCGCCTTCGAGGTCATCAAGGGCGTCAGCATGGACATCCGGACGGGGGAATTCATGGTCTTCGTCGGGCCGTCCGGCTGCGGCAAATCCACGCTGCTGCGGCTAATTGCGGGCCTGGAGGAAATCACCTCCGGAACGCTGGCCTTCGACGGACAAATCGTCAATCAGCTCGCCCCGTCCCGCCGCGGTATCGCCATGGTGTTTCAGTCTTATGCGCTTTATCCGCATATGACAGTCTACGACAATATGGCCTTCGGCATGCAGCTCGCCGGCAAGGATAAGGAACAATGCAGGAAAAGGGTCGAAGCGGCGGCCGAGATGCTGCAGCTCACACCCTATCTCAAGCGCCTGCCCCGCCAGCTCTCCGGCGGGCAGCGGCAGCGCGTGGCGATCGGCCGTGCGATCGTGCGCGACCCGAAGGTCTTCCTCTTCGACGAACCGCTTTCCAATCTCGATGCGGCGCTGCGAGTGGCGACCCGCATCGAGATCGCAAAACTTCATCGCAGCATGCACAACACGACGATGATCTATGTGACGCACGACCAGGTGGAGGCGATGACGCTCGCCGACCGGATCTGCGTCTTGAGGGACGGGCTGGTGGAACAGATCGGCACGCCCCTCGAACTCTATGAAAACCCGAACTCGATCTTTGTCGCCGGCTTCATCGGCTCGCCGAAAATGAACTTTCTGGCCGGCGCCTTCGCGGAGCCCTACAAGGCGCAAACGATCGGCATCAGGGCGGAACACCTGGAGATCGTCGAGGGCGCCGGTCAATGGAACGGAACGATCGTCCACGCCGAGATGCTCGGTTCCGACAGCTATGTTTATATCGATATCGACGCAGGCGAGCCGGTGATCGTCCGCGAAAGCGGGATCTCCAGGCATCTGCCCGGGCAAACCGTGCAGATCTCCCCGGCCGCCGGCCACCTTCATCGCTTTGATGCAGCAGGACGCGCGATCGGCCGCACGGAATTACGCGGCGCGGCGTAACCTCGCCGCAAATTAACCACCAGACAAGGGCATCCGGCAGCGGATGCAGTAACCACGAGGAGAATGACCTTGGCTATCAACACCATCGTGTGGGGTGAGAACATCCACGAGCAGACGAATGCGGTGGTTCGGGAGATTTACCCGAATGGCATGCACAACACGATCGCGGCAACGCTGAACGAAGACCCGGCGGTTGCCGCGACGACGGCGACCTTGCAGGAGCCGGAGCACGGTTTGAGCGAAGAGCGACTGGCTTCGACCGACGTGCTCGTCTGGTGGGGCCACAAGGATCACGGTGCCGTCGACGACCGGGTCGTCGAGCGGGTGGCCAAGCGGGTGTGGGAAGGCATGGGGCTGATCGTGCTTCATTCCGGTCATTTCTCCAAGGTGTTCAAGCGGCTGATGGGTACACCCTGCGCGCTCAAATGGCGCGAGGCGGGCGAGCGCGAGCGCGTCTGGGTCGTCAATCCGCGCCATCCGATCGCCGCCGGTCTCGGCGAGAATTTCGTGCTGGAAAACGAGGAGATGTATGGCGAGCAGTTTTCCGTGCCGGAGCCGCTGGAAACGGTGTTCATCTCCTGGTTCGCGGGTGGCGAGGTGTTCCGTTCGGGGCTGACCTGGCGGCGCGGCGCCGGCAACATCTTCTATTTCCGTCCCGGCCACGAAACCTATCCGACCTATCACGATGCGACGGTGCAGACGGTGCTGCGCAACGCGGTAAAATGGGCGCACAATCCACAGGGCACGTACAAGGCGATCCACGAGGCGCCGAACGTGCCGGTGGAGAAGGCGCTGGAGCCGATCGTCGAGCGGGGGCCGAAGCTCCACCAGGCCGGCGAAGCAGGATATCGATGAGGTCCATCATGCGTTTGCTTATTCTCGGAACCGGCGGCATGGCCAACAGCCATGCACTAGCCTTTGCCAAGATCGACGGCGTCGAGCTTGTCGCCGCAGTCGACGTCGACCCGTCGCGGGCGCGCGCCTTTGCCGACACGCACGGCATCGCCCGCGTCTTCACCTCGCTTGAAGACGCGATCGACTGGGGCGAATTCGACGCGGCGACCAACGTCACGCCGGACTACGCCCATCATGCCACGACGCTGGCCCTGATCGCCGCCGGCAAGCATGTGCTGTGCGAAAAGCCGCTGGCGGAAAATTACCACAAGGCCGCCGAAATGGCCGAAGCCGCGGAGCGCGCCGGTGTCGTCAATATGGTGAACCTCACCTACCGCAATGTCGCGCCGCTTCAGCGGGCACGCGAGCTGGTGCTTGCGGACGAAATCGGCAGGGTGCGCCATCTCGAAGCCTCCTATTTGCAGAGCTGGCTGGTGTCGAAGGCGTGGGGCGACTGGGCGAGCGAATCGAAATGGCTGTGGCGGCTGTCGACCAAGCACGGCTCCAACGGCGTGCTTGGTGATGTCGGGATCCATATTCTCGACTTCGCCGGCTATGGCGCCGGCACCGCGGTCGAGCGGGTCTTTGCCCGGCTGAAGGCGTTCGACAAGGCACCCGACAACCGCATCGGCGAATACGACCTTGATGCGAACGACAGCTTCGCGATGACAGCGGAGTTCGAAAACGGCGCGATGGGCGTGATCCATGCCAGCCGCTGGGCGACGGGGCATCTCAACGAGTTGAGGCTGAGGCTGCACGGCGACAAGGGCGCGCTGGAGGTGATGCATACGCCGGACGGCTCGCTCCTCAAGGCCTGCCTCGGCCCCGATGTCGAAAAGGCGATCTGGCGCGAGCTCGACGCCGGGACGGTGCCGACCAATTACCAGCGCTTCGCCGAGGCGGTCGCAGCCCGTCAGACCGTCGAACCCACATTCCGCCATGCCACCAATCTGCAGAAGGTGCTCGATGTTGCCATCGAAACCGAAAGAGAGCGGCGCGAACTGGATGTGGAAGACGCGTTTTCGGACGAGGAACAACGCGCGGTCGTCGGAGGTTGACGACAAACAATCCCGCTTCTGCAGCGCCACGCGTCTCTTCAGGCGCGCAAAGGACGCTGTAGCACTTTGAATTGCTGCATGTTTTATCCCGACGACTTAAGGAAACATGCAATGGCCGGATTCGCTGGAAGCGGGAAGGATAGTCCCGATTGAAAAGCCGATCGCTTCTGCGCGTTCCTCTGAGCGCGCAGCGCTCTTACGCAATTCCGGGAAAAGTGTGTAGCGGCTTTCGGTCCGGAATTGCGCAAGTTGAAAGTGTCAGATCATTTCACTGTTTCAATGAAACAGTGAATTGATCTAGGCGTGCGACTGCGGGTGGCGATAGTCCCAGACAGCCCAGGCCGACAATGCCGCGACGAGCACGCCAAGAATGACGTGTGTCCACATCGCGTTCATGTTTGCCATGAAGCCGAGCAGCCAGGGAGACACGATCAGCCAGAGGCCGATCACCATGTTCACCCATTCCTCCCATTCTGCGAAGGCCGAGAGCGCCGCGATCGCCAGCGCACCAAGCACGATGCCAGCGATCCAGGCGTTCCAGGTCGGCACGGGCTCAGCCGCAAAACCGATAACCCAGGGGGAGAGGAACAAGCACACCGCAAGGACCAGGTTCGCCCAGTCCTGGGCCCTTTTTCCCGCAATGAGAGTGTTTGGCATGACAACCTCCACGTATGAAGCTTGACCAAAGCGTCACCCTCGCGTGCGCCTTACGTTTCAGCTCCGCTGCCTCAGTCCGCACGGTCGCTGTAACGCTTTGAATTGCTGGAGTAATTTTACGCTCAAATCGAACCCAATTCAAGAAATCCCGCAACACACGGATTTTATGGATTATTTGCCCCGAATTTCGCGCATCATTTCCCTGAGGCCACGATTGAGGTGTTTGTCCCGGCGGACAACCATCGCCAGCGAGCGATTGAGTCTCGGGGCAAGAGGGCAGGACGCCAGCGAATCTTGCCCGAGCGAGGAACATTCGTCGCGATCTTCGCCTAACCCGTTGGAATCGGCCGGGTTTGTCGTTTTGGAACGGTTCGATGCAAAGCTGCCGTCCAGCGCCAGTCTCGGCAGAATGGCCCAGCCAAGCCCGGCGCCGACAAGGCGCTTGATCGCTTCGACGCTCCCGAATTCCATTGCCGGCTTCACCTGAACGCCTGCCTCGGCAAACCACTGGTCCACGACGCGGCGCGTATTGCCGCCTTCGTAGAGCAGCAAGGTCCTGGTGCCGAGGATGGCGGCGTCGACCCCGCCCGGGGGCAACCTCTCCTGCGAAGGGGCGACCGCCACCATCTCGTCCCGGTAGATCTCTTCGACTTCGAACGAACGGCCGGGAGCCGGCAGCGTAACGATGGCAAGGTCGAGCCTGTTTGCTTCCAAGTCGTGGAGAATGTCGGGCGTGTTGCCTGTATGCACGGTGATCTCCAGCCCCGGCATCCTTGCCTTTACCCGAGCAATGACGGCTGGCAACAGATGGATGCACGCGGTCGCGCCGGTTCCGATGCGGATGCGGCCCGCCGCTTCGCTGCGATAGGGCGTCATCGCCTCCAAGGCGTCGGAGGCCTCCTTCTCGATGCGCCGGGCATGGATCAGCAGATCGCGACCGGCCGCTGTCGGTTGCGCGCGCCGTCCGACACGCTCGATCAGCCTGACGCCGAGATAGCGCTCGAGCTGCTTGATCTGCAGGCTGACGGCCGGCTGGCTGATGTCGGCGCGTTCCGCCGCCGCCGAGAAGCTTCCGAGTTCGACCACGGCGGCGAAAGTGTCCAACTGTTCGAGGCTGAGCTTCTTCACCAAAGTTTTCCTTATGCTTTGCATGAGAAGCATAAGCTTTATTGGAGGCAGCTTCCAGGGCATTCTCGTTGTCATTCGAAAATGCAGGGACCAAGAAATGACAGCCGTATTCTCGCCCGAAGCCATTTCATTCGAGCCATGCGAATTGCGCGACATTCCGGCGATCACCGCGATCTACGCAAAGGCTGTGCGCTTTGGCACGGCGAGTTTCGAACTTGAGCCGCCGACGGAAGCGGAGATGGCCGCCCGGCGCGAAGCGCTGGTCGCAGCGGGCTATCCCTACCTGGTGGCCAGGCTGCAAGGAGAGGTCGCGGGCTATGCCTATGCCGGTGCCTATCGCGCCCGTCCCGCCTATCGTGGAACCGTCGAAAGCTCGGTCTATGTCCGCGACGATGCGCAAGGCCGCGGCGTCGGCTCCGGTTTGCTGGCCGGGCTCATCCATGAAGCGGAGATCCGCGGATTTCGGCAGATGGTGGCAGTCATCGGCGACTCGGCCAATCTCACCTCCCGACGACTTCATGAAAAGCTCGGCTTCGAACTCGTCGGTATCCTCAAGGCCGTCGGCTGGAGACATCAGCGCTGGCTGGATACTGTGCTGATGCAGCGTGCGATTGGCCCTGGCGACACGATTGCCGGTGAGCGCAGATGATCGGCGACAGGACGATCGTCCTGCTCAGCCTCTCGCAATTTCTTTGCTGGGGCATCTCCTACTACATGATCGGTGTCTTCGGTCCCGCAATCGCGGCGGACACCGGCTGGGCGCTAACGCTCGTCTATAGCGGCTTTTCCGGCGCGCTTGTTGTCATGGGCCTGGTCTCGGGTATCGTCGGAGACATGATCGACAAGCATGGCGGTCGCGCGGTCATGACGACCGGCTCGGGCCTGATGGCGGTGGCCTTCGTCGGCCTTGGTCTTTCCGAGAGCCTTCTCCTCTACGACGTTTCCTGGGCGCTGCTCGGTATCGCCATGCGTATGACGCTTTACGAGGCTGCCTTCGCGACGCTCGCGAGAGCCGGCGGCGCTGGGGCGCGGCGATCGATCTCGAAGGTTACCCTGCTTGGCGGGTTATCTTCCGCCGCGTTCTGGCCGGTCGGGGACGCGCTCGTGGCGTCAGTCGGGTGGCGGCACGCGCTTTTCGTCTATGCCCTTCTGGCGCTGGTCGGCATGGCTCTCCATTGGATGCTTCCAAGCGGCAATCAGCGAGACGTGGCGGCGCAAGCAGAGATCGGCGCGGAGCGCGCTTGCCGCCCGCGGATCTGGCCTGCTGCATTCCTCTTCACGGTGATGAGCACCCTGTCGGCCTTCATCAATTCCGGGCTGTCCGCCCATATGCTTGGCATCTTCAGCGGTCTCGGCCTTGCTGCCGGGACTGTGGTGATCGTGTCCTCCCTCAGAGGCATCGGCCAGTCGCTCGCAAGGCTCTGGGAGGTAGCCTTCGGCGGCAAGATGAGTTCCTTCCGCCTTGGCGTGATTGCCGCTGCCGGGCTGCCGCTCGCCTTCGCCATAGGATTGGCGTGGGGCGGGCACTCGCTCGGTGCGGCCGCCTTTGCCTTGACCTACGGCCTCAGCATCGGGCTTTTTACCATCGTGCGCGGCGTCCAGCCGCTGCAACTCTTCGATCCAAGTGCCTATGGCAGGCTTTCGGGCTGGATGCTGGCGCCGGCGTTCTTCGCTTCAGCACTCGCGCCGTTGCTCTATGCGGGCATCATCGAAAGCCAGGGGAGCGGTGCCGCGTTGCGCTTCTCGCTCATCCTGGCATTCGGCACCTTTATCTCCGCGGTCCTGATATCGCAGCTCTATGGTCAAGAGGCGCAATAGGCATCCGCAGGTTCATCACACTCGAAGCGGCCGCGCCGTTCAGAGACCCGCCACCTTCTTCAGGTCATCGACCGCGCCCGGTGCCGCCGCGAGAACGGCAGCGCCCTTGGTCAGGCGCTCGCCCTCGACGGGGAAGGGCAGGTACCAGCCGCCCGCTTCCTTGACGAGGCAGTAGCCGGCGAGGCAGTCCCAGGCGTGCATATAGGGCTCGTAATAGCCGACGAGGCGGCCGGCGGCGACATAGGCGAGCATCAGCGCGCCGGAGCCGTTGCGAACGAAATTGCCGCCGGCTTCAAGCAGCCTCTCGACCATCTTGCCGACGAACGCCGGCGTCACGTGATTGTTGGCGCCGATGCCGGTGACGGCGTTGCGAATACTGCGTGAGGTGTCGAGCGACAACAGCTTGCCGTTGAGCCGCGCTCCGCGGCCAAGTGCTGCTGCATAAAGTTCGTCGTGGCAGGGCGCCGAGATCACGCCGACCACCGGTACGCCGTCATTAAGAAGGGCGATCGAAACGCACCAGTTCGGCATGCCATTGAGGAAGGGGCTGGTGCCGTCGATCGGATCGATGACCCAGGTGAAGCCGGAACTTCCCTGCTCCAGGCCGTATTCCTCGCCGAGCACGCCATCGTCGGGATAGGCGGCGGCGAAACGGGTTCGGACGAGATTCTCCACCTCGCGATCGGCGATCGAGACGACATCCTGCGGATCCCGCTTGGTCTCGACGACCAGCGTCTCGCGCCGGTTGAAATAGTCGAGCGCGACGGCGCCTGCCTCGCGTGCAACCGCCTCTGCGAGAGCCAGTCGGGCTTCGAGCCCGGAGGGATCGTGTGACGTCATGAAGTTTTCCTTGGTTTGCTTTAAAAATGCGGTTTCTCGAACAATGTGCGCTCAAGCCGATCGCGACATCCGTTGCCGGTTCCAGCGCTCTTTCGACGGCGGGATCGACAACGAATAGCATACCGACGGCCGTCTTCACCTCGTATTCGACATGATCGCCGAAGGTTGGGCCTGAACCCGCGCTCTTCTTCCCGCCACACGCCGACCCGCCGAATAAAGGTCACCCATTTGGCCCAAGAATGCCCCGATTTCGGCTGGGGTTTGGATTTTCAGTTGAACATGACAGAGCGAATTGTGATACTTTGATGACATGCAGCGCATGCACTTGAGGGCGCTGTGGCTGAGAAGGTCCCGTTGGGGGGCAAGATTATTGAGCTGATGCTGGCTCGGCAGAAATGCCGACAGAGACGCTCTTTTCATCAGCGATTTCACCGACGCGTTAGAGGGGGCAGAAAGGGAGACCTAACATGGCTTTACTCGAAGACGCATTTAAAGGTAACGTCCTTACCAGCGTTGCCGTCGGCGTTGGCGCACTCATGCTCGCGCCGATCATTGTTCCCATAGCAAGGCCGATGATCAAAGCCGTCATCAAGGCCGGCCTTGTTGCCTACGATCAGGGCCGAATTGCTGCGGCTGAACTCGGCGAAGGCTACGAAGATCTCGTGGCTGAAGCGCGCGCCGAAATGGCAGGCCCCAACGGTGGGACCGAGCCCGCTAAACGTCCGGCGGCGAAATCATCGTAACGGCGAAAATCAGAAACAGACACGTATTCATCACATCGCCGGCACAGCGTCGTTTGCGCGTCTGAAAGGACGCGCAACGCTGTAGGAGTTGCTGGCGAGGGATAGTCGTATGCCCCAAATGGCAACAGGTGGTCTGCGCGGGCAAGAAGGGCCTGGGCCGAGCAGCGACAACCACTCATCCCGTCGGCAAGGCGACCTTCAGGATCAGTCGCAAGGTGTGGCCGGTGCCGACGGCGTTGCGCCGACGTCTGTCCCGGTCAGGCTGGTGCACGCCGTGCCTGGGCGGGTCCGTCTTCATATCGACGCGCTCTTGCAAAGCAACCATGTTCAGAGATTTCTGGAGCGTACTCTCCCCGCGATTGCCGGCGTTTCCGGTGCCACGGCGAACCCGCTAACCGGCAATCTGCTCGTTCATTACGATCCCGCCACGCCACTCGAGGCGATCATCGGGCGGATCATCGAACTCCTGCAGACCGGCATCGAGCTGTCCGACGACGATTCACGTGACGAAAAGGGCTGGCACCATCTGGACGCAGGAGCGGTAGCGACTGACCTTGTGACGTCTCGTACACGTGGATTATCCGAAGACGAGGCTCGCGAGCGCTTGGCGCGTGCGGGAAGCAACGCTCTACCGGAGCTTCCAACACGCTCCAACTTCAGCATCTTTCTCGCCCAGTTTGACAGCGTACCCGTCGCGCTCCTTGCTGGCGCAGCGGTCGTCTCTCTCGTCACTGGAGCCTTGCTCGAGGTAGGGGCGATTTTGGCGGTGATGGGAGTGAACGCCGCGATTGGCTACCGGACCGAGACCGGGACGGAGCGGATCATCCAGAGCCTGAACCTGCCGGCGCCGCAGGCCGCGAGAGTGATCCGCGATGGCAATCCGCACGAGGTGGCAGCGGAGACGCTTGTGCCGGGCGATGTTCTGATGCTGGAGCGCGGCATGGTGGTGCCGGCCGACGCGCGGCTTTCCGCCGTACGCGGATTGACTATCAGCGAGGCCGGATTGACCGGTGAGAGCATGCCGGTCCGCAAAACCGATGCGCCCGTAGCCGCGACGCTTCCGCTCGCAGAGCGGACCAGCATGGTCTACCGCGGCACGGTCGTGACCGGCGGGAGCGGCACGGCCATTGTCGTGGCGACCGGCGCGCGGACCGAGATCGGCAGCGTTCAACAGCTCGTCGGTGCAACCTTGGCGCCGCAAACACCCATGCAGCGGCAGCTTGGGGACCTGGGGCGACAGCTCGGATGGCTGACGCTCTATGCAGGCGGCCTCATTGTCGGCATCGGCTGGTTGCGCGGGTTCGCGCTCTACCAGGCGGCCCGATCGGCCTTGTCCGTTGTCGTGGCCGCGGTTCCAGAGGGGCTGCCCGTGCTCGCCGCTACCACGCTCGCGCTCGGTGTCGAGGACCTCAGGCGACGGAATATTCTCGTGCGCCGGCTCGATGCGGTGGAACCGATGGCAGCCGTGCAAGTCGTCTGCTTTGACAAGACCGGCACACTGACCTTCGGGCGCATGTCGCTGGAAGTGGCCGCCTGTGGAGATCAGATTTACCAGGCTCGAGAGGGCAGCCGGCTCGACGGCCAGGGATATGCCGCGACGCATCCAAACGGAGACGATCGCTTGAGAAGGCTGCTCACGATCGGCTGTCTCTGCAGCGAGGCGGAGGTCGAGGCACATGAAGGCGACAGCATCCCAAACGGTTCAGCGACCGAGAAGGCGCTCGTCCAAGCGGCGATCGACAGTGACATGGATGTTGCTGCATTGCGTCGAGGGTTCCCGAAGGTGTCCCTGCAGCAACGCACCGAAACGTACCGTTTTATGGCGAGCGCGCATGCCAAGGACGGTCGCCTGCTTCTCGCCGTGAAAGGCAGCCCTCTCGAAGTGCTCGATCGCTGCCGGTGGGAGGGGTTGGCCGGCGGTGGGCGCAGGCCTCTGACGCCAGAGCGTCGCGACCGGATCAAGGAAATCAACGCAGAACTGGCAGACCAAGCGCTGCGGGTGCTCGGTTTCGCCTATCGCGATGTTGACGACGAAGCGCAAGGTTCAGAGGAACCCGCGGTTGCGGAACTGACATGGGTTGGCCTCGCCGGCCTGGCCGATCCCGTCCGCCCCGGTCTGAAATCGCTGATGGCGGAGCTTCATCGGGCCGGACTCCAGACGATCATTCTGACCGGCGATCAGCGGGCGACGGCCCGAGCCGTCGCCCAAAAGGTCGGCCTGAACGGGACGGGAGACATTGAAATTGTCGACGCCGTCGAGGTTGACCGCATGACGGAGGCCGAGCTGGCGGTTGCGGCGCGCCGGGCGCAGGCCTTCTCCCGCGTCAGCCCCGCGCAGAAGCTCAAGATCATTCGCGCCCTGCAGCAATCGGGAGCTACGGTGGCGATGATCGGCGATGGCATCAACGACAGTCCGGCGCTCCGCGCTGCCGATGTCGGCATCGCTTTGGGTCGGGACCCGTACGCAGCGGCACGCGAGACTGCGGACGTCTATCTCGCCACGGATGATCTGGGCGGGCTCGTTCCGGCAATCGAGAGAGGCCGCACCACCTTCACGAATATCCGCAAGGCGATACACTATCTCTTCAGCACGAATTTCAGCGAGGTCCTCGTCATGCTGTGTGGCATGGCCGTGGGCCTTGGCGAGGTCCTCTCGCCGATGCAACTCCTGTGGATCAATTTGATCTCCGACGTGCTGCCGGGACTCGGTCTCGCCATGGAGCCTCCGGAAGCCGCCGGAATGCAGGACGGGCCCCTGGTCGCGGACAAGGCCCTGCCTGGAGTCCAGAATCTCGGCTCGCTCACCAGCGAGGCGGCGCTCCTTGGCTCAGGCGCCATGGCGGCAGGACTCTACGGCGCGATGCGCTATGGGACTGCTTCGCCGATCGTGCGGACCATGACCTTCGGCAGTCTGGTGATGGCCCAACTGCTCCATGCGATCACCTGCCGCTCGTCTACTCGCAGTGTTTTCGATCGCGGATCCAGCCCCGCCAATCCGGCACTCACAGGCATTCTGGCCGGTTCGGTGGCGGCGCAGTCGGCCGCCTTGTTCGTGCCCGGCATACGCAGACTGCTCGGCCTGGCCCCGCTCGGGATCCTTGATGCAGGCATCATGCTCGCCGGCGGAACACTCCCATTTGCGATCGCCGAGGCGCGCAAATCGGCCCTCAGGGCCAGCACAAGCCATGCAAGTGCGCCGCTCACCTTCGCGCGGTCATCGATGGAACCTACAGCGCAGCGCGTCTTACCAGACGCGCAAAGGACGCTGTAGGCGGCACTATTGATGTGGTGGATCGAACAATTACGCCGCTGCGGGAAGGGCGTGCCGTTGCTCCGCAATTTCGGGGCCAGCCGGAGCGACCGGCCGGGCTGCAGGGGTGGCGAGCCAAAGGGCAGAGCGCGTTGCAGCCTCGACACCCAGCTCAACGATCAGACCGCCCGGTTGGCGCGAGATTAACGCGAGCGCGACTTTCACGATCAGCGAGCCGAGATCCATCTCGCCTCCCGACAGCGTGCGAACGTGGGCATCGATCCGCGCGACAGGCGGCAGCGGCTGGCGCTCGCAGAGGGGTTCACGTCGGGCGTTTGCGCGATCGAGCCCGGAAAGCAGGTGGTCCAGGCTAGTCAGGTCACACGATTCGTCGTGCTCGATCAGAACAGTTGCGGTGAGTGGATTGACCTGGACGGCAACAATGCCTTCGCAGGCCAGGAGATTGGTCCGAAGTTCGTCGAAATACGATGCGTGATGTCGCCGTGCCGGGATCCTGATGCGCACTCGCCCACGTGCGCGATGGATGATCTGGGCATAATTTCTGCTTGGCATTGGTCGTCTGCTCTTCGTGTCTCGGGTATTTCCGGCCCACATGGGCTCGCCTTGCGGTCATATAGTCCGAGAGCATGACAGTATAACTACAGTCGAAGGGGCATACAGCGCCGCGCGTCCAATCGGACGCGCAAAGGTCGCTGTAGCACTTTGATTTGCTGCATGATTTTGTCCTTAAATCGATTCCGATTTAAGGAATCATGCAGTAGCCGCTCCGCACGAAGAACGCGGCTACCCGATCAATTGAGAGGTGAGAAAGATAAGGCTGCCGGCCAGGGCGCCGACGATGGTGCCGTTCATCCGGATGTACTGGAGATCGCTGCCGACGACGAGTTCCAGGCGCTCAACGAGCGTCGGACTGTCCCAGCTTCTGACCACTTCCGTCACAAACTTGCCGATCTCGTGACGCCATGAGACCAGGTACACGGCAAGTTCCTCCAGAAACTCGTCCATATGTTTCAGCATCGCCTCGTCAGTCGCAAGCGCCCGGCCGATGAGCATGCAGATCTTCTCAACCGCCGCGCGCGCTTTCGACGTCGGCTGCGACAGGTCTTCGAGCATGACCCGCGAGGTCTCTTGCCACACGGCCGCGACCCAGGCCTGAACATCCGGATGTTCGAGGATGCGATTCTTGGACGCGTTGATCTGCTTGCGCTGCTCCGGAGAATTGATGAGCTCATTTATCAGATGCGCGAGTGCCTCACGAAACTTCAATCGCACCTCGCTCTCCGGCTCTCTGAGGTCATTGAGGAGATCGGCACAGCCGGTGATGATTGCGTCGGCAATTTTCCGGTTTATGGTCTTCGGGATCCACCAGCGACTGCGTTGCTGGACCAGCCCGTAGATCTGGTCCCGGTTGTCTTCGAGCCATTCTGCGGCGACACCCAGAACGCGCTCGAACAGGACATCCGCCTCGCCGCTCGCGGTAACCATGTGGATCACGCGGCCCATGACGGGCGCGATATCGGTTTGGCGGAGCTGCTTGCCGAGCGTGCGTCGGACGAACTCGCGCAGGTCGTGACTATCAAGAGAGCGAACGAGGTAGGGCATCGCTGCGACGACGGCGTTTGCGATGACCGGTGCAGTCTCCGGGGTCGACAGCCATGTCGCAAAGCGCTGCGCCGCGTTGGCGCTCCTGAGCTTCTTCAGCAGCACATCCTGAGTCAGGAAGTGGCGTTCGATGAAACGGCCAAGGGTCTGCCCGATGCGCTCCTTGCTGTTCGGGATGATGGCCGTGTGCGGGATGGGAATGCCCAACGGGTGCCGAAAAAGCGCCGTCACCGCGAACCAGTCGGCAAGCCCGCCGACAATTCCTGCCTCGGCTGTCGCGCGCAGCAGCCTTGTGGCGAGGCCGGGATCGGGTACGAAGTGTGTTCCGACAAAGACGGCGCCCATGGTGACGAGAAGCGATGTTGCCAGGGTGCGATTGCGCTTGAGGCGCCGCCGCAGGACATCTTCGGAACGAACCGGCGGTAGGGTGCCCGAAGCTGGGAATGGGGCGTCAGGTGATCGAATGCGATCCGGTGCCATGGCATAACCTCTTTGATCGACGCGCTGCCGGGGCCTCGCGGCTGCTGCAGATCCCTTAAATCGGAATCGATTTAGGGACGAAATCACTACGCGTCCGATTGGACGCGCGGCTCTGTAGAAATCTTTCAACGCCCGATAACCACCGAATCAACAAGCATGGCAAGAGCTGCTATGATGGGCGTTCGGGCGTGGATCGCTGCCCGTTGGTCTGGCGTGGATATCTAACGATACCCTGATACATCCGTGTTGGTCACCCTTTGGGGGAGATGGACGACATGCTGCCGATCGCCTTTCTTGAACATGAGTCACCCGGGCGCGTGCGCCTGAAAGTCCCTTCCAAGCGTGGCGATGCGTCGTTCTTCCAAGGCGTCGAGCGGGATCTTGCCGACAACGGCGTTATCGGGGTGCTGAAGACGAACCACCAGACAGGCAGCATCACCATCTGGCACACGGGTGATATCGACGCGCTCCGTGACGACGCTGCGGCCCGCCGCATCTTCGAACTTCGTGCCGAGCGACCCGGCACCAGTGCTCGCGCCGTCGTGCGCGCACTGAAACCGGGCGGTGACACCGGCCTTCTCAAGGCGACCGGCGCGGGGCTCATCGGATTCGGCCTTTTGCAGGTTTTGCGAGGGCAAACATTAGGAACTGCGAGCGAATTCTTCTGGCATTCCTACGCAGCGCAACGTCTCCTGGGGAGCCCTCTGCTGGCTTCCGCTCTGGGAGGAATCGGCCTTTTGCAGCTCATGCGAGGGCGCGTGCTCGGATCGGCATCGGGATTGTTGTTCTATGCCGTAATAGTTCACTCTCTGGCCCATGCCATCGAGAAGGAGCGCGAGCGCGCCGAGCGATAGACTAGGAGCCACCAAAGAAGCAGCCAAGCGACGCTTCGGAGCATGAATGCGTCCAAGCATTCCGGCCACACTTCGTGCCCGCAAATTCCGAACGCGCCGGCTGGCAATCGCGATCCAACGGGAGCATGCTGGCTCTATCGTCCTCGATAATCGGCGGTGCGAGCGCGCGCCGCCCTTGGCTGCCCGAGGGCGATGTTCGGACTACTGCATGTGTCCTTAAATCGGAGGCGATTTAGGGACAAAAACATGCAGTAATTCAGAGTGCTACAGCGACCCTTTGTGCGTCTGAAAAGACGCACGGCGCTGCAGGATCAATCAGAACCCGAGGAGGTTACTGTGAGCGGGCACGTCTACAAGAAGATAGAGTTGATCGGAAGTTCAACGGCCTCGGTTACCGACGCCATCGAAGCGGCGATTTCGCGCGCCTCGAAAACCATGCGCAATCTCGACTGGTTCGAGGTCGACCAGATCCGCGGGCAGATCGTCAACGGGGAGGTGGCCCATTATCAGGTCGTCATGAAGGTGGGCTTCCGCCTCGACGATTGATGCGCGGCCGATCCGGCCGATCAAGGATGCATTAAGTGACGTCGGCCCGGATGATAGCCCGGGTCGTCGCGTGCCGGCGTTCCGAGCACAAGGACGCGGATTATCGCGCGCCCGCTCCTCGGTTTGTCCTTCCTTTACATTTTGGCTTCCCATGCGCACACTCGCCCCCTCCGGCGCGGTCACGCCTTTTCCGGCTCAATCGTGCCGCTGTAGCGCGTCGAATGGCATGTCTCCTTGAATCGGTTCGGATTCAGGAAACATGCAGCAGGAGGAAGGCGGTCCGTTGGGAGGCGGTCATGTTTTCACATTCCGACCACATCCGCGAAATCGAGCGCGTCGGCCGTGGCCTTCCGAGCAGTCGCGACGCTATGGTCGTCAAATCCTGGCGGCGCTGCCTGGAACATCACCACCTCGATCCGGCGCAGGCTTGCGAGGCCTATATCGTACCGGAGACGCGGCTCAAGGAGCATCGCCAGCAGTCGGAAGACCTGATCACCATCGCCCGCTCCGGGCTCGAGCATCTGTTCCGGCAGGTGGCGGGGCAGAACTATGTGCTGCTGCTCTCCGACCGGCAGGGCGTGACCGTCGAGTTCCTTGGCGATCCGCTTTTCAACAACAGCCTTCGCAAGGCGGGCCTCTATCTCGGTTCCGAATGGTCCGAATGGCGCGCCGGAACCTGCGCCGTCGGCGCCTGCATCGAGACAGGCGAGGCGCTGACGATCCACCAGACCGACCACTTCGACAACACGCACACGCCGCTCTCCTGCACGGCGGCGCCGATCTACGACGTTCACGGCCAACTTTCGGCCGTCCTCGACATCTCGCTCTTGAGTTCACCGATCCTGAAGGCAAGCCAGAACCTGGCGCTTCATCTGGTCACCGCCAGCGCAAGGCGGATCGAACTCGCCAATCTCATGGCCCAGGCGCGGCATCAATGGGTGCTGCGTTTCTCGCGTTCGCCGGAATTCCTCGACGTCGACCCGGAGGCGGCGATCTCGATCGACGACCTCGGGCGGATCGCCGGCATGACCCACGGCGGGGCCAAGATCCTGGCGCGCTCGACCGGGCTTGACTGGCGTGATCCGCGCCTGCTCATCGGCGAGCCGGTATCGCGCTTCCTCGACCTGGAAGTTGACGACCTTCCCGATCTCACGCGCCGCCGGCCGACGCAGGAACGGCTCGTCTTCGCCCGCGACGGCAATGCGCTCTTCGCCCATGCCATCGAGCCGCATTCCGGCATCCGCGCGCCGGGCGTCTTACGCGCGCAGATCCCGCCGCCGCTGCGCCGGCTCGGCGGCGACGCGCCTGAAATCGTCGCGTTGCAGGCAAAGGCCGCCAAACTCGCCCGCACCGGACTGCCGATTCTCATCCAAGGCGAGACCGGTACGGGCAAGGAACACCTGGCGCGCGCCATCCACGAGGGCAGCGGCCTTACGGGCCGCTTCGTCGCCATCAATTGCGCGGCGATCCCCGAGCAACTGATCGAGAGCGAACTCTTTGGCTATCTGCCGGGCGCGTTCACCGGCGCGTCGGCCAAAGGCCGCAAGGGCCTGATCGAACAGGCGGACGGCGGCACGCTCTTTCTCGACGAGATCGGTGACATGCCTCTTGCGCTGCAGAGCCGTCTGCTCCGGGTGCTGGCCGAGCGCGAGGTGCTTCCGGTTGGAGGCACGGTGCCGCGCGCGGTGCAGATCCGGATCGTTTCAGCCTCGCATCGGCCTTTGCAGACACTGGTCTCGCAAGGCGCCTTTCGCGAAGATCTCTATTACCGGCTCAATGCCGCGACGCTCTCACTGCCGGCGCTGAGAGACAGGCCGGACTTCGATTGGGTGCTGGAGCAGATCCTGAAGCGGCATTCCGATGCCGCCGGAGAACTCACGCTCTCTCCGGCCGCGCGCGTGGCGTTGAAGGCGCATGATTGGCCGGGAAACATTCGCGAACTCGACAACGCCATCGCGGTTGCGACCGCGCTCGCCGAAGGCTCTGTCATCGACGTTTGCGATCTGCCGGACTATCTCATCGCACAGGCCGAGCCGGACGATGCGGGCGACGCTGGCGCAGCGTTGAGCCTGATGCTCGATGCCTGCAACTGGAATGTCTCCGAGGCAGCGCGAAGGCTGGGCCTCGATCGCTCGACGGTGCATCGGCAGATCAGGCGCTACCACCTCAAGCAGAAGCACTGAGCATCTTCGCGTGCAACGGATCGGCTGCCACACCTGTGGCGGATGCATTGTTTGGCGCAATATGCCCGGTTCACCATTGTCCTTGAAATCATTGCATTTTCCTCGTCCGCGCCGGCTTGGCACGGCCATTGCAGATCGCTGCTCGACCACAACGGCAACGATCAGGAGGAGACATGCGAGCGCTCAGATTTCATGCGGCCAAGGATCTCAGGATCGAGGACATCCCGGCGCCGGGCAAAGCCGCGGCCGGGCAGGTGCTGATCCGCAACCGCTTCGTCGGCATATGCGGCACCGATCTGCATGAATATGCCTACGGCCCAATTTTCATTCCCAAGGAGCCGCATCCCTTCACCGGCGCCCATGGACCTCAAGTCCTGGGCCACGAGTTCGGCGGCGTGGTCGAAGCGGTCGGCGACGGAGTGACATCGCTTTGCGCCGGCGACCGGGTTTCCGTGCAGCCGCTGATCATGCCGCGCGCTGGCGACTATTTTGCCGATCGCGGCCTCTTCCACCTGAGCACGCAGTTGGCGCTGGCGGGCTTGAGCTGGGCGTCGGGCGGCATGGCCGAATACGCTCTGCTCAACGAATACAACGTCGAGACGATTCCCGATGAAATGACGGACGAGGAGGCAGCGCTCGTCGAGCCGAGCGCCGTTGCGGTCTATGCCTGCGATCGCGGCGGGGTGACGGCCGGGAGCAGCGTGCTCGTCACCGGCGCTGGACCGATCGGCGTGCTGACACTGCTTGCCGCGCGTGCAGCCGGTGCGGCGCAGCTCTTCGTCTCCGACATCAACGACGCCCGCCTCGAATTCGCGGCATCGATCGTGCCAGATCTCGTCACGATCAACCCTGAGCGAAGAAGACCGGGTGAGGTCGTGCGCGCTTTGACCGAAGGCAAGGTCGGCTGCGACGTCGCGATCGAATGCGTCGGGAACGAGCATGCGCTCAAGGCCAGTGTCGATGCGGTGCGCAAACAGGGGGTCGTCGTGCAGACGGGGCTGCATCCGCACGAGAACCCGCTCGAGTGGTTCCAGGTCACCTTCAAGGACATCGAACTGCGCGGCTCCTGGGCCTATCCAACCCACTATTGGCCGCGCGTCATACGTCTGATCGCGTCCGGCCTGCTGCCGGCGAAGCGGATCGTCACGAGACGCATCGCCCTCGATGAAGCGGTGGCCGACGGCTTCGACGCGCTTCTCGATCCGTCCGGCAAGCACCTGAAGATCCTGATCGATCTCATGAAGTGAAGCCGATGTTCCCGTGCCGGCGGATGAGGAGCCGCCCGTGTCTCAATCAAGCGAAAAAGGAGGAGATCTCATGCTTGAAGAAAGTCCCAACACCCGCATCGACAACGCGCTTGCCAAACTCGGCAGGGCGCTCGAACAGGGCGATATCGAGGCCGCCGTCAATCTGTTCCAGGCGGATTGCTACTGGCGCGACCTCGTCGCGTTTACCTGGAACATCAGGACGATGGAGGGCCGGGACCAGATCCGCGACATGCTGACGAGCCAGCTCGCGGTAGTGAAGCCGGCGCAGTTCCGGCAGGACGCGAAGGAACAGGCGAGCGGCGGGGACGGGGTGACCGACGGGTGGTTCGAATTCGAGACGAAGGTGGCGCGCGGCTACGGACATGTCCGGTTGAAGAACGGCCTGATCTGGACGCTTCTCACCACGATGACGGAACTCAAGGGGCACGAGGAGCCGAAAGGCTTCAGGCGGCCACTCGGCGCCGAGCACGGTCACGACCCCAATCGCCGGACGTGGAAGGAAAAGCGAGAAGGGGAGGCGGCCGAACTCGGCTTTGCGACGCAGCCCTACGTCGTCATCATCGGCGGCGGGCAGGGCGGCATTGCGCTCGGCGCGCGCCTGCGCCAGCTGAACGTGCAGACGATCATCATCGAGAAGAATGAACGCCCGGGCGATAGCTGGCGCAAGCGTTACAAGTCGCTCTGCCTGCACGACCCGGTCTGGTACGACCATCTGCCCTATATCCCCTTCCCGGAGAACTGGCCGGTCTTTGCGCCGAAGGACAAGATCGGCGACTGGCTGGAGATGTATACCAAGGTGATGGAGCTCAACTACTGGGGCTCGACCGCCTGCAAGTCGGCCACGTACGACGAGGAGGCGAAGGAGTGGACGGTCGTCGTCGAGCGCAACGGCGAGCAAGTCGTGCTTCGGCCGAAGCAGCTTGTCCTGGCGACCGGCATGTCGGGCAAGCCGAACATTCCGAAACTTCACGGCCAGGACGTCTTCAAGGGCGAACAGCAGCATTCGTCGCAACATCCGGGTCCGGACGCCTATCGCGGCAAGAAAGTGGTCGTCATCGGCTCCAACAATTCCGCCCATGATATCTGCGCGGCGCTTTGGGAAGGCGGTGCCGGCGTGACGATGGTGCAGCGTTCGTCGACGCACATCGTACGCTCCGACACGCTGATGGAGATCGGCCTCGGGGATCTCTATTCCGAGCGGGCGGTTGCCGCCGGGATGACGACGCGCAAGGCGGACCTGATCTTCGCCTCGCTGCCCTATCGGATCATGCACGAGTTCCAGATTCCGCTTTACGAGAAGATGCGCGAACGCGACGCCAAGTTCTATGCGGATCTGGAAAAGGCCGGCTTCATGCTCGACTGGGGTGCCGACGGTTCCGGCCTGTTCATGAAATATCTGCGCCGCGGTTCCGGCTATTACATCGACGTCGGCGCCTGCGATCTCGTCATCGACGGCAGCATCAAGCTGAAATCAGGCTCCGACGTCAGCCACCTGACGGAGGATGCCGTCGTCTTGAAGGACGGCACCGAGCTTCCGGCCGATCTCGTCGTCTACGCCACCGGCTATGGCTCGATGAACGGCTGGGCGGCCGATCTCATCTCGAAGGAGGTCGCCGACAAGGTCGGCAAGGTATGGGGCCTCGGCTCCGACACGCCGAAAGATCCCGGTCCGTGGGAGGGCGAGCAGCGCAACATGTGGAAGCCGACGCAGCAGCAGGCACTCTGGTTCCACGGCGGCAACCTGCATCAATCGCGGCACTATTCGCAGTATCTTTCATTGCAGCTGAAGGCCCGCTGCGAAGGCATTGCGACGCCGGTCTACGGCCTCCAGGAGCGTCACCACCTCGGCTGAGCGGCGACTATAAAACGCCAGCCGGCTCATGTTCCGGCTGGCGCATCAAGGATTGTGGAGGCAGAGCTTACTCCGCCGCAATCGGCGCGGGATAGCGCTCTTCCTCGTCCTCGGGGGGCTGCTCGGTAGCTTCCGGCTCGCTCTCCTGCGCCTTCGGCTCCCGGCCGAAGAACAGCGCGTAGCCGGCCGGCAGCACCAGGATCGTGAGCACCGTCGCGACCAGGATGCCGCCCATCATGGCGTAGGCGAGTGGACCCCAGAACACGCCGCGGGAGATCGGGATCAGCGCCAGCACGGCGGTGAGCGCCGTCAGCATGATTGGCCGGAAGCGGCGAACCGCCGCGCCGATGATCGCCTCCGAGCGCTCCATGCCCGCCGCGATGTCCTGATCGATCTGGTCGACAAGGATGATCGAGTTGCGGATGATGATGCCGAGCAGTGCGATGACGCCGAGGATCGCGACGAAGCCGAAGGGCGCGCCGCTGATGAGCAGCGCGGCGGCGGCGCCAATGATGCCGAGCGGCCCGGTTGCCAAGACCAGCATCGCCTTGCCGAAATGCTGGAGTTGCGCCATCAGCAGGATGACGATCACGAGCAGCATGATCGGCGCCTTGGCGGCTATCGAGGCCTGGCTTTCGGCACTGTCTTCGGCGCCGCCCTGGATCTCGACCTTGTAGCCAGGGGCGAGGCCATCCCTCAGGCCCTGAAGCTCGTCGTAGAGCTTCATCGTAACGTCGTTCGACTGCACACCATCAGGAAGCGTGCCGCGGACCGTAATCGTCGGCAGGCGATCGCGCCGCCATTCGATGCCCTGTTCCATGACCGGCACGACCTTGGCGACCTGCGAGACGGGCACGAAGCCGCCGAAATCGGTCGGGACATAGACCGAGTTGACGGCCGAAAGCAGTTGGCGATTGCCGTCCGGCTCCCTCGCGACGATCGAGACGGTTTCCTCGCCGTCGCGGAAATTATCGAGCGGCACGCCGGACATCGATGCCTGCAGCATCTGGCGGATGCGCTGCGAGGTGACGCCCAGCGCCCGGGCGCGGTCCTGGTCGATCACCAGCTTCATCGCAGTCACCGGCTCCAGCCAGTCGTCGTGAACGGCGCCGAGCAGCGGGTTTTCGTTGAACTTCGCCTTCACCTCATCGGCGATGCGGCGCACTTCGGCGCGGTCCGGGCCCATCACGCGCAACTGCACGGGCCAGCCGGTCGGCGGACCGAGGAACAGCCGGTCGACCTTGGCGCGGATCGACGGGAAATCTTCGGCAATGACCGTCCGCAGCTTTGTGATCAGCCGCTCGCGGGCCGGCTCGTCCTTGGCCATGACGAGGAGCTGGGCGAAGTTCGGGTTGCGGAGCTGCTGGTCGAGCGGCAGGAAGAAGCGCGGTGCGCCCTCACCGATATAGGTGGCGATGAAGCGCTTGTCCTCGTCGTCCATCATCCGGGCTTCGAGAGCCTTGGCCTGCTTCTCGACCTCCTTGATGCTGCTTCCTTCCGGCAGCCACAGATCGACCAGGATTTCCGGCCGCGACGACTGCGGGAAGAAGTTCTTCGGGATGAACTGGAACGCCCAGAGGCTGCCGACGAAGGTCGCAAGCGTCATGACGAGCACGATGACCCTATGGCGCACGGCCCAGCCGACCGTCGCGCGCAAGCGCCGGTAAAAGCGTGTGTCGAAGACGTCGTGATGGCTGCCTGCATGATGGCGCTGCTTGAGGATCATGTAGCCGAGCCAGGGCGTGAAATAGACGGCGACGAACCAGGAGACCACCAGCGCGATGCCGACGACATAAAAGAGCGAGCGCACATACTCGCCAGCAGTCGATTCCGCGAAGCCGACTGGGATGAAGCCCGCGGTCGTGATCAGCGTGCCGGTCAGCATCGGAAAGGCGGTGGAGGAATAGGCGAAGCTCGCCGCCTCGATTTTCACCAGGCCTTCCTCGAGCTTGCGCTCCATCATCTCGACGACGATCATCGCGTCGTCGACGAGGAGGCCGAGCGCGATGATCAGCGCCCCGAGAGAGATGCGCTGCAGGTCGATGCCGAGTTCGTACATGATCGCGAATGTGGCGGCGAGCACCAGCGGTATGGCGATCGCGATCACCAGGCCGGAGCGCCAGCCGATCGACAGGAAGGAGACGATGAGCACGATGATCAGCGCCTCGATCAGCGCATGGCTGAATTCGCTGATCGCTTCGGTGACGACCTCCGGCTGATTGGAAATCTGGTCGACCGACACACCGTAAGGAAGCGAGGATTCGAAGCGTTCATAGGTCGCTTCCACCGCCTTACCGACGTCCGTGACGTTGAATCCTTTCGCCATGACCACGCCGATCTGGACGCCGTCGTGACCGTTGAAGCGGAACTTGCGCTGGAAGGGGTCTTCCAGTCCCGAGGTGACGCTGGCGATATCGCCGAGCCGGATCACCTGGTCTCCCGCGCGCAATCTCAGCTGACGGATATCCTCGGCCCGGTCGACGCCGCCTTCGACGGAAATGCGGACGGAGCGCGTGCCGGTATCGACGGAGCCGGCGAGATCAACATTGTTCTGGCCGACAATCGCGCTGCGCAGATCGTTGAGCGTCAGCCCGCGTTCCGCGAGCGCCTTGGAGGATACGTCGATATAGATCTTCTCCGGCTGGTCGCCGATGATCGACACCTTTTCGACGCCGGGCGTCGTCAGGAGCATGTCGCGACCCTGGATCGCGAACTTCTTGAGCTCGGGATAGCTGTAGCCGTCGCCGCTGATCGAATGGAGCGTGATGAAGGTGTCACCGAACTCGTCGTTGAAATAGGGGCCGAGCAGGCCTTCCGGCAGTTCGTTGTCGATGTCGCCGACCTTCTTGCGCACCTGGTAGAAGGCGTCGGCCACCTCTTCGGCATTGGTGTCGCCTTCGACCTGCAGCGTGATGATGGCGGTGCCGGCGCGCGTATAGGAGCGGACGAAATCGAGATGCGGCGTTTCCTGCAGCTTGCGCTCGATCTTGTTGACGACCTGGTCCTGCATCTCCTCGATCGATGCACCCGGCCAGACGGCCTGGATAACCATGACGCGGAACGTGAATTCCGGATCTTCGCGCTGGCCCATGCGTACGAGGCCGAGCGCGCCGGTGATGATGATCAACGCGAAGAGGAAACGCGCGATGCTCGGATGGCCTATCGCCCAGCGCGAGAGGTTGAACGGTTTCCTGTCCTCAGTGGAGGCATGCATGGCGTCGTTCCGTTCTATCGATAAATGGGGGGTTAGCGAAGCACTTCGCCCGTTTCGGCAAGCGCTGACTGTTGGTCGGCTGCCGGCAGCTTCACCTTCAGGTCTTCCGTCATGAATTGCGTGCCGGCGGCAACGACGAGATCACCCTGCTCAAGCCCTTCGGCGATGCGTACGCCGTCGCCGGTGAATTCGGCGAGCGTGACGTCGCGCGCATGCACCGTCGAGCTGTCACGATCAACCACCCAGACGAGCTTCCGGCCGTCCCTTTCGGCAAGCGCGCTCAACGGGATGGAAACCGACGGCTGCGAGCTGTCCGCGGCCGCCTCGATCGTGGCTGTCATGCCGAGCAGCACGCGCGGGTCGGTCGGCAGGCTGACGCGCACGGAAAAAGTCCGCGACTGCTGGTCCGCGCTGCCGGAAACCTCGCGCACGTGGCCGTCGAGCACGAGTGCTTCGTCCGACCAGAAGCGCGCCTTGACCGTCTTGCCCGGCTTGAATTCGGATACATCCATCTCGGGCACGGCGATCTGCACTTCTTTCTCACCATCGACGGCGACGGTCACCACCGGCGTGCCGGTGCCGACAACCTGGCCGATATCGGCATTGATCGCGGTGACGATGCCGTTCTGGTCGGATTTCAGATCCGTGTAGGTGACCTGGTTCCTGGCCTGGTCGAGCGACGAGGCGGCGGCATCCCGTGTGGAGACGGCCTGATCGTAAAGGAGCGCCGCCTGATCAAGCTCAGCCTTGGACGAGAATTCGCGGGTGAAGAGCTGCTCCGCCCGCATCTTCGTCAGCGCCGTCGTTTCCACCTGCTTTTCAGCGGCGGCGAGGTTTGCCTCGGCGCTTTTCACGGCAAGCTCATAATCGGTCGGATCGATGCGGGCGAGCAGGTCGCCCGGCTTCACCCGGTCGCCGATATTGACAAGCCTTTCGGTGATCTTGCCGGCGACGCGGAAGCCGAGATTCATCTCCGTGCGCGCCTTCACCGAACCGGAATAGTCGAGTTCACGCACATTGCCGGCCGCGGCGATCTCGACGACCTTGACCGGCCGGATGATCTCCTTGGTCTCCACCTTCTCTTCCGAGCAGGCGGAGAGGGCGACGGTGATAGCAAGCGCGGCCGCAAGCTTGGCGACGACCCGGGTTCTCTTTTCGAGGGCCTTTGGTGAAAACATCTCTGGCACTCCTGATCCTGTCTGCCGCCGTGCGGCTCGAATATTTCTGGCTCGATTATTTCTTCAGTGCTCTGATCGCGAATTCGATCAGCTCGTCGGGTGTCGCGCGATTTTGCTTCGCGAGACACTGGGCCACGATCTGCGGGTGACAGAGGGTTATCAGGCTGGCGTCGAAGCATCGGGCGGCGACCTCCGGATCCTGCTCGGCGAATTCGCCGGCCGCGATGCCCTCGCGGATGATCTGGGCCAGGAGCTGGTCGATTCGATCGATGTGCTTTTCTATGACGTGCCATTCCCGCTCGATGGCCACGACGACCATCTCGTGGACCTTCTCTTGGTCGAGCATGGTCTCGACCGTCATCTTGTGCTGCGCATGCGCATAGCGGCGGAGGCGCTCCGAGGCGCTTAACGGGAGGCGGGCAATCTCCTGGGCCTGTTGGTAGCTCGCGGCCAGCATGCGCGCGCAAAGCGCCTGGTGGATCTCCGTCTTCGAAGCGAAGAAGCGATAGATATTGGCGGGCGACATTTCGAGGTCGCGGGCGATGTCGGCCACATTCGTCTTGCTGTAGCCGTAATGCCGGAACAGCCGCTCGGCGGAATCGAGGATCCGCGTCACGTTTTCCTGCCTGGTTGCGTCGACGCCGGTGTCTGCGAGTTCGCTCATTTCATTCCACGAATTACGAGTGACGATTTTTGAATTTCGTCAGTCTTAAGCCGATAGACGTAATCTGTCAATGATCCGCGACGACGGAACTGCCGTCGAATCGCATTGGCGGCTCAAATGTCGCGGAGGGCGGAAGGGCTGCGATGACGTCGACGATCGCGGCGTCGCGGTTCGCGTGCACACGGGAAGCAGGACGTCAGCGGCAATCGGCTGTCATCCTGCGTGTTATTTGACGCGCGTCAAAGTCGGCAGGTCGGCATCGGCCTATTTCCGGGGCGACAACCACGGCAGGGCCCGATGGTTCAACGGAGAAGATGAAATGCTGACAATGATGAAGAACGGCCTTGGGATGAAGAAGGACCTTGGGATGAAGAAGGGCCTTGGCCTCGCAGCAGCGGCAATGCTGATCACCACCCCTGCACTCGCGGCAGACTTTGAAGTACACATGCTCAACAAGGGCAAGGACGGCGTGATGGTCTTTGAGCCGGCTTCGCTGAAGATCGCCGCCGGCGACACCGTAACCTTCATCCCGACCGACAAGGGCCACAATGTCGAGACGATCAAGGGCATGGTGCCGAAGCGCTGAAGAGCAAGGTCAACGAGAACTACACGGTCACGTTCACGACTCCGGGCGTCTACGGCGTGAAGTGCACGCCGCATTACGGCATGGGCATGGTGGGCGTCGTGCAGGTCGGCGACGGCCCGGCCAATCTCGACGCGGCGAAAGGGGCAAAAAACCCAAAGAAGGCGCAGGAGCGTCTCAACGCCGCCTTCACGGCGCTGGCACTGTAAACGGCGGCGTTCGTCGATAGCGGGCGACATCCAACCAACAGAGATAAAGGCCGGTGCGGCGCGAACACCGCACCGGCCCTTCTTTCTTCGGCGCCGCCGCCGACGTCTCCACGCGCTGGCGTTGTAGAATGTCGCTTTTTCGAAAATGCGAAATGATGCGGGCGCTCACTCCGAAGAAAACCCCACATTTGCCCGGGTAATAATATCCCATTGAATTGACAGATGTTATTTCTATTCTTGAAAACAACAGTTTAGTTTATTTTCCTTTCTTTCCCGTCAAGGATTGTTACTATGCTGACGAGTGCACCAACGGGGGACGTTAGCGTGTCCGACTTATCTCCGCAGCAGGTGACGGCGCCACCGCCGCAATCCCGACGACGCGAACTTCTGACATTTCTGGTGCTGGCCTTCGGCATCTGGCCGCTGCTCGCCGTCGCTGTCGTTGGCGGCTATGGATTCCTCGTCTGGATGTTTCAGCTTGTCTTCGGACCGCCCGGTCCGCCGCCGGCGCCACATTGAGGTGCGTCATGGCGGTTGCGACGATTTCCAGACGAGACCTGCTGTTCGGACGTGGCGCGCCTGAGCCCGAACGGATCTTTCCGCCGGGTGTGACGCTCGAGAGCCTCGCCGCCTGCACCGGTTGCGGCCGCTGCGTGGACGCGTGTCCGACGCAGATCATCAGCCTTGCCGGCAATCGGCCATCGCTCGATTTTTCAGTCGGCGAGTGCACCTTCTGCGGTGAATGCCGGAGTGCCTGTCCAGAGCCGGTCTTCCAGTTTGCCGACGTAACGCGCTATCAGCATGTGGCGGCGATCGCCGATCATTGCCTGGCGAAGAACAACGTCGCCTGCCAGTCCTGCCGCGACAGCTGTCCGGAGTTGGCGATCCGCTTCCAGCCGCGGATCGGCGGGCCTTTCCTGCCGGTCGTCGACGAAGATGCCTGCAGCGGTTGCGGCGCCTGCGTCGGCATCTGTCCGGTCGGCGCCGTTCACGTCTCTGCACGGCATCAGGAGAGCGCCAATGCCTGACAAACCGAGCGAATATCATATCTCGAGCGCCGTCGTCGTCGCCGTTCCGGCGATGGAGGACAAGGTTCTGGCGGCGCTTTCCCGAATGAGCAATGTCGAGGTTTACGGCCACCAGGGCGGCAAGATCGTGGTGGTCATCGAAGGAACGAGCACGGGCATGCTCGGCGAGTGCCTGTCGCAGATTTCCGCGCTCGAAGGCGTGGTCGCGGCCAACATGGTGTTCGAGCATGTTGAGAAAGAGGAGACGATCGGCAATGACCGGCGAACTGACGCGGCGTGACATCCTCAAGGCCCATGCGGCGGGCATAGCAGCGGCGACCGCGGGCATCGCGCTTCCCGCCGCCGCACAGCCCGTACCCGGTGGCGTCGGCGCGCTGGAGATCAAATGGTCGAAGGCGCCCTGCCGCTTCTGCGGCACCGGCTGCGGCGTGATGGTGGGCGTGAAGGAAGGCCAGGTGGTTGCCACCCATGGCGATATGCAGGCGGAGGTCAATCGCGGCCTCAACTGCATCAAGGGCTATTTCCTGTCGAAGATCATGTACGGCGCCGACCGGCTGAAGACGCCGCTTATGCGCAAGCGCAACGGCGCCTTTGCCAAGGACGGCGAATTCGAGCCGGTAAGCTGGGACGAAGCCTTCGACGTGATGGCGGAGCAGGTGAAGAAAGTCCTGAAGGAGAAGGGGCCGACGGCCGTCGGCATGTTCGGCTCCGGGCAGTGGACGATCTTCGAGGGCTATGCGGCGACGAAACTGATGCGGGCCGGCTTCCGCTCCAACAATCTCGACCCCAATGCTCGCCATTGCATGGCCTCGGCAGCCTACGCCTTCATGCGCACCTTCGGCATGGACGAGCCGATGGGATGCTACGACGACTTCGAGCACGCCGACGCCTTCGTGCTTTGGGGCTCGAACATGGCGGAGATGCACCCGATCCTCTGGACGCGGCTCGCCGACCGGCGGCTCGGCCAGCCGCATGTGCGCGTCGCGGTGCTCTCGACCTTCACCCACCGCAGCATGGACCTCGCCGACATCCCGATCGTCTTCACGCCGGGAACGGACCTCGCGATCCTCAATTACATCGCCAATCACATCATTCAGACGGGGCGCGTCAATCAGGAGTTCGTCGACAAGCACACCACCTTCATGGTTGGCGCGACCGACATCGGCTACGGCTTGAGGCCGGACAATCCGCTCGAGGTCAAGGCGGTGAACGCCAAGGACGCCGCCAAGATGACGCCGAGCACTTTCGACGACTTCAAGACGTTCGTCTCGGACTATACGCTGGAAAAGACCGCCGAACTGACGGGCGTCGACGTCGGCTTCCTGGAACAACTGGCCGAGCTCTACGCGAACCCCAACCGCAAGGTGATGTCGCTCTGGACCATGGGGTTCAACCAGCATGTGCGCGGCGTCTGGGTCAACCAGATGGTCTACAATCTCCATCTCTTGACGGGAAAGATTTCGGAGCCGGGCAACAGCCCGTTCTCGCTGACCGGGCAGCCTTCTGCCTGCGGCACGGCGCGCGAGGTCGGCACTTTTGCCCATCGCCTGCCGGCCGACATGACGGTGACCAACCCGGAACATCGCGAGCACGCCGAGGAGATCTGGCGTGTGCCGCACGGCCTCATTCCGGAAAAGCCGGGTTATCATGCTGTCGAACAGGACCGCATGCTGAAAGACGGCAAGCTCAATTTCTATTGGGTGCAGGTCAACAACAACGTCCAGGCGGCGCCCAACACCAGCAACGAAACTTACCAGGGCTACCGCAACCCCGACAACTTCATCGTCGTTTCCGACGTCTATCCGACGATCACGGCCATGAGCGCGGACCTTATCCTGCCGGCTGCCATGTGGGTGGAGAAGGAAGGCGCCTATGGCAACGCCGAACGCCGCACCCATGTCTGGCACCAGCTCGTGCAGGCGCCGGGCGAGGCGCGGTCGGACCTGTGGCAGATGGTCGAGTTTTCCAAGCGGTTCACGACCGACGAGGTCTGGCCGGCGGAAATCCTTGATGCCAATCCGTCCTATCGCGGCAAGACGCTGCACGACGTGCTGTTCAAGAACGGCGAGGTGGATCGCTTCCCCTTGAACGAGGTCAACGGCGACTACGCCAACAACGAGGCCGAGGCCTTCGGCTTCTACATCCAGAAGGGCCTCTTCGAGGAATATGCCTCCTTCGGCCGCGGTCACGGGCACGATCTCGCCCCCTATGACCGCTACCATGAGGAGCGTGGGCTGCGCTGGCCGGTGGTCGATGGGAAAGAGACGCGCTGGCGCTACCGCGAAGGTTACGACCCCTATGTGAAGCCGGGCGAGGGCGTGAAGTTCTACGGACGCCCGGACGGCAGGGCGGTGATCCTTGCCGTTCCCTACGAGCCCCCGGCCGAGCCGCCTGATGACGAATACGATGTCTGGCTGGTCACGGGCCGCGTGCTCGAACATTGGCATTCCGGCTCGATGACGATGCGGGTGCCGGAGCTATACCGGGCCTTCCCCGGGGCGGTTTGTTTCGTGAACGCGGACGATGCCCGCAAGCGCGGCCTCAATCAGGGTGCCGAAGTCAGGATCGTTTCCCGGCGCGGCGAAATCCTCGCCCGCGTCGAGACACGCGGCCGCAACCGCATGCCTCCCGGCGTCATCTTCGTTCCGTGGTTCGACGCCAGCAAGCTCATCAACAAGGTAACGCTCGACGCTACCGATCCCATCTCCAAACAGACGGATTTCAAAAAATGCGCGGTCAAGCTCGTTTCTGTCGCATGATGAGAAGCCCAGGATGGATGCTCGGAGCGCTGCTCACGCTCCTGTTCGTCAGCAGCGCGGCGATCGCCCAGATGACGCCCGGAGAAAGGGTGCCGGAACTTTCCGGCCCGCCGCAGGAGATGACCGAGCCGGGGGCGCCCCCGATACCGAAATGGGTGGTCGACGACGTCCGCAAGGAGCGCAACTATCCCGACCAGCCGCCAGTGATCCCGCATTCGATCGAGGGATATCAGCTCTCCGTCAACACCAACCGCTGCCTTTCCTGCCACAGGCGCGAGTTCACCGAGGAGTCGGGCGCGCCGATGATCAGCGTCACTCACTATATGACGCGCGACGGCCAGATGCTCGCGGACGTGTCGCCGCGGCGCTATTTCTGCACCGCCTGCCACGTGCCGCAGGCGAACGTCAAGCCGCTGGTCGGCAACACGTTCAAGGATATGAGCGAGCTGGGCGTCAAGCCGGCGGGAAGCGAGTGACGCCATGGAATCGACTAGGAAACTCGTCCTTTGGGCGTGGCGCATCGTCAGCACGCCGGCGGGAACGCTGAGCCTCGGCTTCCTGACGCTCGGCGGCTTCGTCGGCGGCGTGATGTTCTGGGGTGCCTTCAACACCGCGCTCGAGCTCACCAACACAGAGACCTTCTGCACCTCCTGCCATGAGATGCGCGACAACGTCTATCAGGAGCTGACGCGGACGATCCATTTCTCCAACCGCTCCGGCGTCAGGGCCACCTGTCCCGACTGCCACGTGCCCCATGACTGGACGGACAAGATCGCCCGCAAGATGCAGGCGTCGAAGGAGGTCTGGGGCAAGATCTTCGGGACGATCAATACCCGCCCGAAATTCCTCGAGCACCGGCTGGAACTCGCCCAGCATGAATGGGCGCGGCTAAAGGCAAACGACAGTCTCGAATGCCGCAATTGCCATTCGTCTGTGGCTATGGATCTGCAGAAGCAGACGGAACGGGCGGCGACGATCCACACCCGCTATCTGCTTCCCGGCCGGGCGACGTGTATCGATTGCCATAAGGGCATCGCGCACGAGCTGCCGAACATGGAGGGCATCGATCCGGGCTGGAAGGTGCCGCCGGAACTCGAAGGCGAAACCACCACGAGTTCAACCCCGATCGACGAGCTCCGGCAGGCGATGAAGGAGCTGCACGCGAGCAACTTCTGACGCCTTTTGCCAGGGTCAATTGCTCGGGCGCGTCAGGATGAAGGCGACGGGGAGTGCCATCACGACCGCGACGATGGCCGCAAGCATCGCGTCCGGCTTGCTGAAAAGAAAGAGGCCGAAGCTTGCGGCGATCAAGGCGACGGAGGCGAACTTCGCCCTTACAGCGATCGCACCCTTTTCCCGCCAGAGGCGCAGCGAAGCGCCGAATACGGGATGCTCGACGAGCCAGCGCTCAAGCCGGGGGGACGCCCGGGCGAACAGGCCCGCCGCCAAGAGCAGGAAAGGTGTGGTGGGCAGGATCGGCAGGAAAACGCCTGCGATGGCGAACCCGACCATCAGCCAGCCAAGGCACAAACAAAGGATACGCAACGGAAGGTTCAT
Source organism: Sinorhizobium garamanticum (assembly GCF_029892065.1). Lineage (NCBI taxonomy): Bacteria > Pseudomonadati > Pseudomonadota > Alphaproteobacteria > Hyphomicrobiales > Rhizobiaceae > Sinorhizobium > Sinorhizobium garamanticum. Next base: position 1,345,909 of record NZ_CP120374.1, on the reverse strand, counting down.
TCGCCGTCTCCAGATCGCGCGCGACGGGGCCTGGAAGCCTGTGCCTGCTCATCGCGCACCCTCCTTGGAACGGCAAGAGGGCGCCGGCATTGAGCAGGCGCGCGCCCTCCTGCGCGGCGTAGGCGGTCTTCGAAAAGCAGCCGCGCTTCTACCAGCACGCTTCGGTCGGCGTCGTGATAGCCGATCTCGTCAAGCTCGTGAAGCAGTTCCATGATCGTGGTGATGCGGCGCCGTTGGCGCCGGGCCTGGTCGCGCATGCGTTTTTGTTCGGCCAGAACGGCTATGCCATCGTCGGCAACATTGCCCGGCTACCGGCCGCACCCCGCCTTCTATCGCGGGCTTGCCGGATAAGGGTAGCCCGGAGCTTGGGAGAAGCCCAGCATTCAAGCACGCTCGGCGGTGCCGTTGATCATCGAGGCCCAGCGGCTCACTCCCCTTGAAGCAGTTGCTGCACTGGGCTAGCATCAATCATGCTGCTGTAGGGCGCGTCGGCTTACGAGCCGGAGGGGCCTTGCCCGCCTACAACAAAGTCAAACGTAGCGCGCGCCCATGCCAAATAGCGAAAACCTCAGAAAGCAAGCCAAACTATACCTGCGATGGCACCGTGAACGGTACTATCCTGTCGCGGAGCAGATCAGGTCAGCGCTGGCCAAATTCCGAGACTTAAGCGATGGGGAAGTGCTGGAGGCCGAGTTCAGGCTCAGTGACGCGCAGGAGCTTATCGCCAGAAAACACGGTTTCGAGAACTGGGCCGCGATGATCAAAGGGATCGATACCATGACAGGATCGGCAGTCTCCTCCGATAACACGTCTGTCATCACGGCAGCAGAGCCGCAGCTCTTCGTTTCCGACATCGAGATAGCGTGCCGATTTTATGTTCACAAACTCGGCTTCAAGATCGCGTTCTCTTACGGAGAGCCGCCATTCTATGCACAGGTCTTTCGCGATGGCGGCCGCTTGAACTTGCGAAAAGTCGGCGGCCCTGTTTTTGACAGCGGCTTTCGGGAGAGGGAACGTGATGCTCTTTCCGCAACACTCACCCTCGGCGACCCCAAGCCGCTATTCCTGGAGTATCAGAGCGAAGGCGTCGCGTTCCACCAGAGCTTGAGGACAGAGCCGTGGGGAGCTCGCACCTTCATCGTGCGAGATCCCGATGGCAACCTTATCGCGTTTGCCGGTGGCAAAGGCTAGCCGCGTCGGCAACATCGCCCGGCTACCCGTCCTCACACTTCCCGCCATCTGTCACGGGCTTGCCGGATAGGGCAGCAGAATCAGAGTGGCCGGCATTCGGGCCTAGCCCCATATATTTATTGCTTCACACGCAGGCTCAGGCCGTGGCTGCTCGGAACAGGGCATAGCGCGGCTTTGCTTGTCGAAGGCAATTCTTCGGAGCGGCCAACCGAGTGTGATTACTGCAAAATTCTAGTTTGCGACCGTGCAACGTTGGAAGCAAACTGACATCTATGGGGAAGTTTGCGTCTGGTCTCTCCTAAGAATCCTAAGATATTCTCTCGCATCAAGGCCTTCTCAATCAGCGGGATAGACATGAAGACGTTCAAAGTCGGGTTTCGAGAAGGTGTGATAATTGATCCTCAACGACGCACCTGGTCGGGTGACGGACCTCGGCCCATTGCATGGGCAGCATGGTATCCAGCAGATGATGCCGCCAGCGAACTACTAACTCTGATACCCGCGGTCTCGCCGCTGTTTATCATGGGCACGGTCGCGCGGGACGCCGCCCTCAGCGAAGATCAGGAGCGCTTTCCAATCGTTCTGCTCTCGCACGGCACAGGGGGCACAGCGTCGAGCCTTGGCTGGTTGGCCCAACGCATCGCGGCCGCAGGACTGATTGCGGTTGGTGTGGATCACCACGGGAATACGGCGTCCGAACCTTACCGGCCAGAAGGCTTCCTATGTTGGTGGGAAAGGCCGCGCGACCTCTCGGTGGTATTGGATGCACTTGCTGAGAAAGGCCCGTTCGTCGGCAGAATAGATATGGGCCGCGTGTCGGCCGCTGGCTTTTCCCTCGGCGGCTACACGGTTATCTCGCTGTCGGGCGCGGTTACGAACATGACTTTGTTTGCCGAGTGGGCAAGAGAGATGCCCTTTGGAAGAGGCCCTAGAGAATATCCTGATCTCGCTGACCACATTGAACCGCTTCTTCAGGAAAGTTCGGTGTTTCGTGCGTCCTGGGAACGCCAATCCGCATCCTACCTAGATACACGTGTCAACACCGCGATTGCCCTTGCTCCGGCTCCAACAGTGCGCGCCTTTACACTGGACAGTCTTCGCACCATCAAAGCTCCTGTAACTATCATGGTTGGTGACGCAGACAGCGAGGCCCCAGCCGATTCATGTTCAGCCTGGTTGCACGGCAACTTACCGCAAAGCACGCTCACGCTTCTTGGTCGAGATGTTGGGCATTACACGCTGCTGTGCGAGGGCACCGAACGAGGCAAAGAAACGGAACCCGCTATCTGGGTTGATCGACCCGGCGTAGATCGCTTCTCTATTCATAACAGGGCGGCGAGCATCGCATTGTCCGCGTTGCTGCAAGACTCCTTTCGCGACGGACGTCGGCAGGCGGACCTTCCGGGTCATTCACGGCAGTAGTATCCATGTTTCGGCCAAGGACCGGCACTCGAGCCGGGCTCTTTGTTTGCAGCTCTCAAGCAGCCTTGCTGTGCGTCCTTTGCGACTGCTCGAGATAGGCGTCGAAGGCGGCGGCGACGGCGCGAATGACGAAGCGATGGTCCTGCCGTACCTGAATGACGCCGCCGGGGATGTCCAGCACGCCGTCTTCGGCGAGCGTCGCGAGCTTTGCGTTCCGGTCGATCAGCCGATGAGCGTGGTAATCGTGGGCCGCGGCGATCGCAGCAATGTCGGCGCTGAAGTCGCACATCAGCCTTTCGATGATCTCGGCCCGCATGCGGTCCTCGCCAGCGCTTCATCGAAGCGGCCAAACCGGCTCAAAGAACAAAGTAACCCTTCTGCATGGCGACGGCATCATCGAGGTGAATGGCAAAATCCGCCTTCCTGTCACCATTGACGTCGCCATAAATGTAGGTGTCGGACGCCGCGCGGTCGTAGCGCAGCTCGCCTTTGCCGCCGGAAAAAGCGGCTGTTCCGACGAAGACAAATGCCTGGTTCCCCGTCGCCGCCGTGTTGGCGTCGATCGCTGAAAGATCGATCCTGTCCGATTGCGAGGCGACGAAATCGTAGATCGTGTCACGGCCGGTGGTGGTGACGGTCGTTTCCGCGAGCGACTTGAAGAGAAACCTATCGGCTCCCGCCCCGCCGACGAGCCTGTCCGCTCCGGCGCCGCCATACAGGCTGTCATTGCCGAGGCCGCCGTCGAGCAAGTCGTTGCCGCGGTCGCCGTTCAGCGCGTCGTTACCAGCGTAGCCGCGCAGCGTATTGGCGGCCTGGTTGCCGACAATCGAATCGCTACCGGCCCCGCCAAACACGTTTTCGATCAGCGAGCGCGTGTCGCCATGGTAAAGCAGGGCATTGAAGATATTGCCGCGCGCAAAGCCGTCGTTCGGGCCGCCGCCGAGATAGGCAAGCTGATCGGCACTGAAGGTCGAGGCGTGGCCGGGGCGCAAGTCGATCTTGAGCCCGGTTTTGTAGGCCGAGAGATCGTAAGTATCATTGCCGCCGCCATCCCAGACGGTCGCGAAGATCCGGTTGGCGCCCGGGGCGATGGCTGTCGCGCCGTTGACCAGCGTGGCGCCACTGCCCGGTGTCCATTTGTAGACCGTGTTGCCGCTGTTGGTCGTGAAGTCGGCGCCGTACATCTCCTGCAGCGCGGCGATGTCCGCCATCATGAAGGTTTGCGGAGCGCCGAAGCGCTCGTACGCATAGGTATTGCCGGAGCCAATGAAGCCGCTGTAGGTCATGACCGAAAATTCGATCGAATTGTATTGCGCAGGCAGCGCCCCGAAATCGTCGGCGTCATGCCCGTGCGACAGGCCGAGTGCATGCCCAAACTCGTGCAGCAGCGTATGCCAGGCGTAGTTTCCGGCGACGGGCGTCCGGTAGTCGTGGACGGTGCCGGCATAGGCGGTGCCGAACCAGACGTCGCCGGCCTCGGCATAGGTACCCGGGTAATAGGCGTAGGCCGTGTCCGGCAGGCTCGACTGCGCGAATCGGACTGTCGCGGTGTTGGCGCTGCCGAGCGCGAAGCTGGCGTTGGTGAAACCTTCGACCGAGAAGCCGTCATTGGCGGCGGAACCGAAGGATTGCTCCATGGCGAAGAGCGCGGCGTTTCGCTGGGCGGCCGATACGGCGCCGAAGCCGCTGTTCTTTTCCCCGCTGTAGCTATAGCTGCCGGCGGCTGTGGGAAAGGCATAGGTGATCACGCCGTTCCAGACCACACTCGAGAGCACCCCATCAATCAGGCTGTTCCCGGTTGGCTTCACAATTTTGATGGATTTGCCCGTTCCGCTCATGCAAATTTCCGATCTTGACGTGACGGCGTTTAGCGCCTGGAAGCTCGCGTCCGGGACAATAGCCGCCGCGAGATACGATTCTCATAAGCGGATCGTTAAAATTGGAGACATTTTTGTGGCCATGCGCGGATTATTGAAATCGATGGGCTTCGCCATGCTGGTGATGGGCCTTTCGACCACTGTTCAAGGCGCGACAAAAACAGACGGGGTAGAGATGCAGGAACCTCCGGATCCTGAGGTGGCCGTCAGGTCCGAGTTCGAGCGGGTGAAGGCGAAGAACACGGTCGAGGCCTATGAACGCTTCATTCGCCGCCACCCGGACCACGCCCTGGCTGAGGAGGCGCGGAAGGCCCTCTTGCGACTCAAGCAGTAGGGGTCTGGCCGAGTGGTCCGTCGGCCAGGCTTCAGATAGCGGCGTGGAGCGGATCTCAGGCCGCGCCGCGCGTTAAATCGATTCCGATTTAAGGAATCAGGCAGCAGCCAGAAAGGCACTCCTCCTTCAGCTCGACGGCTTGCGCGCCCGGATCGCGTAGCGGTGCTGGCTTTTGCGCGCGAGCGCCTTGAAGACATTCCAGTTCTTCGCCTGCGTCCGATGGATTTCGTCGAGATCGGTATCGATCTCGACGTCGACGAATCCCGCCTTGTGCAAGAGTTCGGCCACCTCCTCGGCGCGCGCACCTTGCGAGAAGTGGACGCGGGAGAGGATACTCCTGTGGGTCTCCATCATCTCGCGCGAGCCGGATGGTATGTCCGCCTTGAGCAGCCCGGCGCGCTGGCCCCAGCCGCTAAGCTTTGAGAACAGCCGCTCCAGCGCATTCGTGTTGACGAAGTCGCCGTCGACGATCAGCAGCCTGCCGCCTGGTTTCAGAACCCGCAGCCATTCCGCAAAGGCGGCGGTCGGGTTGACCAGCGTCCAGACCAGATGCCGGGTGACGACCGCGTCGTAGTGCTCGTCCGGCTCCATCGTATTTTCGGCGTCGCCCATGCGGAACGAAATCTTGCGCCGACGATCGCGTGCCTTGTTGCGTGCCCGCTCGAGCATGGGTTCGGCCCAGTCGAGGCCGGTCACCCGGAAGCCGAGATCGTCGAGCAGGTGCGAGACGACGCCGGTGCCGCTCGCGAGATCCAGCGCCATGCGGCCTTCGCTCTCGCCGAGATGGTGTCGGATCAGCCGGTGCCACGCCGCGCGCTCTTCCTCGGAGAAAATTTCGTGCCCGGGTGAAAGGTCGAAGGTTGCCGCGCGCTCCGACCAGTAGGTCTTGATTTCGTCGCGAAGATTATAGTTCCGCTGCTCTGCCACATCGCTCATATCGACCTCGTCCGCTAAAGCGCGTCACAAGCATGCGACGCGCCTTATCTACTTGTTCTCGTGCATGTCGTTGTCCCTAAACCGCTGCACACTTTCGGGCGACATGCATCGTGTTTGGAAGCGTTCTAAAAGATATATGTTGACTGATAAAGTCATGAAATATTAGATCGCCCAAATTTTATAGCGGAGCGAAGAACAATGAGGCTTTTCAACAGGCTGGCCACCGCCGCCATGGGTTTTTGCGTGCTTTTTTCAGCACCGGCGTTGGCTGAGACGGTCAAGATCAAAGACGTCACGGGCCGTGACGTCGACGTCGAGGTGCCGGTCGAGCACGTGATTCTCGGCGAAGGGCGCCAGATCTATTTCCTCGCCGCGCTCGACCGGGAAGAGCCTTTCAAGCGCGTCGTCGGCTGGCGCGACGACCTGGCCAAGGCCGACCCGGAAAGCTATGCCGCCTATCTCGCCAAATATCCCGACATTGCCAAGCTGCCGGCTTTCGGCGGCATGAAGGACGGAACCTTCGACATCGAGCAGGCCGTGGCGCTGAAGCCGGATGTCATCCTGATGAATGTCGACGCCAAGACGGCGACGGAGGAAGCCGGTTACATCGAAAAGCTCGGCAAGGTCGGCATTCCGCTCGTCTACGTCGATTTCCGCGAGAAGCCGATGGAAAACACCGAACCGAGCATGCGCATCATGGGCAAGCTCATCGGCAAGGAGGAGAAGGCCGAGGAGTTCATCAAGTTCCGCGCCGACAACATCGCCAAGGTGACCGACGTCCTCGCCAAGGCTGACGCGAAAAAGCCGCTCGTCTTCGTCGAACGCGCCGGCGGTTATTCCGACGATTGCTGCATGTCCTTCGGCAATGAGAACTTCGGCAAGATGGTCGAACTCGCCGGCGGCTTGAACATCGCGAAGGACATCATCCCCGGCACGTTCGGTACGGTCAATCCGGAGCAGGTCATCGCCGCGAACCCGGATCAGATTATCATCACCGGCGGCAACTGGCAGGGTTACGTGCCCGGCGGCGCCTGGGTCGGTGTCGGCTACGGTGCCGACGAGACGGAAGCACGCCGAAAGCTTGAGAACCTGACCAAGCGTCCGGCCTTCACCGGCGTCAAAGCCGTCAACGACGGCAACGTCCATGCCATCTGGCACCAGTTCTACAACAACCCCTATCAGTTCGTCGCCATCCAGCAGATCGCCAAGTGGCTGCATCCGGACCTGTTCCAGGATCTCGATCCCGAGGCGACGTTCAAGGAGCTGCATGAGCGCTTCCTGCCGCTTCCCTACAAGAGTGGCTACTTCGTCTCGCTGAATGTCGGTCAATAACGGTTCGGGCGCCGGAGGAAAGGGAGACTCCCCGGCGCTGCCATCAAGAGGTTTGCATTTGCATATGTCGCTGTTCAAGAGACTTTTCCCGGCGCTGGTCGCCGTGGCGGCGCTCATCGCTGCACCGGCCATGGCCGCCGAAATCACCGATGTCACCGGTCGCCGGGTCGAGCTCGACCTCCCGGCCAAGCGGGTGCTGCTTGGCGAGGCGCGGCAGATTCATGTGGCGGCGGCGCTGAAGGGCGAGCACGTCTTCGACACGATCGTCGGCTGGCGCGATGACCTGATCAAAAAGGATCCGGATTCCTACACGGCCTATCGGGAGCGCTTTCCAGCGATCGCGGACCTGCCGCTGTTTGGCTACATCCCGAGCGGCGATTTCAGCCTGGAAGCGGCGATCGCGCTGAAGCCGGATGTGCTGACGCTGAATCTCGAGGCGCAGCAGGCGGTCGAGGAATCCGGCTTCATCGAAAAGGCGGCCGCCGCCGGCATCGCCGTCGTCTTTCTCGACTTCCGCGTCGATCCGGCGAAGAACAGCGTAAAATCCGTCGAAATTCTCGGCGAGCTTTTTGGCGCGAAGGAACGCGCGAAGGAATTCATCGCGTGGCGTCAGGCCCAGATCGCGCTGGTGACCGACCGCCTGGCGGCAGCCGGCGCGATTGAGCGCCCGAAGGTCTTCATCGAACGCTCGCCCGGTATCACCGGTGAAACCGCCTGCTGCAGGACCTTCGGGCCTGCCAATTTCGGCGAGATGGTGGAAAAGGCGGGGGGCCACAATATCGGCTCGGATGTCACCACGACAACCTTCGTTGATCTCTACCCCGAACAACTCGTCATCGCCGATCCGGACCATGTGATCGTGACCGGCAGCAACTGGGCGGCCGAGTCCGACATCAACCAGTTCGTCAATGTCGGCCGCGGCGCGGATCCGGCCGCGGCCCGGGAACGGCTGACAGCGCTGATGCAGCGCCCGGGCTTTACCACCCTCAAGGCGGTGAAAGAGGGCAGGGTGCATGCCGTCTGGCACCAGTTCTACGGTGCACCTTACGAGTTCGTGCCGATCCAGCAATTTGCCAAGTGGTTCCATCCGGAGCTCTTCGCCGACATCGATCCGGACCGGACGTTCCGCGAGTTCCACGAGAAATTCCTGCCGGTCGCCTATCGGCCGGGCTATTTCGTGTCGCTTCCGCAAGGGGGTGAATGATGGTTGCGGCGGTGGGGGAATTCTCCGGTGTCGAGGGGCGCGGGCGTTACCGCGCCCTCGTGCTACGCCGGTTGCTGCTGATCTCCGGTCTCGTCACGGCGCTCTTTGTATCGGTCGCGGTCGACATGGCGCTCGGGCCTGCCAACTATCCGCTCACCGACGTGCTCGCGGCCCTGTTCTCGCCGGAGACGGTCGGCGACCAGCTCCGCGTCGTGATCTGGGACATCCGCATGCCGATCGCGCTGATGGCTGTCACCGTCGGTGCGTCGCTCTCGGTGGCGGGCGCGCAGATGCAGACGATCCTGGCCAACCCGCTGGCGAGCCCCTTCACGCTCGGCATTTCCGCTGCCGCCGGTTTCGGCGCGGCGCTTGGCCTCGTCGCCGGCGTGACGATCTTTCCCGTCGCGGTTCACTACATGGTGCCGATCAATGCCTTCCTGATGGCGATGGTGGCGGCACTCTTCATCCATTTTGCCTCGACCATGCGCGGCGTGACCGTCGAGACGATCGTGCTCATCGGCATCGCCCTCGTCTTCACCTTCAACGCGGCTCTGTCGCTGCTTGAATATCTGGCGTCAGAGCAGGCGCTCGCCGCCGTCGTGTTCTGGACCATGGGGAGCCTCACCAAGGCGACCTGGCCGAAGGTCTGGATCACCGGCGCCGTGCTTGTCGTCGCCGTGCCGCTCTTCGCGCGCCACGCCTGGGCGCTGACGGCGCTGAGACTTGGCGATGACAAGGCGGCAAGCTTCGGCATCAATGTCCGCCGCCTGCGGCTCGAAACCATGCTGACGGTCAGCCTGCTTGCGGCAATCCCCGTCTCCTTCGTCGGCACCATCGGCTTCGTCGGTCTCGTGGGGCCGCATATTGCCCGCATGCTGGTCGGCGAGGACCAGCGTTTCTTCCTGCCGGCTTCCGTTCTTTGCGGTGCGCTTCTGCTCTCGGTGACGTCCGTCGTCAGCAAGATGCTCATCCCCGGTGCGGTGCTGCCGATCGGCATCATCACGGCACTTGTCGGCGTTCCTTTCTTCTTCGTGCTGATTTTCACCAACAGGAGACGGTCATGGTAGCCCTGACGCTGGAAAAGGTTGGCGCGACCTACGGTCGGCGCGTGGTGCTGTCCGACGTCAATACGGGCATGTTGCGAGGTGGCGGACTGACCGCCGTGATCGGTCCGAATGCCGCCGGTAAGTCGACGCTCTTCAAGCGCATCGCCGGGCTCGCAGCCGGCCCTGGCCTCGTCCAGCTCTCCGACACCGCCAAGGGGCCGGAAGCGATCTGTTACATGCCGCAGGATACCGGAGCGAATGCGGTGCTGACCGTCTACGAGTCGGTGCTGCTCTCGGCCAAGCAGGGCTCCGGCTGGAAGGTCAAGGATGAAGAGCTTGCGGAAATCGACCGGGTGCTCGCGGCGCTCAGGATCGATGACCTGGCGTTCCGCGGTCTAGGCGAGCTTTCCGGCGGTCAGCGCCAGCTCGTCTCGATCGCGCAGGCGCTGGTCCGCAAGCCGGAAGTCCTGCTGATGGACGAGCCGACGTCGGCGCTCGATCTCTTCCGCCAGATCGAGGTGCTCGGCTTCATGAAGCGGTTGTCGGCGCAATCCGGGATGGCGGTGCTGATCGCCTTGCACGACCTCAATCACGCGCTTCGCTATTGCGAAGACACCATCGTGATCAGCAACGGATCGGTGGTCGCCAGCGGCCCGACGCCGGACGTGATCACGACCGAGATGCTGAAATCCGTCTATCGCGTCGAAGCCCGCGTCGAGGCATGTTCTCTGGGCCGCCCGGTCGTTATCGTCGACGATTCCATCCAGGCCGCCTGACGCAACCGAAAAGCCGCAAGGATGCGCCCGTCCGGCTTCCCGGAGGATGACGCATTGCTGCCGCAGCAGCGATTGAGTTTCGTCGCTGCGGGGACGAGTTCACATTTGCTCAATGACCCATGGCGAGCAGTATCTTGCCTGAAGGAGCGGATCCGCTCGTCGATGGCCTTGGCCGGGGCTAGAACGATCTCCCCTCAAGCGCGGGACGGGGCGCGCCTGCCTCCTGTTCCGCCCCGACGAGTTGTGGTCGCCGGTGTTATTCGAAGGCGCATCCGGCCGGAATTCCATCTCCGGCGGCACGGCCGAAGGCCCGCTTCCCAGTAAATCTATCTGGGAACTGAATTGATTTCTTGCCGCCGCAATGTGGTTGATCTATATAACATATATCTAAGATGCCCAGTGAACGTATGAGCCGGCGCGACGCGCGGCGCGCTGGGCGGCCGCTACGGCGCCGCGCGTCTTTTCAGACGCGCAAAGGACGCTTGCAGTACTTTGAATTGCAGCATGTTTCCTTAATCGGTTACGAAACATGCAGCAGCAAAAGTCTTTCTCGAAGGCGATGCCTCATGCTGACAAAAAAAGGAAAATACGGTCTGAAGGCAATGGTTGACCTTGCCCAGCTTCAGCCGGGGGAAACGGCGTTTATCACCGATATCGCCGTTCGTAACAATTTGCCGAAGAAATTCCTCGACACAATCATGCTGGAACTCCGGAACGCCGGGTTCCTTCGCTCCAAGAAGGGTCCCGGGGGCGGTTATTCGCTGGCGCGTCCAGCGACCGAAATCCGCGTCGGCCAGGTGATCCGTACCCTCGACGGCCCGCTCGCGCCGATCCGCTGCGCCAGCCGCACGGCCTTCGAAGCCTGCGACGACTGTCGTGATCCGGAAACCTGTCATGTGCGGCGTTCGATGGTCGTCGTGCGCGATGCAATGGCGGGCATCCTCGACAACATGACGCTCGAACAGTTCGCCGCCGCTGAGAAGAAAGAGGCTGAGAAGGAAGAGCGTGAGAAGGAAGAGACGCTGGCGCCGCTTCGCAGCGAAGCCAGCTAGCGCATCGGCCCGAAAATCGGACCCGATTTTCGGAAAGCACGATACGTAGATTCAAAGAGTTACAGCGTCCTTCGTGCGTCCTTAAGGACGCACGGCGCTGTAAGGCCATTTGCGGGTCACCGCTCTATAGGATTTTTTCCTTACCGATCAATATCAAAGCGAGCCACTTCGCGGCGGCTTGACGTCGTTGAGGTGGTAGTTGCCGACGACGTGATATTTCCACCGCACCGGATCGTGCAGCGTGTGGGTGCGCGCATTGCGCCAATAGCGGTCGAGATTGAGCGCGACCTTCGTCGAGGCGGTACCGGCAAGCTCGAAGAGCGTGTTGCTGGCGTCAAGCGCGACCTCGGTCGTCAGTACCTTGGCGGTAGCGACGGCGAGGCTCGCTTCGGTCGCGTGTTGCTCGGTCGGATCGACTTGGGCGACGTCGACCTTTTTCCCCGCATGTTCGACGACCGCCGTGGCCGCTTCCAGGCGCACGGCGATCTCGCCGATACGGGCGATCGTCAGCGGATCCTCCGACGCCTTTTCAACGCCGCTATCGATCCAGGGCTGCGCCCTGTTGCGGACGAAGTCGACGGTCTCCCGGAAGGCCGCGCGTGCGATGCCGAGGTCAACGCCGGCATGTATGACCTGGCCGACGGAATCGATGGTGTCGGGTCGTTCGAAGCCGCGATGGTTCCTGACGACGGATCCGGCGTTCACATAGACGTCCTGCAAAACGATTGTGCCACTGCCGGTGACGCGTTGCCCAAAACTGTCCCAGTCGTCGATGATCTCAACACCTTCGGTGCCGCGCGGGACGAAGGACATTGTGAGCTGGTCGGCGGGATCGAGCGCGAAAATTGCGATCCAATCGGCAAAGAGAACACCGGTCGAATAATATTTGCGGCCGTTTATGCGATAACCGGCACCATCTTCGCTAAGGCGCGTGTTGTAATGACCGACGGTCTCCGTCCCGATTTCGGCACGCGCGTTGCCGAACCGGTCGCCGGCAAGCGCGCGGCCGAAAAAGAACTTCTTCTGCTCCTCGGTCCCATCGTGACGGAGCGCCTCCAGGACATAAAAATGGTTCTGGGGGATCTGGCCGATCGAACTGTCGGCCTCGGAAAGGATCGCTGCAACCTCGGCAAGCACGGCGTTCGAAACATCGATCCCATCATGGTCGGATGGAACGCTGATCGCCAGCAGGCCGGATTGCGCAAGCTGATCGACTTCCTCATAGGGAAGAACGCGCTCCAGGTCGCGTTCGCTGGCACGTTCGGCAAACCGGCTTGCCAGCTCTCTTGCAACCGACAAGGCCTCTTCCTCGCTCTCGATGCGCTGCGCGGGCGGTCTCGTCTTCTCGGCGAACTGCGAGATGGTTCCCATATCGATCCTCCGTGGATCGCAAATAGGCCCTGGATCGCATCAATCCAGGACCATCGCGATCGATCCCAAGAACTTCGCTGACGGCGGAAGCCTCGTCTCACTTTCCGCGACCCTCTCACACATCGACCGGTATCACTGAACGACCATCTTATATCTGGTAAGGAAGCTTGTTCTATAGAATTTGTGGATATTGGATTTTCTTTGCTTCGCGCGGCGTCGATCCCTTTTCATAGTATGAAGCATGAACCGTATTCTTTCATTAGTCGAATATCGGCCCGGTTGCATGAAAGGACGTATGATCGCGTGGTGGCTGGCGTCGAGTGGTGCACCGCTGACGTGGGGAATCGTGGTTTGATTTCAATCGGAAAGAGCGCGCCGCGTCCTCCGGCGGCAGCCGCCGGAGACGAGCGGTTGAACAAAATGCTTGATGATCGGCCCCTTTGTCATAAAATACTAACTTGATAGACTATGCCGTATAACGATTGCCAAGAGCCAAAAGTGCCAGGCCAGCCAAGGAGCGGAGATTCCCCGGCAGGCGTGCGGCATCTAGTCGAGACATCCCTGAAAATTCAAACGGCAGCTATTTGTGTGTCTCAAGGTCCTGCGTAGGGGTTGCCCATGACTGGTCCGGCTGCGGCCGGGGCGCAAAGGAGCTCACATGACTGTGCACGGATTGTTTGCAGCGAAGCCGTCCGCGGCGGCCGACCAGTCGTCGAAGCCCGAGATTGCCATCATCGGGCGTGGATTTTCGGGCATCATGATGGCGATCGCCCTCATGAAGTCGATCCGGGTCACCTTCCACTTGACCATGTACGATCCTCACCCGTCGATCAGCGGTGGCCAGGCCCTGTCTTCGGCGCAGAGCATGGAGATCCTCAACAGCCGCGTGCGCGATCTGTCGGTTGCCGCCGGGCAGCCGGACGACTTCAACGACTGGCTTTGCACCAACGGCGAATTCCGTGCGGCGGTGCCGGCGGCGATCCCCGGTTTCCAGCAGATTTTCGTGCCCAAGGGCATTTTCAGCGATTATGTCCATCAGCGTTTCTCCGAGGCGCTTGCCCGCCGTTCCGATATCACGGTAAAGTTTTCCCATGAGCCGGTCCGCGCGCTGCGCAAGCTCGCCACAGGCCGCTTCACCCTCGTTCACGATGGCGGAACCGACGAAAGCGATGTCGTCGTGCTCGCGACGGGCTTCGGCGTCAGGGCGCGCAACGTCGAGGTTCCCGATGAGGAGCGGCCGGTCGTCAGAGCCCGCCGGCTCGTCGATCCGCGCCACGCGGTCCTGCTCGGCAGCGGCATTCGCGTCGTGGACCAGTTGTTCCAGATGCGCGACAGCGGTTATGCAGGCACGGTCACGCTGCTGTCGCGACATGGTTTCCTGCCGCAGACGCATACGCGCCTGTCGGCGGCGCCGAGCTTCCCGGTCGACCCGATGCCGTCGTCCCTCCGGGAGATCGTCCGGTTCGTCCGCAAGGCCTGCGCGGATGCCGAGGCCAAGGGGCAGAGCTGGCAATCGGCAATGAACGGGCTTCGCCGCCGCGCCCGTTCGCTCTGGCAGGCACTTCCCGCGCGGGAGAAGCGCCAGTTCAACCGGCATCTGCGCGCCATTTACGACAGCCACAGAAACCGCCTGCCGGCGGCCGTGCACGCGCGTCTCCAGCAGGAGCTTGCCGAACGGCGGACCGTGCTTCGCCGCGGATGGGCCGGGCGGCGCGTGCCGGAGGGACTGATGGTCCGCTGGTCCGGTCAGCCGGCGGAGGAAGTGCTGCGGGCCGATCAGGTGATCGACTGCCGCTGCTCGGCGCCGGACCTGCAGGCCCCGCTGTTTCAAAGCCTATTTGCCGGCGGGTTGGCCATGCCGGACGAGCTCGAACTCGGCATTGCCGTCAGCCCCACTGGAGAGGTGCTCGGCAACGGCGGCCGCACGCCGAACCTCTTTGCGATCGGGCCGCTCGGCGTGGGTAGCCTCCCCGACATCGACCTCGTTCCGGAGATCGTCACCCAGACCTATGCGGCGGCACGCCTGATCGCGACCGGCAAACGCCTGGCACTGAAGGCGGGATAGATCGAACCGGCGGTTCCGCGCCGCGATACTCCCAGCTGCTTCGAGCGGCCGCGCCGTGAGTGATCACCTTGGCCGCGTTGCGGCGCCGTTTTTCATTGCTGAAAAACCTCCTGCGGAATCGAAGCTTCTGATCGCCGCGCGACCAGTGGCATAGTCGCCAGCATTGCTCCACGATTGGAAAGGAAATGCCATGCTCGCCAGCGACATCTCTGCCGTCAGCCGCAGGCCATTGGGCCGCTCCAGCCTGTCGGCCGCACCCATCGGGTTAGGCTGCTGGGCGATCGGGGGCCATTTCACCCTCAACGGCAAGCCGGACGGCTGGGGAGAGATTGACGACGAACAGTCGATCCGCGCCATTCATCTCGGGCTCGAGATGGGCGCGTCGCTGATCGACACGGCCGATGCCTATGGAACCGGGCACAGCGAGGAGGTCATCGGCCGAGCGCTGATGGGGCGACGGGGTGACGCAATCATCGCGACCAAGTTCGGATACACCTATGATCGCGCCGCACGCGCGCTCGTCAGCACGGATGTCAGCCCCGCCTACATCGAACGTGCCTGCCCGGCTTCGCTTGCGCGTTTGGCGACCGACTATATCGATCTTTATCAAATCCATGTCGGCGAGATTCCGGACGATCAGGCGGATGCGGCCGGCGAGACGCTTGAAAAGCTGGCGGAGAAAGGTGCCATCCGTTTCTGGGGCTGGAGCACGGACAACGCCGCCGCGGCGAAGCGCATGCTGAAATTCCCGCATTTCGTCGCGGTTCAGCAGGAACTGAACGTCTTCACGGATGGGCCGGCGATGCTGACGATGTGCGAGGGCAACAATCTCGCCAGCCTCAATCGATCGCCGCTCGCGATGGGGTTCCTGACCGGCAAGTTTGGTCCGCAAACGCAGCTGCCCTCAAGCGACGTGCGCGCCGCCGGCCATAGCTGGGTGCGGTTCTTCGAGGACGGCCGGCCGCGTGCCGACTATCTTCTCCGCCTCGCGCGGGTGCGGGAATTGCTCCAGAGCGGAGGCAGGACCCTGGCGCAAGGCGCGCTCGGCTGGATCCTTGCCCGTTCGCCCAACACCTTTCCGATACCCGGCTTCAAAACGGAGGCGCAGGTGCGTGAAAATCTGGGGGCGCTGGAGAAGGGACCGCTACCGGAAGCGACCGTAGGGGAAATCGACGCGCTTCTTGCGAAGGACGCTGATCACGGATGATTTCTCTGCGGATCGGCAGCGCTCCGGCAATGAGAATCGGCTGGGCGGCCGACGTCGCGTGATCGAGACAAGCGATCGCGCCGGACCCGGAAGATTGGCTCGCCGGCGCGGCGAAGAAGATGCTCTTGAAAAGTGTTGCATTCCTGCAACGGCATCGAGGTGATTTCTGCAATCCGAAATTGTGCCTTTGCAGATCGGTCGGTCTCGTGTATGGTTACTTCATCTCGCAATTCAAATCAGAGGAGGCGTGAAATGAATCCTGTTCTCGTGATTATGCGCCTCTCTGGCGGGACGGCTGGCAGCACGACGATGCATCGCACATCTTGCTCGAGCCGATTTTGCTTCCAGGGTCTCTAAGCCCCGGATTCCTGCCGTTTGGCGCTTTCCCATTTGACCTGACGTGACCGGCTGACGGAGCGATTGTTCGCATTTCCGCGTCCGCATCCGCACGTCCATTTGACCTTCGAGAGGACCTGGCCGCGTTGTCGTGCCGGGACGGAAAAATCATGCGTGAAGCACAATTTTTAGTTGTTGATACCCTCGCCGCAACGACCGATGACCTGTACCGGAAATTCGGCGTCTGGAAGACCGCGCGTGCGTTGATCCTGGCTGCCTGGAGACATCGTCAGACGGCGAACCAGGTCTCCCATCTGTCGGATCGCATGCGCCGCGATATCGGCCTTCCGGACGGTGAGCCCGGGCTCCTGGAAGCCAGATTTTCCCTTTGGGATCTTCGGCTTTGAGGTGCCCTCTTAAGCAGGACGGCGATCGTGATCGCGCGTGGAGGGGCGTCCCAGGCGCCCCTCCACTGAATCTCCGCGCGTTCAGTCGCGGGTTGGCATTTGTGGCCCCGCAGCGCCGCGACTAACCAGGCGCCAGCACACGGCGTAGTGGTTCGGCAGATAGTTTTTCGTCCTCATCAAGTCAGTTGGGCCGTGCACGGCTACCCCACGCTCCTCATGTGAAGAGCGAAGGAGAGTCTTGCCTACCGCAACCGACGAGCCGCAGTATGCTGCCGTCGTGTACTATGAGTCAGACGCGCAAAGGACGCTGTAGTACTTTGAATTGCTGCATTTTTTGTCCTCAATTCGTCTACGATTTAAAGAGAAACATCCAGTAGAGTTCACGCAGACGTCATTTCACCATCGGGGAACTGATCGGCAGGTGCAGCGTTTCCAACCGTCGGCGGAGATCTGCGATGTGGGCCTTGCGGGTGGTGATCGTTTGCGTGGCGGCCATAGTTCTGGCCGCAGGTGCGTTCTTTTTTCTGGCGTGGCGTTCCGAAATTCCCGAGGACGCCGCGGCGGCAGAGGCGACGTTTGCTCCGGAACTTGTCGCGAAGGGAGCGCAACTGGCGGCGCTTGGCAATTGCATTGCCTGCCACACCGTCCCTGGAAAGCCGGCATTCTCCGGCGGCCTTGCCCTACCGACGCCATTTGGGACGATTTACTCCACCAACATCACGCCCGATCGTGAGACCGGCATTGGCGGCTGGAGTGAAGAGGCGTTCCAGCGTGCCATGAACGAAGGCGTCGATCGGAAGGGCAGCCATCTCTATCCGGCATTCCCCTACGACCATTTCACGCATGTCTCGGCAGAGGACA